>DASRCN010000031.1:0-92618 GCA_035653075.1 Chthonomonadaceae bacterium | reverse complement strand
TCGTGCTGGACTATCTCAAGCAGACCAAGCACATCAACCCCGAGCTGCAGATGAAGGCGGAAGGCTACATCAACGTCGGCTATCAGCGGCTGGTGACCTTCGAGTGCAAGAACGGCGGCTTCTCCTGGTTCGGCGACGAGCCGGCCCATCAGATCCTGACGGCCTACGGCCTGCTGGAGTTCAGCGACATGGCGAAAGTCCACGACGTGGACCCGGCGCTCCTCCAGCGGACCCAGCGTTGGCTGGCCGGGCGGCAGAAGGCGGACGGCACCTGGCAAGAAACGAATCAGGGCATTGCCGAGGGGATCATCAACCGGCAGACAGGCGCCTTGCGCACAACAGCCTACGTCGCCTGGGCTTTAGCCGAGAGCGGCTATCAGGGACCGGAGATCGCTCGCGGCGTCGAGTACGTCCGGGCACATCTCAATGAGGCGAAAGACCCCTACACGCTGGCTGTGATCCTCAACCTCTTTACGGTCATGGAACGGGATGGTGAGACGGCCGCCCGCGTCGCCAACAGCCTGATCGAAACGGCGAAGCAGACCGACAAGAGCGCCTTCTGGGAAACGGGCGACACGCCGACCTTCACCGGCGCGGTGGAAAAGGGCGCCGACCTGGAGACCACGGGGCTGGCCGCCTACGGCCTGGTCAAGTGGGGCCGCAACGCCGGCTTCATCAACAAGGTCCTGACGCACCTGGTGCAGAGCAAGGACGGATTCGGCACCTGGGGATCGACACAGGGCACGGTCTGGTCCATGAAAGCTCTCCTCTTCGCCAGCCGTAACGGCGTGGGTGGCGGCAGTCGCGGCAAGGTGACGGTTCTCGCCAACGGGCAGCCGGTCACCACCTTTACCATCACTCCGGAGGACAGCGACGTGATGCGCCAGGTCGACATCGGCGATAAGATCCGGCCCGGCGACAACGCCATCCACCTGCAGTACGAGGGCGAGGGATCACTGCTCTACCAGATCGCCGGCCGCTACTACGTCCCCTGGACTATGGTCGAGCCGCAAGTCGCACTGGAGCCGCTCTCGCTGAAAGTCGCTTACGACAAGACGACCTTAGCGCAGGACGATACGGCTACCGTCACGGTCACTATCCACAACAACACCGACCGCATCGCCGACATGCCCCTCATCGACCTGGGCGTGCCGCCCGGCTTTACGGTCCTGCCCGACCGGCTGGAGGAGGCGGTCCAGAAGAGGACCATCAGCAAATATACCCTGGCGGCCCGGCAGATCATCGTCTATCTGACCAAGCTGGACCCGCAGCAGACCGTGACGCTGACCTACCAGGTCAAAGCACGCTTCCCCATCAAAGCGCGCACGCCGCTGAGCAAGGCCTATCCCTACTATAACCCCGAGAAGGTCGCCATCTCCGCCCCGCAGGACATCCTTGTCAAAAGGTAGACAGGACCTGTTGTGTCTATTTGCACGCTATCTGCAGATCGGGAGAAGGCAGGGAAAGGTAGTCGCTCGCATTTAACCGAGCAACACCCACTACGTATAGGAGCAGGTAGGCCACGATCACAAAGCGCGAAGCCAGGAGAACAAAACGTGGTCGGCTTCGGCGTGCCCACTCCAGGAAAATCAGCGGCCCCATCAGGAAGATGGACTTGGCAGCAATGAATGCCCATACACCGTGCCGCCAGAAGAACGCAAACAGTGGATTGGCCTCCTGAGCGCCATAGAAGTGGATCCAGACCAGCGTCGTCACGAGATCGGCTATCCCTATGGCAATAATCGCCCAGCTTTCCCAGGCGAAGGTGTGATGAAAACGCGCCGGCTGTGCTCGGGTCCCCGGCTGAGCCATCTGCTTGCCAGAGCGACCGCCGATGACAACACAGCTTGCCTGCAGAACGGTGGTATTGGATTTCATGGTATTTTCCTCCTAGACATGCCTGCCTGGATCGTTACTGAATGGATGTCGGCTGGTTGGATTTAGCATCCTGAAGCCTTGTCGTTGGGGACAGGATACAGGCGGCCCGTCAAAGGAGGGTCAAACAGCGTCAAATGGCGATAAACGAGATCACGATACGGCCATGCAAGCATGCGCGCAGCCAAAAAGGACCCGGCCTGCGTAAGCAACTCGGGTCATCAACTGAAGAGAACGGGCTATATAATGAGGTCTAACCTTCACGGAGTAAGCTCTCATAAAATTGCCTCTTCATCCTGTTATGAGAAAATTCACACCACCATTGTGAAGCTTTTCATTGCGTTTTTTTTATTATCATGCTATAATGGGGCTGCTCATTTTTGTCGGTCGTTTCAGAGCGATCTACTGCCTCGAAAACAATATGCCAGACCTTTCGTTTTTCAACTTTCCAGAAATGGAGGACAGACGCATGGTTTCCTCTCGAAGACTTCGTAACGCCTTCACCCTCATCGAGTTGCTCGTCGTAATCGCTATCATCGCGATTCTGGCAGCCATTCTCTTTCCTGTCTTTGCTCAGGCTAGAGAGCAGGCCCGAAAGACAGTATGCCTATCTAATCTCAAGCAACTCAATCTGGGCGTGCAAATGTATATCCAGGACTACGACGAAACCCTGCCGCTAGGCTGGGAATATCCCGTTCCGGGACAGGGCTACAAAGGGGAGGGCTTGCTGACCTGGCAGGACCTGATCCAGCCCTACGGCAAGAACTACGCTATCCTCTTCTGCCCGGATAGTCCCTACACCAACCAGGCCCCCATTAACAGTCTGGACTACCGGCTTAGCTATGGCATCATGGGCCGTGCGGAAATCGAGGGCTTTCCTTACTGGCTCACCGATGGATCTAATAAAACGGTGCGGGGAGGAATCAAATATTATGCCCCGCTTGGTGTTGCTGCAACCCGCCCATGCTCCATTTTTCAACAATGCATGTGTGGTATTTCAGGGTATCCCCCATGTACCGTCGTGCAAAGCGTCGCATATTCTGAGGTAAGCTCACCATCCACTTACGCCTTCCTGTTTGACTCTGCGGACTTCCTCGGCTGGCACGGTGATATATCAGTGAATCAGGCCGTCATGGGTCAATGTGTTGATATCAGCGCCAAACCCAACTATCAAGGCTATTCCTCCAGATGGTCCTTTACCGGCCCCAATCCCCTCCACAGCGGTGGTACTGGTACGAACACATGCGATCCAGCCGATCCAGTCGGGTCTTTCAACAAAGGTATGGCCAATGTCTCCTTCATGGATGGACATGCCAAAAGCATGAAGGGACCCTCCCTCATGAAGGTGACTGACGATGGGCAGTCTCTTTACTACTTCGATCTCAATCTGTAAGCACCTGCTCGAACTGTTCTTATGAATAGGCCTGCTCATTGGTATAACGAGCGGGCCTGTTCCTGCCTAGCTTGTTTCTTCCTGAGCGAATTGGACAGCCTGCTCGGTGGGCGTCTTATGTCCTTGCTCCCAGGCGGCAGCAAATCTCTCTTCTCCCAATGCAGCACGAGCTAGGGCGACCTGGCGATCCTGGCCTGCTTTCTCAATGGGCGACAAAGGCCAACCAATCGCTTCCCGCAATGCTGCGGCGGCTCCCCAGAGACAAGCAGCGCGATCATATTGCCGTTGCTCTTCCGCAAGGCTGGCAAACCCTTCCAGTGAACCGCAGAGTCCGCCCTTATCTTCGGTTTCTCTTCTTATTACCAGCCCCTCAGTATACCTCGTGCGAGCAGTCGCATAGTCGCCTAATTTCTCAGCTACCACCCCTAGATCATGAAGCGATTGGGCGATCCCCGACTTATATCCTAACTCCCTTCGTATCTCCAGACTCTCTTCATGCAGCATGCGCGCTGTTGCATACTCTTGCTGCTCACAAGCTAACACGCCTAGATTACTGAGCGCTGCAGCAATCCCTCCCCTGTCTCCCAGTTCTCTCCGGATCGCCAAACTATCTTCTAGAAGCACGCGCGCCTCGGCATAGTCTCCCTGCAATTGCGCGATCTCGCCCAGGTTATGAAGTGCTATGGAGATCCCATGCCTGTCTCCTAACTCTCTCCTTATCGCCAGACTCTCTTCATGAAGACTGCATGCAGTATTGTAATCACCTCGTTCACAAGCCATGCTGGCTAGATTATTTAGTGAGGACGCTATACTTCCCTTGTTTCCTATTTCCTTTCTAATCGCCAGGCTCTGTTCCTCTAGAGTCCGGGCCATCACAAGATCATTCTGCTCAAAAGCCAGAACTCCCAGGCAGCTCAAGGCATCAGCAATACCTTGTTTAACCTCTAATTTTCGATAGATAGTCAGGCTCTCTTCCATAAGGGATCGCGCTTCGGAATAATCTGTTTGCCTATAGGCTAACCACCCGGCGAGAAGAAGTGCCTTTGCCCGCACCTGCATAGGTTGCTCGGCTCCTTCGTGTGTGAGCGCTGCCTTCAATCTCTCTCTGCCTTCACTCAAGTAGCCGCGCATGTTCCAGAATGGATAAACACATGCTGCAAGACGAAGGCCCTCCTGAGCAGCGTCTTGTTGAGCCTGACAATATGCCAGACCCGCTTGCAGATTATCATGCTCTGTCTCCAGCCAGTCTAGTGACTTGCCCTCTTCTGCCTGGATCAGATAGTAGTCCAGATGCCGCCTGCGCCACAGGTCCAACGTCCTTTCCTGCTCCAGCTTCTGCCAGCCGTATTGGCGCACCGTCTCCAGGAGCCGATAACGCGGTTCTCCCTGGTGCTCCTCAAAACCGACTAGGCTCTTGTCCGTCAGGCTAGTCAACAGATCCAAAATTTCCCACTCCGCCAGACTTTCACCTGAACAAGCAGCCTCTGCCGCTTCGAGCATAAAGCTACCGGCAAACACACAAAGCCGCTCCTGCAGCAACCGTTCCGGCTCGGTCAGAAGCTTATAGCTCCACTCTATAGCCGCTTCGAGCGTCTGCTGACGCGTAGGTGCCGTACGACTGCCTCCCGCCAACAGGCGGAAAACATCTTCCAATCGCTGTTCGATCTGCTCGACACTCATCGCCCGTACTCGGGCTGCTGCCAGTTCGATGGCTAAAGGTATTCCTTCCAGACGATGACACACCAAAGCTACCGCTTCCACATTCCTTCGATCCAATCGGAAGTCCGATCTCTGGAAACGTGCCCGCTCCACAAACAGACGTATGGCATCATACTCCAGCAACACCGAAGCTATTTCTTTCTCCTCCTGGGGCAATTTCTGCGGATCTGGCTGCAACAGAGAGGGCACCCGCCAGACCAACTCTCCCGCCACATGCAAAGCCTCCCGGCTGGTCGTCATTATCTTCAGATGCATGCACATCTCCAACAGCCGGGCCGTCAGAGATGCACAGGCTTCTACTAGATGCTCACAATTGTCCAGCACAAGAAGCGTCTTCAGAGACTTAAGGTAGTCTATCACCGTCTCCTCAAGAGACCGACCTGGCTCCTCGCGCAAACCCAGTGCGCTTGCCGCCGCCTGCACGACCTGATCAGGATACGAAAGAGCCTCCAGCTTTACCAGCCAGACGCCGTCCGGATAGGCTTCTAACACTTCTGCCGCTACCTGCAAAGCCAGCCGGGTCTTGCCACACCCTCCGCTTCCGGTTAACGTGAGAAGCCGGGTTGCCCCCAACAACTGCTTCACCGCCGCGATCTCCCGCTCTCTCCCAATGAAAGAGCTGGACTGTACCGGCAAATTGGTGGAATAAGCTTGCAGAGAACCAAGCGGCGGAAAATCACCAACAAGAGCCGGATGCCGCAGTTGGTAGACCAACTCACCACGCTCCAAATCCCGCAGGCGATGCACGCCCAATTCCTGCAGGCTGGCTCTCTCCGGCAGTGTTTCCGGCAGCAGAGCCTGGCAGGCTGCCGTGAGCAAGACCTGTCCGCCATGTCCGATAGCCCTTAGCCGGGCACAGCGATTGACCACCGGACCATAATAGTCGCCTTCCCGAAGATCGGCCGGGCCGGTATGCAAAGCCATCCGAACACGTAGGGAACACGGCTCCGGCCAAGCTTCTCTCTGAATGGCCTGCTGCAGCGCACAGGCGGCTGCAAGAGCCTGACCGGCTTGGGCAAACACACAAAAGAGGCTGTCGCCTTCTCCCCGACTTTTGACTAGAGTTCCCTCGTGCCGTTGGATGATGTCCCTAGCAAGCGCGTCATGGCGGATGAGAGCCCGGCGCATGGCCTCTGCAGACTGCTCCCATAAGCGCGTGCTGCCTTCGATATCCGTCATCAGGAAGGTCACGATGCCGCTTGGTAGAGACGGTGCGGGCGACATCTCCTCAAGCCTCGGCAGGCTCTCCTGTTCGGCTGAGGGGGCTGTAAGAGATCTCTCTACCAGTAACTGCTCGGCCAGGGTCTTAACTTTCTGGGAGGGAGCGCTATCTAACTGCCCCGCCAGAATACTCTCCAACTGCCGATACTGGCTTAGAGCCTGTTCGGGTTGTCCGGCCGCGACGTAAAGACGCATCAGGTCATAGTGCGAACTTTCCCGCAGAGGATCCGCTTCCATGGCCCTCCTGGCCGCCTCGATCGCACCTGCCAAATCCTTGATCTTGGCCCGTGCCGTCATCAGACGGCTGAGCACATTGCGGTAGGCTTCCCCCAGCCGCTCTCGCTCCGATATCAGCCAGTCTTCATAATAGCCGGGAAGCAATTCCCCTCGATAGAGGCCATGCGCCTGCTCCAGAAGCGGGATACGCTCGGAAGGATCTTCTATCCGCAGGCTGGAGCGAAGCAGCTCCTCGAACTCGGCGACGTCGATCTCAACGGCCTCCTTGTTGAGCCGTACTTCCATGCGGTCGGCAATCAACAGGCTTCCAGGGGATATTCCTTTTGGTTCGAGCACACTGCGGATCGCATACAGAGCCTGCTTGAGCCGGTGGCGGCTGATCTGCGGCTCCTCCTCCGGCCAGAGAAGATCGGCCAGGAATTCGCGGGGATGGGCATGTTGCCGATAGAGCGCCAGATAGGCCAGCAGAGCCTCTGTCTTACGGGTTTGCAGGCGCGACACCGTTTGTCCGTTTTGCTGCACCCGCAATCCACCTAAAAGTTCTATGCGACAGGCTCGGTTCATTCTCTTCTTAAGTAAGGTAGACGATGACTGGTGAAGGATCGAATGCAGTTGCCGTAAGGATGATGGTCTCTCGATCAGAGGCCGGAAGTTAGCGGAATGGCAAGAGATGTGCTGTTGCGTACTCGTGGAATAAGATTCTCTTCTTGGTAGACGACCGGCTGACAGAAAGGCTTACACTAATCAAAATATCACATGTCCGTATGGTTCGTCAAGTTTGGATCAGGGATTAGGAGGCAGCAGGGGCAAAATCACTGTGTGAAGAGAATCAGGCATGTATCTACTTCAGATACATGCCTGATAGGGACTGTTTGAAGTGTTCCGAACTGGCGTCTGCTCCGATTAGGGGTTGCGCGACGGTTGCTCTGTTGTCGCGCCTGATCTGGCGATTCGTACCACATCCCCTTTTTGAAAGCCGGTACCCTCGAAAGGCGTTGCATTCGCTATCTTTTCCTGGACTTCCTCCACGCGACAGCGGCCCACGTATTTGTCCTTTGTACGTCCGAGGATGCGCCCGGTTCCCTCCTCTATGATCGGGCGGCCGGGATGCAGTATCTCAAATTCATCACCCACGCGGACGCCTTCTCGCCATCCAGCATCGAGATAAACCATCGATACGGTATCCCCTTCGGCATCCGTCTCCACCACGCGACCTTCCCACGGGCCCTCCTGCAGCTTGTCGCAGAGCAAATCGACCGCCTTAGTGATGGCTTGACGGACGGCAGTAGTGAGCGGGTCTACGCGCGATGCTTGATTCTGAAACCCGAACCCACCTACATGGACGCCAAAAGAACTACTAGAATTTTTGGCATGGCCTTCTGCCGATGTGGCATAGAGAATCTCTCCCGTTGCCGTATCGAAGATGCGCATATCCAGTACGATAGTCGCCTCCAAATTATCGGCCCGCCAGTCAATGTTATCTTTGAAGCTCAGATTTCGGCCATTACGCCCTAGCCTGCACTCCGTTACTGCTGTACATACCAATGCCTGCACCGGAAGCCAGGAGGGTATAGAACCGGTCTGATTTGTCGAGCCTGTTGGATCAGACAAAATCGTGGGACTGCTGCCTCTCGCACCCATTGCCGGTCCACTAGGCGGCGGCATCGATGTTGCGGTCGGGGCGCTATTCCCCCCGTTGCTGTTAGCTCCTGTTGGAGCCGCCGATGGCCCTAAAGAATTTGAACCTGCTCCTGATGGAGCATCCATGCTGGGAATGTGTTCGAAAAGGACAAACTGATCTTTCTCCCTTAGTGCTGTCAGCAATATTTCGGTCAAGCCCGTTCCAAAATCGGCTGGAGCCGGCGGCGTCATGCTATCTACCGGCGCGGACGGGTCCGATGACGAAGGCGTTATCGTCGGGATCGCGGCTTTGATCTCCACATCCATGACTGCCAATCGCTTTTTCAGGCCCTTATAGATTGGATGGTCGGTTTTATTATTCTCCGACTTTCCCTTGTCGAACCTCGTGCGAGAGGATTGGAGTTCATTCTGTCCTGTATCGACACTTTGTGCCGTGGCCATAGGCAGGTAAAATGCTATGCCTAATCCGATACCGACTACTATCATGAATCGAGAGAACACGATCTTTTCCTTTCTCCAGTGAGAGACCCTTATAGGGTATATGTGAGTCACCTGTGTTCAGTAGTGCCCGCTATTACTGCGGGCCGGTAACGCTGCCCACGCCCATCATCTGACGGGCCGCCTTCCGGACGCTTGGATCGGCGTCATGCTTCGCTTCCATCGTTACGATCTGACGCGCTTCGTGAAACTGCTGTCGCGCACCCCACAGATTTTCGAGCAGACGGATACGGATGGAAGCAGCCTTCTCTGATTTCAGGGCAGCCTTATGAACCGCGAACCATTCCGGACTCATTGGCCGAAAGCTAAGCGCGAAGGACGCCTCTTCACGGACTCTAGCCGACGGATCACGGGTAAGAGCAAGGTCCAGGCATGCGTCTACCTGCCGATTATGTATGAAACGCAGTGCGACTACCGCGGCGGCACGGACTTCCGGGGTATTGGCCATCAGGAAGGGTTGAATGCCGCTAAGCGCCGTGGCAGTGCCTGCATTTCCCAGCGCACCCAACAGAATACGGCTGTCATCTGTTGTCCTGGTAGAGCCAAAGCGTCCGATGAGCCACAGGACGATATCGTCGGCGCCCTTCGAGTCTATAGCTTCCAGACGGTGCGCCATGATTCCCAAGGAGAACAGTGCCGTTGCACGGACATCTGGATCTTTTGCGCCAAGTGCGGCATCCTTGACCGTCGCAACCGCTTCCAGTGTCGGCGTTGGCGTCATTCCCAAAGCGGCGATTAGCTTGCACATCGCGGGGGCATCATTAGTCCTTGCCCGGGCGGCTGCGATGAGGCTCGCCTGCGCCTGTGGGTTCCCGACCTCGCTGAAAGCTTCTGAGAGCAGACCCATCGCGCGACTCTCCGTCGGAGCAGTTGCCAGCCTCTCTGCAAAGAGGTCACAAACCTCCGGATGCAGGTAAAGAAGCGCTTTCAGCTTCAGAAAGATCGTTGTGACATTGGAGTTGGACCCATCCCTATCCACGGCATCCAACTGGGCCATCAGACTCTCGGCCGTCTCATTCTGGAGGGTCGCTCGCTCCATATCCCGCTCACCTTCCTCCGCGGAGGGCGGCGCATACAGCGCCGTTGCCGTCCATGCCTGCCAACACTTTTCGCCTGTCGCCTGCAGGCCGGACAACTCCTGTTCTGCTACCGTTTCCTGTCTTTCCAGGCGAAAATCGACCGTTGTCTTCGACCATGCAACCGATTTACCAGCCACTTGGGTCTCATTCGTCTGACTTCCCTGAACAGACTTGAGGAAGCCACCGCCGAGATCGATTACAGCGGTCAGGTCTCCGCCCGGTATGGTGTGCTGAGCGAGACGCGGAGTCGCGTCGTTTGAAGCCTGAGATGGCTGGCCCTCACGGATGCGTCTTTTACGAAACATGACTACCTCCGCACTGGCGTACCCATTACCGCTGACGGAAATCGGCTCGTAGCGGACCAGGAAGATCCCCGCAGGATCCTTCTCATGCGTCTCCCATGGTCGCTTCAGAGCGGCACTCGAAGCCGGGGAGACGAATTGGAACGAGGCCAGTATAGTGCGTGCGAAGGATCCTGACTCCCGCGCGACCGATGGATCGAATCGGACAGAAACGATCTCGCCATGCGAGCCGATTTCCAACAGGGTGTCTTTGCTCAGATCCTCTCCGATCTTCCGTTCGCCTGCCGGTTGTCGCTGATTGTTCAGCGCGACTTCCAGGGCATCAGGATGGAATCTGCAAAGCATTCGGGTCCCCTTGCTCCCTGACTCCAGGGTCACGAATTCCATCTCGCCCCCTGTATGGAAGTGCAGTGAGGTGGCTAGCAGTCCGACAGCGGTCTTCGTGCCCTCTTGCAGGAGCTTGCGAAGATCCGCCGTACCATCGGCGGAACACTCAATATGGTAAATGTAGCGCTTCCCATATACAAAGCCCGGCAACTCTAGAGCGGACGACCGGGCTCTCGTAGCGGTTAAGAAGACCGTGCCCAGAAAGGCAAGAAGCGCGGCAGAAATGGATAACAGAATAAGCTTGCGGTAGCTCATGGCAAATCTCCTACACGGCTTACGCCGGGTTTATTGTGCACACCCGCTACTAGAACCTCATCTTGTAGCGGGTGTGCGGAGAGTTCAGATCACCATAGTTGGATCTGCTTATCGTAGTCGAAGATGGTACCGGAGGCGTCGAAGCCATCCCATCCGGCGATCTTACAGTCCCATTCACTGCTACCAAACAGGTAGTCGATTTCCGCGTACAGGTCGAGCTCGCCGCTGAGTGCGTGGAACTGATCCTGTCCGCACGCAGCTAGGTGCAGAATGTTCGGGCCGATGTCACCGATTGATGCCCGGGCGATGAAGTCCAGATCGCCCTGGAGGAAAGTTAGTTGTCCCTTCACTCCAACACTAGCTCCGAAGCCAAAGAAGTCACCACCGATGCCGGCTTTCACGTAGCCCTGCGTATCGAGGTATGGAGTGGTCTCACCAGAGGCAGTAAGGGGTGCGACCAGCAGCGTATAGTTGACTCCGACACTGCCGTTAACGCCTATCTCAGCAGTAACCGGAATTGGACCCACCGGAATCGTAGTTCCGACATGGGGGCTGACGTCTTCTGAAACGCCGTTCGAAAGGGCCATGGCCGCGTTGCTGTGGTGCTCGCTGACAAGCTGGAACCCGAGCACATAGAAGTCGAAGTCCAGTGAACCGGACGAATCTGACTTACTTGTGTCCACAGTAGACGTCATGTCGCCGACCGCACGGGCCACTTCGAAGCTGTTTCCAAAGACGGATCCCTGGACATCTCCTTCGACGTGCATGTGCGTGGAGGACCTTTTGCCGCCGGGCTCCGAGTCGGTCCCACCTTCCACCATAGCATTCGCTCCGACCTGAACGCTAAAGAGGTTTGGGTCACCCACACCCCAGCCAGTCCAGTTCGTCCCCCACTGGTAGTGCTGAGGCTCGGACTGAAGCAACTTGGTCAATGCGGCCACCATCTGCTGCACCATCTGCGGATTGTTGAGCCATGTAATCAGCGAGCTTGTCCCTATGCCCGCTGGATGGCCGCCAGGGAGGCTGCTCTGCTTATTGCGGTCTTTCCTTTCCTTGAGTCGAATCTCCGGTATCTTGGCACCTCGCTTCCGTAGCTCGTCAAGAATGAGCGCGGGCTGTAAGCCACGATAGTGACGGTCCAGATCCGGACTAGGCTTGAGATGAGCGGTGTAGATTTCACGCTGCTGGGTCTTTGGGTTAACCTGCGGCCTCAGCTCCCCAATCATGATCTGATGTTCGGGACCGCGAAGGGAGTAACCGAGCTGATTGAACTGCCGCTCCAGATTGTCCAACCTGTCGTAGAAGGTCCGGGCATCCACTCGCCGGCCGTTGTGCAGCGTGATCTGGGCGCCGGGTGCGATAAGGCGGCCCGTTTGCGGGTCGACGCGAGGGAACGGCCGAAATGGAATCGGCTCTCTGCGGTTCCAGTGAAGTAGATTCGGGTCGACTTTTGCCTGGCCCAGGTTGCGGTTCAGGAGCGAATGGTCCGCAGGCCGCATCTGTCCGAAGGCAGAGTGGCAGGTCAGTGTCATGAGAACCAGCCCTGCCAGAGTGATACTTCGTGTCGTATTCATCGCACTGTCTCCTAAATCCCATGTAGAGGGTTGATTTCCGGTCCCTCCAGGTGTTGGCCCGATGGCTTGGGCCGAACTTCTGTTGTTCCCCTGAGGTTCCGAAGTATTGGGAGCATAGTACAGGCGGTCCGTCAAAGAACGGTCAAAGAGCGTCAAATGACTACAAAACGACAAGATACGCCCTACAATTAAACTTTATACAGCAAAAAGAGACCTGACCGGCATATGACAGTCAGGTCCGAAAAAAATCGACTGTGTTACAGCCCAGAGAAGGTCGCTATCTCCGCCCCGCAGGACATCCTCGTGCGGAAGTAACAAACAAGCCGGGCATCCGTCGGATGCCCGGCTGTTCTTCTTAGCGTCCGGCGAATCGGAATGTATCAGGTTTTTTGCAGCACGACGGCCACCTCGTAGAGCGAGGTCGTCTTTTCCGCTGCATTCCGCACGGAAGAGCGAATGATCGAGTTGCCATTAGGATTCAAGCTGGCTTTGCTTTTGCGTTTCTAAGTATTCCATTATGGTTCTAGGATTCTTGAACAAAGCCGGATTATTCTCAAGTTCCCGTGCGATCCTCAGTCCTTCATCTTCGGGCGACTGAAGTCGCAGCAACAAAGGCGCAAAGTCCGCCTACGCGGACTACCGCTGCCAGGTTCTACCTTTGCCTTCCAGCCCCACTTACTCAAGAGGAGAGGAACAAGCTTATCAGTGATAGTCGCCGAAGGGCGACTTCGTGCTCTTGTTGCGACTTCAGTCGCCCGAAGAAAGAAAACTAAATCGTCTTGAGGAAAAAGAGGAGTGCAGCCAGCCGCCTATCCTCAGCAGATGCCGTTGGAGGCTTGCAGTCCTGCTAGCTCTTCCGAGGAAGGATCTGCAAAACATTCGGCAGCCTGCTTTTTTAGGAGAATAGGCGGCTGGTGTTGCTCCAGCAGTTCCGGCTGCCGGAGCAAATCCGGTACCCGTTGGTGCGTTGGCCTCGTCGCCCGTTTTCGGCGGGGAGCGAAGCGTATAAAAGAAAGTGATGATTGCAAATTAAACTACTTCCGAGACAGAATCGATGCATAGTCCTCCTTTCGACCGGTTCCAGCCGGATAGACAGAATCTTGCTCGTTAAGAGGGAAGGAGAGAAGGCTACTGCGCAACACAGACCGAACGGCTGCTAACGCTCGTGATCTAGCTAGCGATGATAGCAATAGCTCCCTAAAAGGAGCCCCTTCTCGGTGCGCTTCTCGACGGTTCCTCGCTTCTTAGATCTTAGAACTGGCGCCAGTAATTCTGATTGCTCCGCCGGGCATATTGTTCCACGCCGGCAAGGTAAAGAATAAAGATTTTATGCGGGCATAACCAAAGGAGGGCCGGATGCGAGTAGGACCAGGACTTGCCGTCATCGGGATCAAAGAAAACTCAAGACCTCTGCGGTTCGCCGTGCCCGGCAGGGAAAAGCCCTCACGAACGCGAACAAGCGAGGTAGTCCGCCGTGAGGCATATTGGGGGAGAAGGAATGAGCTGGAAAGTAGCGGTGACTGCGCGGGCGGTCTGGACGAGCGGTCTGGCGGCGGTGGCAAAGCTGGAAGAGGCCGGATGCGGAGTGGTTCATCCTCCGAAGTATGGGCCTATTCCGGAGAACGAGCTGATTGAGATCCTGCAGGGCTGTGACGCGGTCGTGGCGGCGAGCGATGCGTACACGGCGCCTGTCTTTGCGGCCTGCCCGCCGTTAAAGATCGTCTCCCGGTGCGGCATCGGCATCGACAGCGTGGATCTGGAAGCGGCGACGCAGGCAGGCGTGGTGGTCACCAACACGCCCGGCGCGATGGCGGACGGCGTGGCGGACTACACCTTCGGGCTGATGCTGGCCCTGGTGCGCAAGATTCCGGCAGCGGACTCCCTGATGCGCTCCGGCGGCTGGGATGAGGTCCCCGGCGTGCTGGTCTATGGCAAGACGCTGGGTCTGATCGGATTCGGACGGATCGCGCAGGGCGTGGCGCGCCGCGCCGCCGGGTTTGCGATGCGTATCCTGGTCTGCGACCCCCCGCTGGCCGAGCAGGGCTTTTCCGGCGACGGCCTGCCGGCGTTTACCTTCGTCGGGCTGGATGCGCTGCTGGCACAGAGCGACTTCGTCTCGGTCCATGCGCCCGCGACGCCGCAGACCTACCATCTCCTCGATGCCGCCCGCTTCGCCCGGATGAAGCAAACGGCCTACTTGATCAACACGGCGCGCGGCGTCCTCATAGACCCGGCGGCGCTGCAGGCGGCGCTGGAGCAGGACCGAATCGCCGGGGCGGCCATCGACGTCTACGAGCAGGAACCGCTGCCGCCCGATTCTCCCCTGCGCCGCGCCCCACGCTGCCTGCTCTCGCCGCACAACGCCTTCAATGCCGCGGAGTCCGTAGAGGCGATGAGCCTGCAATCGGCAGAGAATGCGCTGGTCCTGATGCACGGCGAGCGCCCCGACAACGTCGTCAATCCCGACGTCTGGGATTCGCCCACGCTTCGCGTAAAGTTGAAAGCCTAGTTTTGGAGGAAACAGGAATGCGTACTAACACCGTCAAAGCCGCATTGAGAGAAGGACATGCGCAGGTCGGCACCTGGCTCTCGCTCGCCAGCCCGATGGCCGCCCGGTTCATGGCCCGCGCCGGCTTCCACTGGCTGACCCTGGACATCGAGCATAGTCCGGCCAACTGGGAGACGGCCGCCACCATTTTCGGGGCCGTGGCCGATGCGGGCGGCATCCCGCTGGCCCGCGTGCCCGCCAACAGCCTGGAGAACGTCAAGCGCGCCTTAGATGCAGGCGCTTATGGCATTGTTTTCCCGATGTGCTGCTCGGCAGAAGAAGCCGAAGAAGCCGTAGCCGTCTGCAAATATCCCCCAGAGGGCCGGCGCAGCGTCGGCGGCGGGCTGCACATCCTGAACTTCCAGACCAACGCCACCGAATACTACCGCCGTGCCAACGACGAGATTCTGGTCATCGTCCAGGCCGAGCATGTCTCCGCCGTTGAGAACTGCGACGCCATCTTTGCCGTGAAAGGCGTCGATGCCATGTTCGTCGGCCCCAACGACCTGCTCGCCTCCATGCACAAGACGCCGGCGATGGAGACGGACGATCCGGTCTTCGTGGACGCGCTGCGCCATCTGCGCGAGACGGCCGTCCGCCACGGGATAGCCCCCGGCATCCACGTCGCGGACGACGAAGCGGCCCGGCGCCGCATCGCGGAGGGCTGGCGATTCATCGCCATCAGCAGCGAGCTCGGCTTCATGCTTCAGGCCGCCAACGCCACCGCTGAGGCTGTCCTCGGCTCTACGGCGACCTCCGGCGCCTCCCCGCGCTACTAAACCACGCCCTGCGGTTATTCAGGCCGAAAAACCTTTTGGAGAGAACCCATGAGCAGCCCGGACCTGCAAACCGATTCCTTCGAGACCTCGCCAGTAGAGGAGCTGAATAGCCCGCCAAAGCCGCGGCTGGCGTTTCGCGTGGGCGTGGTCGGCCATCGGCCGAATCGCCTTCATAACGCGGACCTGCCGACGCTCGGCGGCGTGATCGCCTCCCTTCTCTCCACGGTACAGGAGGTCGTTCAGGACTTTGCGGACGAGAATAAGGAGTTGTTCCTGCCCGTGCCGCCCGTGCTTCGGGCCATCTCGCCCCTGGCGGAAGGCTCGGACCGCCTGTTTGCAGAACAGGCGCTCGCGCTGGGGTGGGAGTTGTGCTGCCCCATGCCCTTTTGCCAGGAGGAGTATGAGAAGGATTTCCATCCTGGCTCCGCGTTGGAGACGGATTCGCTGGACCGCTTCCGCAGTCTGAAGGCCCGTGCCACCGGTTGCTTTCAGCTCGATGGAAACCGCAACGGCGGCGCGGTCTATGGCATCTGCGGCCAGGTCGTGCTCAACCAATCGGACCTGTTGCTCGTGATCTGGGATGGCAAAGAACGGGGTAAGATAGGTGGAACCGAGACCACGCTGGCGCAGGCGAAGCGCGCCGGAGTTCCAGTGATCTGGATTGACGCCGACGCGCCGCATACCTGGCAGTGGATTTCGGGTGGCGCATCCAGCGATCCAGACGGCATACAGCAGGTTGTCAGAAACCTGCTGAAGATCCCGGAACCGCTGGCCGGCGCGGAAATAGCGGGCGACAAGGAATATCATCCGGCAGACGCGCGTAAAGACCTTATGCGTTATTATGAGGAGAAGCGACCGCGCAGGAACAAAGCGGTCTTGTGGAAAGTGTTTCGAGACATCGTGGCCGATTCTAAGCGTCCGACAATCAAGCTGGCCGTTCCTCCGTTTGAAAACGCCGTACTTCCCAACTGGCCTCAAGACGAGGAAATTGCAGATCGCTTGCGTCCCTTTTACGCCTGGCCCGACAAGCTGTCCGGGATATATGCAGACAAGTACCGCAGCGCGTTCATCCTCGTCTATCTGCTGGCAGCCTTTGCCGTTGGCTTTGCGTTAGCGCCGGTCATACGGAACTTCAAGCCGGAGCTATTCGTGGGCATTGCTGCGGCACTCGAATTGGCAGCCATCGGGCGGATCCTGTTTGTCGTCATAGTCGGCCGCAAACAGGCCTGGCACGAGCGTTGGCTCGACTACCGGCTGGTTGCCGAGCTTGTTCGGCATTTGCGCATCGTATCTTCCCTGGGCGGACAACGGCCTTTTCCGCAATTACAGGCCCATGAGACGTTCTATGGACACCCCTCTGCCACCTGGATGGAATGGTATGTTCGCGCTGTATCCCGATGGATCGGCCTGCCAGACAAAACGCTCGACAAGGACTATCTCGCGAAGAGCCTGACGGACCTGGAGACATTGCTGGAAGAGCAGCGCAAGTACCATCAATCGCTTGGGAAACGCGCGCATATCATCGAAACCCGGTTGCACCAGGGTGTTCTTATCATGCTCTGGCTTACGGTAGCCTGCTGTGTATTCCATCTGTTCCCGGGTTTCATTTCCCTGCTGGATGAACGCTTTCCAACACTGCTTGCTCGCTTTCCGGTTCTATCTACTCTCTCTGCGGCGCTACATGATCCAAAGCATCTGCTTACATTCTTGTGCGGCTTCTTGCCTGCGCTGGGAGCCGCCTTTATCGGAATGAATAACCAGGGGGAATTTCGGCGCGTCGCCAGGCGATCCGAGTCCATGCATAAACATCTCTCTATGCTTCTGACAGATACCCAAAAACTAAAGGACATAGTGCAAACGGCTGCTGAGAGCCACAATAGTCGCGTGCGCGCCCATGCCGAAAAAGTCGCCATCGAGCTTATGCAGGAGGTTCTCGATTGGCGAGTCATGTTCCTGGATCGTCCGCTAGAGGTCGAAGCCTGATGCGGGGACGGAACCGGCAAGCATCAGCGCCATCGCGCAGCGCCTTGCCAGATGACTCCCGCAGAAAGTGAGGAGACGCCGTGCCGGACTCTCTTTTCCTTTCCTACGCTCGCAAAGACGATGAGCCGTTCGTCCGGCGGCTGTATGAGGACCTGACCGGGGAAGGACTGCGCGTCTGGTTCGACCGGGAGAGCATGCCGAACCGGGGCCTCAAGTTTACCCGGGAGATCGCGGATGCCATCGAAGCGGCGGACCGCCTGCTGCTGGTCGTCGGGCCGCGCGCGCTCACCTCCGATTACGTGGAGGCCGAATGGCGGCACGCGCTCGCTGTATGCAAGCCGGTCCATCCGCTGCTGCGCCGCTCCAATCGCGCCGACCTGCCCCGCGAGCTTCAGGGCTTCGACATGCGCGACTTTCGGGACGAGGCCCGTTATCAGGCTGAGCTGCAAAGCCTCCTGCGGCAGTTGCGCGAGCCGGCGGTCCCTATCGGCCTTTTGGTAGGTGTTCCCGCGCTGCCGCAGCATTTTCTTTCCCGCCCGGACGATCTGGACGCCCTCAAGAAGATCGCCCTCGCCGACCTGTGCCGGCCCGTCGCGCTGGTGGGAACGCATTCTCGCTTCGGGCCTTATGGAGCCGGCGGACGCGGCAAGACCACGCTGGCGGCGGCGCTGGCGCGGGACTGCGACATTCGCCATGCCTTCCCGGGCGGCGTCTTCTGGGTCGAGCTGGGTCCGGAACCCTCCCTGGTCAGCCTGCAGGCGGCGCTGGCCCAGAGCCTCGGCGATACCGGGCCGGCGTTCACCGAAGTAGCCGTAGGCCGCGCCCGGCTGAGTACCCTCCTGGCGGACAGAGCCTGCCTGCTGGTCCTGGACAACGTCTGGGACGACCGGCACGCCTGGGCCTTCGCCTCCGACACGCTGGGACCACGTTGCCGCGCGCTCATCACCACGCGGGACGCCAGGGTGCTGGAGCTGTTGGGCGCGGTAGCCTGGCCTCTGGACGTGCTGCCGGAAAGCGAAGCCCTGGCTCTGCTGGCCTCCTGGGCGAAGTAGGAAGCGGATAGCCTGCCGCCGGAGGCGCGGGAAGTGGCGCAAGCCTGCCACGGCGAGCCGCACGCGCTGGTAACGCTGGGCGGCGCGGCGCGCGGTATCTCAGAACCCTGGAAGGACCTGCTGGAGTATCTGCGCAACTCCGACCGGAGCGTGATCCGCAATCGGATGGCGGGCGATCCGCGCTGGGAGATGCTGCGTCCCATCGAGATCAGCGTGCAGATGCTGCCCGAGCCGCAGCGCCAACGGTATCTGGACCTGGCCGTCTTTCCGCGCGGCGCGCTCCTTCCGGAAGAGACGATTCTGACCTTCTGGAAAGCGCAGGGACTGTATGGTTTCCCGGCCCGCGAAGCCATTCGCGACATGGTAGATCGTTCGCTGCTGTTAAGGAGCGCGGAGGGCCGCCTGTATCTACATGACCACAACGTCGACTATCTCCAGGCAATGGCGGACGACTTGCCCGCGCTGCACGCGAAGTTGCTGGATGCGTATGCGAGTCGCTGTCCCGATGGCTGGGCTTCCGGTCCCAACGATGGCTATTTCTTCCAGCAGTTAGGTTATCATCTGGACAGCGCGGGCCGCCCCGCCGAGTGGCGAGCGCTCCTGCTAGACTACCGCTGGCTCCAGGCGAAGCTCGACGCTACCGACATTATTGCGCTTCTGACCGATTACGAGCAGTATCTGGCGGGTGGCCTCACGGACCGCGCTGCCGCCGGCTGAGAAGAGGAACCATGCAAGACGAAACTCGAGACCACCTGCAACAGGAAGACGCGGACGTGGCTCTGGCGAGAGACGCGCTGAGACTGAGCGCGCATGTGCTGAGCCGCGAACGGACCCAGCTTGCCTCCCAACTGCTCGGACGGCTGCCGGAGCATGCCGGATCGAGGTTAGAGGCGTTGTACCGGCAGGTAGAACGGTTCGCTCCACGGCCATGCCTCCTCCCACGCAGACCGACTCTGTCGCCTGCCGGAGGGCCTCTATTGCGGATTCTGGAAGGACACAGCAGTACGGTTTATGCCGTCGCTCTTACTCTGGATGGCAAGCGGGCCGTCTCCGGATCGGGGGACAGCACGCTCAAAATCTGGGATTTAGAGACAGGCAAGCCGTTGCAAACCTTGCAGGGGCACAGCAATTGGGTTAGCGCCGTCGCTCTTAGCCCGGATGGCAAGCGAGCTGTCTCCGGATCGGGGGACAACACGCTCAAAGTCTGGGACTTAGAGAAGGGAGCCATTCTGGCGGAGTTCACTGCGGACGGCAATGTGTATGCCTGCGCAACAGCCCCGAATGGGAAGACGATTGTCGCAGGCGATTCGCTCGGTCGGGTGCATTTCCTCAGCTATTTAGAATGATCCTGAGAGGAAACATCGCGTCTGGCGCATCACGGCGCTTCCCCTATCCGCGTGAAGGGATGAGTCCGCGGAGGTGGACTTCGTAACGGCAGCACGGCGCTTCCGTGCCGCCCCTAAACGTTACTGAGGCTTATTCTCTTCTGCCTCGGATACGATCGGAGGCTCCGGCAGATGCTTGATGAGACCCAACTGATAGAGCGCGAGAGACAGGCTGGAGACGACCGGACCTTGCTCGCCTTCCGGCACGATCAGCTCTTCATCCCCCAGAACGACCTCATCCGCTTTATCCTCGTGCGTGGCAACAGACAGATGGTGCAAGCGCGCCCTCAGCGCGCTGAGATACGGAGAAAAAACGTTCATGGTCTTGCTCCTGGTGGCGCGCTTACGGTTGCGCTCACCATATGTATCGGTAAAACGGAGCAAAAACCGTAATTGTTCCGAAGAGAATGCGTTTTGAGAAGAAAAAGGCGCTAGGCGGCCGGCGCGAAGTGGGCGGTGAAGTGGCGCAGGAACGGGGCCTGATAGGCGATTTTAAGCCCCTGAATGGATTCCCGGCGGTCGAAGGTCTCTAAAATCACCTCGGCCAGATAGTCCACGTGGCTCTGCGTGTAGACGCGGCGGGGAATGGCGAGGCGGACCAGGTCCATCGCGGCGTAGGTCTCGTCGCCGGTCTCGGGGTCGTGTTTGCCGAACATGGCGCTGCCGACCTCGACGCCGCGCACGCCGCCGATCTCATACAGCGCGCAGACCAGCGCCTGGCCGGGATACTGCTCGATGGGGAGCTGCGGCAGGAACGCGCGGGCGTCGATATAAAGAGCATGTCCGCCCGGCGGCTCGACGATCTTGACCCCGCCAGAGACGATTTTCCGCGCGAAATACTCGATGCAGGCGTGCCGGTACTCCAGGTACCGCTCGTCCAGTACCTCCTCCAGCCCGACCGCCAGCGCCTCCAGGTCGCGCGCCGCCAGGCCGCCGTAGGTCGGAAAGCCTTCCGTCAGGATAAGCAGGTTGCGCGCCTGCTCGGCCAGCCGGTCGTCGTTCATCGCCAGGAACCCGCCGATGTTGGAGAGGCCATCCTTTTTGCCGGAGAAGGTCGCCCCGTCACAGTAGGAGAACATCTCCTGTGCGATCTCGCGGGCGCTTTTCTCCGCGTATCCGGCCTCGCGGCGCTTGATGAAGTAAGCGTTCTCGGCGAAGCGGCAGGCATCGAGGAAGAAGGGAATGTTGTAGCGGTGCAACGTCTCGCTGACGGCGCGGATGTTCTCCATTGAGACCGGCTGCCCGCCGCCCGTGTTGTTGGTGACGGTCAGCATGCCGAGCGGAACGGAATCGGCCCCTACCCGCTCGATCAATGCCTCCAGCTTGCCAATATCGATATTGCCCTTGAACGGATGCTCCGACGAGGGGATCTTGCCCTCGTCGATGACCAGATCCACCGCGTCCGCGCCGGAATATTCGATGTTGGCGCGCGTCGTGTCGAAATGGTTGTTGCTCGGCACGACCTTGCCCTTGCCCCCCACGATCTCGAACAGAATCCGCTCCGCCGCGCGGCCCTGATGCGTCGGAATGATGTTTTTAAAACCCGTCAGCGCGCGAACGACTTTCTCGAACTTGAAGAAGCTACGGCTGCAGGCGTAGCTCTCGTCGGCGACCATCATCGCGCCCCACTGCGCCGCCGACATCGCCGAAGTGCCGCTATCGGTCAACAGATCGAGCAGAATATCTTCGGAGTGAATGAGAAAGGGGTTGTAGTGGGCTTTGCGCAGAATTCCCGCCCGCTCCTCCGGCGTCGTGGCGCGGATCGGTTCCACCATCTTGATCTTAAACGGCTCGATGATCGTTCGCATCTATTTATTTTTGCTCGGAAGCGTGCAGGAAGCTCTTGAGGTCTGCCTCGCTGATCTTGGGCTCGCCCGGCGCGACGTTGTTCAGCTTGCCCTTGCGCATCCAGTCTTCGAGCTGGTCCACCAGGCTGAAGAGATGGTCGAAGGAATCGACGATGAACAGCAGCGGCTGATAGTGGTCGATCTCGAAGTACTGGTTGATCACCCACTCGATCCGGATGGGATAGCGCTGCACCTCCGGCGACTCGATGGCGTGGCGCAGCTCGCCGTAGGAGCTGAGCAGCCCGCTGCCATACGCCTTCAGACCACCCTCGCCCTTCATCAGGCCGAATTCGATGGTAAACCAGAAGAAACGCGCCATCGCCTTCATGATGCTGGTAAGGCGCTGCACCTGCTCCCGCTCGTTCTTGATCCGGGCGACCATCTCCGCGGCGGTGTGAGCGCAGTCGCCGAAGCGCACGAGCGTATCGGCAAAAGCCGGGTCGGTATGCATGGGCACGTGCCCGGCGATGTCGTGGAAGATGTCCGGCTCGGGCAGATAGTCCAGCCGCTTGCTGTCACGGATAGTAATGGTCGTCGGAAACTCGCGGTTGCGGAGGCAGTCGAAGAAGAGGAAGGCGGGGATGTAGCCGCTGACGGCTTTGGCCTTGAATCCGGTCAGAGGGCAAAGAAACTGATTGACGTCTTCCAGCCGGGGCACCTGGTTGGGGTCCAGGCAAAGACGCTCGATACCTTTGAGAAAATGCGGGTTGGCATACGTGTGCCAGCGGTCGAGCATGCGGGCATAGAGACGGCGCCAGGCCTCGTGGTTCTCCTCGGAGTAGAGCGCATACGGCTGCTGAATATAGATATGGCCCTCATTGCGAGCCTGCTCGATGTAAGGAGCCTGCGTGGTCGTCAGGCCCATCGGCGTGGTAGCCTTCTCCGTGGAAACAATTCCCATAGTGCCCTCCCCCATTGGCGGCGCAACGATACGTCAGCGAGCGATTTTATCGCCCTCTATTTTTGCATACTGCAATTGTCGTCATAAAGTTCGCGATAGCTTACCTTCTATCCTGCGGCCTCTGTCAAAAAGGCGATGCCCTGCTCGGCAGCCGGCACGCTCATTTCCAGGATCGCCGGCAGCGGCGCAAAAAGCGGATGCCGGAGAAAGCGACGCAGCCCCTCCCCGATCGTCCCCTGTCCCGGCACGGCATGGCGGTCCCGGTGGCTACCGCACGGCTCGCGCGCATCGTTCAGATGGATCGCGGTCAGATAGGGCACGAGTCCCTGCGCCTCCAGCTCGGCGGCCAATTTCTCCGGGGCCTCCGGAGCGGCCATATCGAATCCTGAGACATGCAGATGGCAAGTATCCAGCACGATCCCCAGACGCTCCGGATCGCCCTCGGAGGCATGGACCACCGTGCCGAGCTCGGCTATCGTCTGCCCTAGCTCCGTGCCCTCGCAGCCGTTCTCCAGCATCACGCGGGCGCCCGGCTTCAGACGGCCCAGGACCTCGCCCAGCTTCTCGCCGACCGCGGCCAGCGCCGCCTCTCGCGCCGTATGTCCCTTCTGATAGCCGACGTGAAAGCAGACGCCCGCCAGGCCCAGGTCGGCCGCCAGGTTGGCGTCCGCTGCCAGCGCGCCCGCCGAGCCGTGGCGAATGCGCGGGTCCAGAGAAGCCAGATTTGTCAGCATCGAGGCATGGACCATTCCCCAAAGACCGGATAAGGACTTGGCCTCCAGCAGAAACAGAGCCTGATCCCCCTCGTCCGGGATGCTCTCTTTGGAGAGACGGTGCGGATCTCGCAGGGTCGTCTGGAAGGTCGCCCACCCGTGCATCTTGAGCAGGGAGGGAATTCGGCTCAACGGAGGGTCGATATGCGGTCCGATCCTGGGCATAGCATCTCCTTATTTCCTTTCCTGTTCACCGAAGCCCCCGCTGCCTCCTTCTGGCCCCGAAGATGGAAAATCTCCGGTAGGCTGGCCGGGTGTTGAAAACACCCGGCCGAAAGTACAGGCGTCTTACAGACGCCATGGCTTGAAACAAAATAGCGCCCGGAGGACGCTTGCCCTTTCCAGACACGGGTTTTCAACCGCTGGCAAGGAGCGGCTTTGAAACATGGTACAATAAAAACAAAGACGCCCCCATTCCCTGCCGGTGGAACCTTGCCCCCCGTGCCGCCGGTATCTATCTAATGCTTATGGACCGTCAGCATAAGTCGGCAGCTCGAAACGGAGGAGATCGCCGGATGGTTCGGATCGCCGCTCTCGCCCAGGACCTACGCGCCGTCGGGCTTATCCTGTTTTTACTCCTGCTCGCCCTCCTGATAGCCGGATGCGGCGGCACGCAGGACTACGGCAATTTTCCTCGCGATCTGAGCGGCGACATCGCCCCCGGCTACAACACCTCGCTCGGAGGACGCTATGGCGGACGCAACGGCGGTCCGGCAGGACAGACCGGCCTCGGCGTCTACCCGCACATCGAGACCTCCTTCCAGCTCGCCAGCGTCCCCGGCGATCCCTTCGACTACGAACAGGTCAACGTCCAGGTCACCCTGCGCAAGCCGGATGGCAGCACCGTCGATGTGCCCGCTTTCTTCGACGGCGGCACGACCTGGCGCATGCGCTTCACGCCCACGCAGCCCGGACAGTACGCCGTCGCCTCGGTGAAGCTCAACCGGCAGACCGCCCACGAGCAGGACCTCGATCCGAAAGAGTGGACGGTCAGCGGCGAGACGCAGCCGGGCTTCATTCGCATCGATCCGGGCGACCATCGCCGCTTCGTCTTCGACAACGGCGGCAGCTACTTCCCGCTCGGCCAGGACCAGGGCTGGCGCTCGCAAGGCCTGCCGGACATCCCGGACCTGTTCGCCAAGATGCATGCCGCCGGGGAGACCTGGTCGCGCGTCTGGATGACCTTCTGGGACAGTAAGAGCCTGGACTGGCCGGCCAGCGGCAAGCCCGCCAAACTGGGCGACATCGACCTCGCAGCGGCGAAGCGGTGGGATGCCATCGTAGACGCCGCCGCCAAGAACGACATCTATTTCCAGCTCGTCTTCCAGAACCACGGCTCCTACTCCAGCACGGTCGATTCCAACTGGAAGCAGAACCCCTACAACGTCGCCAACGGCGGCTTTCTGCACAGCCCGGAAGAGTTCTTCACCAATCCCCAGGCGCGCACGTTCACCCGGCGCAAGCTCTACTACATGCTCGCGCGCTGGGGCTACTCCCCCAACATCATGGCCTTCGAGCTGTTCAACGAGGTCGAGAACACCGACGCCGCCCACGACCATCATTGGGACGACGTCGCCATGTGGCACCGGGAGATGGCCCTTTTCCTGCGCCGCTACGACGGCTACCAGCATCTCGTCACGACCAGCGCGCTTCCCGGCGTCCCGCCGGACAATCCGGTCTGGCAGACGGTGGACTACCTCCAGGCGCACGACTATCCCTCCGACATCATCACCACGCTGGGCGGCCCGCCTTCCGAGGCAATCCGGAAGCTGAATAAACCCGTCTTCGTCGGCGAGTTCGGCGCCTCGAACCTGCAGGACCCGGAGGGGATCTTCCTGCACGAGGGCGTCTGGGCGAGCCTGATGAGCGGGATGTCCGGCGCCGCCGAGTACTGGGACTGGGATAACGTCGAGAAGAATAATCTCTATGGCGAGTACAAGCCCGTGCAGGGTTACCTGGACGCCTCCGGCCTGCCCGGCCGGGGCAACCTCATGCCGATGAATCTCACCGTCGAGACGGCGCAGCGGGCGGCGCTGCGCTTCGGTCCGGGCGGCGGCTGGGAGACCGCGAAAGAGAATGAGTTCGTCGTCGGCACGAGCGGTCCTCCCGCGGGCATCGGCCACTATCCTGCCTTTCTGCAGGGCCAGGGTCACCGGGACATGACCCCCAAACCGCTGACCTTCCAGGTAGCCTATCCCCAGGCCGGGACCTTCGCCGTTTCGGTGGGACAGGTTGCCAAAGCGGGCGCGCACCTGAAGCTCAGCGTGGACGGCCACTCCGTCGAGCAGGACTATCCTGCCGCCGATAAAGACTACACCCCTAAAAGCGGCCAGGAGACGCTCTCGGTGGACGTGCCTGCCGGAGCGCATACCGTTACGGTAGAGAACACGGGGAAGGACTGGGTAGTAATAAGAGAGTTTACGCTTTCCAACTATGCCTCCGCTCTGGCTGCCAACGCCCGCGCCGGCCAGGACTACGTTGCGGCATGGGTCTATAATCGCGACAACTTAGGTAAAAAAGGCGCCCAATCTACGGCTGCCGGCACGCTTCGGCTGCCGGCGCTGAAGCCGGGCAAGTATCAGGCGACCTGGTGGGATACCTACAACGGCAAGGCGCTGGACACGACCGATCTGACCGTCACCGGCGACAAAGAGGCCGCAACGCTCTCCACGCCCCCTATCGCCAACGATGTGGCGCTCTACGTCGTTCGCGCCGGCACAAATACTGCCTCCACGGAAAAGAAAAAGCGCGGGGAGAAATCCGCCCGCTCTTCCAGTTCTATCCATTGAGCATTCGGGCGGTTAAAACCACAGCCACCAGGGCACGAAGTCGCCCTTCGGCAACTGGCTTCCGGCATAGTCCCCCCCTCCCCTAAAATTGGGGGAGGGGGATGGGGGGTGGGGGCCTATAAGCAGGCGGACTTTGCGCCTTGGTGGCCGCTGTTTTAACCGCCCGAATCATTTTCCCGAGATACCTGAGGGGCCAATTCCACAAGCATCGCATCCTGAACGTCCGTTCGGAAGAGCCAGGTGTCCTTGTGGATGTAGTGGATGGCGAAAGCGGTGCGCGGTCGATCGGCAGAGCGGTTGGCGAAGGAGCCATGGATGGTCAGGCCGGTGAAGAAGACGCCGGCCCCACGCCGGACCGTCAGGCGCAGGAGGCGCGAGGGATCGAGATCGTCGATCTCAAAAGAGACCAGTCGCTGGTTCCACTCGCGTCCATTGCGGTCCCGCATCAGATGCTCGGTCTCCCAGGCGACGTGTTCCCGCTCGTCACGGGCTTTGTGGGTCGGATAGAGCCCGTCGCGGTGGCTGCCGGGCACCACGCAGAGTCCGCCGTTATCCGGGTCGGTGTCGGTCAGCGCCAGCCAGCAGGCCATCAGCGTGTTGGGCTCGTTGGGCAGATAGTGGCAGTCCTGGTGCAGCGCGATTCCCCGGCCTCCCTGCGGCCCCTTGTCCAGCAGCATGGTCTGCACGATGCGCGGCTGCCCTCCGAGTAACTGCCAGACCCCGCCGGCGATCCGGGGATGCATCGCCAGGTACCGATATTGAGGGTCCATGCAGTGGCCGTGCAGACCATAGCCTTCCTGCTGCTCCTTATGCGCCAGAAAGGCCGCTATCTCCGGCTCGGTCAGCAGATCGGGCACGACCACATATCCCTCTCTCTCATACCGCTCGACCTGCTCCGGATTGAGAACCTCTTTCATTTGCTTTTTCCTTGCCAGTAAGCCGGGTATTTCAATGCCCGGCACAGAAGGAGATTCAGGGGTCAGCCTTGACGATTCCGAATGGCTTCCCAGCGGGCCTCCTCCGTCTTCGTCCGGTTGGCGCTGGGATGCAGATACCAGTAGGCCACGCTCCGGTACAGGCCGCTGCAGTTGTTGCCGGTGCCGTGCTCCAGGGTGAAGCGCGCCTTGCGCGTGAACGGAATACAGTCGGGCACATGCAGGCGGTAGCCGAAGAGCTGCGGATCGACACCCCAGGTTCCTGAAAGGGCATCCCCGGAGAGCGGGCCGGTATAGCCCCGGATTCCCCACGCATCGTTGACGTAGTCCTCCGTGCCGGTGCCGTAGAGCGTCAGGCGCGGATCGTCGTCCACAAAGAACATCTCATCGCCCTCGCCCGCCGCGCGATCGGTCGGCGCTTCGCGAAGGTCCACATGAAAGCCGCAGCCGACAAAGTGCCCCTTACCGCGTGCCGATAGCAGCTCGACGTTGTCGCGGCCATCCAGATTGAGAATGCGGCAGGCCACGCCGCCGTAATCGCGGTGATCGGGTCCGAACGGGGTTTCGATATGCCAGGTGGCCCGGAAACGAAGCAGCTCGGCAGGCAGCGCCGGAAGCGGCTCGTGCAGGAGAGAGACACGGCAGCCTTCCACCGGCAGCAGCGAGCGATTGACAAGGCGCAGATGCATCCGCTCGGCGTATGGCATGGCGAAGAAAGAGTAATAACTGCCGTCGCTATCGGTTCCCACAAACAGAGAGCGCGGCAGTGTCTCCTGTCCGTAGTCCAGAAACATCGGACCGACCGGAACGCGTACGCTGGGATCGCGCGGCTCGTCGTCATCGCAATGCGCCACCAGCCACAGGTTATCGCGCCGATGCGCGGCGGCGCGGGCGTCCGGTTCCAGCGGCAGAGCGATGCGCAGCCCGGAAATCACGCCGGCGCCTTCTCGCAAGAACAGGTCCACAGCCTCACCGGGCGCCAGATTCACGGTCTTCTCATCGGCTGCCTCCCAGGAGCGCAGCGGCTCGCCCTGCTCCCACGCGGCCCAGACAGCCTGCGCATGATGGATTTCCGGCGCGTCCAGCGAGCGAGCCGGATCGAAGCTTTCTACCCGGCTGTCCGGCGGAAAGAGAGTGGTGTTGATGTGGTAATAGAGATAGTCATCCTCCGGCTCGACGGTCACCTTACAGGATTTCTGGAACGGAATGGGACAGTAGGAGGTGTGGCCCATCGGGACTCGCTCGACCTTCGAGCGCTCGTAGTTCTCCGGACTCTCGCCGCCGATGCCGAACGAAAGCGGAAGCAGAGAGAACAGATCGGCCAGACGCGTCTCGATCACGGGGCGGGCCGCGCCGTCCAGGAAGATGCGCACCGTTCCTTGCTGTGGGTCGGCAGTCCAGATACGGGTGATGCACCCCGGCCCTTCCGCCTCCATGAGCACGGCGGCGCCTCCTTCGACCCGCAGATAGTTGCTCCAGTCGTGATTGCCGCCGCGCCGGTCGTAGCTGGAAGCCATGCAGCACCGCCCGTTCTGTGCCTTCGCCAGCGCCCGCGGATCGTACAGATGCGTTATTCCCAGGCCTTCCACCTCGCCTACCTCCCTCCTGACGGCTCCCACGCTTAGAGTTCGTCCTGTCTTTTTCTTTCCCCTCCCTTAACCTCACCCCTCAATCTCATCTCCCAATCGCCGGCGCGCTCCCGATTCCCATAATGGGCGAGGGAGAAAGTCTTGAATTGAGATCTCCCCTCTTCTTACGAAGGAGAGGGGTAGGGGGTGAGGTATAAAAAGCCGCAGGAGCGAATTTTCGCTCCTGCGGCCGATAAGTGGATGCACGGGCATCCTTCTTGCCTGTCGGAAACCCGAATGCCCGTCCTCTACTGGCGCAGGGTCCCGACGATATTCTGCAGGCGGACCGCCAGAGAGTTGACGCGATCTCTTTCCTGCTTGATCTCCGCAAGCTCCTGTTCCAGGGCCGTCAGGCTCTGTTCCAGAAGATCCAGCTCGGCACGCAAGCTGGTGTTGTTGTGTTTCGGATGCTCCAGGCGTACCGGAGTGTGTTCGACCATTGCGACCTCCGTAAGCGGAGTAGGCTCGACCAGGGGCAATGCCGTCTTGGGGAGCTCGGCACGCACCAGAGTCGCTTCTTCCTCCACGTTCAATTCTGGCGGCGGGATAGTCTCAACGCTGGTAAAAGCGCCAGGGGGTTTTTTTGCGATGCTGATTACCTCTGCCACGGGTTTTGCTTCCTTACTAAGACGAGTTCGCCACAAATAACGGCGGCTCGAACCGTCCCTTGTTCTCTCCGCCGGATATTTTCTGCGGTGCTGTCCTATTTTCGGCAGCATACGCCTCTGTTTTGAGCCTTCTCCCACTGTTTTTATTGCGGGGGTGTCAACGCCACAGGCGCGTTAGCGCCGATACCCCTGCCTGCGAAGCAGGCTACGCCCTCGCTCCGAAGGGCTGACACCCCCGCTATTCCATCGCGCGCTGGAGGAAGGAGCGAACGTCCGCATGCAGCTTCGCCAGCGACTGGCTGTGGATATACATCATGTGGCCGGCTTCGTACTCGCCCGTCGTGATATTCTCGCGCAGGCTGGGGTCCAGTCCCATGTGGCTGAGCGTGTACTCCGTCGCGAAGTAGGGGGTCGCCAGATCGTAGTAGCCGGAGGCCACGAACAGCTTCATATAGGGGTTCTTGGCGAAGGCGCTGCGCAGCGCCTCGCTCGTGTCCGCATACCCCATCTCATTGCCCCAGTCCCACGGCCACTGGATGCCGCTGCCTAAAATGTGATAGGGCAGATCGGTCTTATACTCCAGGCGAGTCCGCACGTAGTCGTTGAAGATGGACGTATACGGCGGGAAGATGGCCGCCATGCTCGGATCGAAGTCCGGATGCTCCGTCGCCGCCAGCGCGTCGATGCCCTTGATCCGGCTGTCGAGGCGGCCCACCGTCCGCCTCTCGTCCCGCAGTAGCTCCTTGCAGAACCGCCAGATGTCCACGCGCAGGTTGCTGTCGTCGATGTAGCGCTCGGAAAGTCCTGTGTATCGCGCCAGACGGCGGATCACCTCCTGCCGCTCTTCCGCCGTCAACTGGTCCCCTTTCGCCAGCGCGAGCGTGTAGTCGGTCTCCGCCCACCGCTCAACTTCCTCTAAGGTCCGGCGCAGGTCCTCCTGCAGATCGGGCGCAAGACGCTTGTGATACCAGGCGGTCGCCGTGAAGGAGGGCAGATACAGCACGTGCGGCAGATCGTTGCCTTTCCGGGCGACGGCGGTCTGGAAATTGAGGATTGAGGAGACCAGCACGATCCCGTTGAACGCGATCCCCTTATCGATGAGATGCCCGGCCAGTCCGGCGGCGCGGGTCGTGCCATAGCTCTCGCCTACCAAAAACAGCGGCGAGCTCCAGCGCTCGTAGCGAGTCAGGTAGAGCCGGATAAACTCCCCCACCGATTCGATGTCGCCCTTTAATCCCCAGAACTTCTTGCCCAGATCCGGCTTCGCCGGACGGCTGTAGCCCGTCCCGACCGGGTCGATGAAGACCAGGTCCGTATCCACCAGCCAGGTGAACTCATTGTCTACCATGCGGTAGGGCGGCGGCGGCAGACTGCCGTCCTCCAGCATCTGCACGCGCTTGGGACCGAGCGCGCCCAGGTGCAGCCACACGGACGCGGAGCCGGGTCCGCCGTTGAAGGAGAACATCAGCGGCCTCTCGTCCGCCCGGCCTGCGTCGTCACGGGTATAGGCCATGAAGAAGACCGTGGCCTCCGTCTCGTTCTTATCGTTCTTGATGGGCAGCAGGCCCGCCGTGACCGTATAGCGCAGGGGCATGCCGTTCACGGTGATCTCGTGCTTGGTCACCACCGGCGGCTCTTCCGCCTTCTCCTTGCCGGCGCCGCCGGCTGCCTCCCCTTCTTTCGCAACGGTGTCCGCCGCCAGCGCCGCCGCCACCACGACCCCTTTCACTCCCGATCCCACATCGATCAGCACCGGCTTAAGCTCCGGCCCCTTCTGCTCTTCGGCTTTCTCCTGATCTTCCGCCATTTCTTCCTCCACGCCGCGATATTGGAAAGGCTTGCCCGCCTCCGCTCCAAGTTGGACACGAAGCTCCTTAAATCCTGTGCCCTGAGCTTATTACCTTCCAGGTGGACCGAGGGCTTTCCGGATCGAAGAGCGACGAAAGAGTATTAAGCTGCAATCATCCTATCCTACGAGGAGCGTTTCATGGCATCCAGGCAACAGTTTCTCTATCGAATTCAACCGACTCGTGCCAGCATGCTGACGGAGGGTCCTACGCCAGAGGAAGCTGAGACCATCCGTCAGCACTTCGCGTATCTGGAGGCGCTACTGATGCGAGGGATTTTGATCCTGGCAGGGCGCACGCTCAATAAAGACGAAAGCTGCTTCGGAATCGTTATTTTCCAGGCGGCTTCCGAAGTGGAGGCACTCGCCATCATGCGCGACGATCCGGCTGTAGCGCAGGGAGTCATGCAGAGCCACCTCTTTCCTTATCGTATCGCCTTAATCTCGGAAGCAAACGCAGGCGATATGTCGGAATAATCCGCCTCTCTCCTGGCAGATCGGCAGCTAGAAAATCAGACCTGAGTTAAGAATTCGGTGCGGAGTCCGCCTCGTTGGCTGCCTCGCCTTGCGGGAACTCGACCCGATCATAAATATCTGCCAGTTTCAACGTACAGCCGATGGCTTCCAGAGAGAGGCTGTTTCCCAGCCCCTCGACCGTTGAGTACCGCCAGTCGTCCGCCTGCCTCCGGTAAGCTTCTACATACGGCCGATCCTGCGATACCAGTACATAGGTTTGCAGCGATTTCAAGCTTTGGTAACACGTCCACTTCTTGCCTCGGTCCATAGCCTCAGTGGACTCCGAGAGGACTTCTACGATCAGCGTGGGATTGAGCAACGTATCCAACTCCGCATCTGCAAATTCAGGTTCGCCATAGACTGCAACGACATCCGGATAAAAGTAAGCGTGGCACTCACGCACCTCAACCCGCAGGTCGCTCGTCACGACCGCGCAAGGCATTCCCCTTAATTGAGAGTGCAGCTCTCCCTGGATGTTGCTGGTAATCAGATTATGCTCCCAGGAAGCGCCCGTCATCGCTACGATCACACCGGCATAGTATTCGCTTTTAGTCTCTGCTTTGCGCTCCCGCTCCAAGTGCTCCTGTGGCGTTATATGAGGTAGCTGCGGGGAAACCCTTTTCTTATAGGCGACCATCGCTAGCTGCTCCTTTCGGCTTGATTTATTTTACTCCCTCTTCCGTTGTACTACCCCTTTCCATTAAGTAATCGGAAAAGAATCAACCCAATATCCTATTTTCGGGCGACTGAAGTCGCAGCAACAAAGGCGCAAAGTCCGCCTGCGCGGACTACCACTGCTAGGTTTTACCTCTACCCTCTAGCCCCTTCTGGCTTAAGAGCAGAGGAATAAGCCTGTCGGCTCTAGTCGCCGAAGGGCGACTTCGCGCCTTTGTTGCTGCGACTTCAGTCGCCCGCTATCGAGATAACTACGCGATAAGCTTGTGGACGACGTTGCCGTAGACGTCGGTGAGGCGGAAGTTGCGGCCCTGGAACTTGTAGGTCAGGCGCGTATGGTCCAGCCCCATGAGATAGAGGATGGTCGCGTGCAGGTCGTGGACGTGGACCGGGTCCTCGGCGGCGTTGTAGCCCAGCTCATCTGTGGATCCGACCACCGTGCCCGGCTTGACGCCGCCGCCCGCCATCCAGACGCTGAAGGCGTGCGGGTGATGGTCGCGGCCCAAGAATTTGGACCCGTCGCGACCCTCGTTCATGGGCGTGCGGCCAAACTCCCCACCCCAGACGACCAGCGTAGAATCCAGGAGGCCGCGCTGCTTGAGGTCCCAGACCAGGGCCGCGGCGGCCTGGTCGGTCTCGCGGCAGAGGCGCGGCAGGCCCGTGAGAAGATCGTCATACTGTGCCTCACCGTGATGGTCCCAACCCCGGTGATAGAGCTGCACGAATCGGACCCCGCGCTCCACCAGCCGCCGCGCCAGCAAACAATTGTTGGCAAAGGAGGCTTTGCCCGGCTCCGTGCCGTAGCGTTCGTGGATCGCCGCCGGCTCTTTACTGATGTCTATCAACTCCGGCACGCTCGTCTGCATGCGATAGGCCAGCTCGTAGGAGGCGATGCGCGTGGTGATCTCCGGATCGCCGACGGTTCCGAGATGGGCTTGATTCAGGTCATGGAGCGCATCCAGCGACTGGCGGCGCACCTCCACACTCATGCCCTCCGGATTGGAAACAAACAAGATCGGGTCGCCCTGCGAGCGGAATTCGACTCCCTGATAGATGGTTGGCAGGAAGCCGCTGCTCCAGCAGGACTTGCCGCCATCCGGATTGTTCTGGCCGGAAAGCAGCACCACGAAGCCGGGCAGATCGCGGTTGACGCTGCCCAGCCCGTAGGTCAGCCAGGACCCCATGCTCGGCCGCCCGATGAGCTGCGTGCCGGTGTTCATGTAGATCTGGGCCGGCGCGTGGTTGAACTGGTCGGTGTGCAGCGAGCGCACGAGGGCCACATCGTCGATGATGGTCGCCAGATGGGGAAGCAGGTGGGAAATCTCGATGCCGGACTTGCCCTGCTTCTGGAACGTGTGCGGCGAGCCGAGGAGCTTCGGCGTGCCTTTGATAAAGGCGAATCGTTCCCCTTGGACAAACTCTTCGGGAATGCTCTGCCCATTATACTGATTCAGCTTGGGCTTGGGGTCGAACAGATCCAACTGCGAGGGAGCGCCCGCCATGAACAGGAAGATGATGTTCTTGGCCTTTGCGGGAAAATGGGGCTTTTTGGGACCCAATGGGTTGCCCGCGTCGCTCGGCGCGGCGCTAGCTGGCGCGAGCGAGCTCTCTTGAAGCAGCGCCGACAGCGCGAGCGTGCCGATACCGTACCCGGCCTGCTGGAAAAAGTGACGGCGGGTGATGGCTTTGAGCAGTTCCTGCTTGTTCTCTTCTGCGCTCATGGGGCTACTCCTTCGTCAGCGTCTCGTCCAAATTGAGAAGCACGTTGGCGACGACCGTCATGGCCGCCGTCTCCGCCAGATCGGCTTGATCGGGCGGGCCACCCGTCAGTTGTTGCGCCGCCTTGCGGTCGGCGCCATAGCGTTTCCGCTCGTTCGCGTAGAGCGCGGCCAGCCGCGTCTGCTCGAAGCGGGTCGGCGGGCGGGCGACGCAGAGCCGGAACGCGTAGGCGATCTGCGCCGCCGGGTCCTTGCCGCCTTCCTTCATGGCCCGGCGCGCCAGCCCGCGCGCCGCCTCGAAGAACGCCGGATCGTTGAGGGTGGTGAGCGCCTGCAGGGGCGTGTTCGTGCGGATGCGGCGCACCGTGCAGAACTCCCGGCTGGTAGCATCGAAGGTGAGGAATTCCGGATAGGGCGAGGTGCGCCGCCAGAAGGTGTAGAGCGAGCGGCGGTAGCGGTCTTCGCCCGGACTGGTGACCCACTTGTCGTCGTTATACGGAATGTTCCAGATGTGGTCCGGCTGGAGCGGGAAGACGCTCGGCCCGCCGATCTTGGGACTGAGCAGACCGGCGGCGGAGAGCGCCACGTCGCGGATCATCTCGGCCTCCATGCGGAAGCGCGGACCGCGCGCCAGAAGCGCGTTGTTGGGATCGCGGGCCAGGAGCGCGGGCGGGACGCGGGACGACTGGCGGTAGGTCGCGGAGGTGACGATGAGGCGCTGGATGGCCTTGCGGCTCCAGTGGCGGCGCACGAACTCCGTCGCCAGCCAGTCCAGCAATTCGGGATGGGTGGGCCGCGCGCCCTGCGTGCCGAAGTCCTCGCTGGTCTCGACGATTCCCCGCCCGAAGAGCGTCTCCCAGATCCGATTGACCTCGACGCGGGCGGTCAGGGGATTGTTCGGATCGACCAGCCAGGTGGCCAGCCCCAGCCGGTTGCGCGGCTTTCCGGCAGGGAACTTGTTCAGCACCGCCGGCACGTCTGCCGTCACCTTCTCGCCCTTGTTCAGATACGCCCCTTTGATGTGCATGTAGGTCGAGGGGACCTGCCCATCGGTCTTCTCCTGTATCACGAGCGTGGTCGTGCTGGAGAGCGTCTCCTGCTGCTTTTTCAAATCCTCCAGCCGGGCGTTCATGCTGGCAACCCTGGTCTTATCCGCGCCCGCCTGCTTGATGGAGAGCGTCAGGACATCCATCTCATCCTGCAGCGCGCGGCGCTTCGCCTCCTGCTCCGGGGTCAGCACTTTCAATTCCGGCTCGTCGCAGTGATCGAAGAAGGCGAAGAACTGATAAAACTCCTTCTGCATGAAGGGGTCGTACTTGTGGTTGTGGCACTGCGTGCAGGCGAGGGTCGTTCCCAGCCAGACGGAGCCGGTCGTGCCGACCCGATCCACGATGGTCAGCCACCGCTGCTCCTCGCGGTCCACCCCACCCTCGTCGTTGTACATCGTGTTGCGATGGAAGCCGGTGGCGATCTTCTGGCTCTGGGTGGCGTTCGGAAGCAGGTCCCCGGCGATCTGCTCGATGGTGAACGCGTCGTAGGGCATGTCCGCGTTGAAGGCGTTGATGACCCAGTCGCGATAGGGCCAGATGGTGCGGCGCATGTCCTTTTCGTAGCCGTTGGTATCCGCGTAGCGCGCCAGGTCGAGCCAGGGTCGCGCCCACCGCTCGCCATAATGGGGATTGTCCAGCAGTCGGTCCACGACCTTCTCGTAGGCGTTCGGGCTTTTGTCGGCGAGGAAGGCGTCTACTTCTTTGACGCTGGGCGGCAGGCCGATCAGGTCCAGATAGACGCGGCGGATCAGGACGGTTTTGGGCGCTTCCGGGGAGGGTTTCAGGCCCAGCTTTTCCAGCTTCGCCAGCACGAAATTGTCGATGGGGTTGCGTACCCAGGCAGTATTATGAACTTTCGGCGGTTTAACGTGAACCGGCTTGATATACGCCCAGTGTTTTTTGAGAGCCGCGCCCTCCGGCCATTGGGCGCCCTGGTCGATCCAGGCACGCAAAAGGGCGATCTGATCTGCAGCAAGTGGCGCAAAGCCCAGAGGCATGCGCGGCTGCCCGCCCTGCCCCAGGACCCGCCGGAGAAGCAGACTCTGGGCGCTGCTGCCCGGCACAATCGCCCTGCCGTGCGCGCCACCTTTCATGGCAGCAGCCTTCAGATCCAGGCGCAGACCACCGGACTGCTGGTCTACGCCGTGGCACTGGTAACAGTGGGCCTTGAGAAGCGGCTGGACATCGCGCAGGTAGTCCACCGATTTCCCCGGCGGCTCTGGCCTGCCCAGCGCCGCTGCCAATAGCAGGCTCCCCATCGTAACCGAAGAGCCGAAAAACAGACTGCCCGCGATCCAGCCCCTGGAGATCATAACCCGCCTGCCCTCGATCCCTGACGCCGCTAATACCGTTTCTGATCCGGCTCAGAGACTCGCCTTTCTACACGTGAGCAGAGTATTATTCCCCAACGCCCTATAAATACCTTCGGCAATGTGAACCCCTGCCTGGAGGAAAATTCCGGTTCGGTAACGAAGGTCTCCGTGAGAGCGTGGATTTCAGAAGGGAGAAAGCATGACCCAGCTAACGGCAGCGATCATCGGATGCGGAGATCGGGGCCACGAGCACGCGAAGGGATACGCCGCCTCGCCGGACGTGCAGATCGTGGCGGCGGTGGACCCGAAGCCGGAGGCCCGGCGGAGCATGCGCGAGAAGTTTGGGGTCCCAAACCTTTACCCGGACCATCCGGCCCTGTTCGCTGCCCACAAGCCCGACATCCTGAGCGTCTGCACCTGGCCTGGCCTGCACGCGCAGCAGGTGATCGATGCCGCGCGAGCGGGCGGGGTGCGCGCGATCCACTGCGAAAAACCGATGGCGCCCACCTGGGGCGAATCCCAACGGATGCACCGGGCCTGCCAGGAGGCCGGCGTCCAACTGACCTTCTGCCATCAGCGCCGCTTCGGCGCCCATTTCGAGAAGGCGCGCGAGCTGGCCCAGGAGGGAGCCATCGGAGAGATCACCCGCCTGGAAGGGTACTGCTCCAACCTCTTCGACTGGGGCACGCACTGGTTCGACATGTTCTTCTTCTATAACGGCGAGACGCCCGCCGAATGGGTCCTCGGCCAGATCGACACGTCGAGCGTGCGTCGGGTCTTCGGCGTGCCGGTCGAGACCAGCGGCCTGGCGCACGTCCGCTTCGCCAACGGCGTCCACGGCCTGCTCTTCACCGGCCCGGACCAGGACGCGACCTGCTCCAACCGCATTGTGGGAACGAAGGGGATCATCGAAGTCGAGGTGCGCAACGGGCCGCCCGTGCGCCTCCGGCGCGATGCCGCCGCCGGATGGGAAGAGCCCGCGCTGCCGCGAAAGGCGCATGGCGACACGATCCTCTCCATTCTCGACGCCATCGACTGCGTGCAGACCGGACGCAAGCCCCGGCTGGGCAGCGAGAACGCCATCCGGGCGACCGAGCTGATCTTTGCCACCTACGAATCGGCCCGCCGGCGCGGGCGCGTCGCCCTGCCGCTGGAGATCGAAGACTCGCCTCTGCTCTCCCTGCTCAACATGGATGTCGTCAATGCGTGAACCCTCTTTCAGACCTCACCCCCTCTACCACCATGGGGTTCCTGTCACCATGGGCCTTGCGACCCTGCCTGCCTCTCCTTCGTAAGGAGAGGGGGGAATCATAAGGAGGCTGGGTGCGTCCGGAGGACGCCTGTTTTTAATGCCGGGTCGTTTATCGGCCTGGCGCATGGTAGAAATTATGGAAATCTCAAGTCTGCAATACCGGCTGACTCCTGCGGAGCGGGAGCAGTTCGAAACGGAAGGCTATCTCATTCTGGAAGACGCGCTCTCGCCGGGACAGGTGAGCGCCCTCACGGAAGCCGTCGATGGCCTCTACGCCCGCAAGCTCGCCGAGGGATTCGATCCCAAGACAGCCCTCTTCTATCCCAACTTCATCCCCGACAGCGACCTCTTCCTGGATCTGGTGGACTACGAGAAGGTGCTTCCCAAAGTCTGGGGCATTCAGGGCTGGAATATTTACCTGTACCACGCGCACCTGATCGTTACTCCGCCGTCCGGCAAGCCCAAAGACGACAAGACGTTCGGCTGGCATCAGGACAGCGGGCGGGTCAACGTAGAAATGGAGTGCCATCCGCGTCCGCGCCTCTCGCTCAAAGTCGCCTACTTCCTCTCCGACCTGACCGAGCCGGACCGGGGCAACTTCTGGATCATTCCGCACAGTCACTTGTGGGATACGCTCAAGCTGCCCGGAGAAGGCATCGGGCAGCCGGCAGGCGCGATACCGGTCTGCGTCCGCCCCGGCACAGCGGTCTTCTTCGACCGGCGGCTCTGGCACACGGCCAGTCCGAACTGGTCGGACATTACACGTAAGGTGCTGTTCTATGGATACGGCTACCGGTGGATCCGCACCAAAGACGACATGACGGTGCAGGACCTGTGGCCGCGCTGCGATCCGATCCGCCGGCAGATGCTGGGCTGGGGCGTCAACTGCAACGGCCGTTACACGCCCACCGATGACGACGTGCCCCTGCGCGTCTGGCTGCGCGAGCACAGCCCCGAAGAAGCGAAATAACGTCCTCTCAAGACAGGAAAGACACTCGACTTTAGCATCAAGGATCCGGGACGCAACACGTCCCCAGGAGACGATCAGAATGGGACCGGTCAATGGATGGCAGCGCTATTTTCGATACGCCGGGCTGTTTGCGCTGGGCAGCCTGGGGTTGCTCTCCGTCTGCGCTTCGGCCAATGATGGGGGAACCGCCGAAAGCGATTCCCCCAGCCTGCTGCGCGGGCATCCGTCGGTGAGCATGACGAGCGAAGTCGTCAAGATCACGATACAGGGGCATCAGACCCGTGTCGATTGTGACTTCGTTTTCACCAATCACGGCCCGGCCTGCAGCGTGCGCATGGGCTTTCCCGACGTGGGCGAAGGCGCAAGCGATCCCGATGAGGAGGAAGCCGACTTCAAGAATAAACCTCCGCACACGACCTTCACCTCGTTCCGCTCCTACGTAGATGGCAAGCCGGCTCCGACCCGGTTGATCCGGGCCGACACCGAGGGCCACTACTGGCACGCCAAAACCGTCTTTTTCCCTGCCAACAGCACGCTTCATATCCGCGATGTCTACACGCAGGATGTCGGAGGAGGCATTGTCCAGGTGGGCCAGAAGACGGGAGAGGCCGATCAGATCGGTTACGTTCTGCATACGGGCGCTTCCTGGCATGGCCCTATCGGTCGATCCGAGATTGACATCACTCTCCCTGGCACACTATTCCACGGTACGCCACAACCGGTCCCGGTCAGCCGCATCAGCAAGGAAAAGAACAACCCCCGCTGGCTGCGGGCCAACTCTCTCCCGCCGAACATCGTCGTCTGGAAAGGTCCCTGCGCGCCCGCCATCCAGGACCGGACATTGCGCTTTGTGCGGGCCAACTGGCGCCCAACACAAAACGATGACATAGAACTGACTTACAACTACAGGCTGCCCCCACGTTAGATATACTACTCGACCGAGGTTTTAGATTATTCGGGCGACTGAAGTCGCAGCCCCTGGGACCCCTACCCATGCCCAAAGTCACCCTTCGGCGACTAGGGCTGTTAGGCTTTTCTCCTGCCTATAAGCCTGAAGAAGCTGGAAGGAAAAGGTAACACCTTGCAGCGGTAGTCCGCGCAGGCGGACTTTGCGCCTTTGTTGCTGCGGCTTCAGTCGCCCGAACAAGCCTGCCGATGTTTAAATCCCCAGGCAGCCTCCAGGAGAGCTTCCGAAAGTGTCTGAAGCAATGACACAACACGAAAATGCAAACCTGATCGATCTGAGTCACGCGGTCGTGGTCGTGCCGCCGGAGGTGAGCTACCCGAAAACGAAGGCTGTCACGATGCTGGTCGAAGAGGTGCAAAAGCGCACCCAGATCCGCTGGCCGGTCGTCGAGGAATGGCCTGCTGATAACGGGCCTATAATCCAGATTGCAAAAGCAGAGGGGAAACCGGAAGGGTATTCGCTGCGCGTCGTGCAGAAAGAGAAAGCGCCGATAGTGGAGATCGCCGGAAACGACGCGCGGGGCGTACTCTTTGGAATAGGACGGCTGCTACGCCATCTGCGGATGGAACGGCAGCAGATAGCGGCGCCCGCCGATCTGGACATCACCTGCGCGCCGCACTCCCCGCTGCGCGGCCATCAGCTCGGCTACCGCCCCAAGACCAACTCCTACGACGCCTGGGACCTTGCCCTCTGGGAGCAGTATATCCGCGACCTGGCGGTCTTTGGCGCGAACGCCGTCGAGCTGATCCCGCCGCGCTCGGACGACGACGCGGACAGCCCCCATTTCCCCCTGCCGCCGATGGAGATGATGATCGGCATGTCCCGCCTGCTCGACGAGTACGGCCTCGACGTCTGGATCTGGTATCCGGCCATGGACCCGGACTACGCCGATCCGAACACAGTAGCTTTCGCGCTGCAAGAGTGGGGCGAGGTGTTCCGGCAGTTGCCGCGCGTGGACGCCGTCTTCGTGCCCGGCGGCGATCCCGGCCATACCGAGCCGAAAGTCCTGATGAATTTTCTCGCGCAGGTCGCGCCGGTCCTGCGCGAGCCTCATCCGCACGCGCAGATGTGGGTCGCGCCGCAGGGCTTTACGCAGGCCTGGCTGGACACCTTCCTGGCGATTCTGCAGCAGGAGCGGCCGGACTGGCTCAACGGCGTGGTCTTCGGGCCGCAGGTCCGTATTCCTCTGCCCCGCCTGCGCGAACAGGTGCCTGAGCAGTATCCCATCCGGCACTATCCCGACATCACTCACATGAAAGAGTGCCAGTACCCGGTTCCGAATTGGGATTGGGCCTACGCCCTCACGGAAGGGCGGGAAAGCATCAATCCGCGCCCGCTCGGCCAGGCGCAGATCGTGCGGGCGCTGCAGCGCTACACCGTCGGCTCGATCACCTATTCGGAAGGCTGCAACGACGACGTCAACAAAGCGGTCTGGAGCGCGCTGGAATGGGACCCGGAAACAGACGTGATCGAAATCCTGCGCGAATATAGCCGCTACTTCATCGGCGAGCCGTATACAGACACCTTCGCGCAAGGACTGCTCGCCCTGGAGCGCAACTGGCAGGCCCCGCTGCTGACCAATGAGGGCGTTACGACCACCCTGCAGCAGTTCCAGGCAATGGAGCGGGCGGCCTCGCCGCAAGTTCTGCTCAACTGGCGCTTTCAGCAGGCGCTCTACCGCGCCTACTACGATGCCTTCGTCCGCCGCCGTCTGCTCCACGAACAGGCGTTGGAAGAGCAGGCGATGGAGGTCCTGCGCCGCGCGCCCAAAATAGGCTCTCTCGCCGCGATGGAAACCGCCGAAGCGGTACTGGACCAGGCGGCCACGCCGCAGGTCGCCCTGGACTGGCGTGCCCGCCTCTTCGAGCTGGCGGAGGCGCTGTTCCAGAGCATCCGGATGCAGTTGAGCGTGGAGCGGTACCAGGCTATCCACGTCGAGCGCGGCGCCAATCTCGACAGCATCGACGTGCCGCTCAACAACCGCGTCTGGCTAAAAGAGCAGTTCGCGGCGATCCGCCAGGAACCGGACGAGGCGAAGCGACTGCGGCAGATCGACCGGATCGTCCACTGGACCGATCCCGGTCCCGGCGGCTTCTACGACGAGCCGGGGAATCTGACGCGGCGGGACCATCTGCTCGGCAGTCACGACTTCGCCGCCGATCCCGGCTGCTACGAATCGACGCGCATCGGCTTTTCGGACCTGACCGGCCGCCTCGCCTGGGGCCGTCACGCCGAAACCCTCTACGACACGCCCCTCAAAATGCGCTACACCGACCTCGATCCGCGCGCCGACTACACGCTGCGCATCGTCTATGGCGGCGATGATGGCCGTAAGCTCCGCCTCATCGCCAACGACACCATCGAAATTCACCCTTACCTTGCCAAGCCCCTCACCGGCACACCCCTCGAGTTCGACCTTCCCCCCGAAGCCACAACCAACGGAGCGCTTACCTTAAGCTGGACCCGCGAGCCGGGCCTGGGCGGCAACGGACGCGGCTGCATGGTCTCCGAAATCTGGCTCCTCCGCCGTGGATCTACCGGTTGATCCCTGGATGGAAGCGCGTCTCGGCGCATGCCGCACGGCATAAATCTCAACTGTGAAGCGGAAGGATTTTCAAATGATCTCGAAACGAACGGTCTGTCTTCTAGCCGCTCTAGGCTGCCTGCTGATCGCCTATGCCTTCGGTTGTGGCGGGGGAGGAAGCGCCATCCTCTCGTCCGGCCGCGCCGCCATCTACTGGCCGCTGCATCCTGGAGATACCTGGAACTACCGGGTGACGCATGCAAACACAAATACGATCGACTCTGCGCGGCAGGTGGTAGGCGCTCCGACGATCATCCACGGCGCATCGGCCTTGCCGGTGCAGCAGTCGGAGGATGGGACGGCCACGGCGACGCTTTATATGGCCCCGGCGCCGCTGGGAGGCTGGCAGATTTGGGAGACGGACAGCTTCAGCCCGGTCGCGGGGAAAAACTTCTTCCAAACGCCGCTGAACATCCCGGACAGGCTGCAGCCCGGTGTGTCCTACACGCAGCAGACCGTCTGCCAGGGGACGGGGGCCGGCGCCAACGCTGCCTCTGCCATCTTGACGATCACGCTGCAAGGCTATCAGACCGTCACCGTACCGGCGGGCACGTTCCCCGGCTGTCTCCAGGTGGTGACCGTGCAGAAGGTGCTCGACTCCGCCGGCAACCCGATCGCTTACGGACACGGCTCCACGCGCACCCTCTTCCTCGCGCCGAAGGTCGGCGCCGTGAAAGCCATCGACGATACCGGCGAGACATTGGAGCTGACTTCCGCCACCGTCAACGGTACATCCATTCCCTGATAAGGCAACCGGCTCATCGGGTCGTTCACAGCCCGGCTGAAGTATGCTTTGTCACCGCTTTGTTGCCAGATAGTTGCCGTTGGGCTGGTAAAGCGCGACGCCGGTGACGGCACCGGCCGGGTCCTTCTGAAACTCGACGCTGAAGCCGCTCAGTCCCTGGACGTCGAATTTTGTCCCTCTCACCGGCATCAGCTCGCGCGGCGGCTGGCCGGGACCGATGAGCAACAGCGTACCATCTCCCTGCAGCGCGACCGCGATCGTGATTCCGCCGATCTCGTATTCCCCGGCGAACGGCTCCAGAAACGCGCGCTCCCGCATGGATCGGTCCGCCACACGGCTAAAGACGATCTCCTTGACGTTCGGCTCGAAGGGAACGCTCAGGCTGCCGACCTCACCATCGAGGTCGGTATGGAACTGGAATTTGAGCCGCTCCAGGCGGTTCAGCTTATCCGGCGGCGTCTCGAACACCTCATAATGGAAATGCCGTAGTGGCGACGTGAACCCGTGATGCGAGATCGTAAGCGCATCGCCGTCCGGCGTGATGGTCACGGTCCCATAGGCGGGATGTTCGTACTCCCCGGCATACGCTGCTAGCGGATGCGCGGGCTGGGTGCCGGGCTTCCGGGGTGTCAATCCCTGCGCTTTCGCCGCCTCTTCCGCCGCTTTGCCCTTCGCCTCCATCTCCTTAAAGCGGGCGCTCCAGGGGATCGGCTCCAGACCGAGCAGGCGGTCGTAGAGGCTGAGGGCGAGCGCCGCCGGAAGCGAGGAGCCGTACATGTTGGACAGGAGGACCATTCCGATCCGGTCCTGCGGCATGAAGGTGAACTCTGCCGTAAAGCCGTCGATGCCGCCGCCGTGCGAGACCCGTTTATGCCCCCGATAGGAGCCGATGGCAAGCCCCATACCGTACTGGACATGGCCGAGTTCGGGAAACGGCAGACTGTCCGGAATAGGCATCTGCGGCGACTGCATCTCCTTCACGTCCCGCTCGGCGAGCACCTGGGTCTCCTCATGCTTGCCGCCGTTGAGGTGAAGCCGCAGGTAGGGAATCATATCCTCTATAGAGGCATTGATGGAGCCGGCCGGCCCCACCGCGTCGATGACCCGGAACGCAATCTCCCTGGCCTCTTCCGCCTCGTCGAGCTGATACGGCAGGGCATAGTCTTCCGTGCGCTGCGAATCGTTCACAGAGAAGTTGGCCCGGTTCATTCCAAGCGGCGTGAAAAGCATCTGCCGCACGCACTCCTCCCACGACCGCCCGGAGAGCCGCTCGGCCAGGTAGCCGGCGGTCATGTACATCAGGTTGTTGTACTGATAGGCGCTGCGGAAGTCCCGGCTCGGCTCCAGATAGCGCAGGCGGTGGTACAGCTCCTCGCGCGACAGCGGCGCGTTGTACCACACGCCGTCGTGACGGGGCAGCCCGGAGCGATGGGTCACCAGATCGCGCGGGGTCATGCGCTCGGTCGCGACGGGGTCGTGCAGGCGAAAGTCCGGCAGATACTCCCGCACCGGCGTGTCCCAATCCAGCTTGCCCTGCTGCGCCAGCGCGGCCAGCGTGCCCACCGTAAACGATTTGGTGATGGAGCCGATGGCGAACAGGGTCGCCGGGGTCACGGGCCGGCGGTCCTTAAGGTCGCGCCAGCCATAGCCGCGCGCATGGACCACCTGGCCGTCTCGCACGATGGCGACCGCCAGACCGGGCACCTTCCAGATCTCCATCGTTTCCAAAATAAACGCATCGAGGTCTTCCAACCCCAACGAGGCCCATTCCGTCGTCATCGCGCCCTCCTCCGGATAACCGCTCACCCCTCATCAAAAGGGGAGACACGCGGCTCCTCCGCTTCGCTCGCGCCTCCCATGCACTTTTTCAGGAAAGCGACACTTCGCGGAAGAACCTCTTCCGCCGGTCCCGACAGGCCGCACTCGAAGGCCATATAGCCCGTAAACCCGGCCTCCCGCAGCGCCGCCATGATCGCGCGGAAGTCGATGTCTCCTGTGCCGGGCTCTTTGCGCGTGTTGTCGGCCAGATGGACGTGGGCGATGCAGTCCCCAACCTCTCGCAGCGTCGCCGGTGAGCTCGGCTCCTCGATGTGCATGTGAAATACGTCCGACATCAGCCGCACGCCCGGACTGCCGATCGCGCGCACGATCTCGGCGCCGTCTTTCTGCCGGGGCAGGCAGTTAGCCTCGTAGCGGTTCAGCGGCTCCAGCAGGATAACGGCCCCGGCCTGCTCGGCGTGCGGCGCCAGGCTGCGAAGCATCGCCAGCAGCAGCTCTTTTTCGATCTCCGCGCGGCTCTTCCACGGCGACAGATCGGGCACGCGCTCGTTGCCGTTGAAGATCGGCACAGTGATCGGCCCGACCGCGCCCAGCTCCGCCGCATAGTCCAGATGCTTCTTGAGGGCGTCCGCGCAGGCTTGCCGCCGCTTCGCATCGGCGTGGATCAGCTCGGCCGGGCAGCCGCCGCAGATCGACGAGGCTTTGACCGGGCTGTCACGCAGCGCCGCTTTCCGCTCCGCCAGTCCCGCGGGATCGTTCAGCGCGCCGCCGTTCAGCTCCACGCCCTCAAAGCCGTACTTTTCCAGATTGCGTATCTTCTCTGCAAACGTTGATCCCGGCGCCAGCCCTTCCTGACAGGATAACTTCATGGCTTTCTCCTTTCTCTGTCCGCTTCCCGCCTAGTTTCCGCATCTCCCGAAACGCTTCCTCCCCTGCAGGGGGTTAAAACCCCGGTCTGAAATACAAAGAACTGGATGCCGGGCCGATAAACGACCCGGCAAGAAAGACACACCGTCCTACCGGACGGATCTCACCCCATAGACCTCACCCCTAACCCCTCTCCTTCGAAAGGAGAGGGGGAATCATAAGGAGGCTAGGTGCGTCCAGAGGACGCCTGTTTTTAATGCCGGGTCGTTTATCGGCCCGGCCAGCCGGCCTGATTGTCCTGATTGTGTGGTATAATAAGTTATAACATTCCAATCCATGTGCATCGCTGCGTTGTTTCGCACTCCGGTTTGCGTCTCGACCCTCTCGTGGTTTGCACCCCACTCCTCGACTTTGCACCCAATTTACCATCTGCCTGAACCGGACTCACGCGCCTGGCGCGGATGCAGGCCGATACCAGGAGAACCCGTTTTCATGTCTTTCGCATCGCTCGGCCTGCGGGCCGAACTCCTGCGCGCGCTTGCCGACGCAGGCTATACCGACCCGACTCCCGTTCAGGCCCAGGCTATCCCCGTGATCCTGCAGGGCCGTGACATTCTGGCGGGCGCGCAGACCGGCACCGGCAAAACCGCCGGCTTTACCCTGCCGCTCCTGCAGCGGCTGCACGCCGCGCCGCCGCGCCGGGACCTGCCGCGCCGCCCCGTGCGCGCCCTGATCCTCACGCCGACCCGCGAGCTGGCCGCGCAGGTGGAAGAGAGCGTCCGCGCCTACGGCAAATATCTGCCCCTGACCTCGACCGTGGTCTTCGGCGGCGTCAATATCCAGCCGCAGATTCAAGCCCTGCGGCGGGGCGTCGATATTCTGGTCGCGACGCCGGGCCGCCTGCTCGATCACGTCCAGCAGCGCACGGTCGATCTGAGCCGCGTCGAGATTCTCGTTCTGGACGAAGCCGACCGGATGCTCGACATGGGCTTCATCCACGACATTCGCAAAATCCTCGGCCTGCTGCCCCCGCGCCGCCAGAACCTGCTCTTTTCCGCGACCTTCTCGGACGAGATCAAGGCGCTCGCCGACCGCCTCCTCAACGCGCCGACGCGCGTCGAAGTCGCCCGGAAGAACGCCGAGAGCGATCTGGTGAGCCAGTCCGCCTATCTGGTCGCCCGCGAGGATAAGCGCGATCTGCTGGTCCATCTGCTGGCCGAGCAGGAAATTCCCCAGGCGCTGGTCTTTACCCGCACCAAGCACGGCGCGGACCGGCTCGCCAAGCAACTGCAGCGCGACGGCATCAACGCCGTTCCCATCCACGGCGACCGCACTCAGCCGCAGCGGATGCGCGCCCTGGCCGACTTCAAGGCGGGCGCCGCGCGGGTCCTGGTCGCCACCGACATCGCCGCGCGTGGGTTGGACATCGATCAGTTGCCGCATGTCATCAACTTCGAGCTGCCCAACGTCCCCGAAGATTACGTCCACCGCATCGGTCGTACCGGCCGGGCCGGGGTTCCGGGAGAAGCCATCTCCCTTGTCAGCGCCGAGGAGATCAGCTACCTGGCCGCTATTGAGAAGCTCATCAAAAAGCGGATCGTCCGGCGCGCGGCCACCGGCTTTGTCGCTTCCACGCGCCCTACCCCTTCCCTGATGCACAGCACACCCCGGCCTTCCAACACAGCGATGAGGCCGCACCGGCAGCGCCGGCGGATTTTGGCCTAACCCTTACCTGACCCCCCGTCCCCTTCCCTAAAACACTCGCTTTGCACGTTGGGAAGGCCAGGACCGCAAGGTCCGAGGTCGTGCGGGGGGTCAGGTAAATACCGCAGGATTTCCCCGCTCCGTTGGTGTATAAACGTCCTAATTGTGCTTGTTGCAAGGGGAATCGAGGCATGGCTAAGGACCCGAACGTCAAAAAGGACTTTTTCATCAGCTATACCAGCGCCGACCGCCAGTGGGCCGAATGGATCGCCCGGCAGTTGGAAGAAGCAGGCTATTCCATCACGATCCAGGCATGGCACTTCAGCACCGGCGAGGTCTTCACGCAAAGGATGCAGGAAGCCCTCACCAACTGTAAAAGCACGCTTGCCGTCCTCTCTCCGCGCTATCTCAAATCCAAATTTGCGATGGCGGAAAGCCTGGCCGTGATTGCAATTGATCCGGACGGTACGAAGGGGCTTTTGCTACCGGTGCGTATTGAAGTCTGCGATGAGGAAGAGATGGGGCTGCTGGCTTCCCGTACCTACATCGATTTTGTAGATAAAGGGGAAGCGGAGGCACGATCCGCGCTGCTCGACGGCGTGAAGAAAGCCTTACCCCCTCCAAAAGCACCGGCATTTCCGAAAGCCACGCCGCCCGTTGGGGAAGCGCCAGCCCGCTTCCCCGGAATCCTCCCGCCTGTCTGGAGCGACAACATTCCCCTGCGCAACAACAGTTTCACGGGCCGCGATGCGCTACTGAAACAGTTGGAAGATACCCTGGCCGCAGGCAATACGGCGGCGCTGACGCAGGCGATCACCGGTCTGGGCGGCGTGGGCAAGACGCAGCTAGCCACCGAATATCTCTACCGCTATAGCGACAAATACACCTGCGTCTGGTGGGTCCGCTCGGAAGAGACGGCAACCCTGGCCGCCGACTACGCCGCCCTTGCCGCAAAACTGAACCTGAAGGAACAGAGCGCCCAAGACCAGAACCTTACCATCGCTGCCGTGCGTAGCTGGCTGGAACACAATTCGGGCTGGCTGCTCCTCTTCGATAACGCCGTCAAGCCCGACGACATTCTGGATTACCTGCCGCGCGGCGGAAACGGTCACATCCTCGTGACCTCACGCTACTCCCATTGGGATGATGTCGCTAAGCCGCTTGAGGTACATACCTGGAAGCGTTCGGAATCGGTCGCCTTCCTGCTCAAACGGACCGGTCAGACAGACGAACAAACCGCCGACAAGATGGCCGAAGAGCTAGGCAACCTGCCCCTGGCACTGGCGCAGGCGGCCGCCTATATCACAGAAACACGTAAGTCGCTGTCAGACTATCTGCAACTGTTTGAGCAGCATCGAAAAGAGTTGCTGCAGCGCGGGAAGCCTTTTCCCGGCTATAAAGGCACCGTAGCCACCACCTGGGATCTGTCTTTCAAGGACTTAGCGCAAGAATCGCCTCTAGGCGCAGACCTGATGAATCTATGCGCCTTCCTCGCCCCCGAAGGCATTCCACGTGACATCCTGCGCCGATGGGACAAAGTTACGGACGATATTGCCTTCGACGATGCCATCGCCGCGCTGCTGCGCTATTCCCTGGTCGAAGCGGCCCCGGAAAGCCTCTCCGTTCACCGTCTGGTGCAGGAAATTACGCGCCAGCGCCTTTCCGATAACGACCGACTCACCTTCGCCGAAGCCGCCGTACGTCTCATCAATAAGGCATTTCCTTACGACAGCGATGACGTACGCACCTGGCCCGATTGTGCCCGCCTGCTGCCGCATGCGCAGACTGCCTCAGACTATACGGAACAACTGGAGGTAGCCGGGGACGCAACGGGCAGACTGTTGAATCAAGCAGGTGTGTACTTACGCGGACGGGCTCAATTTTCCGAAGCTAGGCAAGCCTTGGAGCGGGCAATAGCCATTGATGAAGCCTCCTATGGACCTGATCATCCTGAGGTGGCTAGCCTTGTCAACAATCTGGGCGGTGTCCTGCAAGATTTAGGCGACTTGCCGGCCGCTAAACAAGCCTATGAGCGGGCGCTTAAGATTGATGAAGCCGCCTATGGACCCGATCATCCTACGGTAGCTATCCGTGTCAACAATCTGGGCCTTGTCCTCAAAGCTTTAGGCGACTTGCCGGCTGCTAAACAAGCCTATGAGCGGGCGCTTAAGATTGATGAAGCCACCTACGGACCCGATCATCCTAATGTGGCTAGGGATGTCAACAATCTAGGCAGTGTCCTGCAAGATTTAGGCGACTTGCCAGCCGCTAAACAAGCCTATGAGCGGGCGCTTAAGATTGATGAAGCCACCTACGGACCCGATCATCCTACGGTGGCTACTGATGTCAACAATCTAGGCAGTGTCCTGCAAGCTTTGGGCGGCTTGCCGGCCGCTAAACTAGCCTATGAGCGGGCACTTAACATCTTCCGGCGCTATCTTGGTGACGAGCATCCCAGTACGCGGACGGTGCAGCGCAATTTGCAAGTCGTGGAGGAAGCAATTCGCCGGGGGACATAAACGGAAGAAACTCGAATTCGGCGAAAAAGCAGATCCCTGCCCCATACGCAAACCCGGTAAAACTACCGGCCCACTTCTTAGCTGAATGCTAACGGCCAGAGTAAACCAAAACGCGTTCAAACTGCCATTTCGTGCCAAATCCATACTATAGCTTGCTATAAACAACATAAGCAAAGCGGACCCTCAAAAAACCTCCCATTTTCTCTCATTTTTCTCAATGCCTGTCCGGAAACCCGGTATTCCCAAGAGCATCCTGGCTTTCCCGTCCGCAGGACGGTCGTCCGAAGGACCCCTAGACGGGTAATTCATTGCCCGGCTCATGCGGCTAAGGAATTTCCTCTATCCATCACGAACATACCAGGGCGGTCCGCGAAGACCGGAGACCTCCACGACCGAGGCGCACTATTCTTAAGAGGATCGTTCATGCGTTTACGAATGGGCCGGACCGTGCTGGCGGTCGTGGCCGCTCTCCTGCTGATGGCCGGCTCGGCCTCCGCACAACTCTCCCTCCCCCAACCCAAACCCATCCTCGGCGCGCGTATGCCCGCTCTCAGCCCGGACGGCAGGCGGCTCGCCTTCGTCTATCGGGGCGACATCTGGATCGCCGACGCCGACGGCGGCCACGCCTCCGCGCTCACCCGCAACGTCGAGATGAACGCCTACCCGCAGTTCTCGCCCGACGGCAACTGGATCTCTTTCTCCAGCACCCGCAGCGGCAACTGGGACCTCTACATCCTCCCCGCCACCGGCGGAGAGGTCACCCGCATCACCTGGCACTCCGGCGGAGACTTCTCCTACGGCTGGAGCCCGGACGGCAAGCGCCTCATCTTTAGCGCCTACCGCGATACCGGCGACGACGAGCTGCTCACCATCGACGTAAAGACCCTCCGCCTCCATAAGCTCGCCCAGGATTACGACAGCATGAGCTACGCGAGCTACTCCCCGGACGGCAAGACGGTCGTCTTCGGCCACGATGGTGAGTTTCCCTGGACCCGCCCCCGCTACCACGGCTCCGGCGCCGCCCAGATCATGCTCCTCGATACCGCTACCGGCCAATGCCGGCAGATCACCGGCGACCAGCGCCAGCACCTCTGGACCCGCTTCCTGCCGGACGGCAAGCGCCTCATCACCGTGACTTATGGCGAAGAGACGCCCTCCTCCCACAAGCTCAACGCGAAGCTGGAGAAGTTCGTCGATAACCCGCAGCGCACGCCCAACCTGTGGGAATTCGATCTCGACGGGCATGGCAGACAGATCACCCACTTTACCGGCGGCTCGGTGCGCTTCCCCACGGTCGCCGCAAAGACCGGCGACGTCGTCTTCGAGTACGATAAAGACCTGTGGCGGCTCAAGGCGGGCGCGAAAGAGCCGGAGAAGATCGTTCTGTACGCCTCGGAGGACGACAAGCAGAACACATTCCGCCATGAGACCCTCACCACCGGCGTGACCGAGGCCGAGCCATCCCCCGACGGCAAGCTGTTCGCCTTCGGGCTCCACGGCGACATCTGGACCATCGCCATCGATAAGCCCAAGGACGCCGTCGCCAAGAAAGAGGCGGAGATCGCCCGCCGCCTGACCGACTGGATCGGCAACGACTACGACTTCAACTGGTCGTCGGACGGCAAAAAGCTCTACTACCGCTCGGACCGCGAATACACCACCGGCCTCTATGAATTAGACCTGGCTACTCTCAAATCGCGCTCGCTCTGGAACCGGCCGGAAGACGTCGAGGATCTGCATCTGTCGCCGGACGGCACGGAGCTGGCCTTTTGGATCAAAGGTCCGCAGGGCGGGCTGTATCAGGTCACGCTGGGCGACGGCAGCATCCGCCGCCTGGTCACGCTGCCGGATGCGTCGCGCGCCTGGCAGTCCGGCGGCGACGTCGAATGGTCGCCGGACATGAAGTGGATCGCCTTCACCGCCAACGAGACGAACGGAGCCTGGAACCTCTGGATCATGCCCGCCGGAGGCGGCGAGCCGGTGAACGTCACCCGGCTCAACGCCTGGCACGGCATGCCCGCCTGGACGCCCGACGGCAAGTACCTGCTCTTCTCCAGCGACCGCGACGGCAGCGGCCTCTACACCCTCCCGCTCACCAAAGAGCTGGCCCGCCTCGCCGAGACCGACATCTCCTTCGAGAAGCCGAAGGGTCCGGTGAAAGTCGATATCGACTTCGACGACATCACCGGCCGCATTCGGAAGCTGGCCTCCCAGTCGCCGCAGGCCGATCTGAAAGTGACCTCCGAGGGGCTGATCGTCTTCCTCTCCGAAGGCGACATCTGGTCCTCCTCCTACGATGGCAGCGAAGTGAAGAGGCTGACGACGGGCGGCGGCTGCGATTCACTGCGTCCTTCCAGGGATGGCAAGAAGTTGTTCTTCCGGCGCAACGGCGATCTGCAGGTGATGAAGCTGGAGACCAACAATCCCATCGATAAAGTCACCTTCACCGCCGACTACGACGTGGACCTGCGCGCCCAGCGCCGGGCCGCGTTTACCCAGTTCTGGAACGCCTACAACAGCCGCTTCTACGATCCGAACATGCATGGCCGCGACTGGATCGCGATCCGCAAGCGCTACGAGCCGCTTCTGGACGCGGTCGAGACGCGGGAAGAGTTCTCCACGCTGCTGCAGATGATGGTCGGCGAGCTGGAGTCCTCGCATTCGGAGGTCGGGCAGGAGCCCGGCGGCGTTCCCGGCCCCAGCACGCCGCACCTGGGCTTCACGTTCGATTACAGCTATGAGGGTCCCGGCCTTCGCGTGGAGAAAGTGCCGAAGGGCGCGCCTGGCTCGTTCCCCAAAACGCTCCTCAAGCCCGGCGAATACGTGCTGCAGATCAACGGCCAGGATGTGACACTCGACGAAAACCTCTACCGGCTCATCAACAACCAGCAGGGCCGCGAGTTTACCTTCCTGGTCAACTCCAAACCCACCAAAGAGGGAGCGCGCACCGTCAAGTACGCCAGCCTGAGCTACGGCGAGTGGGGCCAGATCCGCTATCGCGATCGCGTCGAGCGGCTGCGCCGCTACGTAGAGGAGAAGACGCACGGGCAGGTCAGCTATGTCCACATCGCCGGCATGGGCGGCGACAACCAGGTGACCTTCGAGCGGGAAGTCTACGAATACTCCATCGGCAAGAAGGCCATGATCATCGACGTGCGCTTCAACGGCGGGGGCAACATCTCCGACACGCTCATCGACTGGCTGACGCAGAAGCCGCACGGCTACTACCAGCCGCGCGACGGCCTGGTCGAGCCGGCGCCGGGGCGCGCGTGGGAGAAGCCGGTGGTCGTGCTGATGAGCGAGCACAGCTTCTCCAACGCCGAGATGTTCCCCGAAGCCATGCGCGCCACCGGCCTGGCAAAGCTGGTCGGCGAGCCCACGCCCGGCTACGTCATCTGGACCTGGGGCCTGCCGCTGGTAGATGGCACCGGCGCGCGCATGCCCGGCAGCGGGGTCTACCGCAAGGACGGTACGCCGATGGAGGACATGGGCGAGCAGCCGGACGTGACGGTTCCCCTCACCGCCGACGACTGGCTCCATGACCGCGACCCTCAGCTAGACAAGGCGATCGAGATTTTGATGAAATAAGGCCCGCATCAGCGTTGTGTCCGTTGGGCCGCATCACGCGCCTGCAGGAACTCTCGAATTTTGGTAAAATATAATTTACGACTAGACACTCTTTGCCAGGAAACACGCTCTTTATGGAGACACTCTGGAAAGTCCATCTGCTGGGCGGGCTGCATCTTTGCTCGGAGCGCCTGGGAACGCTTCCACGCGCGCTCACGCACAAAAGCGATATGCTGCTGGCCTATCTGGCCTATCATCGGCAGCGCGCCCACCCGCGCGAGGAGCTGATCGACCTGATGTGGCCCTCCTCCGAGCCGGCTGCAGGACGATTGAACTTGCGCGTGGCGCTTACCGCTTTACGGCGGCGGCTGGAACTGCCCGGCATCGCTCCCGGTATCCTTCTCCTGACCGATCCAAAAACGGTGCAGCTCAATCCCCAGACGGTCTCTACCGATGTCGGGGAATTCGAGGCCAGCCTGGATGCGGCAGCGCGTACCGGGGACGCAGACCAGGAGATTCAGGCTCTCCGCCGCGCGATCGCCCTGTACCGAGGGGAGCTTCTGCCCGGCTACTATGAGGATTGGATCTCTCTGGAGCGGATTCGCCTGGCCGATTCCTGCCTGACCGCTCTCAATCGTCTGTCGGCGCTGCTGCAAGAGACAGGGGATATACAGACTGCCATCGAGTACGCACATCAGGCGGTCGCCGTAGACGGCTTTAGCGAAGAGGCGCATTTGCGTTTGATACAGTTGTATGCTGCCGCGGGTCGTCCTGCGGCGGCTCTTCAGCAGTACCAGGCGCTGGAGCAGACGCTACGCCAGGAGTTGAACACCCGGCCCTCTGCCGCCATAACTCGTTTCATCACGGAACTGGTGGAGCAGACAAAGCTCCATCCTTTCGGAGCACACTCTGCACAGAGCCGTTCCAGTGCGCCGGTACAGCCGGCAGATGCCGTCCAGGCTCGATCGGGCCGCCGCGCTCCCTCGCACGCCTTCTTCTACAAAGGAACCCTTCCCCTGACCCTGACGAGATTCTTTGGGCGGGAGGCCGAGATTGCCCGGATAGAAGACCTGCTCGATCCGAAAAGAAAGGGCAGCGCGCGCTTGCTGACATTGATCGGCCTGGGAGGCTGCGGCAAGACACGGCTAGCTGTAGAAGCCGCTGCCCGTCTGCGGGAACGCTATGCAGGCGCGGTCTGGTTTGTTAGTTTAGAAGAGCTGAATGACCCCGCCCGGATCCTTGTCGCCATTGCGGAGACTCTGGGCATTCTTCCTGATACCCGAATCTCTCTGGTCGACCAGATCGCCTTTGCCCTCTCCCGACAGCCGGCGCTCCTGGTGCTGGACAACCTGGAGCATCTGATCCAGGAGGAGACAGGCGGCGTTTGTGTCCTCCAACAGATTCGGGGCATGCTGAGCCGTTCCGGCAAATGTCGCTTTCTCATCACCTCCCGGCAGCGGCTGGACATGGATGGTGAACACACGCTACGGGTCCGTCCTCTGCCGGTACCGGACACGCTAATCAGCCCGGAGTCGCTGGAACAGGTCGCCAGCGTGCAGCTCTTTGTCGATCGAGCGCGCCATAGCCGGCCTGACTTCGAGCTCACCGCAGAGAATGCAAGTGACATAGCCGCTCTGTGCGCTCGCCTGGACGGCATCCCGTTGGCGATCGAATTGGCGGCGGCCTGGTCGCCGTTGCTGACACCCGCACAGATGCGAGAGCAGTTGGGCGAACGCCTGGAGCGACTGGTCGCCCATCGCAAAGATGCTCTCTCGCGCCATCGCTCGCTGCTGTCGGTGCTGGAAGCCAGCTACCGGATGCTGTCTCCTTCCCTGCAGCATGCTCTCGCCTGCTTGAGTGTTTTTCGCGGCAGCTTCGATCTGGAGGCCGTGGAAGCGGTCTGTGAGGAGCCGAACGCATTACAGGCGCTGATGACCCTTCAAGAACGCTCGCTGATCGTGGCAACGGAGCAGGGTCAGCAGATGCGCTATCATCTGCTGGAGACGGTGCGCGCCTTCGCACGGAGCAAGCTGACGGAGAAGGAGCAAGCGGCGCTTCATGACCGCCATGCCACCACCTATCTGGCGATGGCCGAGACGGGGGATGCCCATCTGCGCGGTCCGCAGCAGTCGTACTGGCTGGAGCATTTGAGGCTCAGCTATGCTGAGACGGAGGCCGCGCTGGAATGGATTGAACACCAGGAGAGCGGCTTGCGCCTGGCCGCCGCGCTGCCCACTTTCTGGCAGGTGACGGGCCGGCTGCAAGAGGGACATCAATGGCTAGCGCGCACGTTAGAGGCCAATCCGGAAGCGCCGGCGGCTCTGCGGGCCAAAGCCCTGCTGGGCGCCGCTTCCCTCCTGGCCCTCATTGGCGAGGAACATCGTGCCATACAATGGTTCCAGGAGGCGTGCGCCCTTCTCCCTCAGAAGAACATGGCAGCTCTGCGCGCGGCGCTCCAGCCCCTGACCAATCCGGGGCTGCTGCATGCGTTCCAGGTGATTCCAGTCCGCCTGCTCCGCCGCCTGCAAGCCGCAGAAGATGCGCCGCTGCGTGCCTTTGTGCTCACGTTTCGAGGCCAACGCGCGCAGTGGCGCAATAACTATACGAAGGCTGACGCATTGCTCCGGCAGGGTCTGGCGCTCTATCGCGAGATGGGCGACCGGCAAGGAATGGCCGTGTCCCTTCGGTGGTTTGGAGATATGGCGATTGCGCGCGAAGACTACGCCGAAGCCGGCCGCTGCTGGGAAGAGAGCCTGCGGCTCTACCGGCAGATAGACGACCAGTTTGGAATCGCCGCTATGCTTCACCAATTGGCTTATCTGTACGGCCTCCGGGGAAATCTTGATCGCGCGGAATGCCTGGCGCAAGAGGCGGTGGAGCGTTTCCAGCGCATGGGTTCGCGTATGCCGGTCGCGTATTGCTTGTGGAATCTAGGCAACATTGCACGCCGCCGGGGAGATTATGATCGGGCGCGGTCTCTGCTGGAGGAGAGCTTACATCTAATCAGACAGGCTGAGAAAAGAGAAGCCGGAGAGGATATTCTGTTCGGGCTGGGGGCGCTCACCTATGAGACCGGCGACTTTGCGACGGCCCGCCGTTATTTCCGGGAAGCCCTGGATAGCTGGCGGAGACGCGGCGATACGATCAACGTCGGCATGTGTCTTTGCGCTCTTGCGGACGTGGAGAGGCAGGAGCAGAACACGGAGCAGGCCGAAACCCTCTACCGGGAGGCGCTGGCGCTCGGCCAGGCAAAAGAAGCGAAATTTATCGTCGCGGGTGCTCTGCTGGGATTGGGGTGGATCGCTTGCGGACAGGGTGATCTCAACGAATCCGAAACGTTGATCCTGGAGAGCCTGACGGTTTCCATAAACCAGAGGAACCGGCGCGGGATCGTCATGGGCCTGGAGGCGCTGGCTGAAGTGCGCCGGCTTGAGGAACGGCCGGAGGCGGCCGCGCGCATCTACGGCTGCGCCTGCGCGCTGCGGGAGGAGATGGGCGTTCCTTTACCGCTCTGTGAGCGCCGCCGCTGTGAGAGCGCCCTGGCAGCATTGAAGTCGCGGCTCGGCGTAGAGTCGTTCACGATGGCTCTGGAACGCGGTCGCGCCCTGCAGCCACAAGAAGCGGCGACTTCTTTTTAGTGCTGGGTGTTTTCAACATCCGGCAGAGACCTCACCCCCTAAACCACCACGGGGCTCCCGCCCCTGCCTCTCCTTCGTAAGGAGAGGGGGAATCATAAGTAAGGAAGGTTGCGTCCTGCCGGACGCTTGTTTTGTGAAGCCAGAGGTTTTCAACCTCTGGTGGCTAAGGCGTGACCGTCAGCGTGGTGGATTTGGCGATGCCATTGGCCGTGGCCTTGATGGTCACGCTCGTGTTGGAAGCGACCTTGTTGGTATTGACGGTGAACTGGCCGGTCAGACTCCCTGCCGGGATGGTGATGCTGGCTGGCGTGGGCACCACGCTGGGGTTGCTGCTGGTGAAGCTGACCGTGATGCTGCTCGGAGCTGCTTTGGCCGCTAAGGTGACCGTTCCCGTAACGCTGTTGCCACCTACCACCGAGCTAGAGCTTAGCTTGACCGCTTTGACCCCTATGGGAGTAACGGTAAGCTTGGCGCTCTTGGTGATGCCGTTGAGAGTGGCCGTGATATTGCCGGTGGTCGTGCTGCTGACGGCAGAAGTGGGGATCTTAAAACCGACGCTGAGCGAGCCTGCCGGCACCGTCACGGTAGAAGGAACGTTAGCCGCCGCGTTGGTGCTTGCCAGGCTGATTACTTCATCGGTGGCAGCGGTCGCCGAGAGCGTGACCGTGCCTGTTGTGGGCAGGCTACCGGTGACGGTAGAAGGCTTGACCGCGATGGAGGCCGTCTCGAAGCTGCCGCCGGAGGGTGGAATCAAGCGCATGATCCGGTCGGATTGAGTAAGCAGCAGTGTGCCGTTGGGGTCCACGGTAACGAAGTCGCCGCGGGAGCCTCCGCTGGCGATCAGGGTGATAACCTGGGTCGAGAGATCGATCTGGAAGACTTCGCCTAAGTTGGTGTTGACGAACAACAGACCTTGCAAGGAGCCCTGTCCCAGCGCGCACCCGTCGGCGCCGTTGATCACGCCCGAATCGAACACCAGGCTCTTGGAAGCCAGATGGTAGCCCAGAATGTGCCAGCCGCTTTCCGCATAGAGGGTCGTCCCATCGGTAGTCAGGCCATCTCCATCGGTGTAGGGCAAGGTGAGGAACTGGGTAGCGGTTTGGGTGACCGGGTCCACGTCCCAGACGACGTCGCTGTCATATTGGGACACGAACAGGTGGCCGTTATTGGGATTGACGGCCAGCCCGGTCGCATGGGTGAGGCCCGGAATAATCGTCTGGTTGAATGTGCCATCGGGATTGATCTGCACCAGCGCGCCGTTCCCCGCAACGTTTCCCTGTTGGGTCATGTAGAAGGCGCTGCCGACGCGGGCCAAAGCGACCGCATTCCATTCGCCGTAGTTCTGAGCCGGCGGCGTGTTATAGCATTGCTGTCCATCCTGGTCACTGGGAAAGACCCTCACATTGCCAGAACTGTCGGACACAATCACGCCGCCTGAATCCGTGAAGGCGATGCCAAAAGGTCCGATATCCCCGCTGGGGCTGCCATTGGTCGGGAATCCGGAGGCGAAGGTAGTAAGCTGCCAGTCGGCGGCGGCGGTCGCCGGGGTAAGCGTGAGCTGCGCCCGCGATGCAGATAGCGTCAGGACGAGCAGCAGGCCTGTCATCAGGAAAGGAAGTGTTCCGAGAAGCGATATGCGCTTGATAGAGAAGAGAGTAAACATGGCTGGTTGTTTCCTTCACGTATTTCGATGTGGTAGGGAATCCACGATGTAAAGTATAGGGATAAGGCGTTAATGAAACGTTAATGGCATCCGATGAAAAGCCTATGAGGCATAGCATAATCCTCATGCCTCCAAAAAACGGGCAAGCCCGAAAAAGGCTTGCCCGTTCAAAGCAACGGTATAGTCAGCTTTTAAGGCAGCGTGACGGTCAGAGAGCCCTTGAACGTGCCTCCGGTAAAGGTACCGGAGACCGCCAGCTTCGTCGTCGTCCCGGAAGCGCCGGGATTGGGGAAGGTCAGCGTCGCCGTGGCCGTAGCGCCGGCAGCGATGTTGCCCACGCTGACCGGCAGGTTGGAGGCTTTGATGCCGGTCAGCGTCGCCGCTGTCACGCGCACCGAAGGCGCGGTTTCGTAGCCGGTATTCTTGATGCTCACCACTGCCGTCACCGATCCATCACCATTGCGGGTCAGCGTGGCCTTCACCACTTTGAGAGCCGTCAAGGCGATGGGCAAGTCCTTGACGTTCGAGATGCCGCCGGTCGAGCTGGCAACGGAGAGGAAAGCGACCAGTTCGCTGGGCGAAATCCCGGCGGGCGTGGTGGCCTTCAGCTCCGAGGAGGAGACGAAGGTGGTGGTGAGCGGATTGCCGTTCCAGAAGACCGTGTCGCCGGAGGCGAAACCGGCGCCTTTGACGATCAGCGTGACGCTCGGCCCACCGGCCAGCACGGAGGTGGGCGAAAGGGCCGAGATCGCCAGAACGGGCAGGCCGGCATTGAGCTGGAAGAGCGTGCCGAGATTGGCCTGACCGGCGGCCTGCGTGGCTCCATAGAAGTTGCCGTCTTTGGCCTGTACCAGCGCGCTCCAGGGATTGGCGCCGTCGCTGCCGCTGAAGGAATAGAGGGTCGTCAGCGTGCCGGACGGGGTGATTTGATAAATGTCGCCGTCGCCGTGGGCGCCGCCGAACTGTGCCGTCCCATAGAAGTTGCCGTCGCTGGCCTGGATCAGGCCGGAGACGGGGAAGGCGCCATCCGTGCCGCCGGTAAAGGAATGCAGGCTCGTGAAGGCGCCGGAGGAGGTCACCTTATAGATGGCGCCCTCGCCGTTGGTACCGCCAAAATCGGTGACCCCATAGAAGGCGCCGTCCGTGCCCTGAACCAGTCGCCCCACCGGCTGGTTGCCATCCGAGCCGCCGGTGAAGTTATAGATCGTGGTCAGCGTGCCGGACGGGGTGATCTTATAGACCGTGCCGTAACCATTCACCCCCCCGGAGGTGGTCACGCCGTAGAAGTTGCCGTCGCTGCCCAGCGTGAGCGTCGACTCGTAGGGAGAGCCGCCGTCCGTGCCGCCGGTGAAGCTATAGAGGGTGGTTTCGTTGCCGTTCGTATCGATCTTGTAGACCGCGCCCCAGCCGTTCGTGCCGCCGGAGTTGGTCGCTCCGTAGAGGTTCCCGTCAAGGCCCAGCGCCAGACCGCCGCGTGGATCGCCGCCGTCGGAGCTGCCGGTAAAGTTGTACAGATCGGTAAACTTCTTGGAGGAGGTGACCCGGTAGAGGATGCCGGCGCCATCCATTCCGCCACGGTGCGCCGTGTCATAGAAGTTGCCGTCGAGCGCCTGCACCAGCGCCCCCGTGTGCGGATAGGCGCCATCTTTGGTGTTGAACAGATTGAAGCTATGAAGGATCGTTATGACTCCGGCCGTGGTCAGCTTAAAGGCCGTGCCCTGGCCGTAAGCGCCGCCCTCGTTGCAGGTGCCATAGAGATTGCCGTCGGCAGCCTGCATCAGGGGCGCGATGGGAATGGCACCGTCCGGCATGGGGAAGGTATAGACCACGGAGTACGAGCCGCCGGTCGTCATCTTGAACAGGGTGCCGGCGCCGCCGCCGTAGCGGGTGGTGCCGTAGAGGTTGCCGTCCGAGGCCAGCACCATGCCGCCCACGGGGCCGCTGCCGGAGGGCTGCGACAGCTTTACCAGGACGGTCAGGCCCGTGCCCGGCGTGTACTTAAAGATCGTGCCGCTGCCGAAGCCGCCTCCCTGCGCCGAGCCGTAGAAGCTGCCTCCGCTCGAGACCAGCGCCGCTTCCGGGCCGTAGCCATCCGAGCCGCCGGTGAAGTCGTAGAGATCGGTGAAGGTACCGGTCGAGGTGACCTTGTAAAGCGTGCCCGCGCCGTTCGCCCCACCGTTCTGCGCCGCGCCGTAGAAGGCGCCGTCGCTGCCTTGAACGACCGGCTCGGTCACGTAGCCGCCGTCTGTTGACGGATCGAAGGTGTGCAGCACCGTGCCGCCGGAGGAAGTCACGCGGACGATGGCGCCGGCGCCATTGGGACTTCCAAAGTTGGAGATCGCGTAGAAGGCGCCGTCGCTGCCCTGAGTCACTCCGGCCCACGGCCCGGCGCCATCCGCGCCGTTGGTGAAGGTATAGAGGGTGGTCAGCGAGCCGGCGAGAGTCAGCCGCCAGACAGTGCCGTAGTTCGTCCCCCCATTGGTCGTTCCGTAGAGAGCGCCGTCGGAACCCTGGATCAGCCCGCCGAGGTTGATGGGCCACGATCCGTCAGAGCCGCCCGTAAAGGTATAGAGCACGCTGAACGTGCCGGAGGGCGTCAGCTTATAGACCGTGCCGGCGCCATGCGCGCCGCCGAAGAAGGTAGTGCCGTAGAAGTTGCCGTCGCTGGCCTGGATCACGCCGCCGAGTGGGTTGCTGCCATCCGTGCCGCCGGTAAAACTATAGAGCAGCGTCGCCGCGCCGGAGGGCGTGATTCGCACGATGGCGCCATCGCCGTAAGCGCCGCCGTACCATGTGGTGGCATAGAAGTTGCCGTCGGCGCCCTGTGTCAGCTTGCATACGGGGTTGGAGCCGTTGGGCGCGGGCAGGTTGAGCAGAGTAGTCAGCGAGACTACCCCGGCGGTCGCCGGTACCATCCCTGCAAGTAACAGAAATAGAAAGAGAATGAGGCCGAGTGGCCGCTTGAACTGCAGCCGGTGATGCATCCACATAAATGTTGTTCTCCTTTCCACAAGAGATAGAGTTAAGGTAGGGTCGGGAATCTGCAAAGCGGTCGGGGAGGCGATCATCCTCTGCGGCGTGCTGCATCTTCCAGGTGATGGTATTCTACAGAGCCTCCGCAAAATTAACGTTAAAAAGCGCCTGTGGACCCGAAGAGGGACCACAGGGAAAGACGCTTTTGGAATCTTGCAGGAGGTGGCTGTCGTATCGGCGGGGATAGACACATGCCATACAGCGACGTTATCTTAACAAATCCGAGAGATTTTGTCAATAGCAAAATGAAATAGTATTGTCGTTCTTAACGAGCAAACAGAAAATCCGGTACATTTTCCGGGAAAGGATGGCCTGGGGGCGAAAGCGGAAGGGGCCGTGGTTTACGGCGTGAGGGCGTGGAGGGGATAGATGCGGACGCGCACTTCGGAGGCGTAGTGAACGAGCGGGCCGGCATCCGGGCGGGCGATCCCGGCGGCAGCGAGCATGGTTTCGTCAAGCATGTGAACATGAGCCGACTGCACGGGGTATGACGCATGGTGCACGCGGCCTTGATAGAGCCGGCCGTTCGCCGTGCTGTAGAGGATGTAGCGCTCGATGAGGAAGTGTTCCAGGGTGCCGACCGTCGCCGGAGCGGGTGTTCTGGTCGGCGTGTAGGAGACCGTACAGGCTGCCGGAAGCGGGCCGGGCCAGAGCCGCTCCGTGCGATAGTACATTTTAGGCGTAACGGAGCCGGTCTCCGAAGCGAACGTGAGCTGCATGCGGGCGAAGTGGTAGGGCAGCTTCCACAGAGCGCGAGCCACGTGGACGGCGAGGGCATTGGCGGCATCCAGACTGAAGAACCAGACGCCGGGATCACGGCCCTGCCTGTGGACGTAGGTGCGGACGTTCGTCTCATGAAAGGCGGAGAGGCGCGGCAATGCGGGCACGCCCACCGGACGTACACCGGTCATGGTGAAGGGCACCAATCCGACGTAGGCCAGCCCCTCGAACGTGTCCAGATCCAGGCCGGGTGGGAGAAGCTTTTGAAGGATTTCCGACGGAACGGCCCAATGCAGGAACAGCAGATGCGCCCACCGCTGGTACATGACCGTCCGGTCTGCGGGCAGGCGCGTGGGCGCTACGCGGTCGATGGAATCAGGTCGGGAGGGCGCGGAGGTCATACAGATTTCTCGTCTTCTCCGCGGAAGAGCAAGCGCGCGAAGAAGGGGCGGTTATGAGACACGATCCAGTACCCCAGCTCGACCGCCCAGAGAAAGGGCGGAAGCATCGGGAGGCGCGCCACCCATCCCCAACCAATTTGTTCCAGGATGAACAGGCTCGCGCGTCCGGCGCGCAGCAGCGTGCCGTTCGGCTTGAGGACGTGGATGGCACGCTCACAGGCGGCATAGAGGGCGGGCGTCATCGGTGGGGAGGGAGCCTTCTGATAGGCCACCACCCGGAACCGCTCTTTCGTATCTTTCCGCCTGACCCAGGCGGCCGTCCGGCGTCATAACCCTCATCCGCCGTCGAAGAAGACCCATGTCTTCTCGTCCACGCCGCCTCCGGAACACGGCGTTTTAACGCCGTGCTGAACACAAAGCCCGCCTTACAACAGAATCTCCCCAATTCTAGGAGAGGGGTTGGGGGTGGGCTACCGCGCCGCGACGGCGTTCTGCTGCGCGTGTTCGCGGGCAGAGGCCAGTTGCCCGGCGGAGCCGAGCAGGGCGTTGCGGCCGGCAATGAATTTGGCGTATTCGGCCATGAAGATCTTGCCTGGCGGGCGCAGATCGAACTCGGCCGGATGGTCGCGGAAATACTCGCGATGCACGCGCGTCCAGACCAAGCGCCCGTCCGTGTCGATATTGATCTTGCAGACGCCCAGTTTCGCCGCAGGAAGATACTGCGCCGGGTCCACGCCCTTCGAGCCTGCTATATGCCCCCCCGCCGCATTGATCCGCTCGACCTCGTCCTGCGGGACTGACGAGGAGCCGTGCATGACCAGAGGGAAGTTGGGCAGCTGCTGCTGGATCGCCGCGACACGGTCGAGATGGATTCCCTGGCTGCCGGCGAATTTGTAGGCCCCGTGGCTCGTGCCGATGGCGCAGGCCAGCGAGTCGCATCCGGTAGCATGAACGAACTCGGCGGCCTCGTCCGGATCGGTCAGGCAGGCGTTCTTCTCGTCCACCTGAATATCTTCTTCCACGCCGCCCAGCATGCCCAACTCCGCCTCCACGGAGACGCCGCGCGCATGGGCAGCCTGCACGACCCGCCGCGTGATGGCGACGTTCTCTTCAAACGGGTAATGCGACGCGTCGATCATCACCGAAGAGTAGAAGCCGCTCTGGACGCACTCCAGGGCCGTTTCCTCATCGCCGTGATCCAGATGGACCGCAAACAGCGCGTCCGGCCAGATCTCATCGGCCGTGCGGATCATGGCCTCCAGCATCCGCTTGTCCGTGTAGGCGCGTGCTCCTTTAGAAATCTGGATGATGAACGGCGCCTGGGACTCCATGCTGCCGCGGAACAGGCCCATCGTCTGCTCCAGGTTGTTAATATTGTAGGCGCCCAGGGCGTAGCGGCCATAGGCGTGCTGGAAGAGCACGCGAGTCGGTACGATCATAATGCTGTCATCTCCTTCGTTCTCGTCCTCGAGAGGGGGCGACCGCCACGCTGCTGGCCCCTTCTTCGCTCTGTTAGTTTCCGATAGTGCTTTATTATACCCTCTGCGCACGCTTCTGTTTCGCAGCAATCGCATGGTGTGCAATCAAGGGGTTTCTAAGCGTCTGCGCGTCTTTTAAGCAATCGGCCCTCACAATTCGGGCTTTGGATCGTGGAAAAACAAAACCAAGAGCGATTGCCTTCGTAGTGACTAGCAAAGAGGGACCTTTGGGATCAGGAGAATAGGATGGACTGTCCCCGGTGTCGAAGCCACGTGCCAGATACGGCCACGCAGTGTCCCGTCTGCTATAAACCGCTGACGGGCCGGCCAGCCACGATGCACGTCACTTTGAACGGTGAGGTCATTGAAGGTCCGCCCGCGCCACCTCCGACCATGCCGCTCGGCTGGCAGATACCGGAGGAGACGCCCGTCATCCCGGCGTCTACGCCGAGTCCTTCGGCCCCGCTGCGGGAACAGATCCGGCAGGACCGCCGCTGGCTCATCGTCCTCGCGGCTCTTGCCGGGATGCTGATCTGTTTCGCCTTTCTTCTGTGGCCGCCTCTCTCCCTGCCTCCAACAGATCGGTTTAGTCTACTTTATCTGATACCGGACCATCCGCCTATCTTCTTTCTTCTAAGCATCGGATATATTATTCTGGCCTTTCTGACGCTCCGGTTACTGCCTGCGCCCTGGTACAGTGGGTTTTTTCGGAGGCGGCGTAACAACTACGTTTTGTGGGCGACCGCGCAACTGGGCTTTTCCCTGTTCGTTGTCGTGGTGCTCTCTCAGATCATGAACGAGAGTCACGGCGAGCGTATTGCCCGGCGCGATAGCGGGTACAGTGTCTATCAGGGCTTTACGCGGGTGCGCGATATTTCGGACCAGGAAGCCCAGCAGCTTCAGGCCGAGGCCGACCGGCGCCTGCGCGAGAAGGTAAGCCGGGGCGCTGCCGGCGCCCTGCTCTTCTGCTACGCCGGCATCGCCGGGTATGGGGCCTGGTGGCTGCTGACCCGGCCAGACTGGCGCCATCCAATGAACCTGGCGGAAGAGATCGGACATAGACTTTGAAAAGCGCGCAGAATTCGACCACCTCTGTGCTGCGAATCTTTCGGCGGGAAGCGTCCGTCGAGGTTCTCGGCCCCGGCCGCCGGGCGGTGATCTGGGTGCAGGGCTGCCCCTTCGCCTGCAAGAACTGTATCGTGCCTGAGTCGTGGGACTCGGAAGGCGGAGAGCCGGTCGCCGTCGAGGATCTGGCGGCGTGGGCGCTGGCGCAGCCGGATATCGAAGGGGTCACGTTCTCAGGCGGGGAGCCGATGGCGCAGGCGGAGGCGCTGGCAACCCTGGTAGATCGGATTCGCGCGCAGGCGGATTTCGGAGTCGTCTGCTATACGGGCTATGTCTACGAGCATCTTTTGAAGCACGGCACACCCGGCCAGAAGGCGCTCCTGGCGCGGACCGACCTGCTGATCGACGGCGTCTATATCGAGCGGGAGCACGCCGCCCTGCGCTGGCGAGGCTCGGCCAACCAGCGGCTTCTTGCCCTCACGGAGCGGTATCGCGCGGAGATAGAGAAGATCGCCCACGGCGCGGACCAACCGGCGGGAATGCAGTTTTTCATGGCTCCGGACGGGCGGATCGCCTACGCGGGCGTGCCGCCGAAACCGGGCTTTCGAGAGGAGTTTGCGGCGCGGATGGCGAATCTGGGCATTGCCCTGCAGTCAGGAAAGGAAGGGTGAGCGATGAGCGGCGGGATCGAGCTGATTCCCCTACTGTTACTGGGTGCGGCCTATTTTCTGGAAGAAGAGCGGCACAAGCAGGCGAAGAAGGAGGAGGCGAAACGAGAAGCCGCCTCCGAAGCGGAGCGGCAGCGCCGCCGGGAGGCGCAAATCACCGAGATGGAGGCGCTGCGCGGCCGAACCATGATGCAGTTGCGGGAAGCCTACGTCCAGAGCGAAACCCTGCTTGCTCCGGACGCAGAGGCGATCCGGAAGCGGTGCGATGCGCTTATGTCGGCGCTGCAGGTCGCCCAGGACGAGATCGGAATGGAAGCGGCGGCGGGCGACATTCCGCTGATCTATGCCGATCTGGCCGCCGCTGCCAGGCGCAAACGCTGGCGCGATCAAGATCGGACAAATTCAAACGAAGTGGTAAGGCTGCAGGCACGGTTGGCCGATCTGGAGCGCGAGATCGAGAGCGGCCCGCCGGGTGAGGCAATGCCGTTCGACGTTTCGGGCCGGTTTACGGCTCACTCCCTGCTCGCCGGCATCCGCGCCGGCCTGGAAGCGGGCGATCTGCAGGCCGCGCAGCGGGGACTGGAGCAGGCGGAGGAAGCGCTGCGCGCGCATACGCAGACGCTGGCAGAGGAGCGAAAAGCGCAGAGGCTCCGCCAAGCGGAAGCCGCCCATGCCTACGCCGAGATACACGCCCTCGTGGCCGGGCTGAAGGCCGACGGGATGGTGATGCGCTGGCATGCCCGCGCGGTGGCGGAGATGGAGGCGCAGGCCGGAAAAGTCCAGGAGGCCGGCGCGCCTGCCGCCGTATTGGAGGAGGCCCGCAAGCAGGCCGACCGGCTCGTCGCGGAGGCGAACGCCGCCCAGCTCAAGGCCGATCAGCGGGACTACATCGCGCGAGGGATCGCTACCTCCCTGGCCGATATGGGCTTCGTGGTCAGCGCGCCGGCGGCGGAGCATCCCGGCCATCCTGCCTCGGCGACCGTGCTGCAGGCTGCCAGCGCCACCGGCAAGTCCATCGCGGTCAGCGTGCCGGTGGAGGGAAAGATCTGGTACGAAGTGGACGGCTATCCGCGCGTCACCGAAGCGGCGGTCGGCGGCGGCGAATGCGTCGCCTGCGACGAGGCCGAGCAGGTGCTTACCGAGATGCACGCGCGCCTGGAAGAAGCCTTCCAGGTCCACTGCGGCGAGATCACCTGGGAAGGCAAAGATCCCCAGCGCAGGATGCGCAAGGCGGATGAGCTGCCTTCGAGCGAAGGCAAGCAGGTTCCGGGAGGTTCGTGGTGAGGCCGGATTCGGCGCAGGGAAAACTCTCGTCCCGCTGGATACGCGACTTCGATAAGCAGGTCCAGCGCCGCAAGCACGTGGTCCTCTACGGCAACATCCACGACCAGTTCCTCTGGTGCGGCGAATACCAGACCGCCAACGAGTTTCTGAACGCCTATTTCAAGGAGATGGGCTTCGATATCGTCGTTCACTACGATCCCATCGACGGCTTTTCCTTCGCCGACGCCCCCTTCACCCCACGCGCCCGCAAAGACCCGCAGTCCCTCCCGGCCGGTATGCAGGGTCGATTCGAGCAGTTGGTGCGCCAGGGCATCATCGACCGCAATCCCGGCCTCTCCGGTCGGGAGCCGGGGGAAGCCGCCGCTGTCGCTCCGATGACGGCAGGCCAGACGGCCTCTCCCGCCGATCCAACCATTCCGCCGCCGCGCGAGCGCCCCAACCCGATCTCCGGACGGCCGGGCCGCCGCATCCCGCCGGAAGAGGCGTTCGGCAGCCTGCGCATCCTTCTCGGCCAGGAGAGCGTCTCCGCCGTCGCCCTCGTCAACCTCGGCGACATGCTGACCGCCGATCCGAGCCGCTACGGTCCGGACGAGCGCGGCCTGCTCACCCTGCTCAAGAAAGTCACCCTGGAAGCCAGCGTCATCCGCCAGGGACCACTGCTCGGCTACCGCAACACGCTCGTCGTCACGGCCAGCGACCTACGGCGCGTGCCCGAATGGTTCTATCGGGACAATCCGTTCGTGGCGCTGATTCAGGCCGCGCGCCCGAACAAGGAGGAGCGCCGCCAGTTCGCCCTGAGCTTTTTAAAGCCCGGTCCCGGTTCCGCCGGCTTCTACAGCGGCGATCAGATCGACGACCGGCCGGGCGAGGGGCAGCCGGTCTCCGAGCTGGAGCAGGTGGCGGACGAGTTCGCCGACCTGACCGACGGCTTTCAGGCGATGGACCTGGAGGCGCTGCGCCACACCTCCTGGAAAGAGCGGATTCCCCTCCGCCATAAAGAGGTCTGGCGGCTGGTGGACTTCTTCAAGTTCGAGGTGCGGGAAGACCCGTGGGAGCAGCTCCGGCCGGAAAAGGTCCGCCGCGCCCGCGAGGAGCTGTCGCGCACGGTCATCGGGCAGCCGCAGGCCATCCATGCCGTGACCACCATGCTCACCGGCGCGCGGATCGGGCTGAGCGTGGCCGCAGGCGACACCGGCCGCACCGGCAAGCCCAAAGGCATCTTCTTCTTCGTCGGGCCAACGGGCGTAGGCAAAACGGAGCTTGCCAAAGCGCTGACCAAGCTGGTCTTCGGCGACGAAGGCGCGTTCGCGCGCTTCGACATGAGCGAGTACAAAGAGGAGCACGCCGCGGAGAAGCTGGTCGGCGCGCCGCCCGGCTTTGTCGGCTACGAAGAGGGCGGCCAGTTGACCAACCGCGTCCTCGCCCAGCCCTACAGCATCCTTCTGTTCGACGAGATCGAGAAAGCCCATCCACGCGTGCTGGACAAGTTCCTGCAGATCCTCGAAGACGGGCGGCTCACCGATGGCAAGGGCCAGACTGCTTACTTCAACCAGACGGCGATCATCTTCACCAGCAACATCGGCGCTTCCAACCTGACCGATCCGCATACCGGCGCCCTCATCCGGGAAGGCATCATGAACCGCGTCCGGCTGGACAATGCCCACGAATTTTCCTATGAGCAGGTGGCCGATCACTTCCGCTCCGAAGTGGAATGGTTCTTCACCAGCCGCATCGGGCGGGCGGAGCTTCTCAATCGGCTGGGCGACAACATCGTCGTCTTCGACCTGCTGCGCCCGGAGTTCGTCACGGCCATCGGGCAGAAGTTCCTGGACAAGCTGGCCTTGTCGGCGCGGGAGAAGTACCGGCTGGAGCTGCGGTTCCTGCCGTCGGCGCTGGAGACGCTGGCGAGCCGAATGGAGGAGCAGGATAACCTGCTGTTCGGCGGGCGGCGCATCAAGTCGCTGCTGGAGAGCCTGGTGGAGCGCCCTTTGAACGGCTGGCTCTTCGAGAACGTTGCGGATTTGAACGCGCTGGCAGGGAAGACCATCGAGGTCGGGCTGACGCCGGAAGGCTATCTGGAGGCGCGGGATGTTTGATTTAGAACTGGCCTGGGACCGGCCCTATCGCAGCGGCCCCGCGCCGACGCAGCACGTCCTGCGGATACGGCTGCTTCCGCAGGCTGAGGGCGGCGCCACTTCCGGCATGCCCCTGCGGCTGGCCATCGCGCTGGACACCAGCAGCTCCATGCAGGGCGAAAAGCTGGAGCAGGCGAAAGAGGCGTGCCGGGCGGTCATCCTGCAGATGCGCCCGGAGGACCGGTTCGCGCTGGCCGCCTATTCCACGCAGGTCGAGCCGCTGCTGGAAGGGCTGCCGGGCGGGATCGGATCGCTCGCCTCGGTCGAGCACAAGATCGCGAGCATCGAGGCAGCCGGCGTGACGCGCACGGACCTCGCTCTGGATTGGCTGGAAAGGACGCTGCCGTCCGAGCCGGGGATCGCGCGGGCCGGCATTCTCATCACCGACGGGCATCCCACCGATCCACGCGGCGCGGCCCTGGAGGCGACCGATGCGCTCGTCGCGCAGGCCGCGCGGCTGGGCCAGGCAGGCATGACTCTTTACACCGTTGGATTGGGCACTGCCGCCCACTTCAACACCGCCTTCCTGGTCGATCTGAGCGACCGGGGGCACGGCGCTTTTCTCTATGCGGACGAGCCGCAGACCCTGGAGCCGCTGCTGCGCGCCCGGCTGACCACGGCCCAGACCCTGGCGACCGACGACCTGCGGCTGCTCCTGCGCCCGCTGCTGCCCGGCGTGACGATCAAAGCGTGCTGCCGCCTGCGGCCCGAACACCTGCCGCTCGATGCGCCCTTGCCGGGCGAAGCGCCGGTCCTGCAGGCCGGCGCCGTGCAGGCGGACGTGCCCACCGACCTGCTCGTGGCCGTCACGCTTCCCCCACCCGATTTCGGAGAGCCGCTCGGCCCGCGTGAGGTCCTGTCTGTCGAGGTCGCCGGCGACGAGACCGCGGCTTCCGCCGCTTCTAGGGCGGCCATCACCGCGACGACCTCCTACACCGAGGCCCAGCAGGTGAACGCCGAGGTGGACCGGGATCGCCTGCAGTGGGAGATGAACGTCTACAGCCAGGCGCTCCACCACACCCGCGATCCGCGCAAGACGGCCCAGCTTCTGGCGGACATCCAGTACGCCGCTTCGAAAACCGGGCAGGAAAGCGTCGCGCAGATGGCCGCGCAGCAGTTGCAGGACCTCAAGAAGACGGGCATGCTGGACGCGCATCGCGCCACCGGCCTGCTGACCTCCACGCGCTCCGGAGGGCTGCAGCCGTAATGGGAGGGTTCGGCAAGGATCCCATTCCAGGCTGGGGACCGACCGAGCCGGAAAAAGAGCCTGCGCCCGCCCTGCGTCCGGAGACGGCGCATCTTCGGGCGCTCAATGGGCCATGCGCGGGCCGTGAGTTTCCCCTGAACGCGCTTCGCCTGATCCTCGGCCGCAACGATCCGCCTCTCCTCACGGTCGATATCGATCTGACCGACTGCGAGATGGGCTCTCCTCCCAAAATATCGCGCCGCCATGCCGAAATCCGGTGGGCCGACGACGCCTTGCAGATCGTCGACCTGGGCAGCCTCAACGGCACCTGGATCGACAATACCCGGCTTCCTCCCTCCGAGCCGACTTCCCTGGCGGTCGGAAGCCGGCTCAGGCTGGCAAACCTCGAATTTGAGGTGGCGGCCTAAAGGGGGGTAGGTGCAATCTTCCTGGCGGGAATATGAGGGACAGATCCTGGAGGGCAAGTACTATCTGCAGCGGCTGCTGGGGGTAGGCAGCTATGGCAGCGTCTATCTGGCCCATGAGGTCGTGGCGGACCGGCTCATCCGGCAGGTGGCCGTCAAGCTGATCGCAACGGACTCGCAGTCTCAGGAGGCGCAGTTGCAGGAGATGATCGCCGCGACCAATCTGGATCATCCCGCTCTGCTGCGCTGCTACACGCCGGGGCTCTGCCAGGTCGCCGGGCAGGAGATGCTCTACCTCGTCACCGAGCTGGCCGAAGAGACTCTGGAGGATCGCCTGAGCCAGGGTCCGCTCTCGGAGGCGGAGGCGCGGGAGGTCGTGTTCTGGATCGGCTCGGCCCTGCGCTACCTGCACGAGCAGCCGCGCCCGCTAGTCCACCGGGACCTTAAGCCCGCCAACGTATTCCGCCACGGCGGCGGCTGGAAATTGGGCGACTTCGGGCTGCTCTACGTCGCCGACGACCGGCCCGCCGGAGACGAGAGCGCAGCCCTGGGTACGGCCGCTTACGCCGCGCCGGAGAGCTATGCGGGCGTCGTCTCGCCTGCCTGGGACGCCTGGTCGCTGGGCGTGCTGCTGGTCGAAGCTCTGACCGGGCGGCTGCCGTTCGCGGGCGAGACGGCGCACCAGCTTATGATCCGCGTCTCCAGCCAGGAGCCGAGCCTGCCGCCCGATCTGCCGGAGCCGTTGAATCAAATCGCCCTCGGTTGCCTGATCAAAGATCCCCGCGCCCGCTGGACGATGCGTCAGGTCCTGGAAGCGCTGACTCCCACACCCGAATCCGGCATTTCCGAGCCGGCGAGCGCCGGCTCGGGCGGTCTGGCAAGCGGGTTCTACGAGCGATTCGCTGCCGTTACTCCGCAGCAAACATCGCCCGCCGTTCGCAGCGTGGTCGTTTCGGCATCGGGCCAGGGCGACTACCGGACCCTCGGCGAGGCGCTTAAAAGCGCGCCGCCGGAGACCCGCATCCTCGTGCGGCCCGGCGTCTACGCCGAAACCCTCCTCCTCGACCACCCCGCCGACATCACGGGCGACGGCCCGGTGGCAGAGATCGTCGTCGAGGCGGCCGGCGCGCCCTGCCTGATGATGCGCTGCGACCGCGCGGCCGTGCGCCATCTCACCTTGCGCAGCCGGCCCGGCCCTCGCGCGAGCAAGTACCCCGCCATCTCGATCCCACAGGGGCAGTTGCTGCTGGAAGACTGCGACGTCCAGGGCGCCGCGCAGCTCTGCATAGAGGTCCAGGGCGAGAACACGCGTCCCCTTCTGCGGCGCTGCCGCATCCATGATGGGAAAAGCGGTGGGATCGTCTTCTCCGGACGCGCGGGCGGCCTGCTGGAAGACTGCGAGCTCTTCGGCAACGGAGGGCCGGGCGTGAGCATCCGGGACGCCGCCGGCCCGGAGCTGCACCGATGCCGGCTCTATGCGGGCCGTCAGGCGGGCGTCGCCTTCTCGGCCAACGGCCGGGGAACGCTCGACTCCTGCGACATCTACGGCAACGAGGGTCCCGGCGTGGACATCGCCGACGGCAGCGCGCCCACACTGCAGGGCTGCCGTATCTACGACGGCAAGCAGGCCGGCGTGAGCGTGCGCGCGAATGCGACGGGCCGCATGGAAGATTGCGCCCTCTACGGCCATGTACTCTCCGGCATCACCATCACGCAGGGCGGCAACCCGACCCTGCAGCGCTGCAAAATTTACGACGGGCAGTCCAACGGCGTGTGGGTCGCGGACGGCGGCCAGGGAACCTTTGAGGACTGCGAGATCTTTAATAACGCCTTCGCGGGCGTCAAGGTCACGCAGGCCGGCGATCCGATCCTGCGCCGCACCTCGATCCATGCGGGCAAGCGCACCGGCATCACGGTCCACGAGAAAGGCCGCGCCACGGTCGTCGACTGCGACATCTTCGCCAACGCGCAGGCCGGCATCCTGGTGGAAGCAGGCGGCGAGGCGCTCCTGCGCCGATGCCTCCTCCATGACGGCCAGGAGACGGGGGTCCTGTTTGCCGGCAGAGGCAAGATGGAAGCGTGCGATGTCTCCGGCAACGCCAGGGCCGGCGTCGAGATCGTGCAGGGCGGCAGCGTCCGCATTCGCGGCGGCAGCCTGCACTCCGGCCTCTTTCCAGGCCTGCTCGTCCATCAGGGCGGCGAGGCTGTCGCCGAGGACTGCGACATCTACGCGCACGCCATGTCGGGCGTTGCCGTGGGGGAGAACGGTCGGCTGGACATTCAGCGCAGCCGAATCTACGATAACCAGCAGGTGGGTATGGTGTTTTGGGACCATGGGCGCGGTGTCGTGGAGGAGTGCGAAATCCACAACAACCGGCTCGGCGGAGTCATCATCCGAAGCTGCGCGGACCCGCTGCTGCGCGCCTGCCATATCCACGCCAACGGCGGCTTCGGCGTTCGGGTAGACCAGCACGGCGAAGGCGCCGTGCTGCGCTGCCTGCTGGAAGCCAACGCAGAAGGTCCGATCTACACCGAACCCGGCTGCTCCGTGCAGGCCGCCGAAAACCACTCCTCCGCAAGCTGATCTTGTGTTATACTGATTCCTACCAAACGCTTTCTAGGATCGCAAGGCTTTGCCTGAGGTAACGACCGTGCCCACCCGAATCTATATCTTCGATACCACTCTACGCGACGGCGAGCAGTCGCCGGGAGCTTCGCTGAACGTGCCTGAAAAGATCGAGATCGCCCGCCAGCTCGAGCGGCTCGGCGTGGATGTGATCGAGGCGGGCTTTCCCATCTCCTCCCCCGGCGACTTTCAGGCCGTGCAGGAGATCAGCAAGCTCGTCAAAGACGCCACCGTCTGCGGCCTGACCCGCGCCGTCCCCAAAGACATCGACGTGGCCGCCGAAGCCCTGAAGGATGCCGTCCGCCCGCGCATCCACACGGGATTGGGCGTCTCGGACAGCCATCTGCAGTATAAGCTGCGCCTGACCCGCGAGCAAGCGATGGAGCGCGGCGTGGAGGCAGTCAAGCACGCCAAGAAGTATGTCGAGGACGTCGAGTACTTCCTGGAAGATGCCGGACGGGCCGACGTGGACTATCTCTGCCAGGTCGTCGAGGCGGTCATCCAAGCCGGGGCGACGGTCATCAACGTGCCCGATACGACCGGCTTCATGACCCCGGAGGAGTACGGCGCCCGCATCCGCGCCATCATGGAGCGCGTGCCCAATATCGACAAAGCCATCGTCTCGGTCCACTGCCACAACGACCTGGGCATGGCGGTCGCCAACTCCCTGGCAGGCGTCGCGAATGGCGCGCGGCAGATCGAATGCACCATCAACGGCATCGGCGAGCGCGCGGGCAACACCAGCCTGGAAGAGGTGGTGATGGCGATGAAGGTCCGCAACAGCTTCTACCAGACCGAGACTCGCATCGTCACCCAGGAGCTGTATAAGACCAGCCGCCTCGTCTCCAACCTCACCGGCATCCTGGTGCAGCCCAACAAGGCGATCATCGGCGCCAACGCGTTCGCCCACTCCTCCGGCATCCATCAGGACGGCGTGCTCAAGGAGCGCACGACTTACGAGATCATCGATCCCCATGAGGTCGGCATCCCGGAGAACAAGATCCTTCTCACGGCGCGCTCCGGCCGCCATGCCCTGCAGCACCGTCTGTCAGAGTTGGGCTACCAGTTGGAAGCCCATCAGATCGATAAGGTCTACGAGCGGTTCTTGAAGGTGGCCGATCAAAAGAAGATGGTCTACGACGAGGACCTGGAAGCCATCGTCGCCGACGAGACCTCCGCCGTCAATATCTCCTATGAGCTGCTGCAGGTGCAGGTCTCTACCGGCGACCACAGTATTCCCACCGCCACGGTCCAACTGCGCGACCAGGACGGCAAAGTGCTGACCGATTCCGATCACGGCACCGGTCCCGTAGACGCCATCTACCGGGCCATCAACCGCATCGTCCAGGTAGAAAACGACCTGATCGAGTTCTCCATCCAGGCCGTCACCGGAGGCATCGACGCGCTCGCCGAAGTGACCATCCGCATCCGGCACGGCGACAACATCTACACGGGCCGCGGCGCCGATCCGGACATCTGCGTCGCCAGCGCCAACGCCTACATGCACGCCCTGAACAAGCTGCTGGACCGCAAGACGACTGCCTCCCAGCCCACCGCCCTGGAACATGTATGATTAAACAGTCCCGCTGCCTGTTTTGGCAGCGGGACTTATCCATGAGGCGGCCCTTGAATTGTATTTTCTACTGGCTAATCAGATAACAAAGCTTCGAGCTTGTTGATATACTCCGATTGTTTGATCTCCCTTAAGCCGAAGCGAAAATTCTGCTGACTGGTGACGGTAAATGGGATGTTCTGATCTGCAAGGGCCTCTAAAGCCACTTCCGGAACCAAATGCTCACCCGACCGTAGCACCCACCCGGAGAACCGCCCCAAGAGGAAGGCCAGCGCTCGTTTTTCGGTCTCACGATCTGGAAAAAGAATAGTAACCATCCGTCATAATACTCCTGATCGCATGCTATGAAATGGAGTCGGTACAACGTCTATTATACACTAGAAGCCTGCATCCACCGGCACGGTCCAGAGCGCGTTTTGTTGTCATCACCATGCAGGCGAACACGCGACCGACAGCGAAGATAGATTCGGGTTGCAATGGGTCCAACGCTTTATGCCTGTTATGCCTGGTGTCCAGAGATCGACAGCAAGGATAGGTTGCAGGAAAGGGGTTCGCGATGCGCTCGAATTTGAAGGGGATGTGCTGCGCGGGGATGCTTCTCTTCATTATCCTCCCTGCTTTGACCATCGGCTTTATCACAGACGGCATCAAAGGCCTGCACGAGGCAGAAAAGTATAAAAAGCCCGTCCAGATGACCTACGAGCAGTTCCTGCACGCTAGGCCGAAAGCAGGCTGGTACCGGCTCACTGGCTGCTACCTTGATCTGTTCGGAACCGCCTATGAAGAGTCGGCCCTTTTGCACGAGAAGGAGCTATCCACCGTCACCGAGGTGTGCGTGCCGGTCCATAGCCTGGAAAATATCGATGAGAAATCGATCCATCTGGTAATGATCACGCAGGATGATAAGATCACCCATATTCAAGACGTTGCGAACAGATCCGCAGACGAATCCCGTTCCGAAGAGTCCCGAAAAGCCGCAAAGCAAGAGATGGACCAATGGAAAGTGCAGGACATGGTGAAACTGGTCGCGCCAAAAGAGATCGAGGGGATGGTGCAGACTCGAGAGGATCTTACCTCCTCCCAAACCGAAGAGATCGACCTACTGAAAGACAACCTGACACCCGATTACTTGATCTTTGAAGCGGGGACCAGGCCCTCGGCGCCGGGAGCCCGCGGGTCGATAGGTTTTGGTATCTTTCTGCTGATCGCCCAGGCGCTTTTCTGGACCTGGGTCGTCCGCAGCGCCCGGCAGCAGCCCGCTTCCGACACGATGCAAAGCGGGCTGGAGTACGACATCGCCGTGCCTCCAGCCCGCTCCTACCCCGATGACCGGCGTTGAGATCGCCTCGTCTTCGTGGCCGCCGTTTACACATATAGGCACCTGAAAAGAAGAGCCTACTCTTTTGCGCCCGCTTTCTGCAGGAGGGCGATCGTGCTGGGGCTGCGCCGCCGACCCGAAGAGGCAAGCTTGAGAGCCGTCATCCCCCGATCGTCTTTCGCCTTCACGTCGGCGCCTTTGGACAACAGAAGCTGCACGACATCATCCTGATGCGCGGCCACGGCCGCCATGAGGGGCGTCCTGCCGCGATCCCCTTTGCTGTTGACATCCACGCCCCGCTCCAGCAGTTGATTGATGAGTTTGGTATCCCGGTTGGAGATAGCCGCCATGAGCGTCGTCGCACCGTTTTTCCCATGCACGTCGATGCCATGCGCCAGCAGTAAAGGCAGCAGATAGCTCTTGCCGCCGGCAGCCAGCGTCAGCGCATTCGCGCCGGTGTTATCCGTAGCGTTGATGTCGGCCCCTTTAGCCAGAAGCGCCAGCACGCATTGGCCGGCATGCGTTTTTGCCGGGTCCGGTACCGACCATCGCATCGACAGCCCCGGCGCCGTCCAGAGAAGCGCCGTCCGTCCGGCCTGGTCCTTGACGTTCGGATCGGCGCCTTTGGCCAGCAGCAGCTTGATGTTGTCGGGCATGCCTGCGATGGCGGCGGCCATCAGCGCCGTCTTGCCGAACTTATCGCGGGCGTTGACGTCGGCCCCTTTCTCCAACAGCAACTGCACGGCAGCCGGGTTTTTGGAAGAAGCCGCGTGCATCAGCGTGGTCAGCCCATTCCTGTCTGCAAGGTTGACCTCATCCGGCTGGTTTTCCAGCAGTTGTTTCTCATTCTGGACGTCTCCGCGCTCCGCGGCCCACATCAGCGCGGTCTCCTTGCCTTTGCCCGACGGCCTGTCCTTGGCCCCATGGCTCAACAGGATTTGTAACGCGTCGAAGTTGCCGGAGTCGGCGGCGTCTGCAATGGCCGTCTCGTCCTGCTGGCTGGTGGCGTTTATATCGGCGCCTTTGGATAGAAGCAACTTGATGGCATCCGCATGGCCGGAGCGGGCCGCAAACATAAGCGCCGTCTCCCCGAACTCATTCCTAGCATTCGGATCGGCGCCGGCATCCAGCAGCAGGCGGACGATCATAGAGTCGTCTCCCTGGGCCGCGCGCATCAGGGCGGTGGCAGAGCTGTTTTCCGTCGGGTCCGTACCGCCGAAGGCTTCTTTCAGGCCGGCGTGCTCACCGGAGTCTTCCGTGCTGTCGGCATGCGCGCCGTGATGCAGCAGGTTCTCGACCGTGATACGGTCATTGTTGCGTATCGCCTCCATAAGGGTAGGACCCAGTTTCGCCCTCTGTATATTGTTGACCCCTAGCCCCACCAGGACGATCAGCACGATTCCGATCAGGATGACGATGCGCATGCCTCTGCTGATTTTAGATTTCGGTTGCATCAGGGTTGCCCCCTTTCGACGAGCGGGTAATAATGATTCCGTGTGACGCCATCCTCTGGTTGCTCTTCAGCTTTCGCCGGGATGTCACCACGGCTTCTGCTTGCCAGTATAGCAGACAGGCTTACGCCTGTCAAGAGAAATCGGGAAGCCCTTCCCTTCTGCATAGAGGCGGGAAGAAGAAAGATCGGCGAGGCGCAGATAGGTCGGGGAGTCACAAAAAGAGACCGGGAAGGAAACCCGGTCCGAACGACACTCTATCGTTTCCGGAGGTCGCGCCACCACCGCGCTCGAGGGCGCTAGCGTTTCGGCTCCGTTGCCTGCGCGGGCGGATCGGAAGTTTGCTTATCCTCCTCGGTCGCGTCCTGTTTTTCCCCGGACGTTTTGGAATCGGGGGCAGCCGTCTCCGTGCCGGCAGGGGCCGCGTCCGTCGTGGATTTCTCCGGGATAAGCAGCGGCGAGATCACCGAAGTGGTCGTGCCGTTGATATACTCCACGATAACGCCGTAGTAGGCGGTCTGCTTGGTAGCGGGCAGGCTGGCCTCCGCCGGGGGACGAGAGATGGTCTCCTGCTTGATCGGCTTGCGGTTCTTGTCGAGCAGCGCGAACGTAATCTGTTTGACCGCGCGCGGCTCGCCCTGCCATCCGATCCATACTTTGCCGTTGCTCTCCAGGCGCGCTTCGATCGTATCGGAGGTACGGGGAATATCGCGCGGGCCGAACGACACGTTATAGAAGTTCCGGCTCTGGTTGCCGTAGGCGCCATTCCCGGAACCCGGCACGCCGTTCAAATACGCGTTATAGAGCGCTCCCTGGCCCAACGGCAGTATTCCGAAGGGGAACAACCCATTGTCAAGCAGGGCCACCGGGGAATTGGAAAGCATATAGGGGCCGGTCTGAGCGTGCGCGCCGCCTCCCAGCAACGCTAACGCGCCCAGGATCAAGATCCATTCCATGAGTCTTCGTGTCCGCATCCTTGTTGCTCCTTGGGGTCCGCTTATTGCCCGTAATGCACCGGCGTATCAAGACCCTGCTATCATTCTGGCAGGCTTGCCGCAAAAGATGAGGGCGTTCGGGAGAGAATGAGAGGGAGGCCAGGCAAAAATAAGGGCAGCACTGCCTGATGCCATGCTGCCCTCGCTTTCTATTCTATTTAATGCTTCCTGCTCGTTGCTCTCCCGTCTCATGCTGGGAGAGCGCTGCCGGCAAGCATCTTGCCAGGAACCGGACCAGGGCCGCGGGTGTCGCGAGTCCCTTCCGTTCCCGTGCGGTTATACGTTCTCTTTGGCGGGAATAGGCTTGTTCTCATGCTGCTCCAGGCGCCGCAGCTCGGCGAGCAGCTCTTCCAGCCCGCCATTGATTTCCGGATGCGCGCCATTGGAGGACTGCTTGCCGGTCGTCGGCGCTCCGTGCAGGCGGGAGAGCAGATAACCCAGCGGCTGCCCGGTCAGACGGCGGCTGACATCATCCATTACCGCCGCCACCACCTGGGCGCGGGTCTTGGTGGGTCCATAATAACCCTTACCGCCACGGGGGCGCCGCTCTACCGTCAGAAGACCCTTCTCGACCATGCGGCTCAGGGTGACGGCAATGGTGGAAGGAGACTGCATCTCGCGATTGGCGGCGCGCCGGGAAAAGTGCATCGCCTCATAGACCTGGACCGACGATTGCGGCTCGCCGGCGTCCCAGAGCAGTCGCAGAATGTCTCCTTCAAGCACACCCAGGGAAGGCACGTCATCGCCCCCCACTCCGATGTACTTGCGTCGCTTCTCTTTTGTTGATTCCACTTCCGAACCATCCCTCTCTAGTGTGACCGTCCGCGTACGGCCGGCCTGATGTGCGTGCGTAGTCAGGCGCTATGGCAGGTACTTTTTGCGCTGACCTTAACAATTATAGACTAATCGACTATAAAAGTCAACTTTAGCGCAAAAGTCCTCGCAATTTGTCCTGCCTTTTTATTGTACCGCAATAGTGGCGCCAAAGTTCTCCATCGAGCGCGGCGTCGAGAAGGGAACGAGCACTTTCAGTGGACAGTCGTCGAGGTGGAAAGGTTGCCCAGGTCGACCACCTGGTCGCCCTGATAGGGGATACGGATGAGCAGGTGACGGTCTCCCGCATTGGCCATGCAGAAAAGGATGCCACACGGCATACCCACCGCCGCTTCCCCGAAATCGGCATCTATCTTGATTTTGAAAAAGAGCGGCATCACATCGGGCTGGAACTGGCCGATCTCCAACGGCTTGACCGTGTTGCGGGCCTCCGGATGGTAGTCGAACACGTAGCAGTTTTTACGATCTACGAGGCCGCGCCGGGTATAGAGGACGAGTATGGAGAGCTGGCGCGTATTTTCGGGCGTGATCTCCTGGGTGGCCTCGATCGCGCGTTTCAGCAGCGCCACGGCCTCTTGAGGCGCCAGGAAGTGACGCTCGACCTGGTCCCCGACGGCTCCGGAGAACTCTTCGGGCAAATCGTTGAGCTCGTAGTAAGCGCCCGCATCCGAGACGACGACGCGCACGACGTCGTTGCGGTACTCGATGCCTTCGCCCACCTTCTCCTTGAGGTAGGCGATCAGCGCCTGATACCGTTTCTGGTGTTCGGCGCGCAGCAGCGCCAGCTCCATTTTATGCAGCGGATCGAGCTGATCGTCCATAAGCCCCACCTCCGCACCCCTCCCTATTCCAGGGAGACTCTCTTGTAGGGGCGCAGCAAGCAGCGCCCTCAGAATTCTCCTCACCCTTGAGGGAGAGGCAAATTCCCATCATGCGGAACGCGTGAGCGAGACGATCTTGGCGGCGGCTTCCTGCATCGTCGCGGCGGGAATGAGATTCGACTGCGCCAGGATTTCGGCGCCCTCTGCCGCCCGCGTCCCGGCCAGGCGCACGACGATAGGCGCCGTGATGTCCAGCGACTGGGTCGCGGCGATCACGCCTTTGGCGACCTCGTCGCCGCGCGTGATGCCGCCGAAAATATTGATGAGCACGCCTTTGACGTTGGGATCGGACAGCACGATCTGCAGGCAGAGGCGCACGCGGTCGGCCTGCGCGCCGCCGCCCACGTCCAGGAAGTCGGCCGGGGCGCCGCCCGCGCGCTGGACCTCGTCCATGGTCGTCATGGTCAGGCCCGCGCCGTTGCCGATGATCCCCACATCGCCGCCGAGCCGTACGTAGGCGATATCTTGCCGGTGCGCTTCTGCCTCGATGGGGTCTTCTTCGCTCTCCTCCGCATAAGCCGCAAACTCCGGATGACGGAACAGGGCGTTATCGTCGATCTGGAACTTCGCGTCGGCGGCCAGCACGCGCCCATCGTCGGTGACGGCCAGCGGGTTGATCTCAGCCAGGGAGCCGTCACTGGCGAGATAGGCGTCGTAGAGCCGGCGCAGGAAGCCGACCGCTTTATTCAGGATCGCCGGATCGAGCTTCGCTTCATAAATCACCTCTCGAAGCTGGTGGTCCCACAACCCCTCGAGAGGATCGACGGGCAGGCGGGCGATGGCCTGCGGGTCCTCGGCGGCGACCGCCTCGATGTCCATGCCGCCCTTCGCGCTCACGATGAGGACGTTGCGCTGCGTGACCCGGTCGGGCACGATGCCCAGGTAATACTCTTTTGTAATGTGGATCGGCTCTTCGACCAGCAGCTTCTCGACCCGGATGCCCTGCGGCGTCTGGTGCGTCTTCAAGAGCATCCCGATCATCTGCTCGGCGAGATGCCGGGCCTCCTGCGGAGAGCCGGCCACACGGATACCCCCGGCCTTGCCGCGCCCGCCGGTATGCACCTGCGCCTTAAGCACGCCGCGTCCGCCCAGCGCCGCGACGGCAGCTTCCGCCTGCTCCGGGGTCGTCGCCACGCCGGCATTGCGGGGGATCTCTACCCCGAACTTCGCCAGCAGCTCTTTGGCCTGATACTCATGGATTTTCACGGAAGACCTCCCCTTCTCTGCCGGTATTATACCCTGCCCAAACCCTGTAACTTTTTCCAGCAAAACCCTGTCTAAGGAGACATGGAGTTTTTTGCGCAAAATTATTCCCGACCCCCCGGACTTGGGCCGTAAAAAGGGCTTGACATTACGTAGGAAAGTATGGTATCCTAGCAATTCGTGTCTTAAGTAGAGGAGGGCCCTCCATGAAGGAAATCCAGCACGCCACCAAGCGTACGTCCCACGTCGTCGACATCCCTAACCTCGTTGAACTACAACTCAATTCCTATAAATGGTTTCTCGAAGAAGGTCTGCATGAACTGTTCGATAGCTTTTCCCCGATCTACGATTTCACCGGTCAAACCTCTATCTCGCTGACGGACTTCACGCTGGGCGAGCCGAAATACTCGGTCGAGGAATGCCGCGACCGGGATATGACCTTTGAAGCCCCGATCAAGGCCAAAGTCCTGCTCAAGCAGGCCAATAAGGAAGAGATCGAGAGCGAAGTCTATCTGGGCGACCTGCCCCTGATGACCGATAAAGGCACCTTTGTCATCAATGGCGCCGAGCGTGTCGTCGTCAGCCAGTTGGCCCGCTCCCCCGGCGTCTACTTCAAAGACAGCCTGGACTTCTCCGGGCGCGTGCTCTTCTACGGCACCATCATCCCGCAGGAGGGCGCCTGGGTCGACGTCGAGACCGATGCGGCCAACCTGGTCACGGTGCGCATCGGCCAGACGCGCAAGTTTCCCATCACGACCCTGCTGCGCGCCCTGGACGCCTTTCCGCAGGCGCGCCCGCCGATCGAGATGCCCATCGCGGACGTTCTGGAGCAGTTCTGGCTCTATCACAATATCGAGATCGTAGACGAGCAGGGCCGTCCCAAGGATGCCCAGCCGCAAAAGGACATCTTCTTTACTCTGCGCTTCGCCGCACCGGTGGCAGCTCCCAAGACCGGAGAGGTCCTGGCCGAAGAGAACGCGCGGGCGACCGAAGAGGTCCTCAAAGACCTGGCCGAGAAGCTGGGCGAGAAGACGATCGTCAAGCTCTATACCCGCACCGAGTCCACCGCCGACATCCTGGAGATGTTCTCCAAGCGGACCACGCTGACCGAGCCGACGGCGGACATGGTCCTGCACAAGCGCCCGGCCGAGGACGTCGTGGACGACAAGGGCAAGGTCCTGGCCAAAGCCTACCAGCTCATCAACGACAAGAAGCTGGCCGAATCCATCGCCAAGCTCAAGCTGGCCTCCCTGGACGTGCTGGAGGTCAACAAGTACGTCGAGGCGACCATCGAGCAGGACCAGGCGGCCGACATGGATTCGGCGCTGCTGGACATCTATAAGAAGATCCGGCCCGGCGACCCGGCCACTCCGGAATCGGCGCGCAACCTGATCCAGAGCATCTTCTACGATCCGCGCCGCTACGACATGGCCAAGGTCGGCCGCTTTAAGATGAATAAGAAGCTCGGCGCGCACCTGCCGCTGTCGGCGCGCACGCTCACCAAAGAAGACCTGGTGAGCATCCTGCGCTACATCATCAACCTGAACGCGGGCATCGGCTCGACCGACGACATCGACCACCTGGAGAACAAGCGCGTGCGCAGCGTGGGCGAGCTGCTCGCCTCGCAGTTGCGCATGGGCTTCCTGCGCATGGAGAAGGTCGCCAAAGAGCGCATGACCTCGCTCGATACCGACAACATCATTCCGCAGGTGATCCTCTCGGTCAAGCCCATTAGCGCCAGCATCAAGAGCTTCTTCGGCTCCAGCCAGCTCAGCCAGTTCATGGATCAGACCAACCCGCTGGCGGAACTGACCGCCAAGCGGCGTCTGTCGGCTCTGGGACCGGGCGGCCTGTCCCGCCAGAGCGCCAAGCTGGAAGTGCGCGACGTGCACCACAGCCACTACGGACGTATCTGTCCCATCGAGACGCCGGAAGGCCCCAATATCGGCCTGATCGGCTCCATGGCCGTCTACGCCCGCGTGGATGAGTATGGCTTCCTGGAAACGCCCTATCGGAAGGTCGTCAACGGCGTGGTCAGCGACGAGATCGTCTGGATGACCGCCGACGAGGACCATAAGTACTATATCGCGCCTGCTAACCTCATGATCGACGAGCACAACCATTTCGTGGACTCGGAGGTGCAGGTACGCTTCGAGGACTCTTACCCGGTGATCAAGCCGACTCGGGTCCAGTTCATGGACGTGGCGCCGGTGCAGCTTATCTCCATCGCCACGGCGATGATCCCGTTCATCGAAAACGACGAGGCCACGCGCGCCCTCATGGGCGCCAACATGCAGCGGCAGGCCGTGCCGACGCTGCGCCCGCAGGCGCCGCTCGTCAAGACCGGCATGGAGCGGCGCACCGCCCGCGACTCGGGCGCGATGATCCTGGCGCGGCGCAGCGGACTCGTCACCCGCGTCACCGCCGATCAGATCGACGTGACCACCGACGACGGCCGCGTGGATAGCTACCGGCTCATCAACCTGCTGCGCTCCAACAACTCGACTTGCATCACCCAGAAGCCCATCGTCAACAAGGGCCAGCGGGTGCGCCAGGGCCAGGTGCTCACGGACGGCCCCTGCACCGATCAGGGCGAGCTGGCGCTGGGCCAGAACGTGCTCGTGGCCTTCATGCCCTGGGGCGGCTACAACTACGAAGACGCCATCCTGCTCAGCGAGCGACTCGTCAAAGACGATACGTTCACCTCGATCCATATTGAGGAGCTGGACAAGGAGGCCCGCGACACCAAGCTCGGCCCCGAAGAGATCACTCGCGACATCCCCAACGTCGGCGAGGATATGCTCAAAGACCTGGATGAGAACGGCATCGTCCGCATCGGCGCGGAGGTTCGCTCCGACGACATCCTGGTCGGCGAGGTGGCTCCGAAGGGTCAGGGTGAGCTAACGGCGGAAGAGCGGCTCATCATCGCCATCTTCGGCAAGAAGGCCGAGGAGACCCGCGATGTCTCCCTGCGCGTACCGCACGGCACTGGCGGGCGCGTCGTGGATGTCAAGGTGTTCAGCCGCTTCAAGTACCAGGGCTCGCGCGATAAGCGCATCTACAACTTCTGCAAGCGGCCCGATCCCTCCGTGCGCGACATGGAGGACGGTGAGCTGATCCGCCTGCCTGCCGACGAGCTGAACGCGGGCGTGAACATGCTCGTGCGTGTCTACTTCGCCCAGAAGCGCAAGATCATGGAAGGCGACAAGATGGCCGGGCGGCACGGCAACAAGGGCGTCATCTCCAAGATCCTGCCCGAGGAGGATATGCCGTTCCTGCCGGACGGCACCCCGGTGGACATCGTCCTGAACCCGCTGGGCGTCCCGTCGCGTATGAATATCGGCCAGATCCTGGAGACGCACCTGGGCTATGTGGGCAAACATCTCGACTGCGTCTTCGTCAACCCCGCCTTCGAAGGCTCGACCGAGGCGGAGATCATCCATGAGATGGAACGGCTGGGCGCCCACTTCCGCCGCCGCACGCTGGAAAACTACGTTAACAGCGAGTTGCGCCTGGGCCTGGGATTCGAGGGTGGGCAGATCGTCTTTGCGAACGGCGAGGCGAAGCCGGCCCGTAACGGCAAGCGCCATCACGCGCCGCCGGAGGATCTGGACCCGGAGGCCATGCTGGACGCGATCCGCACACACCTGCAGACTCTGGACGCGGAGCGCCTGGAAGAGATCAGCCGCATCGTCGCCGCGCCGCCGGTCCTCTCGCCCGCCGGGCGCGAGCTTGCCGCCGGAAACGGCCAGGGCACGGAGATGCTGGCGTCGGGAGAGGAAGACGAGAGAGCGCCCTCTACGGAGATCGCTCCGCGAACGCCCATCCCGGCTGACTACGACGTCGATCAGATCGTGCAGCGCATCCGGCAGAATGCCTGGGAGCGCGTCGGCTACGATCCACATACCGGTAAGACGATTCTGCGCGATGGACTGACGGGCGAGAAGTTCCAGATGCCCGTGACCATCGGCATGATCTATATGCTCAAGCTGGCCCACCTGGTGGACGACAAGATCCACGCCCGCTCGACGGGCCCCTACTCCCTGGTCACCCAGCAGCCGCTGGGAGGCAAGGCGCAGTTCGGCGGCCAGCGATTCGGAGAGATGGAGGTCTGGGCGCTGGAGGCTTACGGCGCCGCCTACACACTGCAGGAAATCCTCACCATCAAGTCCGACGACGTCCACGGACGTGTCAAGACCTACGAGAGCATCGTCAAGGGCGAGAACATTCTGGAGCCGGGCGTGCCGGAGTCGTTCAAGATTCTGGTCAACGAGCTTCAGAGCCTCGGCTTGAAAGTGACGGTGCTGGACGAGCAGGACCGCGAGATCGATCTGCGCGACCGCGACGATGACATCGATCCCAATGAGGATCCGGTCAAAGCCGCCGCGCGGCGCCGCCAGCGCGCCCTGCGCCTGACCGATGACGAGCCTTCGTTCTAAATGAGTTGTGTGCCTTCTGTTTCGGGCAGCTAAAGCCGCCCCGACCCCTCCCCTCTCCCGCAAGGGGCGAGAGGGGGAGTTTAAGGGGAAAGTCCCTTTCGGGGACTTGGGGCAGGGGGCAGGGGCCCCCAGGGGCCACAGTTTTCACTGCCCGAAACGAGAAGGCCCTTTCTGTCTTTCGCAGCCCGGCAAACAGGCCGGGATTTCCGGAGGAAATAGCAACCTATGGCAGATGCCAGTACGTTCTCGAAAATCCGTATCGGGATCGCCTCACCCGATGAAATCCGCTCCTGGTCGTATGGCGAGGTCAAGAAGCCGGAGACCATCAACTATCGGACCTTCAAGCCGGAGCGCGACGGCCTCTTCTGCGAGCGCATCTTCGGCCCGGTCAAGGACTGGGAGTGCCATTGTGGGCGGTATAAAAAGGTCAAATATAAAGGCATCATCTGCGAGCGCTGCGGCGTCGAAGTGACTCGCAGCAAGGTGCGCCGCGAGCGCATGGGCCACATCGAGCTGGCCGCGCCCGTCTGCCACATCTGGTACCTCAAGGGCGTCCCCAGCCCGCTGGCGCTGATCCTGGACATCAGCCCCCGCCCGCTGGAGAAGGTCCTCTACTTCGCCTCCTACATCGTCACGGCCGTCGACCGGGCGCGCATCAACGCCGGGCTGGCCGATGGCAGCATTCGCGGCGCGGTCGCCGCCGAGATCGCCGCCATCCAGGAAGACCGCGGCGGGATCGCGGACCGGCTTACCCGGGAGTTCAACAAGGAAGTGCGCGAGCACCAGACTCCGCCCGAAGACCCGGAAGAGGCAGAAGAGTTCGAGATGTGGGACGAGGAGACCATCGCCCAGAAGCGCACGTATCTGGACGAGCGGATCCGCCAGGAAGAACGGGACGCCGACGAGCGCATCGAAGAGATGAACGGCTCCATGACGCTCCTGGAGAAGATCGATAAGCGCCAGCTCATCACGGAGGACCAGTTCCGCGCCGTCGAGCGGCTGCTGGAAGTGCTGACCCGCAACTCCGGCGAGGACTGGAGCGAGGTCGTGCGTGCCGGCCTGGGCGGCGCGGCCATCAAGGAGCTGCTGCTGGAGATCGACCTGGAGAAGCTCTCCCGCGAGCTTAGAAACGAGATCGCCAACACTCAGGGCCCGCGCCGCGCTCGTGCTATTAAGCGGCTGGAGATTTGCGAGGCGTTCATCGCCTCCAAGGCCCGCCCGGAATGGATGATCCTGGACTGCGTGCCGGTCATCTCGCCGGAGCTGCGCCCGATGGTGCAGCTCGATGGCGGTCGCTTCGCCACGTCCGACCTCAACGATCTGTACCGGCGCATCATCAACCGCAACAACCGCCTGAAGAAGATCACCGAGATCCGCGCGCCGGAGAGCATCGTCAACCACGAGAAGCGGCTGCTGCAGGAGGCGGTAGACGCCCTCATCGACAACGGGCGGCGCACCCGGCCGGTCGTCGGCTCCAACAACCGCGCCCTCAAGTCGCTCTCCGACATGCTCAAGGGCAAGGAGGGCCGCTTCCGCAAGAACCTGCTCGGCAAGCGCGTGGACTACTCGGGCCGCTCCGTCATCGTCGTCGGCCCGCACCTGAAGCTGCATCAATGCGGCCTGCCCAAGGAGATGGCGCTGGAGCTGTTCAAGCCGTTCGTGATGAAGACGCTCGTCGAGCGCGGCTATACCGGCAACATCAAGACGGCCAAGCGCATGATCGATAAGATGAAGCCGGAGGTGTGGGACGCCCTCGAAGAGGTGATCCGCGAGCACCCGGTGATGCTCAACCGCGCCCCGACGCTGCACCGCCTGGGCATCCAGGCCTTCGAGCCGGTGCTGGTGGACGGCAAGGCCATTCAGGTTCATCCGCTGGTCTGCCACGCCTTCAATGCCGATTTCGACGGCGACCAGATGGCTGTGCACGTGCCCCTGTCCGCCTATGCGCAGGCCGAGGCACGCATCCTGATGCTCTCCTCGCACAACCTGTTCAGCCCCGCCAACGGCGGCCCGATCGTCGCCCCGGTGCAGGACATCGTGCTCGGGTCCTACTACCTGACCATGATGCGCACTCTCGACGAGGGCGAGCAGCCGCGTCCCTATGTCTTCTCCGGTCCGGAGGAGGCGATCCTGGCCTATAACACGGGCGAGCTGGGCCTGCACGAACCGATCAGCGTGCGCCTGCCGCACCGGCTGAGTTCGGCCGAGGACGCCGAGGTGCGCGAGGAGATCATCGGCGCCAGGGACGGGTTCGACAATCTGCCGACGAAAAACGGGCGTGTGGATATCTCGAAATACACCACGGTCGGGCGGCTGATCTTCAACACCATCCTGCCCGATCGGCTGCGATACACGGACAAGTACTTGCTGCGCACGCTCAGCAAAAAGGCCATCTCCGACATGATCTCGGAGGTCTACGAGACGCACGGCAAGGAGTGTACGATCAACTTCCTGGACGACCTGAAGGCGCTCGGCTTCAAGTATGCCACCGTCTCCGGATGCACCATCGCCATCACGGACATGGACGTTCCGGGCAAGCGCGACGAGATCATCCACAAGGCGGAAGAGGACGTCGCCAAGACCAACCGCAACTACCAGCGCGGCACCCTATCGCAGGCAGAACGTACCTCCAAAGTGCTCGACGTGTGGATCAAGGCTTCCGATGAAGTAGCCGATGCGATCATGGAAGGCTTCGAGCAGTATAACCCGATCCACATCATCACCGACTCGGCGGCTCGCGGCTCCAAGAAGCAGGTGTCGCAGTTGTCCGGCATGCGCGGCTTGATGACCGACCCGTTCGGAAGACTGATCGAGGACCTACCGATCAAGTCCAACTTCCATGAGGGCCTCAACGTCCTGGAGTTCTTCATCTCCACGCACGGCGCCCGCAAAGGCATGGCGGATACGGCTCTGCGTACGGCGGACGCCGGCTACCTGACGCGGCGGTTGGTGGACGTGGCGCAGGACGTGATCGTGCGCGACCAGGACTGCGGCACCACCGCAGGCGTCACCGTGGCCGAGATCGCGGAAGGCGGCGAGGAGCTGGAGAAGCTGAGCGACCGGATCCTGGGCCGCTACGCGGTCGAGGACATCGTCCATCCGGTGACCGGCGAGATGATCGTCGAGGCCAATACGGACATCAGTGACCCCGCGGCACGGTCGCTGGACGACATCCGCATCGCCACCGACGATATCGTCACCTACGTGCCGCCCGCGAAAGCGGGCGATCCGCCGGGCCGTGGCGAGGTGCTGGCACGCAAGGGCAGCGTGTTGTCCATGAAGGACGCGCACGCTCTGCTGGATCGCCAGGTACGGCGCGCCAGCAGCCGTAAGCGGGCCGAGACCCTCTTCGACATCACGACCTCGATGAAGATCACGGTGCGCTCGGTGCTGACCTGTGAGCTGCGCCAGGGCGTCTGCGCCCACTGCTACGGCCGCGACCTGGCGACCGGCCGCCTGGTCGACATCGGCGTGGCGACGGGCATCATCGCGGCTCAGTCCATCGGCGAGCCGGGCACGCAGTTGACGATGCGTACCTTCCACACAGGAGGAATCGCCGGCAACTACCTGACCCAGGTCGCCAACGTCAAGCAGAAGCGCCAGAGCGCCCTTAGAGAGCTGCATGAGGACATCCGCCGCGGCGTGGTCGATTTCGGCGAGGCGGAAGGCTCGGAGCGCGAGCGGGTCCGCTCGGTCCAGGCGGTCTTGAAAGTGCTGGAGGACCAGGTCAACGGCCTGCTGCGCGTCGTGGAACTGTTCGAGGCGCGCAAGCCCAAGGGCCAGGCGATCGTGACGGAGTTCTCCGGAACCGTCGATAGCATCGAGACCAAGGGTCTGCGCAACGTGGTCCTCCACACGCCCGTCGATCTCAACGAGCAGTTGGCGCACCAGGGGCTGGGCACCGACGCCGTCGCCGGCGAAGACATCGCGGACCCGGAGAGCGGCGACGTGATCGTCAAGGCCGGCGCCACCATCACGGACCGTGACCTGCGCAAGATCGTCTCTGCGGGGATCAAGACCGTGATGCTGCGCAAAGTCCACCTGGTCCCCTATCGCGGCGAGCTGGAGGTCGAAGAGGGCCAGGAAGTCCATCCGGGCGACCGGCTGACGGAAGGCCCGCTAGACCCGCAGAAGGTGCTGGAGCTGCAGGGCGTGCGCGGCGTGCAGGACTACCTGGTGCGCGAGATTCAGAAGGTCTACAAGAGCGTCGGCCAGGACATCAACGACAAGCACATCGAGGTCATCGTGCGCCAGATGCTGAGAAAGCGCAAGGTGCGCCATCCGGGCGACAGCCGCTTCCTGCCGGGCCAGATCGTGGACAAGTTCGTCTTCGAGGACGAGAACACCAGGGTCCGCAACATCGGCGGCCAGGAGGCGACGGCCGACTGGGTGCTGCTGGGCATCACGGAGGCGTCTCTGGCGACCGAGAGCTTCCTGTCGGCGGCCTCGTTCCAGAAGACCACGCGCGTCCTGACCGAGGCGGCGGTAAGAGGCAAGAAGGACGAGCTGGTGGGGCTGAAGGAGAACGTGATCATCGGCCGGCTGATCCCGGCCGGGACCGGCCTGCCCTACTATCGGAGCCTGGAGCTGGCGACGCCGGACGGCACGCCACTCATTGTCGAGCCGCCCAAGCGAGACGAGGAGCGCTCCCTACCGCTGCTGGCCGAGGAAGACGAGGATATGCCTCTGCTCGGTCGCACGGAGCTGCGCCCCGATCCGCTGCCGCTGGACGGCTTCCAGGAAGGCGAGGACATCATCGCCGACTCGGTCGATTCGGCCGAAGGCGCGGACGAGCTGGACCTGACGCTCTCCGACGTGTTCGCCAACCTGGAAGAGCTGGGCGCTGAAGACCTGGAGCTGGACGGCGAGCCGGTCGAGCCGGAGCCGCTGGACGAAGGCCGGCCTCAAGCCGACGACGATCCTCTAGGCTAACCGGGTAAGCGGAGGATTTCCCCCGCTTAATCTATCTCTCACAAAACGCGCGCTCCTTTCCTTTCGGAAGGGAACGCGCTCTTTGTTTTGCAACGAGCATACTGCATCATCTGAGAACCTCACCGAAGGCGGAATTCATTGCATTAGGAAGAATCACCCCGCTATGCTGGCGATGAGTCGTTTCTCATCAAGGGTTGCAATAGGCCGCGCATAACGGTATAATGGTTGATATAATGCCCAAAACAGCACCAAGATGGAAGGAGTATTGACCATTATGCCTCGGACAACAGTTACGGCCATGCCGTCGCTCCGGAGGCGCCTGGCACAGCTTGGGGAGAACATCCATCTGGCACGCCTGCGTCGCAGGCTTTCAGCCTCCCAGGTCGCCGAGCGCGCAGGCATAACTCGCACTACCCTGCGGAGCATCGAGCACGGCGATGGCTCCGTATCGCTTGGGGCCTACGCCAATGTCCTGTTCTGCCTGGGACTTGACCAAGACCTCGATCCGATAGCTCGGGACGACGAGTTGGGGCGCAAACTCCAGGACGCAAATCTAACGGTGAAACGTCGTGCCTCGCGTCGCTCACACGTCAATCGCGGCGCGGAGGATGGGAGCATACTCTAGAGCCATGTCTGAGCAGCGTACGATCCTCGTCTATGCGGATTGGAAGGGGCTGGGTAGGCCTGCTCCGATGGGTCTTCTCCATGCAACGCCAGCGCGGGGCAAGGAGATATTCTCCTTCGAGTATGATGCGCTCTGGCTGCAGAGCGGACAAGCCCAAATCCTGGATCCCAGGCTCGTTCTGTTCGCGGGGCCGCAATACCCATCTGAAGGATATGCAAACTTCGGCCTGTTCCTCGACTCTTCTCCCGACCGATGGGGCCGTCTCCTCATGGATCGACGCGAGGCGCTGGCGGCCAGGCAATCGGGTCGGACGAGGCGGCAACTTCGCGAGTCCGACTACCTGCTTGGCGTCTATGACGGCCACCGTATGGGAGCGTTGCGGTTCAAGCTCGACCCGGCAGGGCCTTTCCTGGATGATAAAAAGGGCACTAACTTACTTGACGCACATTTCGCACACACTGACAAGGGGAGGGCGTTCTGCCCTCCCCTTCCTACTCCTTCGGGGCTATGTGCGCTAGACCCCGCTCGGTCAGTTCTTCCCAGGTCAACCGCTTGCCCGTTATCG
>DASRCN010000030.1:0-17338 GCA_035653075.1 Chthonomonadaceae bacterium | reverse complement strand
AAACGCAACACAGAAGTCATCGACATGGCAGAAGAGTTCGAGTAAACTCATGGTGCGGGTTCTCCTGGGTAGGTAGTTGAGTGTCGGGTAACCTCAAGATACCTCAACCAGAAGACCCGCCCTTATCCCGAACTCACGTTACGCTAGCAAGCGGATCAGCACGCTTCCAGTAACGACGACCACCTACGTCAACCTGACAGCCAGTTTTGGCGAGGTCACGCTGCAGCAGACACTGCAGGTCACCCCGTAAGCGCCAGGCACTTCGAATAGGAAGGGCCGGGAATGCGACAGCGTACCCGGCCCTTCCTCAAAATCGCCCCGGTACAGGATCGAAAGTTCAGCGCGATCCCATCAGACTAGATCGAAGCGGTCCAGGTTCATCACCTTGGTCCAGGCGGCGACGAAGTCCCGCACGAACTTTTGCTGCGAATCCTCGCAGGCGTAGACTTCCGCGAGGGCTCTCAGCTCGGAGTTCGAGCCGAAGATGAGATCGACACGCGTACCCGTCCATTGGACGGCCCCAGTGGCCCGATCCCGCCCTTCAAACAGGTCTTCCGCCTCCGAAGTCGCGCTCCACTTCGTTCCCAGATCGAGCAGGTTGACGAAGTAGTCGTTGGTGAGCGTCTCCGGGCGCCTGGTGAAGACCCCATGCTCCGACCCGTCAAAGTTCGTATTCAGGACACGCATGCCGCCGACAAGCGCGGTCATCTCCGGAGCCGTCAGAGTTAACAACTGCGCCTTGTCGATCAGCATCTCCTCCGGGGAGACCGCGTTATGGGCCTTCGCGTAGTTGCGGAAGCCATCCGCCGCCGGCTCGAGCACGCCAAAGGATTCCACGTCGGTCTGCTCTTGCGTGGCATCGGCGCGCCCGGGCGTGAAGGGGGCTTTGACATCCTGACCGGCATTCCGGGCCGCTTTCTCAATGCCGGCGCATCCGCCGAGGACGATCAGGTCGGCCAGCGAGACCTGCTTCCCGCCCGACTGCGAGGCGTTGAAATCCTTCTGGATGCTTTCCAGAGCGTTCAACACCTCTGCCAGCTGCGCCGGATTGTTGACTTCCCAGAACTTTTGCGGGGACAGGCGAATACGCGCGCCGTTGGCGCCGCCGCGTTTATCGGAGCCACGGAACGTGGCGGCCGAAGCCCAGGCGGTCGATACCAGTTGAGACACCGACAGTCCGGAAGCCAGTATCTGGCTCTTGAGCGCTTCGATGTCCTGAGCGTCGATCAGGGGATGGGTAACGGCCGGGATCGGATCTTGCCAGATCAGCTCTTCCTCCGGGACCTCCGGGCCGAGATAGCGGGCGCGCGGACCCATATCGCGGTGCGTCAGCTTAAACCAGGCGCGGGCGAAGGCATCGGCGAACTGGTCCGGATTCTCGTAGAAGCGCCTGGAAATGGGTCCATAGATCGGATCAAATCGCAGGGCGAGGTCCGTCGTCAGCATCGTCGGCGCGTGACGCTTCGTCGGGTCGTGCGCGTCCGGCACGGTCCCAGCGCCCGCGCCGTCTTTCGGCTTCCACTGGTACGCGCCGGCCGGGCTCTGCGTCAGCTCCCATTCGTAGCCGAACAGGTTCTCGAAATAGTTGTTGCTCCACTGCGTGGGCGTCGTGGACCAGGTGACTTCGAGGCCGCTGGTAATGGTGTGGCTTCCATTGCCGCTGCCGAAGGTGTTTTTCCAGCCGAGGCCCTGCTCTTCAAGGCTTGCCGACGCCGGTTCCGGACCAATGTACTTTTTCGGGTCGGCAGCGCCATGCGTTTTGCCGAAGGTGTGGCCGCCGGCAATGAGCGCGACGGTCTCTTCGTCGTTCATGGCCATGCGGCCAAAGGTCTCGCGAATGTCGCGGGCGGCGGCGATCGGATCGGGAACGCCGTTGGGGCCTTCCGGGTTGACGTAGATCAGCCCCATCTGAACGGCAGCCAGGGGATTTTCCAGCTCGCGGTCGCCGGTATAGCGATTGTCTCCCAGCCACTCGGTTTCCGATCCCCAATAGACGTCTTCGAGCGGCTCCCAGACATCTTCGCGTCCGCCGCCGAAGCCGAAGGTCTTGAAGCCCATGGATTCCAGGGCGCAGTTGCCGGCCAGGATCATCAGGTCCGCCCAGGAAATCTTTTTGCCGTATTTCTTTTTGATGGGCCAGAGCAGCCGCCGCGCCTTGTCGAGATTGGCATTGTCCGGCCAGCTATTCAGGGGCGCAAAGCGCTGCGCGCCGGAGCCTCCGCCGCCACGTCCGTCGGAAATGCGGTAGGTCCCGGCGCTGTGCCAGGCCATCCGGATGAAGAACGGTCCATAGTGTCCGAAGTCGGCGGGCCACCAGTCCTGGGACGTGGTCATGAGATCGAAGAGGTCTTTTTTGACGGCCTGCAGGTCGAGGGTCTTGAACTCTTCCACGTAGTTGAACGACTCGTCCATCGGATTCGACAGGCAAGAGTGTTGGCGCAGGATGTTCAGCCGTAATTGATTGGGCCACCAGTCCCGGTTTCTCGGCCCAGCGCCTGCCCCCTGTTTGAGAACGCCTCCCGTAAACGGACATTGGGGCACCCTATCATTGAGGGCGGAGATGATGTCCGGCGCGCAGTTTTCCACGTTGGTGTCACTCATGAACGTTCCTCCCTGGTTCTTAAGGTTGTGTCTCTTGCTGACATTGGGGGCACAGGCCCCAAAAAATCACCTCGGCCTCCTGGACGAGAAAGCCATGATTGGCGGAGGGCTCCAGGCAGGGAGCCGCGCCGACCGTGCAGTCTACATCGGCCGTCAGGCCGCAGCGGCGGCAGACGATGTGATGGTGGTTGTCTCCCACGCGCGCCTCATAGCGCGCCGGATGGCCGGACGGCTGGATGCGCCGGATGAGGCCGGCTTCCTCCAGGATGTGCAGATTGTCGTACACGGCCTGGGTGGAGAGCGTGCCGAGCCGCTTGCGGGCCGCGTCAGCAATAGCTTCCGCGTCCCGATGCTGTCCCTCGCCCAGGACCGCCATGAGCACGGCGAGGCGGGGTGCCGTCACCCGCAGCCCGGCCCTGCGCAGGGCTTCGTGAAGCGTGAATTCGTCGGAGGTCATATGTACCATTATAGGCCTTTAGTCTGGAATAAGTCAATAGAACGAGTAATTAAATTTTGGATCGCTGGCTGAGGCGCTTGGCCTCATACCTCTCTCGTATCCTGATCCATCGCTCTCGAACCTTGTCGTCGTCAGGGGTTGTGTTACGTTTAGGAAGATGTTGGCTAAAGCTCATGATCCTACAAAATGCGTTAAGCCGCTCCAGGAACGTAGCTTGCTGCGCCGCCTCGATCTCGAACTGTCGAAGTCGTTTGTATTCGGTCTGTTGCTCGCGCAGAAGACGTGCTGCCGTATCACGGTCCATGAAATACGATTCCTTTGTGCGGTTACATACGGAAATGGCCGCTAAGTCAACTAGACTGGCGGCCATAATTGGGAGCGGGTACACGGCTTATCGCTAACTATTATACCCGGATCGTGGTCGAAGCGCCCATGCTCAGGCCGACGACCGAGCAACGGCGGGCGCTCTATACAACTTGGCCCCGAAGCGTCTGTGCCAGGAAGCAACCTCGACGCGCTAGTAAGGAGTACGGCACGGTCGCGGTATTCATCTAATGTTGGCCAATTGCACTCCCTTATGGTCGTCCCAGCGGCGCAACAGGCCTGTTGTCACAGCGACGTGACAATTTGCACCCTTCTTTATGTCAACCTGTTTTTGGCATCGTCTTTACTATTCGGCTGATAAGAACAAGTGCCTCATTGAAGACTTCCTGTCCATCATAGGCATCCAATTGTTTCTCTTCATGCACGGCAGGATTGCGATAGTTTATCCTAAAATCTTTGGAACGCACGCAGACTGGCTCAAATTTAGGCCGATCTTGGCCCCTTAGTCGCTTTTCCATCTCCTCCCACGCAATTCGCGTATCTGTATCGCCGGTCACCTCTTTATAAAGACGGCGCAAAGTCGTCTCAACGACTTTGCATAGTAGCAATACACCTGCCTTCGTATCTCCTCTCGCAATACATCGCCCGGCTTCTACAAAATCCTGCTGAGCGATTTCAGAGAGGCTATTGTAAATATTAGGTCTCAGGGCACTCTTAACACGAATCACCAGGAGTTCGGGGTCAGACCATAAGACTGGGTCTTTGAAATCAACGGGTGGATTGTCACGCAGCAAGATATCTTCAAGTTCATCCGCATATGTAGTTAAAACCACGTAGCGCACGGAAAGACCTGCCTCCATATGCTCCGTGAGGGCTCGGTAGGTGCGATCAAAGTTTTCTCTTTCGAGGAAGGGAAGGATACCATTCTCATAGAGGTCAACTTCCTTCTCTCCCCACTCTTCCCGCCGACCAACCAGAGAACTACCAGCTAGAGAACCAAGATCGTAGGCGATCATTAAATAGTCACAGAAGTCTTCGATGGGCATATCCTTCCTCCTTCAAAGATAAGTATCGAGTAGGCGATAGAAGTGTACGTTGCCCTGTATATGCGGAAAAGCCACCAGGGTCATAGAATTATAATTGTGCCTATCTGCTTTGTCAAGCAGCAGGGTTTCGTCAACGTCAGCAAAAGCCACTCCTATTCATAGGAGGAGGTTTGTTATGCTGGCCCAAATCCTGCTCGTTTGGTACATCATCTACTGCTGGATATGCCTGCACCGGTCACATTGATGGCTATTGTCACGGCGACGTGACAGACCGGCTCCTGCATAGCAATATCTGCCTTTATAACCCATTCTGCTATACTATAACTTGGGCAACGGGAAACCGCCAAGCAGGTCCAGGGATCCTGGGGAGCCGTTATGGATGTATGGCCTAACCGAAGAGGATAAGGCCGAACTGTTGGGCACGCTCGTTGAGGAAATGGAAGTCAAAACTAAAGACCGCGTCCTCCTGCGGCTTGCGCCGTTTGCAGAAGTCGGCGGTCTAAAGTTAGCGATAAACTCGCAAATGGGAGCGGGGGTCAGACTCGAACTGACGACCTTCGGGTTATGCTTGCCACTACCGCTTTCGCGGCCTCTTGCGAGTTTGTGGTCTGGACTTTCTCTTCACCCTCGGCTTTCCCGTTAGGGTGCCTGCCATTAAGTCTCTACACCTTCTTAAGAGCAGTTGTCAGTTGCCAGTTCCTAGTTGCTAGTGAAAACGGACTAAACTGGAAACTAGCCATTGCTCCTAAGCTTGGCTCGGGATTACCCCGCGAGCGGCTTCCCCGATTTTGACAGGTGATCACACGCAAATCTCTTTGCGTGCAGCCCATTGCAAGATCCTCGCTTGCCAGCCAATGGAACGCGGTTTCCACGGCCCTCCGGACCTTGCGGAACTGAGCCCGACGAGCTACCGGACTGCTCCACCCCGCATCAACATCTAATAGTATAGCATGGCGGAAGGCGTTTGTCAAGTTTGGCTCACTTATTCGGCTCGCTCTTTTGGCCCGTGCTCGGCTTCGCCGCAGCGCCCTGCTGGACCGGCGATGCCTGCATGCCGGAGGTCGCGCGGGGAACGTCGGAGCTGCCGTAGAAAAGGGCGAAGTCCGGCGAGGTGGTGATGAAGATCTGATTGTTGACCGAGTACCATTCCAGGCGCGCGATCGGCGCCAGCCGCTCCAGCCATTCGGTCAGCGAGTGGGCGGCCAGATTGCCTTTGAACCGGAACTTGATCCCACTCGGCACCTGGGGGTCGATCAGGATCGGAATATGCGTCTGGCGGCTCAGCTCCTGCAGCAGAGCGGTCAGGGCGACGGGATGATCGGGCAGGGTGCGGACGGAAACCAGTCCCGGCTGGACGATGATCTGCGCCTCGGAGGCGATGCTGGATTGGGCCGCGGAAGCCGCCAGATTCGGTATATAGCTCGCCTGTCCATTGGGCGCGACACGTTCCAGGGCGGCAGTGTTTTGATCCTGGAACAGCACGCCTCCCAGTCTCCGCGCGGACATTTGAGGAGCCTGTGCGGCGCCGCCCAAGCCCGATCCGCCCAGGCCGCCGAGGGGTTTTCCCGAGGGAACGGCAGGGCTGGCGGGCAGGAGGTTCAACACGCTGCTAAAGTTGAGGCTCCTCAGCTTTTGAAGCAGGGCTTCATTGAGCGTACTCTGCCGCAGGATGAAGGTGTGGAGCGCTTCCGTATTCCGCGAGAACTGGTAAATCCCCGCCGGACTGATCTGATAGCGCAGGAACGCCTGATCGCAGAGGGCGCCTATCACCGTATTGAACGGCTGCCGGTCCAGGCGCAGGGTCACCTGGCCGAGCACGTCGTTGCTGAGCACGAACTGTTTTCCCGCCTGGTCGAAGATCAGCTTCAGCGCGCTCTGCACGTCGGCATGGTCGGCGCTGATGGTGAACTCGGTGGCCGTGCCGCTGACCTGCAGCGTCGCGGTCGGCGGCGGAGGCGTTTGCGCGGCGGTATCGGCGGCGGCTTGCGTCCCCGTCGTATCCGGTCGTGGGGCGGCCTGGCTGCTCGCGCCCATAAAGAGCAGCGCGCCGCCGAGGATAGCCGCAGGAAGAATCATTTTAGGGAAAGGGAGGCGCATCTTCTCTCTACCTCCAGGGCCGGCAGGACGCCGGTATTAATCCGCAGAGCGCGAACGATCTCCCGCCGAGGCGGGGAGGGAGTCGCTCTTCTCTTCGATGATCAGGACGTGGTCGCCATTCGGCGCTGCCGGCAGGCTGGAAACATGGCTGCCGGCGGTAAAGCCGCGCACGTCGTCGCGGACACTGAAGTCGACTTCATCGTCCGCAGGGATAAGCCGGGCGGTCGGGGTGTTCTCCGGGACGGTTTTCGCCGTCAGCAGCGCCACCTGATTTCTGGTCTTCGCTTCCCGTTGGACGACGTCGATTGTCTCTGTCGCATGGGTCCCCGGAGGCTGCAGTCTATCCGCCCTTGCCAGCGTCAAAGGCGCGCGCCGGAACGCAGCCTGCCACCGGGCACGTCCTGGGAGCCGATGGGCGATCCGCGCAGCGGTGTAGCGCGCTGCCGCGCTTCGCGGCTCGGAGACATGCGGTTCGGAACGAGAAGCCACCGGAGCCGGCGACGGCAGGGCCGCCAGGAAGAAAGCTAGATCCCGTCTACGATCGGCGATAGGAGCGGATGGCAATGGGATGGCCGTCACGACGGCTGCCGAGCGGGAAGAAGGATGAAAACGCGGCACAAACAAGACGGTGACGAGGATGACGCCAGCCAGCGCGGAGGCCGCGATCCAGCCGCTCCGTGCCGCGCGGCGCGGAGACGGCGACGAGGCCGCCAGGCGCGCGTAAAAGCCGGAACGCAGGTCCCCGGCCGGCGGCGCGGTCGAAAGCGCCGTGGCGAGCAGTCTCTCGGATTTGCGGCAAAGCGCCAGTTCTTGCTGACAGGCCGGGCAACCGTCCAGGTGGGCGCGGAGGCGCTGGGTCTCACGCGGCGCAAGGTCGCCATCCAGATAGCCCAGAAGCCGGTCCTGCGTCCAGGCGCAGGAAGCCGGCGCTTCCTCAGCGTGTTGTTTGGGCCACATCGGCGTTCTCCGTTGCAAGCTCTTCCGGCGCATCGGTTCCATGCGCGGCAAGATAGTTGTCCTTAAAGACCTTTCGCGCACGATGCAGGCGCACTTTCGCGGCCGTCACGGAGCAGCCCAGCGTCTCCGCCATCTCCTCCAGCGACAAACCGCGGTAGTAGCGCAGGGCCAGGACTTCCCGGTGCTGCAGCGGGCAGCGCATCAGTACGCGCTGGACGGCGCTGCGCTCCTCGTCTCGCTCGAAGCGGTACGCCGGCTCGTCTTCGGGCGCGGCGGCGCGTTGGGCCAGGGACGGCTCGTCCAGCAGCGGCAGGAAGCGCCAGCGGCGTGCCCCGCGCGCCGCGTCCACCGCCCGGTTCACCGCGATGCGATAGAGCCAGGTGGCGAAGCGGGCGCCTTGCCGGAAGCCGGGCAGCGCGCGATAGACCTGCAGGAACACCTCCTGGGTCAGGTCGCGCGCCTCTTCGGCGCTGCCGACAATCCCGTAGATGATATGGTATACGTAGTCCTGGTAACGCAGGAACAGGGTGTCGAAGGCGGCGCTGTCGCCGCGCAAAAAGCGGGCGACCAGGCTGCTGTCGTCGTCGGCAGTTCCCGCTCGCTCCCCGTTCATTCGCGCATCCCAGCCAACCGCGCAGGCTTCCCGGCTCATCATGAGTTGTTCACCGCCGCTGCATCGAGCGGCCGACCGCATTGCACGCTACCGTCTGCCTCTTAGACGGATCTGCCAGGAAAAGGTTACGTAAGGAGAGAGGGTCGGGGATGAGGCTTCATCCCCTTAGCTTTTTGCGGCGTCGTGCCGCCTCTTTAGGAATGGGGGGCAGGACGATGGGATGGGCCGCGAGCTGCTTCAGCGCCGTCCCGCTCAGAGGTCGGGGAAGCGCTTCCGGCACCGGTCGTCCTGGGGGCAGAGGGTCCAGCCGGTTCAGTCAAGGGAACCGGCCCCCCATGTGCTCGACGAACTGGCGCAGGTAGTCCTCGATCTCGGCGTTGCGCTGGGCGAGCTGGTCCCGCTCCTCCTGGGTCTGCTCCAGCTTCTCCAGCAAGTTGAGGATCACTTCGACGCCCGCCAGGTTGACGCGCATATCTTGCGTGAAGCGGCGAATCTGACGCAGCCGCTCCACATCCGCCTCGGAGTAGAGCCGGTTTTTGTTCTTGCGCTTGGGAGTGACCAGGCCCAGCCGCTCGTACAGACGGATCGTCTGCGCGTGCATCTGAGTCAGCTCGGCCACGACTCCGATCATATATACCGGATCCTGCTTGTCGTGCGCGGCCATCGTCGAAATTCTCCTCATCCTTCCCGCTCCCCCTCGCCAGAAGAGGAGGGAATGCAGGGCGCTGCTTGCTGCGCCCCTACATAAGTCTCTTCCTTGTGGGACAGAGAAGACTTATCCTGTTTTCGCGGCGGGCTTGCTGACCGGATCGTTGCGCAGGCGTGCCAACTCGCCGAGCAGAGCGCGCTCGTGCTGGGACAGATCCCGGGGCACGGTGATCTTCACACGCGCGAAGGCGTCCCCCTGCTTGCGGTCCCGCAGGGCCGGCATGCCCTGACCGGTCAGGCGAAGCTTCTGACCGGACTGAATCCCGGACGGAACGATGACCAGACGGCGCTGGCCGTCGAGCGTCTCCATCGTGACCTCGCCGCCGAGCGCGGCGACCGTGTACGGAACGGACAGATCGAAGGTCAGGTCCTGGCCGTCCCGCTCGAAGCGCGGATGCGGCCGGATATGCAACTGCACGTAAAGGTCGCCCCGGTGGCCTTGCGCATCCGCGCCGCCGTGACCGGAGAGTTTCAGCCGGAGGCCATCCCAGGCGCCCGCCGGAATGGTGACGTCGCCGGAGCGGGGCGCTTCGATGCGCCCGCGTCCCCGGCATCGGGGACAGGCAGAACCCATATCGTACTGTCCGCGGTTATTGCGGCGATGTCCCATGCCCCCGCATTCCGGGCAGATGTCCTCTAACGTGACTTGAATGTGCCGGGTGGCGCCGCGGTAGGCATCTTCCAGCGTGATATCCAGGCTGAATTCAATGTCTTCGGCAGGCGCCGCGGAGCGCTCCGAGAAATCGGTAGGGGCGCCGCGCTTGCCACCGCGTCCGCCGAACATCCGCTCCAGAAACTCCTCGAAGTTGATCCCGGCCCCGCCGCCGGCGTCGAAGTCCCCGAAGGGGCTGCCGCCGGGGAAGCCGGCGCCCGGCCGGGAAGAGGCGCCTCCCGGCGCGCCTGCGCCCTGCGGCATCCGCGACCACATGTCGCCGAACCGGTCGTACTTCTCCCGCTTCTTGGGATCGGAGAGCACGTCGTAGGCTTCCTGGATCTCTTTGAAGCGCTCCTCGGCCTTCTTATCGTTGGGGTTCAGGTCGGGGTGGTGCTTGCGCGCAAGCTTCCGGTGGGCCTTTTTGATGTCCTCCGGCGACGCGTTGCGCGGAACGCCCAGTATCGAATAGTAATCTTTACTGCTCACCCTGTCTCACCCCATGCGTGAAAGATAATGGCTGCTCGCGATTTCCGGAACCCGTGTCCGAAGGAAAGCATTCCCTCGCAGATTTCTGTGCGGAAGGCCGGACGGCCTTCCGCACTAATGATAGTGGCTTAATCGACTGAAACCTGCACTTTTTTGGGCTTGGTGGCTTCCGCCTTGGGAATGATCAGCTCCAAAATGCCGTTGCGGTAGCTCGCTTTGACCTTATCGGCCTCGATAGGAACGCCGATGGTAAAGCTGCGCTGGAAAGCGCCATACTGGCGCTCTACCCGCACGTACTTGTCCCGGCGCGCCTCGTCCTCGAACTTGCGCTCTCCCTGGAGAGTGATCGTGTCTCCGGTCATCTCGATCTCGATGTCCTCCTGCTTCATGCCCGGCAGGTCGGCTTTGATCACGATCGAGTCCTGGTCCTCATACACATCGACGGCCGGACTCCAGACCTGAGAGGAGACATGCTCGCGCGGATTGCCGGAGCGCGGCTGGAAGTTGCGCACGGCATCGTCCTGAAAACCGCGCAGAAAAGCGACGAAGGGATCGGTGTCATAACGGGCCATGGCGTGTGTTCTCCTGTAAGAAGGTTGGCCGGCCCTTCTTCAATAAGGGAAGGGCCGGCGTTAGTCCTACTGCTTGAACTCGGTGTCGATGACCGTCTCGTCCTGCTGCGGCTCGGCCTGGGGTTCGGCGGACTCGTACTCCTCCGTGCTGTGGCCGTTGCCGGAAGCGTTGGTCGCCTGCTGATAGAGCATCTCGGACAGGCGATAGGTGGACTGCTCCAGCTCGGTCGTCAGCCGCTGCAGCTCCTCGGTATCGGTCTCGCCGTTGAGCGCGGTGCGCAGATTGCTGATGTTGGTCTCGACCGTCACCTTCAGGTCGGAAGGCGCCTTGTCGCCCAGATCCTTGAGGTTCTTCTCGGTCTGGTAGATGAGGGCTTCCGCCTTGTTGCGCGCTTCCGCGCGCTCGCGCTGCTGCTTGTCTTCTTCGGCGTGCGCGGCGGCCTCTTTGACCATGCGGTCGATCTCGTCTTTATTCAGGCTGCCCGAGCCGGTGATGGTGATCTTCTGCTCGCGGCCGGTGGCCTTATCGCGCGCCGAGACGCTGACGATGCCGTTGGCGTCGATGTCGAAAGTCACCTCGATCTGGGGGACGGCGCGGGGCGCGGGCGGAATGCCCGTCAACTGGAAGTCGCCCAGCAGCTTGTTGGCCGCGGCGATCTCGCGCTCGCCCTGGTAGACCTTGACGTGGACGCTGGTCTGACCGTCCTCAGCGGTGGTGAACGTCTCGCTCTTGCGCGTCGGGATGGTCGTGTTGCGCTCGATGAGCTTGGTCATCACGCCGCCCAGCGTCTCGATGCCCAGCGACAGCGGCGTCACGTCCAGGAGCAGGATGTTCTGCCCGGTGCCGCCCCCTTCGCTCGCCAGCACGCCCGCCTGCACGGCCGCGCCGACGGCCACGACCTCGTCCGGGTTGACGCCCTTATTGGGCTCTTTGCCGCCGCCGAGCTGGCGCACCAGCTCCTGAACCATCGGCATGCGGGTCGAGCCGCCGACCAGCACGATCTCGTCGATGTCGCCCGGCTTGACCTTGGCGTCGGAGAGCACGCGCTCGAACGGCCCTTTGCACCGCTCCAGCAGGTCACGAGTCAGCTCCTCGAACTTGGCCCGTGACAGATTGACGTCCAGGTGGGCGGGGCCTTCCGGCGTGCTGCTGATGAAGGGCAGGTTGATGTTGGTCTGCGTGACGTTGGAGAGCTCGACCTTGGCCTTCTCTGCCGCCTCGCGCAGCCGCTGCAGGGCCTGCTTGTCCTTTCTGAGGTCGATGCTGGTCTCTTTCTTGAACTCATCGGCCACGTACTCGACGATGCGCTGGTCCCAGTCATCGCCGCCCAGATGCGTGTCGCCATTGGTCGCCAGCACTTCCAGCACGGACCCGCCGTCCTCGGTGGTGCCGATCTCCAGCAGCGAGACGTCGAAGGTGCCGCCGCCCAGATCGAAGACCAGAACGGTCTCTTCCTTTTTCTTGTCCAGGCCATAGGCCAGGGCTGCCGCCGTGGGCTCGTTGATGATGCGCAGCACCTTCAGGCCGGCGATCTCGCCGGCGTTGCGGGTGGCCGTGCGCTGCGCGTCGTTGAAGTAGGCGGGCACGGTGACGACCGCCTCGGTGACGGGCTGGCCCAGATAGGCCTCGGCGTCCGTCTTGAGTTTTTGCAGGATCATGGCCGAAATCTCTTCCGGCGAGTACGATTTGCCGTCGATGGTCACCTTCTCGGATGTGCCCATCTTGCGCTTGATGGAGATAACGGTGCGATCCGGATGGATGATCGCCTGGCGCTTGGCGCTGGAGCCGACCAGCCGCTCGCCGCTCTTGTTGAAGCCGACGACCGACGGGGTCAGCCGGCTGCCTTCGGCGTTAGGGATGACGGTAGGCTCGCCGCCTTCCATGACCGCCACGACGGAGTTGGTCGTGCCCAGGTCGATTCCGACTGCTTTTCCCATGTTTAAACCTCCGCTTATATTCGCCCGATGAAATCGGTAGGATGTGAAATCATAGAATTGCTTCCGTTTCTATTATGCCACTTGAGTGTTCCATTGTCAAGTGTTTTTTCATCACTTCTGAAAACTTCCGGCAGGCCAGAGGTTGAAAACCTGTGGCTTTACAGAACAAGCGTTTTGCAGACGCATCCAGCCTACCGGCTGTTCCCCCTCTCCTTTTGAAGGAGAGGGGGAATGGGGAGCGCGTCGGCGATTGGGGGTCGCCGAGCTGTCGAGGCGACGATGGCGATTGGAGAGGGGGTGAGGTCTTAAGGGGTGGGCACAATTCGGGAACAAATTGCAGCGACAACTCGACAGAAGTATACTATTCCCTCAAATCCGGGAATACCGAAAACGCACAAGGAGGGTGTCATGAACGCAAAAACGCGCCAGCATACGGCCCGAACGGAGGACGCACAGCAGCGCCGCCAAAGCGACCTGTGCGCCGAGCCTATGATGGAACATCTGCTGAATGCCCTGAAGGCCGGACAGGATATCGGGCATTACGGCCGGTTGACTTTTGTCATGGTCGCCCGCTTCTTTATGGACGACGATCAGATCGTCTCCTTGCTGGCAAAGCAGCCCGATTTCGACGAAGAGAAAGCGCGGGCTTTGCTGATGCAGGTCAAGGCGCATAACTATAACCCACCGCAGCGCGAGCGGATCCTGGAGTGGCAGACACGCCAGGACTTTCCGATCCTTCCTAACCCGGAGGACCCGGACTGCGGACAGGTCTATCGAAACCTTCAGTTTCCAGAGGAAGTCTACGGCGAGATCGAGGAGTACTACGAGGAGAAAGCCGAGGCTGAGGGCGTTTCCACAGCCCATTAGAAGCCGGTCTCTTGTAAACGCGACCCGTGATCTTGCCGACGCGCCCGCATTTCTTTTTGGGAAATGGGGCGCGTTTTTGTTGGAAAAGATGCATGCCGACCCGGTCAAATTGTGGAATAACCTGTATGGACGGCCAGGTGGAAAGCTCAGGAGGAGCCTTCCGCCGTCCGAAATAACCTTGGATTTGGAAAGCGAAAGGATGTCGCTGTTATGTTCGCCTATCGCCCTCTAACCCTCTTCGACGCCTCCTCGGCGGTCCCCTGTCCGGTACCGGCCGCCTACGCGGAGTCAGTCGAGCGCCTGATCGAAGCCTTTCGACCGGGCAGCATGGCCTTCCTGCTGCAGGTGCAGCAGGCGCATTGCCCTGACTGGCTGACGGGGGATCGGATTCTGAGTCACGTCGGGCAGGCGCTTCTGGAGCCGATGCAGCCGCAGGTCTGGCCGCTGCTGGAGGGGGTCTGGGTGGTGGCGGTCAGTGTGGAAGGCGGGGTCGAGGGACCGGTCAGCGCCTTGCAGGCGCATGCGCTGCGAAAAGCCCTGGCCGATCGCCTGGAGGCAGACTGGCGCGAGCACACGCCGGACATCAGGGCCGACGTTGCCGGCCCGGAAGGAGAGACCGTCCCGGACTTGCCGCCGTTCACGCTTACGCCAGTAGCCGCGATGCCCTGCACGGAGGATTTGCGGGAGAATATCGAGGAGCTGAACTCACTTCTGGAAATCATCCTGCAGAAGCAACTGCGCGCGCAGTTCCAGCCGATCGTGAATCTGCGGGATGGCCGCATATTTGGCTATGAGGCGCTGATTCGGGGGCCAAAAGGGGCGCTGCTGCAGCGATCCGGGGCGCTGTTTCGCGCCGCCGATAAGGCCCGGCTGATCTCCTGGCTGGATCTGGCCTGCCAGGAGCAGTGTTTTGCTTCGGCGGCGGAACAACGCATCCGGCATCTGCTCTTTATCAATATGGACGCCGAAGGGCTATCCTTTCTGGACCTGCAGGGCCGCCCGCTGGCGCTGCGGGCGCGCGAATACGGCCTGGCGCCTGAGAACATCGTCATTGAGATCACGGAGCGGCAGACGGTCAGCGACTTTCCCCGCCTGCTCAACTACATCGGGCGGCTGCGCGAGGAGGGCTTCAAGATCGCCGTGGACGATGCCGGGGCAGGCTACAGCAGCCTGTACACCATCTCCGAGCTGCGCCCGGAGTTCGTGAAGGTGGGCCGCGCGGTGGTCCGTAATATCGATGTCAACGGGGAGAGGCGGTCGCTTCTGGCCGCGCTGGCGCAGTATGCCCGCACCATCGGCGCGGCGATGCTGGCCGAGGGTCCCGAAACGCGCCAGGAGCTGGCGACGCTGATCGATCTAGGGATTCCTTACAGCCAGGGCTACCTGATGGGCAAGCCGGCGGACAGCTTCCGGGGCGTGCCGCGGGAGACGCGCGAGTTTATCCACCAGCGCGCGCAGCAGAGCGCCCTGATGGCGGCCGGGCGCAGCGTGACCATCGGCCGGCTGGCGCGGCGGGGGATGGCGATGCCGCCGGAGACACCGCTGGCCGAAGCCGCTCGCTATTTTGCCAAAGATGCCAGCTTGACGAGTGTGGTCGTGGTGGAAGAGGGCCGGCCACGGGGATTGGTGATGCGCCAGCAGCTCGATTACGTGCTGGATGTCGCCAAAGCGGCCAATATCGCCGCGCTGCTGCCTGCCGAGACTCTGGCGCAGTGGATGCGCACCAGCGTCTTGTTCGCGGATGCGGAAGCCTCTCTGCACGAGATCGCGCGCCAGGCGACCACGCGCGCGGACATCAGCCTGGAATCCGATGTGATCATCGTACAGGGCGGGAATCTCTATGCCGGCGTGCTGCCTATTCGCGCCCTCATGGAAGCCGTGACGGCCATGCGGCGCTAAGCGCCGAACAGCCAGGGAAAAGATGGAAGGGAAAAGATACTAAGGGAAAAGATAGAAGGGAAAAGAGAGGACGCGGAAGCGCCTGACGGCGCAGACGGATTTTTCTTTTCCCTTTTCCCTTCTATCTTTTCCCTTTTCCCTAAAGATTCATATTGCTGCTGTGGCCAGGAAAGACTTTGGCGGCGGGGTCGATATGGTTTTTGGCGTAGTTGACGGCGATGCAGATTTCCCCGACGCCAGTGGCGATCAGTTTGATCTTACCGGGAAAGGTCGCCACGTCGCCGGCCGCGTAGACGCCGGGCAGGTTGGTCTCCATAAACTGGTTGACGATGATCTCTTTGCCGTCTTGCAGCGCCAGCCCCCAGTTACGCAGCGGCCCGATATCTGTTGAAAAGCCAAGATTCAAGAGAACGTGATCGACGTGCAGCGTCTCCTCCGCATTGCTCTTGTTATGGAAGATGACAGCGCGCTCCACGCAATCGCCACCCTCGACGCAGCGCAATTCGTGCCAGAGCCGCACATCGATCTTAGATCGATTGAGAAGCCAGTCCACGCTCTCTTCATGGGCGCGGAAGACATCGCGGCGGTGGATCAGCACGATCTGTTTGGCGATCGGCTCCAGGTTCATGCACCAATCCAGCGCCGAGTCGCCGCCACCGACGACGAGCAGGCGCTTGCCGGCGAATTGGGAGGTATCGCGCACGAAATAGTGGACGCCGCGTCCTTCCATCTCCGTCACGCCGGGCGTACTGATCCGCTTGGGCGAGAAGGCGCCCACGCCTACGGAGATGATGACGGTCCGGGTGCGATGAATCCCTTTCTCGGTCGTCAGGGTGATGGTCTCATCGGGTTCGTGCCGCAGATCGATGACTTTCTCGTCCAGGCAGACCGCCGGATCGAACCGGGTGCCCTGCAGGACCATTTCGCGCACCAGGTCGCGCCCGACGATTTTGGGATAGCCGGGCATATCGAAGATATATTTTTCCGGGTAGAGCGCGCTGATCTGCCCTCCCAGCTCCGGCAGGCTGTCGATGATTTTGGTCTTCATCTGCCGCATGCCTGCATAGAACGCGCCGAACAGGCCGACCGGCCCGCCGCCGATGATCGTTATATCGAAGAGCTCGTCTTCCGCTCCTCCGGTTTGAATTATGGGAATTGTATCGCTCAAGCTTTTAGAACCTCACGAGAAGGATAGCCCACTTCGTTTTGCGGTAACTATTGTACCGTATTTTACCTGGCCCCACGTCCACTAGGGAAATCACTAGGGAATAGACCGGGGATTTCCAGGCGTCAAAACTATGTCCCTCCCTAGCAGCAATGCGGGCGCCAGGGGGGATAATAGAAGACAGGTGGAGACGACCTGTTTCTATCTAGCGAAGGAGCTACACCGCAATATGGAGCCGATACCCATTCTGATCGCCGATGATGACGCCGCCATCCGACGCTGCCTGCGCCGCGCGGTGGAGGCGGACCCACGGCTGTGTATCGGCTGGGAAGCCGCCAACGGACTGGAAGCGGTCGTCCTGGCGGAGCAGCATCACCCGCGCCTGGTCCTGATGGATGCGCAGATGCCACGGATGGACGGTATCGAGGCCACCCGCTGTCTGCGACGGCGCGATCCGGGAATGCGGATCGTGGTCATGAGCGTCTATGATCGGCTGCGCACACAGGCCCTTGCGGCAGGCGCCGACGCCTTTGTGACCAAAGACTGCGGATGCCAGACCCTACGCGATACCATCCGCGATCTGTTGGATACAGAGGACGGCCTTGCCGGTTAGTACCATCGAGTCGGCAGGAGAGCAGATCGGAGGCAAACGAATGGCAACTCTTACAGCGCCCCTGAACACGCAGCAGGAGTTCGAGCGGTTGTTTGCGCGCAGTCACCGCCGCGCCTATAATCTGGCTTACCGCCTTACCGGTAATGCTGCCGACGCGGAGGATGTGACCCAGGACGCTTACGTGCGCGCCTGGCATAACTTCGACAGCTACGATTCGGCCCGTCCCTTCGAGGGATGGCTGTTTAGAATTATCACCAACCGCGTCATCGATCTGCGCCGCCGACAGAAGCGCGTTCCGATGTACTCCCTGGACGCGCCCATCCAGGGCGATGATGACGGC
>DASRCN010000029.1:0-31725 GCA_035653075.1 Chthonomonadaceae bacterium | reverse complement strand
AGATATGCTGGTGAGTGTACTGGTCCTTGGCATCGATGGCTAAGGCCAGGCTCTTGATGGTGGCCAGATACAGATCGGCCAGTTGGGCCTGGCTGAGCTGCAGCTCTTCGATGTGCTGCTGTTTTTCCTCGGCGCGAGCGGTGTAGATTGCATAAGAATGGTAGGTCAGATAGGCGACCGGAGAGACTAAGAGCAGGATAAAGCCGACGTGCCGCCCGAACAGGAACATCGCCAGGGCGCTGATACTGGCGCCCGCGAAGTAGCTGGGCGCCGTCCAGAGGAAGTTCGTCTTCCAGATAGCGATGGGACTCTGATCGGTGCAGAGGCTGATGATGGTAGCCACGCCGCCGGTATTGATGGCGAAGTAGACCAGGGTGGCGGCGATGACGGCGGGGATCGTCTGGACCGGCGTCAGCACGAGCGTCCATCCGTTGCCGGCCAGGAAGACCAGGCCGGCGACCCAGGCCTGGAAGGTGGTCAGTGCGACATTGAACGCCAACTGATGGATCGCCTGTCGTTTGGGATAGAGGCAGCCGCTCAGAGCGCTGATGGCCGCAACCAGGAGGCCGGCAGCAGGTCCGAAGCGGATGATGGAGGCGAAGATGATGGCAAAGCCCAGCGACATCGAGCCGACGTCCGCCTGGCTCCGATGCCGCATCAGGCGCACCTTCTTCCCACCGGCCATGACCGCCAGGATTATGAACAGCGCCAACTCCCAGAAGGTGGACTGCCAGGCAGGCGGCGGGAAGACGCGCGCGCAGGCCACGGCAGCGATGCCGGTCAGATAGACGGCCAGTATATAAAGTTTTGCTTTTCTCGGTAGAGTACGCATACCGGACGCTTACCTCGATCCCTCATGTAAAACGCGACTGCATGGTTTATTCCGTGTCTGGGCCTCAAAATAACACGGTAAAGCGGGGATGTCGCCGCTTGCATCGGCGACATCCCCGGCCCGTAGAGTGGGTCCTCCATTCTATTCCCCGAAGAGAGCGGTCGCGGACAGGTCCACGCCGCTGGCGTTGGTCGCCCAGACGTTCTGGTCGTTCCAGGTGCCAGCCCCCCAGAGGATGTTATTGCCCCAAAGGATGTTGGTTCCCCAGACGATATTGCTGCCCCAGATGATGTTGAGGTTGATGGTGCTGACGCCCCAGATGATGTTGGCGCCGCTGGTTTTGTTGATGCCGCTCGTGCCCCAGATAATGTTGTCGATGACTACGCTGCCACCGGAATCGCGAGCAAGCGGCGGACTGGTGGCATAGCCGCCGGTCGTTACCGTGTTCGCCAGCGCGGCCGGGATATTGAGATAGCCGGCCCCGTAGGTGCAGGGATCGTAGTTGCCGCTAGGGTCTGCCCACTTGTCCGCCGAGATCATCAGGCGGGCTTTGAGGGTATCCGGCGAGAGGCCGGGATTGGCCTGCAGCATCAAAGCCGCCGCTCCCGCCACCACCGGAGCCGCCATCGACGTGCCGGAGAGGCAGAAATAGTGGGAAGAGCTCCTGGCGGAGTTCGTGTAACAGTAGGAAGCCAGCGGGATGAGGTTCGTGTTGCTGTAAACGGTATCCAGGTAGCTGTGCCTGGCCTCCAGGGAGATGATCTGATTGCCCGGCGCGACGATGTCGGGCTTGAGAATGAAGTCCAGGCGGGTCGGCCCTCGACCGGAATAGGTGGCGATGCGGTCATCGGCGCGGTTGCCGTCGATGGACTTGGTCGCGCCCACGGTAATGACGTAGGGATCGTTGCCGGGACACTGGATCGAGCCGTAGGCCGCTCCCCAGCCTTCGTTGGGTTGGCCGGTGGCCTGGTTGGCGTTCATACGCCCCTGGTTGCCGGCGGCGCAGACGACGAAGATGCCGGCTTTCCAGGCTTGCTCGACGGCCTGGCAAAGCGGATCGTTGGCGTAGTAGTCGCCGACCGGATGGCCCAGCGAGAGGTTGAGCACGCGGATGTTATAGGCCGCCGCGTTGTCGACCACCCACTGAATGCCACTAATGACCGTGCTGACGCTGCCCTGGCCGTGCTTATCCAGGACGCGCACATCCACCAGATTGGCATTGGGAGCAATGCCATAAAAGGTATGGAAGAAGCGCGGGCCGGTCGAGTTGGCTCCGTTGCCGGCGATGATGCCCGCGATATGCGTGCCATGGCCGCAAGAATCGCCGCCATAGTCCTGGTTCGGCACGAAGCTGACACCGCCGATCACGCGAGAAGCGCCGCTGCTCGGGTTCGATAGATCGAGGTTGCCGCCGGTGATGCCGCTATCGACGACGGCGACGGTGACGCCGCTGCCGTCCAGGCGGTACTGCTGCCAGGCGACATTGGCTTCGCTGGAGCCGACGGTGAACTCATCACATTTCTTGACCGCCACATCGGCGGATAGATGCGTCACGAAAGGCAGGGCGGACAGGCCGGCCAGGTTCCTGGCCGGCACGCGCACCGCCACGGAATGAATGAGGGAGAGATGCTGATAAATCACGGCCTGCAGGGCCTGCAGTTGGCGCTCTCGCTCCGCATTGAGGGGAGCGCCAAGCTGCAGGATGACCTGGCAATCGCCGCCCTTTCGGGAGGCCATCGCCTGCTGCAGGAACAGGTCGCTCTTAGCGGTGGGCGTTTCCGCTCGGACGGGATTCTGGGGACCGACCAGCAGTCCCAGCAGCCCGGCCAGCGGGAAGATCCTCCAGCAACGCCGCACCGCCCACTTTTTGAATGTTTGTTGTGTAGGCATGGGGAATCTCCCGCTCACTCTCCTGCGCCCAGGATCGATTCCTCGAAGATGCTGTCGTCAGCGGCGACGGCATCGTCGGACCAGGCGGAGGAGTCGGCATAGATCGAATTGCTTGCCGAGAGCGTGTTGGTACCCCAGATCGCATTGGTACCCCAGATGGCGTTGAGACCCCACAGGGCGTTGGTGCCCCAGATCGCGTTGGTGCCGCAGGCAGTATTGGTCCCGCTGATCACCACGGCGCCCGAGCTGGTCTGAACGAGCTGCGGGCTGAGCGCAGGCTGAGTCGCCATCGCCGTGCAGCTCAAGGCTGCCGGGATATTCAGGAAGCCGGTACCGAAGGTACAGGAGTCGGTCGTGCCGTCCGGAAAGTTCCACTTATCCGAGGTCATCATCAGGCGACCCTTGACGGTGTCCGGGGTCAGGTTGGGATTGGCCTGCAGCATAAGCGCGACCGCGCCCGAGACGACCGGGGTCGCCATGGAGGTACCCGAGAGGATGAAGTATTGGGACTGGGTCCCGGAGGCAGGGTTGGTCATGTACTGGCTCGGCGGGACGATATTGGAGGGCATTTCGCCTTCCAGCGTGCCGCCGGGGCACAGCAGAGAGATGACGAGATTGCCGGGAGCCATGATGTCGGGCTTGAGCGTATGATCGACCAGACTCGGTCCCCGGCTGGAGTAGGTGGCGACGCGGTCGTCGACGCGGATGCCATCGTAGTTCTTCATGGCGCCCACGGTGATGACGTAGGGATCGTTGCCCGGCACCTCGACGGAGCCATACGCGATGCCCCAGCCCTCATTGCCCGTGTTCGGGTTGTTGCTGCCACTGAGCCGGCCGTTGTTGCCGGAGGCGCAGACGACCACGATCCCGGCCTTCCAGGCCTGTTCTACGGCCTGGTCGAGCGGATCCTGGGAGAAGCTCTCGCCGACCGGATGGCCCACCGACATGCTCATCACACGGATGTTGTAGGCGGCCTGGTTGGCGAGGCACCACTGGACTCCGGCGATGATGTTGCTGACCGCGCCGGACCCGTTCTGATCGAGCACGCGCACGTTGATCAGGTTGACATTCGGCGCGATACCCTTGTAGGTATGCGAGAACTGGCTGCCGGTGGAGGCGCTGCCGTTGCCGCCGATGATGCCCGCCACATGGGTGCCATGTCCGCACTGGTCGATGGCGTTGGCTGTGTTGGGAACGCAGTCCACGTTGGCCAGGATGCGGGAAGCGCCGGTGGTGGGGTTGGTAAGGTCCTGATGCGGATAGATGCCGCTGTCGAGCACGGCGACGGTGATGCCGGTGCCGTCCAGGCCATACTGCTGTAAGGCCACGTCGGCGCCGGTGTGGGTGCGCGTGAAGTCGTCGTGCTTGTGGACGGGCACATCCTCGGACATGTGCATCACGAACGGCAGGCTGGCCAGAGCGGTCATCTGCTGGGCCGGGATGCGGACCGCCAGAGCATCGATCAGCGGCAGGCGTTGGATGATCTCGCCGCCGAGGTTGCGGACCTGCTGCTCTTCGGCGGTGAAGTCCTTGTGCTGCTGATGCTTGCTCTCGCTCGCGCTGCTGTCGATCTGGAGGATGACATGGATCCAGTCGGTGCGCTTGGCGGTTTTGAGGTGATGCGGGATGAAATGGTCGCTCTTGTCGGAGACGATGTCGGCCCGTGCAGGCAGGCGCGTTCCGGGGAGAGCGACGGACAGGAGGCACACACAGGTCCAGATGCGCCAGACTCTCGCGCTTTGGTCCTTAGGTGCTGGTCGAAACGGCGAGGCGCCGTTCGTTCTGTTGCCGAACATAGTCTACTCCTTCGTAATCGTCGCAGTTCGGTAGCTCGGCGGCCATCCTCTTTGAAACTGCCCTCAGAGAGTAGGCCCGTAGCTTTGCGTCCCGCCCTTTCGAGCGGTTTGCCTTTGTCGATTGCGAAGGATGCAGGCCAGGGCGCGCATGGGATTTGCGCCCTTACGGTGGTCCATCCAGCCCGACGAGGAGAGACGGAGGTTACTACGTCTCATCTACTGCATGCCCATTCGGCAGCCCGGCTGTCTGGGGATTGCGGCCCAGACCCGTTGGCTTTGCGTCGCTGCCTTGCGGCAGGTTTGCCCTTGTCGGGGGCGGAAGGAAGCCATCTGTGCGGGTTATGCCTCGCTTTACGAGCCAATAGGACTGCGGGAAATGCGGGATTTTTTCGGGAGGGGGACAGGGGGTGGGCAGCGAATCATTCGGTAGCAAAGGAGCAGAGGAGAACATCATGCCGATCGTCGATATGCCGCTGGCGGAGCTGGAGCGTTATGAAGGACGGAATCCGTGCCCGGCGGATCTGGATGCCTACTGGGAAAAGGCGCTGGCGGAGATGCGGGCGGTAGACCCCCAGGTCGAGCTGGCGCCGCATGCGCTCGATGCGCCGTTCGCGGAGTGTTTCGATCTCTATTTTACGGGTGTCGGCGGGGCGCGGGTGCATGCCAAGTACCTGCGGCCTGCCGGGACGAGCGCGCCGCACCCCGCGCTGCTGCAGTTCCACGGCTATTCCAGCAACAGTGGCGACTGGTCGGAGAAGCTCGGCTATGTGGCGCGGGGATTCTCGGTCGCCGCGATGGACTGCCGCGGGCAGGGCGGCCTCTCGGAAGACGCGGGCAACGTGCGCGGCAACACGCTGCGCGGACATATTATTCGCGGCCTGGACGATGTGCCGGAGCGGCTGCTGTTCCGCCAGATTTTTCTGGACACCGCGCAGTTGGCCGGCATCATCATGGGGATGCCGGAGGTCGATCCCGAGCGCGTGGGCGCGACGGGCGGCTCACAGGGCGGCGGTCTCACGCTGGCCTGCGCGGCGCTGGAGCCGCGTATCCGGCGGGCGGCCCCGGTCTATCCGTTCCTCAGCGATTACCTGCGCGTCTGGGAGATGGACCTGGATGTGGCCGCGTATGATGAGCTTCGGACCTATTTTCGCCTGTTCGATCCGCTTCACGAGCGCGAGGCGCAGGTCTTCGAGCGGCTGGGCTACATCGACGTGCAGCACCTGGCGCCGCGCATCCGCGCCGAGGTCCTGATGACGGTCGGCCTGATGGATACGATCTGCCCACCCTCGACGCAGTTTGCGGCCTACAACAAGATCCGCTCGCCCAAGCAGATGCTGATCTATCCCGATTACGGCCACGAAGGACTGCCCGGCCTCTCCGACCGGATCTTCACCTTCATGGCGGCGATGGCCTAAGGCCCCCACCCCCGACCCCTCCCCCAATTCTAGGGGAGGGGAGATTCTATTCCAAGCTTTTCCCTCGCCCCGTAAGGGAATAGGGAGCATTTTGGCGATTGAGAAACCCTATTCTCCTTTTGTACCTCTGCCCACAGGCTGGAACAGCTTCAGGCAGGGGCACAAGAAAATAACAGAATCTCCCCTCCCCTAAACTTGGGGAGGGGTCGGGGGTGGGGGCCAGGGACTATTCCGAGGTAGAATCGAATCCGGGAGTACCGGGTCTATGCAGATTCAAAAGAACAGGTGGCTGAAGCTTGCCTTTTTCGCCGTCGTGGGGCTGATCTTTCTGTTCGCGCTGATCTTTCCGGAGGCGGCGCGCCGGGCGATCAAGAAGGACCGGGAAGAGGCCGTTCCGCGCGTGGGCGTGGCTTCGGTGGCGATCCTGGTGCCGGCGGCGCCCGCGCCCCTGGGGGACAATCCCTCGCCGCCCATAGTCTCCGTGCGGTTTCGCGGACGTGTCGTCCCCGTCCAGACGGTAGTCGGGTTCTCCCAGCTTCAGCTCGGGCAGACGGTGCAGATCGTCTATCGCATCGGAAGGAGCGGGCGGATCTATGTGGACCGTATCAAGCCGATGCCGGCCCCCAATTTGAAAATCGGCGTTAGGCGTTAGGCGTTGGGGAACGCCCTCTTCTCTTTTACCCCTCGCGAGTAACTGGGTCCAGTAAGAGAGCGTGTGGATGGATTTTTCCCAACGCCTAACGCCCGCCCCTTCGGGGCGACACGCCTGACGCCAATCCTTAAAGACTATGCCGATCTACGAATTCGTTTGCGCGCAGTGCCGGCGGCGGTTCCGCAAGCTGGTCGGAGTCGTCGCCAATCCGGCTCCGCTCGAATGCCCGCACTGCCGCTCAACCGATCTGCGGAAGCAGATATCGCGTTTTGCCAGCCTCCGCAGCGAAGACGAGGCGCTCGACTCTCTGGCCAACGAGATGGAGGCGCTGGGCGATACGGAGGACCCCAGGGCGCTCAAGCGCCTGATGCGGGCGATGGGCGATGAGATGGGGGAGGACCTGGACGACGAGTTCGAGCAGATGATGGAGGAAGAATCAAGCGGCGGTTTGGCCGGCGAAGATTCTGAGATGGAGACGCCAGAATAGAGGGAACAGGAAGCGCTCTGATCGCGTATTGAAATTGCGCGCATGGACGCTGGCCACGGAGGGCACTTTTCGCTCTTTTACCTCCGCCCCCTCTTCCCCTTTGATTTTTCGGGTAAAATATCTTCCGTACCGGTTCCTGAAGGCGCTTCTCCGCCGGAGATTGTGAACAAGTTCACAGAACCGCGCTGACGGGTGGACTCCTGCGCCCGTATCTTATCGTGTAAGCCCTGCCAGCCCACCGACGTTCCGGAGGACGCTATCCTATGTTAAGCGGTTATATTCCCATCCTGGTCATGCTGATCGTGTCGGCTATCATTGCCCTCGGCATGGTCCTGGGTTCGGCCGTGCTCGGCCCCAAAAAGCCGAGTACGTACAAGGAGACCGCCTACGAGTGCGGCATGACGCCCGTCGGAACGGCGCGCGAGCGGTTTCCCATCAAGTTCTATCTGATCGCCATGCTGTTCATCGTCTTCGACATCGAGACGATCTTCCTCTACCCCTGGGCCGTCACCTTTTCCGGGCTTCCGCACGCCCTCAAAGTGTTCGAGCTGATCGAGATGGCGGTCTTCGTCGCCATCCTGTTCATCGGCTACTTCTACATCCTGGGCAAAGGCGCGCTGGACTGGGACGAGAGCGAGCAGGCGCGCGCCGTGGATGTGCTCAGCCCCGAAGTGCTGGCCCCGCGTCCGGCGATCCGCTTCGGCAACGAGGATTCGGGTCCGGTCCGCATTCCTTCGACGGCAGACCGCCCGGCCATCGCGGCCTTTGGGGCCAACGCGGAAGAGTCGCAGCCGGTACGGCGCTAGGAGAATGCGTATGACCACGGAGACCGTCCCCGCCCCCGTCACCGAAGAGCTTTTGGAAGCGCAGAAGATTCGCGAACAGTTTCCGGACGCCCTGCTGAGCGTCGAGACGTTCCGGGGCGATACCCGTATCCTCGTCAAGCGGGAGGCTATCGTCGATGTCTGCCGCCTGATGCGCGACGACCCCGACCTGCAGTACAACTTCTTCTCCGAGTGCCTCGGCGTCGATTATCTTCACTCTCGCCAGAGATACCGCTTCGAGGTGGTCTACAACCTCTACTCGCTGGTCTATGAGAAGGACGGCGTGCAGGTAGGCAAGAACCGGCGCATCTTCTTGAAAGTGCCCGTGCCGGCGGACGATCCGGTCGTGCCCAGCGTCGTCGAGGTCTATCCCGGCGCCGGCTTCCCGGAGCGCGAAATCTTCGATATGTTCGGGGTATCCTTCAGCGGCAATCCGGACCTGCGCCGCCTGCTGATGCCGGAGGACTGGGTCGGGCATCCGCAGCGCAAAGACTATCCGCTCGGCGGGGAGCGCGTGCAGTTTCCCGGCGGCAAGTACGGCCCGGCGGTAGGCGAGGTGGCCGTTCAGCATCCGGGCGAATCGTTTTCCGGCAAGACCGGTGACGTGCAGGGCGAGCCGTACCGGGCTATTCGCACGCCCACGCCGGAAATCGGTCCCGGCACAGCGCTTCCGCCCGCGCGGGAGGAGCAGAGTTCCGGGTGTTGAAAACACCCGGCACGGAAAGTAAAGTCCATGGCAACCATAGATGAAAAACGCCTGGATGGGCTGAATACGCTCTCTGGCAGCGCGCAGGGCGTGACGATCGATGCGCTCGACGACCAGACGATGGTCGTGAACATGGGGCCGCAGCATCCCAGCACGCACGGCGTGCTGCGTGTGGTGCTGGAGCTGGACGGCGAGGTGATCGCCCGCGCGACCCCACACATCGGTTACGTGCATACCGGCATCGAGAAGGAGATCGAGTATCAGACCTATCTCAAAGCCGTGACGCTGACGGACCGGGTCGATTACGTCGCCTCCCTGATCGAGAATGCGGCCTATTCGCTCTCCGTGGAGAAGCTGCTGGGCGTCGAGCCGCCGCCGCGCGGCCAGATGCTGCGCGTCATGCTCATGGAGATGGAGCGCATCGCCAGCCACCTGGTCTGGCTGGGCACGCACTGCCTGGACATCGGCGCGATGACGGTCTTCTTCTACGCCTTCCAGCAGCGCGAGAAGATCCTGGACATGAAGGAGATGATCTCCGGGGTCCGCATGATGAGCTCCTGGATCGTGCCGGGCGGCCTGCGCGGCGACGCGCCGGAGGGCTGGTTCGAGCGCGGGAAGGCGTTCTGCGACGACTTTCCACGGGCCATCGCAGAGATCGAAGACCTCCTCAACGCGAATCCGATCTGGCGGGAGCGCACGCAGGGCGTGGGCGTTATCAGCGTCGAGGACTGCCTGGCGATCGGCGTCAGCGGCCCGACCTTGCGCGGCACCGGCGTGGCGCACGACATTCGCAAGGCTGCCCCTTACAGCGGCTATCAGAACTTCGATTTCCATATCCCGGTCGGGCAGTACAGCGATGTGTACGACCGCTATCGCGTGCGCATGGCGGAGCTGCTGCAGAGCCGGGAGATCATCAAGCAGTGCATCGAGAAGATGCCGGACGGGCCGATCAACGTCGATGATCTCAAGATCGTGCCGCCGCCGCGCGCCGAGCTGGATCGCAGCATGGAGGCGGTCATCCATCACTTCAAGCTGTGGACGGAAGGCTTCCATCCGCCGGTCGGCGAGGCGTATGTGCCAGTGGAGTCGGGCAAAGGCGAGGCGGGCTACTACGTCGTCAGCGACGGCACCAACCGGCCGTATCGCGCGCACCGGCGCTCCGCGTCGCTGATGAACCTGCAAGCGCTCTCCAAGATGTGCGAGGGCCGCCTGATCGCCGACGTGGTCGCCATCATCGGCAGCATCGACATCGTGCTCGGAGAGATAGATCGTTAGCGCTCTCACCCCATCCCCAGGCCGTGAACGGCCTGTCTAGAGGGCGGCTACGCCGCCAACCGCCCTCCGGGCGGACTTTAAGACCTCACCCTCTGACCCCCTCTCCTTACGAAGGAGAGGGGGAAGGATAAGGAAAGGGAATGTCCACATCACCTGCAAGTCCTGTCGGAGGCGAGGCGCGGGAGCCGGCGTCGCTGCCCTCTGAGGAGCGCCGATTCTCCGCGCAGGCGGTCGCCGAGCTGGAAGAGATCGCCTCGCATTACCCGGAGCGCAAAGCCGCCTGCCTGCCCGCGCTCTGGATCGCGCAGCGCGAATACGGCGGCTATCTGACCCCATCGGCCATTCAGGAGGTCGCCGACCATCTGGGCCTGTCGTTCGCGGAGGTGGAGGGCGTCGCCACGTTCTACACGATGTACAACCTGCGCCCGCGCGGACGGCACCATCTGGAGGTCTGCACCTGTCTGACGTGCGCGGTCATGGGCGCGTACGACCTCGTTCACAAGCTGGAACACGAACTGGGGATCGAGATCGGCCAGACCACGCCGGACGGCGAGTTTACCCTGTCCGAAGCGGAGTGCCTGGACTTCTGCGGCGCGGCCACCGTCATGCAGGTCGGCGACAAGTATTTCACCAATCTCACGCCCGACAACGTCCTGCAGGTGATTGACCAGTTGCGCAACAGTGAGGACTACACGCCTGCCAGGCTCGCCGACGCCATCGTCAAGCTGCATATTCCTGGCAGCGTTCCTCCCGAGGGTTAGGTATGCCCATTCTGAATCTGCTATTTGCCAACCGGGACGTTCCCGGCATTCAAAATATCGACGTCTACGAGGCGCACGGCGGCTATGCCGGCCTGCGCAAGGCCGTCAAGATGGACCGGCAGGCCGTGGTGGACGAGATCAAGACGTCCGGCCTGCGCGGGCGCGGCGGCGCCGGCTTCCCCACCTGGATCAAGTGGAACGGCCTGCCCAAAAATTACGACGCGCCGCACTATGTGATCTGCAATGCGGATGAAGGCGAGCCCGGCACGTTCAAAGACCGGGAGCTGATGCTGGCGCTGCCGCATCTGGTAGTCGAGGGCATGATCCTGGCCGGCTACGCCACCTACAGCAAGGCGGGCTATATCTACATCCGGGGCGAGTTCGTCGAGCCGGCATGGCAGATCCGCAAGGCGATCGACCAGGCGTATAAGAAGGGCTATCTGGGCAAGAACATCCTCGGCGTTCAGGGCTTCGACTACGACCTCTACGTTCACATGGGCGCGGGCAGCTACGAGTGCGGCGAGGAGTCGGCCTTGATGAGCAGCCTCATGGGCGAGCGCGGCAATCCCCGCCTCAAAGCCCCGCACGCGCCTCTGCCGACCGTCGCCGGGGTCTGGAAAGCGCCCACGCTCATCAACAACGTCGAGACCTACGCCGCGGCCTCCTGGATTCTGGCGCACAGCGGCGCGGAGTACGCGCAGTACGGCACGGAGAAGAGCAAGGGCACCAAGATCATGTCGGTCAGCGGCCACGTCGCCAGGCCTGGCAATTATGAGATCGAGATGGGCACACCGCTCCTCGACCTGCTCAACGCGGCGGGCGGCGTGACCGGCGGAAAGCTCAAAGCCGTCATCCCCGGCGGCTCGTCCGTGCAGATCATGCCGGCCGAGAAGCTGGCCGCCATCAATCTCGACTACGAAAGCTGCGCGGCCAACGGCACGCTCTTAGGCTCCGGCGGCTTCATGGTCTTCAACGACCGCACCGACATCGTGCTTCTGATGAAGCGCACGGCGGAGTTCTACGCCCACGAATCCTGCGGCAAATGCACGCCCTGCCGGGAAGGAACGCGCTGGCTGTTCAAGATCCTGGACCGGATCACCTCCGGCGACGGGCAGCCGGGCGACATCGACCTGCTGCTCAACATCTGCCGCAACATCGACGGGCGCTCCTACTGCGGCCTGGGCGATGCGGCGGCCTGGCCCATCGTGGGCGCCATCAAGGCGTTCCGCGAGGAGTTCGAGTACTGGATCGCGCAGAAGCGCTCGCCGGTCGGAGACAACCCGCTGCCGCCGTCACCGGTCGTCGTCAACCCGCTGCTAGCCCTGACACCTGCATAGCGACTATTTAAGGGAAAAGGGAAAAGAGGGGAAGCGGAAGAGGGTTTTACTTTTCCCTTTTCCCTTCTATCTTTTCCCTTAGCGGTAGAAATACGGTACACTTATACGCGAGCGGGCGAGGAAGGCCGCGCGGCCTCCCACCGCAGGCATGAGGGAAGGATTAGATGCTGGATCATTCGCTGACGCTGACCGAGGCGTCGCTCAATCCCGAAACTCCCAAGCAGGTTCACATAAAGATCAACGGGATCGAGCTCGAAGTCCCCGAAGGCGAGAACCTCATCGAAAGCGCCAAGCGGGTCGGGATCGATATTCCCTATTTCTGCTACCATCCCCGCCTCTCCAAAGGCGACGCCGCCAACTGCCGCATGTGCCTGGTGGACGTCTACATGCCGCGCAAGAACCCCGACGGCAGCGTCGTCATGGCGAAGATGCCCAAGCCGCAGACCGCCTGCACGCTCCCCGCCTCGGAAGGCATGGCCATCGAAACGGAGAGCGAGTCGGTCGTGGAAGACCGGCGCGGCATCCTGGAGTTTCTGCTGATCAATCACCCGCTCGACTGCCCCATCTGCGACCGGGGCGGCGAGTGCCCGCTGCAGAACAACACGCTCTTCTACGGCCCACCCATCAGCCGCTACATTGAGGAGAAGCGCCACTTCCCCAAAGCCTATCCGCTGTCCGACCACGTGGTCTTCGACCGAGAGCGCTGCATCCACTGTGCCCGCTGCACCCGCTTCACGGAGGACATCAGCGGCGACCACCAGCTTGGATTCTTCAAGCGCGGCGCGGACATGGAAGTGAGCACCTACGCGCACACGAAATACACGAGCAAGTTCAGCGGCAACGTCATCGAGCTGTGCCCGGTCGGGGCGCTCTTGTCGCGCACCTATCGCTTCAAAGCGCGCCCGTGGGACCTGCACACGCAGCGCTCGGTCTGCTCGAGATGCTCCAACGGCTGCAACATCAAGATCGACTACCGCCTGAACGAGCTGCAGCGCGTCAACGCTCGCCTGAACGAAGCGGTCAACGAAGAGTGGACCTGTGATAAGGGCAAGTTCGGCCACGACTACGTCTCCTCGGCAACGCGCCTTACGAAGCCGAGGCTCAAGCGCGACGGCCAGTGGACGGAAGTGGAGTGGACGGAAGCCTACGACGTGCTGATCGAGAAACTGAAGGCGGCGGGAGCGAATGCCGGCGGCATCGGCGGCGAGCGCTGCACCAACGAGGACAATTTCCTGTTCCAAAAGCTGTTCCGCGAGGTCTTGAAGAGCCACAACCTGGATCATCGCCTGGGACGCTATCAGGGACCGGCCTCCAAACCGCTTTTCGAGCGATTCGGCTATCACAGCATGGGCAACTCCATCGCGGATTTGGAAAAGATGCAGGCGATCCTCGTCCTCGGCGCCGATCTGGCGGACGAGCAGCCCATTCTCTTTCTGCGGGTGCGCAAGGCGTGGCGCTTTCACTCTGCCCACGTCATCTCGGCGGTCACGCACGTGGAGGAGGAGACGACCCGCGTGGGCGACTTCGCGGCGGTGGAGATGGTCTATAAGCCCGGCACGGAGATGACCTTGCTGCGCGGCCTGCTCAACGTGATGCTCGCCGAGAACCTGCTGCCTGCCAATTCCGGCGCGGACGCGAACAAGCTCAAGGCAAGCGTGGGGGACTGGACGCCCGATAAGGCTGCGACCGAGACCGGCGTGCCGGCAGACCAGATCCGGGCGGCGGCGCGCCTGCTGGCGCATACGCCGATGGCGATCCTGGCGGGCAAGACGATCACGGAGCACCCGCAGTATCTGGAGATCGCCGCCGCGCTGGGCGATCTGGTCGAGGCGACCGGCAACCGCGGCAACCTTAACATCCCCGTCTTAGAGTGCAACACACAGGGCGCGATGGATATGGGCCTCCTGCCGGACAGCGGCCCCGGCTACCAATCCCCGACTGGGACGGGCATGAACACGCAGCAGATGCTGGAGGCTGCTGCCGGCGGCACGCTGCAGGTCCTGTGGCTGGTGGGCGCGAAGCTGCTGGAGAGCTACTACGATCCGGCCCTCGCGCGCCGCACGCTGGAGAACTGCCCCTTCGTGGTGGTGAATGAGCTAACCATGACGCAGACGGCGGAGATGGCAGACCTGGTGCTGCCGGTCGCGAGCGTAGCGGAGAAGGACGGCACGTACACCAACTGCGAGCGGCGCATTCAGCGCATCTACAAGGCGTTCGATCTGGCGCCGGACATCAAGCCGGACTGGCTGGTCTTTTCGGAGGTCGCCGCGCAGTTGGGCGGGGGCACGCCCTACTTCTCGGCGCGGGACGTGCTGCGCGACATCGCCGCCGCTGTGCCGATGTACGGGCAAGTCAACCTTGCCGCTCTGGGCGAGTCGGGCGTGCGCTGGCGCTACCCGCATGAGACGCCACCGGCGACGCCGATCGCGCCGGGAGCCGGGGAGTAGCTATGGTCGGACACCCTGTCATCATCTTTCCCGAATACTGGCATGGCATCCACCTGCCCGACATCGTGCCCTATATTGCGCTGATAGGCATTCTCGCCTTCGTGCTGGGGATCGTGCCGGGCCTGATCTACATCGAGCGGGTCGTGATCGCCTTCATGCAGGACCGCTCCGGACCCAACCGGGTCGGGCCGCGCGGCCTCCTGCAGACCCTTGCCGACGGCGTGAAGCTGTTCTTCAAAGAGGAGATCCTGCCGCGCAGCGTGGACCGGCGCATCTACTACATCGCGCCGGTGATCGCCATGATTCCCGCGCTGGCGGGCGGGGCGGTGCTGCCGCTGCAATTCATTACGTTCCGCGCGCCCGACGGCCATCTCTTCCAGACGCCGCTGACGGTCGGCGACGTGAATATCGGCCTGCTCTACATCCTGGCCCTGTCGTCGCTGCAGGTCTACGGGGTGGTGCTGGCCGGCTGGTCCTCCAACAACAAGTATTCGCTGCTGGGCGGGCTGCGCGGCTCGGCGCAGCTCATCAGCTACGAGCTTTCGATGGGGCTGGCGCTGCTGTGCGTGATCGTGCTGGCCGGCTCGCTCAAGCTGAGCGACATCGTGGTGGCGCAGAACCAGCTTCCCTTCGGTATCCCCGGCCAGCCGGAGTTTCTGAGGGGCAGCATCTTCTCCTGGTTCTGGCTGCAGAGCTTTTTCGTCCCGTTCCTGCTCTATTCCATCGCGATGGTAGCGGAAACCAACCGCGCGCCTTTCGATCTGCCGGAGGCCGAGTCGGAGCTGATCGCCGGTTTCCACACGGAGTACTCCTCCATGAAGTTTGCGATGTTCTTCATGGGCGAGTACGCCAGCATGCTCACGGTCTCCGGCTTGAACGCGGCTATGTTCTGGGGTGGACCGCTGGCGCCGTTCAACTGCGTTCCGTTCACCTGGGTGCCGGGCTGGATCTGGTTCGTCTCCAAGGTGATGTTCGGGATCTTCATCTACGTCTGGCTGCGGGCCACATTCCCGCGCCTGCGCTACGACGCCCTGATGGCGCTGGGCTGGAAGCGGATGCTGCCTCTGGGGCTGGTCTGGCTGTTCGTCATGGGCGGCTACAATCTGGCGCGCACGCCGAACAACCCGCCGGCTCTGCCCCCGACTTCGGCCGCTCCCACCCGCGTGGAGAGCGCACGGCGTTAGCACGGGGCTAACCCTTTCAGAGCGCAATGTAGGGACGGAAACGTGGCTTGAGGTGAGCTTACATCGATGACAGGGTCATTCGTACTGTTCTGGATACTGGCGGTGATCTCGGTGGCGGCCTCCATCATGATGGTCGTGACGAAGAATGCGGTGCGTAGCGCGCTGTTTCTGGTCGTCACGTTCCTGTGCGTGGCGGTCTACTACATCACGCTGGCGGCGCAGTTTATCGCGGCGGTGCAGATCATCGTCTATGCCGGCGCGATCATGGTCCTGTTCCTGTTCGTGATCATGCTGCTCAACCTCGGCGCGCCGGAAGCGTTACGGGAGCGCGGCACGCTTCAGACGTATGTGGCCGTCCTGCTGGGGGCCGTCTTCTTTATTGCCCTGGTCGTGTCTTCCACCCTGATCAAGCTGCCGACCGCTCCCGCGCCGCCTGCCGCATATCAGCCGCTGGGCACCGTGCAGGGCATCGGGCTGAATCTGTTCAGCCCAGGTCAGCCGTGGCTCTTTCCGTTCGAGATCACTTCGATCCTGCTGCTGGTCGCCATTGTGGGCGCCATCATCATGGCCAAGCGGCGGGTGTGAGAAAAGCAGTTGCTAGTTGCTAGTCGCTAGTAAAACCTCACCCCCGACCCCTCTCCTTCATAAGGAGAGGGGAGAGAAAGGACGCTGCTTGCTGCGCCCTTACTAGCAACTAGCGACTAGCAACTAACAACTTCCAGGGGTCAGGTACATGGTTCCAACACCCTACTATCTGGTACTGGCCGGAATACTCTTTACGATCGGGGTCATCGGCGTGCTGGTCAAGCGCAACCCGATCGTCATCTTCATGTGCATCGAGCTGATGCTCAACGCCGCCAACCTGACCTTCATCGCGCTGGGGCGTCACTTCGGACAGGTGAACGGGCAGATGTACGTCATCTTCGCGCTGGCGGTCGCCGCTGCGGAGGTGTCGGTGGGACTGGGCATTATCGTCGCGATCTTCCGGCTGCGCGAGAGCATCAACATCGACGAAGTGAACCTGATGAAGTTCTGATTTTACACGGCGTTTCAACGCCGTGCTGAGACACGAAGCCCGCTAAAGCGGGCGAACCCTCTGAGGGCGCCGCAAGCAGCACCTACAAAAAACTCTCCCCCTCGCCCCTTGTCGGCGAGGGGACTGAAGAGGGGTAATCATGGAATCGTGGGCCTGGTTGATCGTCTGGCTGCCGCTGTTGGGCTTTCTTTTCAACGCGGTTTCCGGGCTGATATTCGGGAAACAGAGAGCCAGGCGGCTGGTCGCCTACGTGGCGCCGGGCGTGGTGCTGGCGGCGTTCGTGCTCGCCGTCGTGGCGACGCTGCAGGTCATGGGAGCGCCTGACCATCGGGTGATCGTACCACTGATTCCGGGGGCGTCTGCGACCGCGCCGTGGATCGATTTCGCTTTCCTGCGCGTTAACTTCGCCCTGCTGCTCGACCCGCTCTTAATGCTGATGGCCCTGATCGTCACCGGTGTCGGCGGCCTGATCCACGTCTACGCGACCGGCTACATGGCCGACGACCCCGAGCAGCCCCGCTTCTTCACCTACTTCAACCTGTTCATCTTCATGATGCTCCTGCTGGTCCTGGCGGAGAACTTCCTGCTGCTGTTCGTCGGCTGGGAGGGCGTGGGGACCTGCTCCTACCTGCTCATCAGCTTCTGGTACACCGATCCGGACAACGCCAGGGCGGGCAACAAAGCCTTCATCGTCAACCGCGTCGGAGACCTGGGTTTCGTGCTGGGCATGCTGACCGTCTGGAGCGTGTTCGGCACCTTCTCCTTCTTTACGGCGGACCATAAAGGGGTCATGGACCTGGCGATGGCCCATAAGGACTTCGCCGGCCATCCGCTGGGCGATCTGACCACGAACTTTTTTGGCGGCATCACGGTGCCGACTCTGACCCTGATGTGCCTGCTGCTGTTCGTCGGCGCGTGCGGCAAGTCGGCGCAGATCCCGCTGTGGACCTGGCTGCCGGACGCGATGGCCGGCCCGACGCCCGTCTCCGCGCTCATCCACGCGGCCACGATGGTGACGGCCGGCGTGGTGATGGTGAGCCGCTGCTCCTGGCTGTTCGTGCAGGCGCCTGGCGCGCTGAGGGTAGTCGCCGTCATCGGCCTGGCGACGGCGTTTCTGGGAGCGAGCATCGGCCTGGTTCAGAACGATATCAAGCGCGTCCTGGCCTACTCCACGATCTCGCAGTTGGGGTATATGTTCCTGGCCTGCGGCGTGGGCGCCTTCACCTGGGGCATGTTCCACGTCACCACGCACGCCTTCTTCAAGGCGCTGCTGTTCCTGGGTTCCGGCGCGGTCATTCACTCCATGCTGGGCGAGCAGGACATGCGCAAGATGGGCGGTTTGAGGAAGCTGATCCCGGCGACCTGGGCTGTGATGTTCGTCGGCACCTACGCCATCGCCGGGTTTCCGTTTCTGTTCTCAGGATTCTGGAGCAAGGACGCGATTCTGGACAGCGCGCTGCGCTCTCCCTGGGGCGACGGCCTCATCCTGTATGCGGTCGGCCTGTTTACGGCCTTTATGACCGCCTTCTACATGAACCGGCTGATGTGGAAGACGTTCTATACCGACCCACGCTTCGTCAACGGGGAATTGGTGGAATTGCACCACGGCGCTTCCGAGGAGGAGCACGAGCCGGAAGGCGACCACACCGGCCATGAGGAAGAAACGACAGGCCATGCCGCGCATGCTGCCCAGCACGAGCATGGGGGCGGATACGTCCACTCGTCCCCACCCTCCATGATGTTCCCGCTCTATATTCTCGCACTCTTATCGATCGTAGCAGGGATAATCCTTTACCTGAATGGCGCCTTCCGGAACTTCCTGGCGCCCTCTATCGCGCCCCTTTCGCTGGGCGGATTGGAAGAAGGCGGGGAAATATTTCCCCAATGGATGGGTTGGATCATCTCCGGCGTGGTCGCCATCGGAGGGTTGATTCTGGCCAGGGTCCTCTACCAGCAGAACATGCAGACGGGCGAGCTGATACCGGAGGAGCGCAAGGAGCAGATGGAGCGGGTCCCTCTCAATCCCTACACCTTCCTTCTCAACAAGTGGTGGTGGGACTGGCTGTACAACAAGCTCTTTATCGAGATCGGCGGCCTGTTCGCGGAAGGGGTCCTCTGGAAGACCATAGATATTGGAATCATCGACCGATTCGTCAACACGCTGGCCGGCGCGGTCGGGCGCGTCAGCAGCACGACCCGCCGCGTCGAGACCGGCTACGTGCGCAACTATGCGCTCGGTATGCTGCTGGGCGTCGTCGCGCTGCTGATCGGGCTGCTCGTCGGCCTGAGAGGGCATTAAGGCCAAAGAGAGTTCAGAATGCAATCTCCGATCCCTGGTATTTTAAGTATTCTGACGTTCCTGCCGCTGGTGGGCGCGTTGATCGTCATGTTCCTGCCGCGGCCCAGGGATTTGCCGGAGGCGCACGGTCACGACGCCCACGGAAATCCGGATGCGCCCACGCCGCCCTCGGTGCATGACCCGGCGCGCGATATAGTGAACTGGGTCACGCTGGCGGTCGTCCTCGTCGACTTCCTGCTGTCGATCGTCCTGTTCGCCACCTTCAACGGCAGCTACCGCAACCCGGCCACGCGCAATATGCAGTTTATGGAGGATGTCCGCTGGATCACGCTCGGCAGCCTGGACATCCATTATCGGATGGGCGTGGACGGAATCAGCCTGCTGCTCATCGTGCTGACCACGTTCCTGATGGTCCCCTGCGTGCTGTTCTCCTTCGGCGTCAAGCAGCGGCTCAAGGAGTTCATGGTCTTCATGCTCCTGCTGGAGACCGGCATGATCGGCGTGTTCTGCGCGCTCGACCTGGTGCTCTTCTACTTCTTCTGGGAAGCCATGCTCGTCCCCATGTACTTCCTGATCGGCATCTTCGGGCATGAGAACCGCATCTACGCCGCCATCAAGTTCTTCCTCTTCACCTTCGCGGGCAGCATCCTCATGCTGGTCGCCATAATCGCGGTGTACCAGTTGACCGGTTCCCTGGATGTCATCGCCCTGTCCAATCACGGCATCGGACCGGGGCTGAGACTGTCCGCCTCTGCTCCACGGATGCTGATGTGGATCTATGCCGCCTTCGCGCTGGCGTTCATGATCAAAGTGCCGATGTTCCCCTTCCACACCTGGCTGCCGGACGCGCACGTGGAGGCGCCGACGGCGGGCAGCGTGCTGCTGGCGGGCGTACTGCTGAAGATGGGCACCTACGGCTTTATCCGCTTCTGCGTGCCGATGTTCCCCATACAAGCGCAAGCGAGCGCCACGTTGTTCATCACGCTGGCTATCGTCGGTATTATCTATGGCTCCATCGTCGCGGCGGTGCAGCCGGACGCCAAGAAGCTGGTGGCCTATTCCAGCGTGGCGCACCTGGGGTTTGTGATCCTGGGCATCTTCACCTTCACCCGCATCGGGCTGATGGGGGCGCTGCTGCAGAATCTGGCGCACGGCATCGCCACGCCGATGCTCTTCTTCATGGTCGGCATGCTCTACGAGCGGCGGCATACGCGGCTGATCTCGGAGTTCGGCGGGATCAAGCGCGTGGTGCCGATGCTGGCGGCCATGATGCTTATCGCCGTGCTGGCGAGCATCGCCGTGCCCTTCTTCAGCGGGTTCGTCGGCGAGTTCCCGGTGCTGATGGGAAGCTGGCTCTCGACCACGACGGGCTACGTCCCGACGCTGCTGGCCGGCACGGGAATGATCCTTTCGGCGGTCTACATGCTCTGGTGGTTCCAGCGGCTGATGCTGGGTCCCGTCACCCAACCGGCCAACCGGCATCTGCCCGACCTATCGGTCAACGAGTGGCTGGTGCTGACACCGCTGGCGGCGATGATCTTCTGGCTCGGCCTCAACAGCACGTTCTGGACGCAGCGGATGACCGTGGCGGTCAACACGGAGATCTCTCCGATCGCCGAGCAGATGGATTCGGACCTGCCGGTGACCCCTCCCCTGCGGAATGAGCGCATCCGGCAGGAGGTGCCTCGCGGCACGCATGAGAAGCTGCAGTATGTCCCGATGGCGCCGCTTCCCGGCGCCGGACCATCCGGTCCCAAGGTCATCCCGATACCTGGCGCCGGAGGAGGTGGAGCACCGCGCCCATCGGCGCCTCCCTCCGGCTCGCCTGGCGGAGCCGGGGGACCGTCGGGGGCGGCTCCGAACGGTCCACGGGCGCCAGCGGGCGGGCGACCGGCGCCGGCGGTCCCGGCCTCTCCCGGCTTACCGGCGCCTCCTGGGGGGCCTGGCGGCAGGGGGCGACGCGGAGGACCGCAAACCAGCGAACGCAGCGGGCCGGGCCGGCTTGCGGCCCACCGGCCTGTCATCCCGGCTCTGACGGAGGGCGCTCCCAGCCATGGATAATGTCTCCAGCCTCTATGCGATCCTGCCCATCCTCATCACTCTGGGCACCGGCATGGTGGTGCTTCTCACGGATGCCTGCCTGCCCTTCTGGCGGCGGGCGCGCGTCCTGAGCGGCGTGCTCAGTCTCATCGGCATCGGCGCGGCCATGTACTACAGCCTCGCGCTGATCGGAACGAGCAGCTACGCCCCGACGATCGCCTTCCACGGCGCGATCGCCGCCGACTCGTTCGCCCAGGCATGCAACCTGCTGCTGCTGATCACGGCCGCGCTGGCGGTCCTGCTGGCCATGACCTACCTGGAGAACCGGGAGCTCAATCTGGGCGAGTACTACGCCCTGGTGCTCTTCTCCACGTCGGGCGGGATGCTGATGGCGGGGGCGACCGACCTGATCGTGCTGTTCATCGCGCTGGAAACGCTCTCGGTCGCGCTCTACGTGCTGGCCGGTTTTGCCCGCACGGAGGCACGCAGCGAAGAGGCGGCGCTCAAATACTTCCTGCTCGGCGCCTTCGCGGCCGGCTTCCTCCTCTACGGCATCGCGCTGATCTATGGCGGCTCCGCGGCGCCCGGACACGGAGGCACGACGAACCTGGACGCCCTGGCCGGTTTCCTGCAGCAGGCCGGCGCGCCCTCTGTGATGCTGATGACCGGCGTGGCGTTGCTGCTGGTCGGGCTGGCGTTCAAGGCGGCGCTGGTCCCCTTCCATATGTGGACCCCGGACGTCTACGAAGGCGCGCCCACGTCGGTGACCGCCTTCATGGCCTCCGTCGCCAAGATCGGCGCTTTCGCTGCCATCCTGCGCGTCTTCAACGCGCTCCTCCCCATCGCGCCTTACTGGCTGACCGCCATTCAGGTGCTGGCCGTGCTGACGATGTTTTTGGGCAATATCTGGGCTGTCACGCAGAACAACGTCAAACGTATGTTAGCGTATTCTTCCATCGCGCACGCCGGGTATCTGCTCGTCGCGGTCTCGGCGATGGCGGGCGCCAACCCGGCGGCGCACAGCGCGGCGTTCGGCGCGGCGATCTTCTATCTGCTGGCCTACGCGCTGATGACGATGGGGGCGTTTGCGGTGCTGATCTGGCTGTCCCGGCGCGGCTTCGACGCGGAGACGCTCGACGACCTGAAGGGGCTGGCGCGCCGGGATGCCCCGTCGGCGTACCTGATGCTGATCTTCATGCTCTCCTTGGGCGGCATTCCGCCGACAATGGGATTCATGGGCAAGTGGTTTATCTTCTATGCGGCGCTCTTGGCCGGGCAGATGTGGCTGGCGATCCTGCTGGCGCTAGCCAGTGTCATCTCGATCTACTACTATCTGCGCGTGGTCTGGATGATGTGTTTTTCCGAGCCGGATACCGAAACGGCGGCGGGGCATGCCCGGTCGGCGGGCGGCGTGACGGTCTCCCTGCTGGCGACGGGAGTAGGCTCGCTGTTGTTCGGGATCGTGCCCAACCTGATCCAGGCGCTGATGCAAGCGGCCTCGTCCCTGGCGCGGCCCTGACGAAGGAACAAAATGCCCTTCTCGCCGTAAGGAGATGTAGAGGGATCGGAGACTGGGGACTGGAAAGCCAATCCCTGGTCCCTGGAGAAAGGCCTGATCGCGATGCCTACGCAAGCTTCCGAAATCGAGACGGCCCCGGAGAGGCGCCCCCAAGAGCCGGCGCCCATGCCGGTCTCTGTCCGCCCGCATACGGACTGGATCGGCAAGATCGTGGGCATGTTGGTGTTTCTGCTGGGGGTGGCGCTGCTGGGATTCGTCTTCCACTGGGCGTTCGACCTGTTCAATAAGACCCCATCGGCGGCGCTGGGCCTGCATTTTACGGGCGATCCGAAGAAGGACCCGGCTCTGGCCGCCATCGGGTCGCAGTTCGCCTGGCTGCTGTTCCGGATCGCCTTCCTGTTCATCATGAGTCTGGCCGCCTCCCTGATCGCCAACAAGGGCATCAATCTCTACTTCGCCAGTTGGCGGCATGCGGAACGCCCGCCGGCGTAAACTCCCCTTCTCCCAGCTTGCCGGGTGTTTTCAACGCTCGCTTCCGTCCTTGACATTCGTCTCTTCCTGGGTTATAATCAGGAGCGTATTCTAGCATAGTGCGTGGGGCTGTGGCTCAGTTGGGAGAGCGCTTCGTTCGCATCGAAGAGGTCAGGGGTTCGAATCCCCTCAGCTCCATTTCTAAAAGAGGGATCTGCGACATTTCCCTCTCATCGTGAGCGCAATAGTATCGCGTCTTACTGTCCCCCGAATGCCCTGTTCGGAGGATAAAATGAACAACCGAGCGCCTCGTTTTGCAAAAACGGACGCAGCCTCTGTCACTGTTAACGACCTGGAGCGTTACGCAGAAGGCTGGCTTCTTGCCGGCGAAATCGACCAGCATTCTTCTCGCACGCTGGATTCTCGCCGCTCCATCCTCAACAAACTCCTCTGGTTCCTGCGTCAGAAAGAACTTTCCTGCTGCGGCACGATGGAACTGCGCCAGTTCCTCGCTTATCTTACCAACGGCCACAAGGAAGAGGGCGGCCGGTGGGGCAACGCTCAACAGACACGCCCCGTTCGGCCCCGGACCGTCCATACCTATCACGGTCACCTGCGTACCTTTTTCCGATGGATCGTCTCCGAAGATGGTCTGGAAATCTCGCCGATGGAGCGTATTCCTGTTCCTACGGCGCGCGCCGACCAGGTTCAGCCTTTCACGCCGGGTCAGGTCGATGCTCTTCTCTATGCGGCAAAACAGTCCAAGTATCCGCACCGAAACCAGGCGATCATTTACCTGTTGCTGGACACGGGGCTTCGTGCCTCTGAACTCTGCGCCCTAAAACGGGAAGACGTGGATTTTCAGGCAAAGCATTGCAGCGTGCTGGGAAAGGGGAATAAACGGCGCATCGTTCCCTTTGGAAAGACGGCCGCGAAAGCCCTCTGGAACTACCTCAAGGCAGAGCCGTGCGATCCCGACGATCCTCTCTTCCTATCGGAACGCGGAGACCCTCTGACGCGCTCCGGACTGCGGCTTTTGTTTGTGCGCCTGGGCAGGGTTGCCGGCATCACAGCGGCACGGTGCAGCCCGCATACCTTCCGGCACACCTTTGCGGTCGAGTTCCTGCGGGCTGGTGGCAATGTGTTTACACTTCAGCAGATCCTGGGACATACCACGCTCAGCATGACGAATCGCTATGTAGCGCTCGCGCAGGCTGACATCGAAAATCAACACAGACAGTTCTCTCCTGCGGATAGGCTCAAGAAGAGGGATCGGTAACGGAGACGGTAAATTCCGAGACATAAAGAAGGCCGCCTGCCGAGGTCTCAGCAGGCAGCCTTTCTTTCAGCAGAAGCTTAACATGTTATAAGGGCAAATTCATCCGGTATTTCATATGATAGCCAAGCGCTCAACATGAAATGCACGCTTTCATGTGTCAACAAATAGCCTGTTCCTCATCCGTATCTATAGTTCTGTCCAGTAGCGCCCGGAAAACTCTGGCCTTCGGAAACAACTCGCCGACTTCTACCCCGAGTGCTGCGGCGATCCGCATAAGGTTGAGTGCCGCGACGTTGCGCTCTCCGCGCTCTACAGAACCATAATAGGAGCGGTCCAGCCCCACTTCCGCCGCGAAGCCTTCCTGCGAAAAGCCGTGCTCTTTGCGTACCTTGCGTATCTGCTGCCCCAGCGCGACGAGCGCAGGCTGCCTCTTTATGGCCATACGCCTACGATACCCCGCCTACTTACTATTAGACCACAGTATAAGAGCACACGGTATATAAGCATCTTTTATGGTATAATGCTCGTATCTCAATTTTGCCTGGCACCTTTGCCCTCGGCGGCAGAGGTAGAAAGCGAGGTCGGGCATGCTGCCGCTCTGGTGCGAACCCGATAGCGGCTTACGAGTGGGGCTGCTAACCGAACCGGAGGAGATCGAGAAACTGGTACGCCTCTTTGAAGACGTGGCGGACGCGCAGGGATGGCAACCGGAAGGGGCTCTGAGGCTGTGGCTGGCCCGCTCGGTCTACTTCGCACTCGAAGTGAACGGGAAGCTTGCCGGTGGGCTGCAATTGGCCCTACCCGACTCTCAAGGCGGCTTGCCGTGTCAAGTTGTCTGGCCGGAGGTCTCAATCCACAATGCCGGTCGATGTGCCCATGTCTGCATGATGTCGCTAGCAGAGAGCTATCGAGGCGAAAATGCTCATTTCTGGCGCCTTGCCGCAGAGATGTGGCGCTACTGTGTAGAGGGCAGTATAGCAACCCTCTTTATGGTACTGATATACTTGACTCAGAGGCGGATTAGCCCGTCCGCTTACCCCTGCTCCTGCGGGACAACGAACTCGATCTTGACCTGACTGCTGATTTTTTGGAGTGATTGAAGCGCGAGGGCAAGCGTATGGAAAGGATCGGGGGGCACGACGCCTGCCACCGTAAACGAGTTTTTGCAGAACGGGCAGCGTTGGTCGGCAAACTTCTCCCCGATGGACTCAATAGGCAGTTCGATGACGGTATGGCAGCCCTGGCAGATGACCCGCAGGAACTTGATTTCTTCCAATAGCACCTTCAATAACTGTTCGCTCATAACTCTCTCCTTCTAACCTCATTCTACCACCGCAGGCAGGAATCCGTCACTCTGCGACGAATCTCCGTGTATTATGGCTTGTCAGCCTCCCCTCACCACTTTTTGACATGCGGTAGAAAGGTGATTATCATGCCATTTAGCAAGATCGAAGCAGTTCTCAAACAGAAAGACGAGCAAATGTCCTCATTCTTCACCCTTGCTGACAGGCTCGCTACCCTGGCAACGGCAGCGTTGGCCTTGACGGTAACATTTCGCGGCAATTTGACGCAGCCAAACCCGCAACCTGCCCCTAACCTGTGGATGCTTAAAGGTTCTTGAATTTGCTTCGGATTGACCATTATTGGTTTTGTAATGATTTTCTGGGGCAAGATAGACTTTCACCACGACGCGGCCATAGAAATCGCGAAACCGGACTATGAGGGTGTTAGCTTTATGGGCTACCGTTGGCAATTCCACGTCGGACGCTACCTTCTCATCGGCGGCTTCCTGCTTGGCGTTGCGCTCCTCATGTTCTATGGCCTCAAACGTTGACGGAGAAATGTGGATAAACGGCAAGAAAGGTCTCGAATTATCAATAGCATCTATAATAGCTTGATTTACAAGGCAGGTTATCGGCCTGTCAGATTGGGCTGTTTCCTCCACAAATACCATCCGTGATTCGGGGAATTTTCTTCTCATTTTGTTCCTCTTTTCCGTCCGTTCGCTTAGTAAGATATTGGAGATAAACACTCCAAAACTCTACTACGCCGAGGGGCAAGATGAGCGAACAGAGTAGCCTGCCGAAGACCCTTATAGAAGCCGTTGAATACTTCTCCAACCTGGATAATGCCCATAACTTCGCCGTCTTGATGCGTTGGCCGGATGGCAACGTGTCCTGTCCCGTCTGCAAGGCGTCGGAAGTCTCCTTTATCTCTACCCGCCGTACATGGCAGTGTCTTGCCTGCAAGAAGCAGTTCTCCGTCAAACTCGGCACTATCTTTGAGGACAGCCCTATTGCTATGGGCAAATGGCTTGTCGCCATCTGGTTTATTGCCAACTCCCGTAATGGCATCTCCTCGCATGAAATGGCCCGTCATCTAGGGGTAACACAGAAAACGGCATGGTTCCTGCTTCACCGTATCCGCCGCGCCATGCAGACAGGCACTATTGAGAAGTTTACCGGCACGGTAGAGGTAGATGAGACGTTTGTAGGCGGGAAGGCTAAGAATATGCACAAGCACAAGAGGGAGGAGGCTGTCAAGGGGCGTGGAGGCTCCGGCAAGGCTATCGTGGTCGGTATCTTAGAGCGCAAGAAGGGAGAGGATGACATTAGCCGGATACGCTTCAAGGTCGTCAAGAACGCCGACCAGGAGACGCTGCACGGCCTCATTCATTCCCATGTGGAAACCGGCTCCGAAGTCTTTACCGACGCGCATAAGGCATATCGGGGATTGAGCGACTACCAGCACGCCTATGTAGACCACGCCCTTGCCTACGTGGACGGGCGCATAGGAACCAACGGGGTAGAGAACTTCTGGAATTTGCTAGACCGTTCGCTGCATGGCACGTACACCTTCTGCCTGCCTCACCACCTGCTAAGATATGTGACAGAGCATGAGTTCCGGTTTAACAATCGCAAACTCTCCGACCGGGATAGGTTCCTACAGGCCGTCCGGCAGGTAACAGGGAAGCGGCTTACCTATGAGGAATTGACGACTTCTCACCTGCAATTTTTATTGCCTAAACAAACAGCCCCATAAAGAACGTTTACGGGGCTTTAGGTCTGTACTTGCGTTCCTGTCAGGCTGTCACGGCCTGCCCATAGTCATAAGCGCGGATTTCCTCATAATCCTTCCCTCGCTCTAACTGTGCTTCTTCCAGGTCATACTGCCTCTGAAGGTTCAGCCAGAACTCAGGCGTAGTCTTGAAGAAGCGGGCAAGGCGTATGGCGGTATCTGGCGTAATGGAACGCTTGCCGTTGATAATCTCCGATATGCGCGTCTGCTGCACTCCGATAGCGTGCGACAGGCGATAAGGAGTAATGCCTAGCGGGGTCAAGAACTCTTCCTGAAGTATCTCCCCAGGATGGATATTTGGTAGTCTGTCCATAGTTGCCCTCCGACCAAACAACTGACAGATGTTTGTAAGGTATTTCGGTCAGTGGTAGTCTTCTATAGCAACCGCATGAGCGTTATGAGCTTCCCACCGGAAGCATATCCGCCATTGCTGATTGATACGGATGCTATACTCTCCCTTTCTGTCTCCTTGAAGTGGCTCCAGGTGATTGCCTGGAGGGATAGCCAAATCAGAGAGGTTGCGGGCGGCGTCCAGCATCTTCAGTTTCCTGCGTGCTATTCGTTGTATGCCTGTGGGGAGCTTGCGTGACGAGCAACCGTTGAAGATGCTTTCTGTCTCTTCACACCGAAATCCTGCTATCATGTCTTCGTTCTCACTTGGCGGCTGGATTGGCTCTCCATCTATATAATACCACGAAGCAATACTATTGTCAAGTAATACCGCGTGTTCCGTCTACTCCTATTCCTCGCCTCTAGCCCGGTATAATGAAGCACTACAGCGCGGGAAGGAGAGTAGACAGATGATACCCATAGCGAAATTCCCCTGGCCTAGCAAGAATAATCCTGATGAACAGTGTGAGGTCTACATAGATAAGGATATAGTGCGTATTGATGCAGTCGGGCCTGGGCTGGACGGTGGACGCTACAAAGTCGCAAAGTTTCGCCTCAATGAACTGCCCGACATTATTGCTGCACTTCAGAAGGCGCAAAAGACGCTAACCTCCAAACAAGGCAATACGAGGTCAAAGTAACTCGAATGGAGGTATCACAATGCCAGAAGAAGAGAAGAAACAGCCAGAGCCGGAAGAGGAGAAATCCGAGGAGTTCCAGCGTTTTGAGACGCTGGCTAAACGTCTGTTCGCCGTTCCGAAAAGGCAGGTAGAGATTAAGGCGGATAAGGTAATTCCCCCTCCCGATGAGCAAGAAGGGGATTGTCGAGAGTAGTCAGTTTGTTAAGGTTTCTGAGTCAAGTATATCAGTACCTTAACTTTGATCCGTCTCTGCTGTCAGGGACGAACCTCTCCTCTGGACTTGGCCCGGGGACCTGGAATGCAAATGTTGGAAATGGCGGTTCGTCTGTGGATGGCTCCTCTCTTACGCCGCCTGCCTGGTCCAGCCCTCCTGGTCTTAGCCTATCCGATGTATCCTCCATGGCAAGCCCGCCTGACCTGTCGTCTTCTTTAGCTGCCCCACAGGATCGGCTCTTTAGAGCCGGCTTGCCTGCCTGGCCCAGCCACCGGCTTGTTCCTGTGGGTGCGATGCCGGCAACCCACCCTTCTTTGATGAGCCTGCCCGTTCCTCTTCCAGGCGCCGGCCTGTCCGGTTCTGGTGGGCTAGCCGCCGCGCTGGATGGCATCCAGGGACAGGCCAATGGGGCGAATATCGATGCGGCCTTCTTCGCTTCGCTCGGCAAGAGGGGGAGCGTTGCCGACTGGGCCTCCCGCATCGCCACCCTCGTGGGGCTGGTCGCCTCGTTGGGCGGGGGAGGGGGCAGTGGAGCGCAGCCCAATATCGAGCGGCAGCTCAATCCAGCGCTCTATCATAGTCCTGGCGATTTTACCAGCACGGCGTATCTGTACCGGGCGACGGGCGGCAACTTATCGAGCCAGCAGCAGGCGCAGATGCAGGCGATGGGGGCAGTGCCGGGCATCGGAGGGCTGGCAGCCAGGCCGATGCCGGCGGCAGGACTGCCCCTGTGGGCCTCTGTCTTGTTAGGCGGCCTGGGTATGGGTGGGGGCGATGCCTGTGCCAGTCGCGATACAACCCCTCCGTTTGTGCCCACGGGCGGTTGTGGCGCTGCCAGCGATTGGCTGACCCCCTTGTCGCTGACGGCTACAGACTTCCATGACCATGTCAAATATAGTGGCCTCTATTTCAAGGCGGCCACCGACGGCAGGGGCAATATCACGGGAATGAGCGCCAATGCCTACTCGACCCCTGCGGACAAGCCCACGGCTGCTGGGGCAGCGGGGGGCGTAGCGCAATACGCGCAGGCGGGCGTGGGGGCTTATGGCATCTGGCAGCAGGGCGCACAGGAAGGCGCCGTGGGCGGCCTCTTGAACGGAGCCTTGACGGGCGCCCAGATCGGGGCTAGCTTCGGCAAGATCGCGGGTCTGCCCGGCGCTGCCTTTGGCGCGGCGGCAGGGGGCTTGATCGGTCTTCTGGGGGGCCTCTTGGGGCATCACAGCCAGCCCCAGCCTCAGATCAATCGGCAACTCAATCCCAGCCTTTATAACGCGCCTGCCGATTTCAACTATTATGCCTATCTCTACCGGGCGACGGGAGGAGGATTGACGTCTCAGCAGAAGGCGAACATGCAGGCGGCCATTCCTGGCTTGAACACGAATGCGCCGTTTGTGGTGGCGGCTGGGCAGGCTGGGTACGCCAGCGCGCCGGATTGGATGGTCAATAGCAGCCTGTACGGCAGCCCCCGACCGAGGCTGGCGCCGGGGAGTTCGCGGGCGATGAGCCTGCATGTGACGATACCGGTGAATGTGGACGGCCAGCAGGTGGCGCAGACCCAGATTACCCGGCAGGTGCTGGCCCACGAGATCGACGCGAGCAGTCAGGGGGGCGTGCCCGATTATCGAATGCCGGTGTGAAGAGCAGGGAAGAGGAAACAATAAAGACGGCTTGCTTTTTTCTGTTTCCTAGCTTTTAGAGAAAGGTAACGATGATGTTGAAGAAATGGGCGCTTGCAGTGGTAAAGCCCTCGCTGGAAACGTGGCTGCAGCGGCGCGCGCTGGCGCTGCCCCTGGAAAAGCAGCAGCAGTTGGCTGCCGAGATCGGGAAGGCGACGGGCGGACGGGTGAGTACGGCGGATGCATTGATGGCAATCCAACTGGCACAGACGGAACTGCAGAACCTGGCGATCTCCAGCATTGATAGGCTATGAAGACGTTCCCCTTGAAAAACCTGGATTGGCGGCGAATGGGCCTGTTTGTCACAGGGACATTCCTGGTCAACCTCTCTATCGCTGGCCTATCGCATCAGCCGTTGTGGCCTGCCGTCAAGGATGCCTTCTGGCAGGCCGCGTTGTTTGCCGGCGGCTTTTGCCAGAACCCGGCGAAGGTGGGCGGAGGATGAGGCCGGGACAGAGCCGCCCGCGACGGAGGAACAGAAAGCATGACGACAGCGCCACCCATCGAGCGCGTGCAGCGTTGGTACCGGGCGCCGAGACACGAGATCAAGGGACCGATTCTGGACTTGATCGGACGGGCGCAGCGTACGATCTACGTTGAGATTTACGGCTATACATTTCAGGAGATGACCGAGGCGCTGATCGCGGCCAAAGAGCGCGGCGTCCAGGTGCGGATCCTCTTCGATCACACGCAGGCGTGCGGGCCGGCCGAGAAGAAGCAGGTGGCTTTGCTGGCAGCGGCGGGCATCGAATATTGGGTCGGCACCTCGCCCGTTCGGCGGCAGATCCGGCACAGCAAGTTCCTCATCGTCGATGAAGAGTGGGTCGAAGTCGGCTCCCTCAACTACTCCGCAACGGCCTTCGATCAGTGTAATACGGTGCTTGTCCTTCAAGACAAAGAGATCGCCGCGGACCTCATTCGCGACTGGCAGGAAGGCAAAGAGTGGATCGAGCAGAATGAGCCCCAATACAACGCTTTCCATTCCGGCGCCTCCCTTCCTCATTGACCGATTGACAGAGTTCCCTTATAGTCGCCCGCCGCCAGGTAAGGCGGCTTTTTTGTTGCCGGAATTGCGTGGATACCGCTGCGCGGAGGTAAAGGGGTCGATGGGTAAACGAGGAAATGCAAACGACCGGAAACATTTACCCATTAACCCCTTTACGCATTTACCTCTTCTGCATTTGATGCGCCCCTGCTGGCTGCTGTTGCTGTTGGGATCGATGGATCTGGCGACGACCCTGTACTTTTACCGGGCGACGCGCTGGCTGGGCGAAGGAATTGAGGGGAATCGTGTGGCGGCCAGGATCCTGGGCTATGGGATGGGCTGGCTGGTTCTCTTCAAGATGGCCGCTGTGGTGGGGCCGATCGGCCTCCTGGAATGGGCGAAGAGGAGGGAAATCGGCGTCAGGTGTGTTGCCCGTTCGGGGGAGGCAAGGAGAGGGGAATTTAGAGCACCTAACAAAACCGGTTAGGTTG
>DASRCN010000028.1:0-18633 GCA_035653075.1 Chthonomonadaceae bacterium | reverse complement strand
ATCCGTGAAGGTGCCGTTATGGTTGTTATGATAGAGCTTGAGGGTCGGGCGGCCGGTCACGTGTCCGCCGGGCAGGGGCGCGCCGTTCAGGAGCAGGATGTCCAGGTAGCCGTCCCCATCGTAGTCGATAAAGGCGCAGCCCGAGCCCATCGTCTCGACCATGTATTTGGAGGAGGTTCGGGAGTTGGTCGCGGTGAAGTCGATCCCGGCCTGCCGGGTCACATCGGTGAATTTGATGGGCGCCTCGGCGATGGCAGGCTTCTGTAGGGAGGCCGGCATGTTTTGATGGCGTATGCCGCAGCCGGTAAGCGCTATCATCGGCACGAGGAGACCGAGGCAAGTCAGAGGATGATTGGACATAAATGGGTAATGCATGGCCCGGAAATCGAATGCGATAACACCTTCATGATACCTTAAATACCGTTGACGAGGACCGGAAAGCAAAATGCTGGAAACGACAGGGTCGTGCCACAGTCTTAAGAGTTACGGGCGAAAAAAAGTGCTTGACATCCGGGCGAGGAGTCTATATACTTAGACAATACCTAGAAAACCTTAGACAATACTCCCGCGAAGGCGCTCGTCGCCTTCCTTACTTCCGGTCTGTTTACCAGGAATTTCACCGAAATATAGCCTTCTCTTAATACAGACTTAATCCCCACCTGCTATTCTCATCGCGAGTCAGGCAGGAGGCATCTCAGCAGACCGGAAGACCCACTGGCGCAGAGACAGATCATCTGCTCGACAGCCCACATCAATCCCTGTTCCTACTCTATAGGAGGAGACACCCGTGAGAAGACAACAAAGGACCGGCTTTACCCTTATCGAACTGCTCGTCGTCATCGCTATCATTGCGATACTGGCAGCTATTCTCTTTCCCGTCTTTGCCCAGGCCCGCGAAAAGGCACGCGCTATTAGCTGCCTGTCCAATACCAAGCAGGCCGGCCTGGCATTCGCCATGTACGTCCAGGATTATGATGAGACAACACCAAAGATGGGCTACGGCGTGGACTGGTGGAGTATTATCTATCCGTACACCAAGAACCTACAACTGTACCTCTGCCCGGACCGCAACGAAGGCAATGACACTTCTTGCCCGAACAACGATGGCAGCTATTGCCTGACGCTGAACAGCTACCCCGGTTACGGCTACAACTGGGGCCCCATCGGCTGGCGTGGAGGCGGCCTGCTCGGAGCACAGATACAAGACCCGGCCCGACCCGGCCACAGCATGATTCCGGGCGTTACTCTGGCGAGCATTCAGTTCCCGGCGGCGACGTTTGCCTTCGGCGACACCTACGACACCCCTCGCCAGACGCTGGGGATCGGTTTTGCAGGCTGCACGTTTACGGGAACGTCGAACGCGCAGCTGCGCCATTCGAGCGGACAGTTCAACTACGCGTTCGTCGACGGTCATGCCAAGAGCGTCAAAGTCCAATCCGGGTATATGGGTGACGATGGGAACGGAGCCTTCGGCGGACGCCTCGTCATGGTCCGGGATTCGACGCTGGCGCAGACAGCCTATTGTGCCGATCCGAACTACCCACTGACCAATAGCCCATGGAGTCCGGACACCATGCCGATACCCACGGATGGGTCCGTCACGTGCGGCCAGGCGCAGCAGTATATTCTCACCCACTTCAAGCCCTGCACTCCCTCTAACGTGCCCGGGGACGACTGCCTGTTTACGAATTAGATGCGCACGTAACGTACCTGCAGGCGCTTCCGTCCCTCAGCATAGCGTTTTGGGACGGAAGCGCTTGCGCCTCTCAGGAGCCTTAGATGACTGCTTCCCGCAAGAAGCTGCTGGCAGGATTAGTTCTGTTGGCAGTCGTCTGTTTCTATCTTATCGCCTGGACCGGCTGTCACTCTGCTCCCGTCCGGCCAAAAGAGAGCACGAATGTGCAGGCCCTGCGGAAGGAGAAAAAGGGTGGCGATTGACGCAGGACGAAGGAATACCGGATGATCCATAGACGCGTGCCGCCACGACTGGCGGCCTCTCTGCTCATCGCAACTATCATGAGTGCCATATTGCTCGAAGCAGGCGCCTACTACTCCGGCGTCCGGGCTGAGGCACGCATCACCGCGCGCCGCCATCTCCCCACGAACTACTGCATCTCCTGTCATTCCGATTCACACTCCCTCCGGCTCATGCTGGAGAAGGAAGGCCGCGAAGGCGCCGCCGCCCATCTGCCGGGGGGGGTCCTCGATCCGGACGCTACCGGCGCCCATGCATTATCGTCCGCGAGGCTAAAATAGCCTCGTTTGCTCGACGTAAGAGGGTAAGACAATCGTGAGCCAGGCTCGCTCTACGCGCCCACCGACCAAAGCGCGTTCGATGACGGCGCCAGCGCAGGCCGCACGGCTGGCACGACCGGATCGCCGTGCCCTGGCCCTGGCCGTAACGGCGGGGGTCCTGGTGGTGCTGTGGCTTTTCACGCTGCCGCTGAGGGCGCGTCTTTCGCACGAGACCGCCCTGATTAAAAGAGAAGCGCAACGTCGCGATCGCGAAGAGGCGGCTAACCACGCCAAGCAGGTCGCGATGGAACAGGCGCTTCAAGAGGTCTCGGCCCAGCCCAACGATCCGGCGCGGCATCTCCATCTCTCGTCTTTATACTCCCAACAAGGAGACTATCCGAGCGCGATTGCCGAGGCACGTTCGGCGGCGGGATTGGCGCCCACCCTGGCAGCCCCACACGCTGCGCTCGGCGCGCTCTATAACCGGACCGGAGACCTGGACCTGACGCAGGAGGAGCTGGAGAAGGCGATCTCCATCCGCCCGGACGATGCCGACTCCGCGGCACTGCTCGCTTATCAGTATCTTTACATGGGCTGGACCCGGCAGGCTGAGGCGCTGCTGCGCCACTCCCTCGCTCGCGCGCCTCAGAATGCGAACTTACATGCCACCCTCGGTCTCGTCGCTTTTCAGGAACACGATCTGGCGACCACGGAGCGTGAGTTGCTGGAGACCCGCCGGCTGCTGCCGGCGGGCTCTTCGGTTTTTGCCCCCCTTTTCGATGTTTACCAGTTCTGGAAGCGACCTTCGGACGCAATGCGGATCGTAGACGAGGGGCTTCAGCGCAAACCGAATGACACGAGCTTACTGGCGCGTAAGGCCCAGGCGTTCCTCGACCTCGGCGATCCCGTTCATGCGATAGATGCGGCGAATCAGGCGCTTCATGCCGATGCAAATTGTATGAATGCGCTCTATGTGCGCGCCCTTGCGGAGCGCGCACAGGGAGACCGCGCAGCAGCCATCCAAGATCTTCAACAGGTAGCGGATAAAACTCCCGCTGCGCAGACCTTTATCCAGCTTGGCAGGCTCTACCTGGAGGCTGGAGACAAATCGAATGGAACGCGTTATATCGATGAGGGAAAGCGCGCTCAGACCGCCCTTACGGCGGTGGCGCACGACATTACCGTTGTGAATGCACGGCCGGACGATCCCACCGCGCATCTGGCCGCCGCACGCTCCTATATACAGGTTCACGAGGCCGCCCGCGCGATTGTCGAGTTGAAGCAGACGCTCAAGCTGCGCCCAGCCGATGCTGCCGCACACGCACTTTTGAAACAAGAGCTGCTTGCCCAGGGCCGCGCCGACGAGGCACAGAGACTCCATTGACGAGCCACCCTATCCCCTGTGAGTCGCCTCAGATCGCTATCTCTACGAAGACGGATCGGCCCCTCGCTGCGAATCTTCAGGTGAGGACAGACGCGCCTGAAGAGGTGCAGGACGGCGGTATTGATGGCGAGGACTTCGCATTGGAACCGCCTGGTCGTCAGGCGCATCCTTAACTCCCATCTTGCAAGTCCGTCCTTTTATCTTCAATAGAGGCGTTTTTCTCTTCTGTTTGATAGCGTGTACTGGCTTCCGATCGAGTCCCCCTTCCCTGTTATTCCGAAGGTTCGATGGGGAACAGGATGTGGCCGCGCACGAATGGGTGTGGGAAACCTATTTCAGGCAGGCGGTATAGTCGCCCTTCAGGTAAGCGGCATGGAGCGCAGCGCGGTGGGGGTTGGTGGCCGGCAGGGAGGTCCATACGTGGCGTGCCCGAAGAATGTCCTTCACCACGGCGGGATCAAAGCCTGGTACCAGGCCCGTCAGGATGGGCGCGATATCTTCCGGCGCACCGATCTGGAGATAAGCGGCCACATAGTTGGTGCGCAGCGGCGAGGGGTTCTCGCCGATGGCGTCCCAATGGATGCCATCCTGAATCGCGGTGCGAAACGCGGTACGAAACAGATTCCAGCCGTACTGGTCTTTCAGATTGAGGAACATCCCGACGAGCGGGTCGTGCAGTCCCTCTTGAATGTGGTGGACCGCGACGTCCGGCACGAGCTTGTACTCGATCTGGACGGCCGTCATCAGGGGAAATGGGCTGCGATGGTCGGCCCACCAGTCGACCGGCCAGCCTCCGCTTACTACCTGTCCGGTGAACAGGTTGACCATTTCATGCGTCATGATGGCGTGTGCCCAGTAGGCTTTGATGCCGTAGGCGGTGCCGTAAAACGCATCGTAGGAGACGCCGATGCCGGGGCTCTCCTTACCGGTCAGCTTATGTACCTCATCAATGTCGCCGGCCGCAAATCCGCCTCCGGTCTGCTCGTACACCAGCAGTGAATACCGATCCTGCGGCGGGCGCACGCCCCAGTCGCGCACCAGCTCGTCGAACGCGCGATCGGCGTAATCGTAGAGCGCCTCGATATCGGCCTGGTGCGCCTGGAACTGGTCCTGGCGGGCGACCCAGACCCAATGCTTCCCCGTATGGATCTCGATAAAGGGCGCGTTCTGTGCCATCAAGAGCACCTGCGAACCGGCGAGCAAACATAAAGCCACGGCCATTACGCGGTAAAGCCTCATCTCCTTCTCCTCATATGGTAGATTTTAAAGGCATTCGTCTCTTGATTTTACCCTTCATCAAACCAGCGCCATCCTGTGTCATAAGAAGCGGCACAGGAGGTAATCTTTTAGAGCCTGTACGGAAACCTGCTGGCTTCTTAGCCGGGCATTGAAATACCCGTCTGGAGGGCCTTCGGCCAACCGTCCTGCGGACGGAAAAGCTTTTGATATTCGTGAGCATATCGGCGTTTACGTACTGGCTCTTAGATGAAAAAGCGCCAGCAAACCAGGCAAGGAGAAAGCGCGATGGAGAATCCCACTTCCTATTCAATTCATCTGGACGTCAAGTTCGCTCCGCTGGAGCTTATCGACATACCGGCGCTCGTCGAGGCGTGTGAGGAGCCCTGGTACAACCAGACGCTCTGTCGCGTGAACGACTGCGTCGTGCGGCTCGGCATTTTGCAGGGTGAGTTTCACTGGCACAAGCATGACGAAGAGGATGAGTTTTTCTACGTCGTCGACGGGCGGTTCCTGATCGACCTGGAAGACCGTACCGTCGAGCTAAAGCCACGGCAGGGATTTACCGTGCCGAAAGGCGTTCTGCATTGCACCCGAGCGCCGGAGCGAACCGTCCTCCTGATGATCGAAGGCGCTGGTGTCATTCCCACCGGCGATTGAGCGATCAGAAGCACGGCGCTTACTTTAGCGGATGGCTGATTATATGGGAAAACCGTTATGTCGCTTCGGAGGAATTCTCTTCAGCAGCGAAACCTAATTGACGTATGGTGCGAACCGGCAGGAAGAGATGATTGGGATCGTCCAAGAGCGTCTCGAATCCAAAGTTCAGCCTCAGATACCAGGCCCGCGCCTCCTCATCCAGCGCATCCAGAACGAGAGCATATATCCCTATTTCCCGCGCTGCCTGCTCTGTCTGCCGGATCGCTCGCAGGAGCATGCGTTTCCCTAATCCCTGGCCCTGAGCGCCCTTATCTACGGCCAGCCGTCCCAACAGTACAACGCCTATAGGACCGCGCGGCAGCTTCTTATTATCCGGTATGATCTCGCAATCGATGGTACGCGTAACCAGAGTGTAATAACCCAGGATTCGCGGATCGCCAGCGGACGGCACCACAATGTGCGTGACCCCCATATTCCGATCCGCATTCTGGCGGGCCTGCCGCTGCAAAAACTCGTTTAAGGAGGACTTGCCGCAATCAAAGCTCTGGCGATCGTGATGGGCCTGCAAGAGTTCGACAACAGGCATGGGGTTACCAGTTACCGTCCGGCTCTTCGGCGCGTTGCCGCTCGTACTCGCGCATCGCCGCCATCAGTTCCGGCGTCGGAGGGTTCGGCTGGGTAATCGCGGAGACGAATCGCTCGAAATCCCGTTCCGTCAATTGGATGCGCTCGAAACGCTCAAATACAGCCTCGGCTTTTTCCGCCAGAGCCGCCTCCGTAAAGTCGGTAATAGATTGTCCCAGGAGCGCGGCAGCTTCTTCAGCGCGTTGCTTGATCCTGGGATCGACGCGGCAACTGAGACGTGCAGGGGTTTCGGTTTCCTGGTGATTTGTGATAGACATCGTCTTCGGTCCTCACTTCCACTTGTAGATATGGCATTGTGCCACACAAATCAAGGATCTGTCAATACTATAATCACCCCTGCTATTTGAAGGAAGTCAAGTCCTATGATTTTCAGAACGATTGATTCAGTGCTTAATCGTAGCCGGGACGGATTTGGAGGGATTTCTGAAGCTGGGCGGCCATGTTGGGCGGTGCGACGACGAAGGGATTGACGGTCTTACCGTGCTGGAGGATGAAGTCGAGGTCGAGGGGCTCGCCGGTGAGATATTCGGCGACGCATCCAGCCTCGCGGGCGATGCAGAGGGCGGCGGCCATGTCGTAGGCGCCTTCGTTCCAGCCGACGAGGCAGCAGACGCTTCCCCGCGCGGCGTAGGCGATGTCGGCGGCGATGCTGCCCAGGCAGCGGACCCGCCCGCGCAGTTTCGAGACATCCAGCCGCTTGATGGCCGTGCTCGTAAAACCGAGCGTGTCTTCCACGTGCAGGCTGTCGCGGTCGAAGGCTTTCAGGCGCACGCCATTATAGAAGGAGCCTCTGTCCCGCTCGCCCCAGAACATCTCATCCGTGCGAGGCAGGTAGAGCGCGCCTGCCACCGCCTCGCCCTCGACGATCAGCCCGATGGAGACGCACCAGATCGGGATGCCGAACACCAGGTTGGTCGTGCCGTCGATAGGATCCACGGCCCAGAGTGGGGCGGTCCGGCTGCCGTGCCGGCCAAACTCCTCGCCGAGGAATCCGAAGTCGGGATAGCGCTCGGCCAGCCGCCGCTGCACGAACTGCTCGATATCGCGGTCGATGTCGGTCACGTAGGAGTTGTCCGGCTTGATCTCGGAGTGCATGGTCTGGACCATGCCAAGCGCCCGCTCTCCCGCCTCGCGCGCCACCTGCTTGACGAACTCGATATCCACCTGGATCACGCCGAAGAGACTCCGTTCCTTCTTCTCTATTTGCCGCCTGCCACGGCTTTGAAATAGTCGCGGACCAGCCGGCGATACTCGACCGGATAGCGAGACGCTTCCCGGTCCGACGCTTTGGGCGGCGGCTGGGGCGGCTCCGAGCCGACCTTCTCGACGCTGTCGCTCGAAAGCTCTCCGATACGCTCCCCGCGCACCCCGCCGTTATTCTCTTTACGCGTGCCGCCGCCGGATGGCTGCACCATCAGGCTGAGCGCGATCGCCTGTTGTCCCTCGTCGCCGCTTGCCTCCTGCCCGCCCGTGTTGCCCGGACGCGAGCCGGGCTTGGGGACGCTCTCCTCACCGGAAGGCGGCTCGCCGGTCTCCTGGGCCAGCCCCACGCCCATCTGGTTGGTCATCTGCGCCAGGGACTGCCCGGCGTCCATGCCGAGCTGGGCCTGGGAAAGGCTGTTGGCGGTCTTCTGCGCGGCGTTCTGGCTGGCCTGCTCGGTGGGAAGGAGACCCGCCAGGGCACGGCACGCCGACTCGGCGGGACGGGCGCCCGCAGGCGCATCCTGCTGCTCGAAGGCGCTCTGCGCCCGCTGCATCGTCTGCGGAATGTTCTGGTAGACGATGGCCTGGGCGAGCCGGTCGGCGAGAGCCGTCGCTTCGGGGGCGATCTCCCGCGCTTCCGCCGCGTGGTCCTGCAGGTTCTGGACGAGATCAGAAAGGCTGTTGCGGACGGCGGCCTGACGGTCGGCAAGGGAGCGTAACCGGGACTGGGTGGCCGAATCGCTGCCGGTCTGCTGGATGGTGTCGGCGGCCTGCTGCGCCTGCTGGGCCAGGAGTGTCTGTTCGGCGGTCAATTTCTGCAGGCGAGCCACGTCCCGATACAGCGGCAGCAGCTTCAGAATCGCGTCCAGGCTTAGATCGATCTGCTGCCCCGGTCCCTGCAGCGCGCGCTTCAACTGCCGGGCTGCCGTCTGGCCTGCCGCAGCCATCGCGTCCGGCTGCGCGGCGCGCTGCGCCGCCTGCATGGAGGACTGGGCCTGCCCGATCTGCTGCGCCGTCTGTCTTAGCCGCTGCTGCAAGCCTTTCTCGATGTCGAACTGGGGCGGCTGGGAGGCCAGGGCGCGCATCTGTTGAGCGAGCGCGCCGGCCCGCGCCTGCAGCGCCCGCTGCCGCTTGCGCAGAGTGTTCGGCGTCGCCAGCCGGTAGCCCATGTCACGCGCCAGCGCCGCCTGGTCCCCGACCAACTGGCGCAGCGCATCCACCAGGGCGCGATACTGGGCGCTCATCTGCGAGGGGCCGCGCTGGCGGGCCAGCACCCGCCGGTAGTCCGCGTCGGAAACCACCCACACCCAATACCGCTGCGAGTCGGCGTTGTGGACGCCCTGCGGATCGTTGTCGTAGGCGGTGGCGTAATATTCGATCACGTCGCCCGGTTTGGCATGCATCGCCTTGAGATCGAGGCGGCTCGTGTAGGCCGTTGCACGCGGGCGGTCCGGAAGGTTGATGGTCTGCGCGGTATCTTTCCCGCGGTTGACGACCTGATGGATCTCCAGCCGCTGCAAGGCGATGTCATCCTCCGCGTCCACCTGGAGCGGCACCGTCATATTTGCTCTGGCGAGCAGGTTCCGGCCTGGCGCGGTGACGGTCACCACCGGAGTCTCGTCGTGCAGGAGGACGATCTTGCCGCGCCCTGCGTCCGGTGTCGCCATGCCGCCCTCAGCGGCGGTTCCCTTCAGGCTGATCCGGTACTCTCCGTCCCGCTCGATGGCGAACGCGCCGTCCGCCCGGTTCGGCGTATCCCGTTCGGGAACGAGCCGGACCCGCAGGTCGGGCATCCCATTGCGGCGGATGGCGATCTCGCCTCCGGCGAGCGGATGGTCCGCGTCCACGTGCAAGTCCCCGCGCGTGGTGGAGAGACCCTGGATCGGGCCGCCCAGGGGAATGTCGGCGGTCGTATCCGGCCGGCGCGTATAGGCGGGCGGATGGAACGTGGCGGTCAGCTTGCGCAGGTGTGGCGCGGTATCCACGTGGACCCAGCAGCGGGCGCTGCGGCCGGTATCGGCGGCGACATAGTACCACGTATCCCGCTGAAGCCCATCAAGCGAGGCCGTATACGTATTCAGGTCTGTCTCCGTCAGGGGAACGGACTGCTGCGGAACGCCGGCCATGCCCGCGACCAGCTCCAGCCGGTGCGGAAGCAGCCCGCCGACATGGACCGTGACGGCCAGGCTTTCGCCTTCGCGCACGCGTGCGGAGGGAGGCGAGACGTCGAAGTCGGTCAGCGTGAAAGGCGGCGCGTCGGTCCAGAAGAGGGCGAAGCGGGGGACCTCGAAGCGATAGGCACGGGGGAAAAGAAGGAGGGTGACGAGCAGGCAGCCGGCAACGATCGCCAGCGGAAGGCCCTCACGCCGGAGCAGCTCCCGCTCGACCACGTCTCGCAGGGGCAGCCGTGCTGCCGCCTGCTCCGCGCGGGCTATCTCTTGCCGGATCAGGGGAGCGCCGGGCTGGGCCGGATCGCGCGTGAGCGCCTCGCGGAACTGGAGCGCATGGATCAGCGCGTTATCTACCTCCGGGCGTCGGGCCTCGATCTCACGGGCGACCTGCTCCGGGCGCGGCGGGCGGCGCCGCTCCGCCTGCCAATCGCGCCACCATCCGGCCGCCGCGAGAAAGAGGACTCCGAGGAAGACCAGAGCGCGCAGAACGGCGGGCCAGGGCCAGAGCAGATCGAGCGTGCCGGCGGCAAGAAGGACTGCCAGCGCCCGCCACGCCACTCCAAAGGTTAGCGCGGTACGGCGTGTCCGCGCGCGCCACTGCCGCGCCAGGCGCAGCGTCTGCGCCGTACCGACCGTCATGTCTGTCATGCTCTTCTCCAGACGAACGATCTCTGCACGCAGATTCGATGACGGCGGGCATATCTCCTGTTTATTTTGTAGGAACGTGATACGGCCCGAAATGCGGGTCCTCTTTCAGGAGGTCTCTCAGAATGGTGTAGAGGAGAGTGTAGCCGTCGTCGTGGAAATAGTCGAACTCGGCGCCATAGGCATAGGCACCAGGCTGAGTGGGATGTCTGCGAGCGATGTGGGCTACGCACCGGAGCGTGCAGCCCGGACCGACCTGTATCTCCATCTCCACCGAGTCGCCCGGAGAGAAGGACTGGGTCGTCTGGAAGAGCAGGCCACGCAGGCTGGCGTTGAGGACACGTCCGGTAGCGCTGCGGTACGTCTTATCCGTGATGCGAAGCGGCCAGAAAGCGGGTGTGCGGGGAGTGCTGCGGTTATCGGCTAATAGTCTCAAGTCTGTCCCTCGGTGCAGGTTTTCCTGGCAAAAACGATTTGCTAAAAGGATATGCCATACCCGGCACGGATTCTAGCAGGATTTTGTTACGATCTGTAAAAAATACTCATTGTCACGTCGCCGGCCGTCGCGGAAACAGGGGTCCAATACAACGCCAGGCATGCGAACGGAGAATTGGCGTGCAATTCTCCGAAAATGTATGATATGATAGAAGAAAGTTTACGTATCGAAGCCTTGCCGGCAGACAGAGCGGTATCGAGGGGATAAAGGCGCTATGGCGACCGAAAAACTGCAGGAAGGGACGCTGCTCAACGGCCGCTATCGTATTCAGCAGGCGGTGGGGCGTGGTGGCATGGGCACGGTCTATCTGGCCGAGCACGTGCGCCTGGACGCCATCGTCGCCATCAAAGAGGTGAGCGGCCAGAATCCGGAGACGGACGAGTACCAGGCGGCCCTCGAACAGTGCGAGCAGGAGGCTCGCTTCCTGGTGCGCCTCCACCATCCGCACCTGCCCAAAGTCACTGATGCTTTCATCGAGAACGACCGCTTCTACCTGGTGATGGAGTTTATCGAAGGCGTCACGCTGGAGACCAGGCTCAAGCAGCAGGACGGCTACCCGCTCGATACCGAATTGGTGGTGGAATGGGGCCTGCAGATCGCGGACGTGCTGGCCTATCTGCACAGCCAGGATCCTCCCATCATTTTCCGTGACCTCAAGCCCTCCAACGCCATGGTCCAGCCCGATGGCAACCTGCGCTTGATCGACTTCGGCATTGCGCGCCGCTTTCAGCCGGGGGCAGATAAGGATACCAGCCTATTCGGCAGCGTCGGCTACTCGCCGCCGGAGCAGTTCGGCAAGCAGCAGACCGACCCGCGCTCGGACATCTATGCCTTCGGAGCGACGCTGCACCATCTGCTGACCGCGCGGGACCCGGTTTCCCAGCCCTTCAAGTTTCCCCCCGTCCATACGCTCAATCCCGCCGTGCCGGAATCGCTATCTGCCCTGCTGGCCGCCTGCGTGGCGATGGAGCCGGAGGCGCGGCCCGCCACGATCCAGGAGGTGGCGCTGCGTCTGGTGGCGATACGGGAAGAGATAGCTGCCCGGCGTGAGGCGGACAAGGCGGTCGTCCAGCAGCCAGCCGCTCCGGCTGCCGCTTCCGGTGGCCCGCGCATTATCTCCGCTAAGCTGGCCCAGGCAGAGGCCCAGAAGCGCCGAGAAATGGGCAGGGCCGCCGCCCCGGCTGCCGTTCCCAAAGCCGGTGGAAGCATGCCCAGGCCGGCACGGGGATTGCTCCTGGCCGCCGCCCTCGTGGTCCTGCTCGGCGGAGGGACGCTGGCCTACGTCTATGCGGGCAAGCCGACATCGCAGCCTCCCGATCCCCCGCATCCCGTTGTGGGACCTGCGCCGGATGTCCAGATCGAAGGTGCTCAGGCGACTGTCTACACAGACGATCAGGGACAAAAGACACTGCAATTGAATGTCCAGGGGCACGTTCAGGGACAGATGAACGCAACGTGCGAGGTGAAAGCGTTCTTCTACGACGAGCGGTTCCAGCCGATACCGGCCAGTACCGATCCGTCCACTACGGCCAATTCGGACAATATGCTGACCGCGGCAGCCCAACCCTTTCCCGTTACGATGCAGGCCTACCCCTTTAATGCCTCGATGTGGATCCCGGTGGCGAGCTTTCCCGATAATGTGGATAGACCCTGGTTTCGCTGCAGCGTCTTCCTGAACGGAAAGTTGGTGCGCGAGTCGGGAATGCAGCAAGTGGCGAATCCGATCCATTCCAATCAAACCCCTCCCAGCCCCGGCCCCAATGGCGGCGGAACAGAGCCTTCCAACCCCCCGAACTCGCCTGGCGGCGGCACATCCGGCGGCGCTTCAGGAGGCGAGACGCCAGGAAATGGGCAGGGGACGACCTCCGGCTCACAGACGACCTCGCAAAACCCTCATACCCTGAATGAAAACGTTCATATGGGCGGGCAGGGAGCAACCCACTAGCCTCGCGCTGCCTTCCGGGGTAAAATAGGACCGCCAGGCTCGCTGATTAGGCCTTTCGACCCTTCCTGATGCCTGCCTTTTTCCGCTATACTCCTCTAACACCCAGAGAAGGAATTTGCCGGAATGCAGGAGCGAACCCTTTACCAGATGTTTCAGGAGACGGTGCGCCGCTACGCCGACCGTCCGGCGGTCGGTTTTCGGACCGGCAAGGCGACGCAGATCACGACCTGGACCTATACCGAGCTGGCCGAGCGCGTGCGGGCGTTCCGGCGTGGACTGGATGCGCTGGGGCTGGTCAAAGGCGACCGGATCGCGCTGCTGATGGAGAACCGGCCGGAGTGGGCTATAGCCGACCTGGCCGCCCAATCGCTGGGACTGGTCACGGTCGCGCCCTACGCCTCGCTGCCCGCCGAGCAGGTGGCCTATATCGTGCGCGACTGCGGCGCGCGGGCCCTCGTGGTCTCCGATGCCAAGCAGCGGGCCAAAGTCAACACCTTCCGGAAAGAGACGCCGGCGCTGGAGTTCGTGATCGCCCTGGACGGCGAGCCGGAGAATCTGGAGCGGGAAGGCATCCTTCCCTTCGATACGGTGAGCGCGCGGGGGGAAGCGGCGGGCCGCGACGAGGCCGCGCTGGATGCCCTCTCAGCGGCGGTCCGCCCGGACGACCTGGCGACCCTGATCTATACCTCCGGCACGACCGGCGAGCCGAAAGGCGCGATGCTGACGCATGCCAACCTGCTGCATACGCCCGACGCGGTGGTCGAGGAGCCGGTCGCGGACATAGGGCCGGAGGACGTCTTTCTCTCGTTTCTGCCGTTGAGCCACATCACCGAGCGCGTCGGCGGACACTACCTGCCGCTGCGCGTGGGGGCCTGCATCGTCTACTCACAGGGCCTTATGGCCCTCTCCGAGGAGATCGCCACGATCGTGCGCCCGACGGCGATGCTCTGCGTGCCGCGCCTGTTCGAGGCGATGCGCGAGAAGGTCGTGGAGCGGCTGCCGAAGCTGCCGGAGCGGGAACGGCGAGTCGCGCAGTGGGCGATCGCGGTCGGCGAAGAAACTATTCGGCGCCGGTCGGCAGGGCAGGGGATCGGGCCGCTGCTCGCCCTGAAACGTCTTGTGGCGGAAAAGCTGGTCCTGGCGAAACTGCGTGCGCGCGTGACGGGCGGGCGGCTGCGTTACTTCGTCTCCGGCGGCGCTCCCCTCGACGCGCAGACGGCGGCGTTCTTTCTGGGAATCGGTATACAACTGCTGGAAGGGTATGGGCTTTCGGAGGCCGGCATCATCGCCATCAATCGCCCGCACCGGCAGCGGATCGGCACGGTGGGCCAACGGCTGCCGCACGTGGAGGTGAAGATCGACGCGGATGGGGAGATCCTGATGCGCGGTCCGGGAAGAATGGCGGGCTACTTCGCCAAGCCGGAAGAGACCGCCGAGGTGATCGACGCGGAAGGCTGGTTCCATACCGGTGACATCGGCGAGATGTCTCCGGACGGGTATCTTAAGATCACCGACCGCAAGAAGGACATCATCGTCCTCACCAACGGCAAGAAGGTCGCGCCGCAGCCCATCGAGGCGGCGCTCAAGCACAGCCCCTATATCGCGGAGGCTGTGCTGCTGGGCGACAAGCAGTCCACCGTTTCGGCGATTCTCGTTCCGGACTTCGAGCGTCTGCGGGCGTGGGCGAAGTCCCAGGAGCTGCCTGCCGGCGACATGGATGCGCTCCTGGCGCATCCGGAGGTCCAGAAGCTCTATAAAGCCGAGATCGCCGAGCACACGCCAGGGCTGGCCGATTACGAGAAGGTCCGGCAGTTTCGGCTGGTGGCGCAGCCGTTCAGCATCGAGGGCGGCGAACTGACGCCGACCCTGAAGGTGAAGCGCCGGTTCGTGGTCCAAAAGTACGCCGATCTCATCGCCGCTATGTCAAAATAATGAAGTGGAGAATCGATTGAAAAAAGTCGTCGTGATCGGCTCGGGACCGATCCGCATCGGGCAGGGGATCGAGTTCGACTACTGCTCGGTCCACTGCGTCTGGGCGCTGCGGGAAGCCGGGTATAACGCCGTCATTATCAACAACAACCCGGAGACGGTCTCCACCGACTTCGATACCTCGGACCGGCTCTTCTTCGAGCCGCTGACCGCCGAGGACGTGCTCAATATCCTCGATCGAGAGCAGCCGGAGGGCGTCATCGTCCAGTTCGGAGGGCAGACGGCCATCAATCTGGCAAGGCCGCTGCACGAGGCGGGCATCCGGATCCTGGGCAGCTCCTACGAGTCGATCGACCTGGCGGAAGACCGGGACCGTTTCGAGAAGGTGCTGCGCGAGCTGGGCATCCCCAAGCCGGCGGGGCGCGCCGTCACGAGTGCCTCCGAAGCGCTCGACGTGGCTGAAGAGATCGGCTATCCGGTGCTCGTGCGCCCCTCCTACGTGCTGGGGGGCCGCGCCATGGAGATCGTCTACAGCCGTGACGAGCTGCAGCGCTACATGGAGTACGCGGTCGACGTCTCCCCGAAAGCGCCGATTCTGGTAGATAAGTACGTCCTCGGCAAGGAAGTCGAGGTGGACGTGATCGGCGACGGCGTGGACTGCCTGCTGCCGGGCATCATGGAGCACATCGAGCGGGCCGGGGTCCATTCGGGCGACAGCATGGCCGTCTATCCGCCCCAGTCGCTCTCTCCGCAGGTCGTCGACCAGATCGTGCGGACTGCCACGTTGCTGGCCCGGCGGCTGGAAGTGCGCGGCCTGATGAATATCCAGTACGTGGTCGATCGGGAGACGGATACGGCGCTGGTGCTGGAGGTGAACCCGCGCGCCTCGCGCACCGTTCCCTATCTCAGCAAAGTGACCGGCGTGCCGATGGTCAAGCTCGCCACGAAGGTCATGCTCGGCAAGTCGCTGCGGGAGCAGGGCTATACCTCCGGCCTCTATCCGAGCCAGGACTGCATCGCGGTCAAGGCGCCGGTCTTCTCTTTCGCCAAGCTGACGAAGGTGGATATTGGGCTGGGGCCGGAGATGAAGAGCACCGGCGAGATCATGGGCGTGGATACCGAATATCCCCGCGCGCTCTATAAGGCGATGGTCGCCGCCAGCATCGACGTGCCCAGCAAGGGCCGCATGATCGCCACGATCGCCGACGCGGACAAGGCCGAAGCGGTCCCGATCATTCGCGGCTTCGCCGCGCAGGGCTTCCAGGTCTTCGCCACCGAAGGCACGGCGCGTTACCTTCAGGCGCAGGGAATCCCGGCGGAACCGGTGAAAAAGCTGCACGAGGGGGAGGGTAATATCGTGGACCTCATCAAGAGCGGCCAGATCGACCTGCTCATCAACACCCTCTCCAGCGACAAGCGCATCGAGCGGGAGGGGGCGCGCATCCGCCGCGCTTCCGTAGAGATGGGCGTGCCCTGCCTGACCAGCCTGGATACGGCGCGGGCTCTGCTGCTCTCTCTCTCCGCCCGCAACCAGGACAGCGCCTTCTCCCTGGCTACGGTGGAAGAGTACAAGACCATGTAGAGCCTGGGCGTGGTATCCCGTGCGATGGAATGAATTCCTTCGCTGTGAGGCGTTCTCGCGCCGGGCGTGCTTCGCACACGGTTTCAAGAAAGCTTTGTGCCTGGCACTGGCTTACTGCGAGGATGTCCGCAGGACACCCAGCCGAAGGCTTTACAGCGACGGAATTCATTCGATCACATAGGGATCATGATCTTGCGTTGGAATCATTCCACCGCCTCCCGTATCACGAGCAAGTGGATTTTTGAGGAGTAAAATGTCTACGAGAACAAACCTCTTTTCATGGAAGACCTGGATATTATGCTGTACGCTGCTGTCCTCGGTCTTATTTGTGCCGAGGAGCGCCCGTGCGACCGTAGAGATGGCACGCAAAGAGAGCCGGGCCTGCCAGTACTGCCACGTCAGCAACAGCCCCGGCTTCAAAGACGACAAGACGGGCCTGCAGGAGCCGACGACGCTGAATGAGCGCGGCAAATATTATCTGGCGCATCACCTCTCTTTCGAGGGCTATGTCGCGCCGCGGGTGACCGTCAAGCCGTCTCCGGCCCTGTTTCATTTTGTGTGGGGCGAGGTGTTTTCGGACCCGGTGCGCCGCATCGCGGTCGCCGATGTGACCGGCGACAAGACCCCCCGGCTGGTGATGCTGAGCGAAGTGGCCGGCAACAAAGAGGCGAGCACGCTGACGGTGCGCAAATGGGACGGGAAGACGTTCGCCACGGAGTTTACCGCCGATGTCAAGGCGCCTGCGGACAAGCTGGAGGTCGGCCGGTTCGCCGGTGAGAATAAGCCGGCGGTGATCGTTACCGGGGACGCGCTCTTTGTCTGGAACGGCACGACGTTTGCGCGCAAGCCGTCGGCGCGCCCGCTGCCCCTCTTCGGCAGCACACGGCTAAAAAACGGAGAAGAGCGCCTGCTGCTGGCGGCATCGCCCACGGAAGATGTCATGGCCTACCGCGTGAATCCGGATGCTGGCGGCACGGACTGGCTGGTGGACGGCATGACCGCGCCCAACTCCTCGGAGGTCCGTTGGGGCACGATGAACGCCACGCCGGATTTCTTTGAAAAGATGGGGCTGCAGCCTCCTCTCAGCGCCGGAGGATTGATCGGCCTCTGGGACGCGCGCCAGAACGGCACGCAGTTGCTCTACTATCCGAAAGTGGATGCGGATTTCGACATTCAACCGGATCCGAAGGACCCGAGCAAGCCGAAGATTCAGTATAAGGGGCACGCAGCCTCCTACCTCATCTTCCGTGATCCCACTACTTCTTCCGGCCCGGAGGTCTGGTCTACGCCCCGGCTGAATGGCTTTGTCTACGACGTGGCCCGGCAGGACCCTAAAGACGGCAAGCCAGGACTGCTCATCCTGGGCAGCGAAGCGCCGGACGGGAAGAGCCGCGTGCTCTACTTCTTTGCGCCGGTCAAGGAGTGAGTTTAGCTTTTCTGTTGCCACGGACAAAGCCTGTCAAAGCCACTCGCCCCCACGACGACCCCAGGTGGCATACCTGCAACTATCACGCCGTTCCGGTTTCCGCTCACCCCGTCGCTCCAATGCCCAGGCCCCGGCAGGTATAGTATCCTGGAGAAATCTAAATGAGTGTACGCACTAAAAAAGTCACGTTTCCTATAAGCCTGTCCGACATGAACAGAAGTATCCGCAATGTATTGCGCTCCCATCGCATTTACAAGAACATAAGTGAGGATGGAGATGGGCAGGGTTTTACTGTCAATATTAAACCCTTCTTTTTATTTGGATCGTCAGCACTTATGACGATCCATATCGAATCTGATGGAACACAGACCTCGGTTACAGTACAGATTTTAGCCCCCTATTACAGGGGAGAGAGTGAATGGACAGATAGTTTCGACCAGTTTAATCGCATGCTCGAAAACTTCCTTGCTGCCCTCCAGGAGGAGGTGAAACGGAGCCTTCTGCGTCCGGCAAGCGCGCCAGAGGAAACGGAACAAACCCTGCTACATCCAACTAATAAACCGAAGGAAAGCCCTCCGGAAGAACTGCTACGAAGTAGTGAGCCGAAAGCGTAATAGCACCTTTATGCAAGGACAAGGCAAGCTCTATAGTTTAAACAGACGCCAGAAGCGTCTTATAGTGCGGCTTCACCTGGTGGCTCGGATCAGTCTCATATCTACAATCCTTTTATGGATTGATATTATAGGATTTGGTATGCTGTTCGCGTATCTTTTCTTCACGAATGTGAGACAATCCCACCCAATCCTGCTTGTCGCCCTCTTTGCCGCAGGGATATTTGGTTCCCAAGCACTTGCCGGCCTCGCACAATTCTACGGCCTATGGGGCTTGGATACTTCCCACGATCTTTGGGCCATCGGTCCCTTATTAGAAGTTATGGTACTTATATACCTGACTAAGCAGGGCCGGGAGGATTTCCCGGTTTTGCTTACTTTAACCGCGACTCAATATCTTCCAGATGCTTTAGTATCATTCCGAGCATGTGGGGGATATTGCGATCATCTACGACACCAACAACC
>DASRCN010000027.1:0-36510 GCA_035653075.1 Chthonomonadaceae bacterium | reverse complement strand
AGCATTGGTGGAAGCCATGGTCACACTCACGGCATGGACAATAAGGCTGGAAGAGGAGACATCCACTCCATTGGCATCGTTGATCTGGATCTTGATCGGGTAGACCGCTCCGCTCTTGACGGCTCGTGTTTGATCGTAGAGAGCTTGCACCGCATAGGCCACCGTATAGGTGACCGATTGGGTAGCCGTGTTGCCGGCAGGGTCGGTAGCGGTGACGGTGAGGGTCTTGGTGCCTGCCGAGGAGGTATCGAGGGGGCTGCCATTAGCGACCGTGCCGGTGCTGGTGCAAGACGAGTCAGGGTCCGTGCAACTGTAGCTGGCCGACACATTCTGGTTGAGCGTGTAGACCGACCCATTGGCTGGCATGGTAATGGTAATCGTAGGCGGTGTTGTGTCGCGATTTGCTGATATGACAGCAACCGTGTCGCTTCCAGCATTCGTAACATAGGCTATGCCTGTCACTGGATTGACAGCAACGTACTCAGGCTGGTTGATACATGTCGTCAGGACTTCTCGGACCGTGTTGGTTAATCCATCAATGACGGTGACATCGTTACTGCCGTTATCGATCACATAGATCGTGTTAGAAGCCGGATCGGCGGCCACGCCGGCTGGATAGGAGCCGGCGGGTAGCGATATGTGAGTAGTCTGGGTATTTGTGTTCCCGTTAATGACAAAAACCAGGTTGTCAATGGCATCCACCCCGTAGATGCCATTGGTAGCTGAGTTGATTCCTAATTCATCGACGTGTCCGGCACTCGTGGTGATTGTTGTTACCAGGTTTCCCGTTGCTGCGCCTAGGACGTAAATGGTATTACTGCGATTAGCGATATAAACCGTTTGTGTCACCGGATCAAACACGATGCCTTGCGGGCTGCCGATCAACGCTGTCCACTTTATGGTGTTCGTTGACCCGTCAACTGCTTGTACACTTCCTCCATAAAGGTTGGTGAAGAAGATGGTATTCGTAGTAGTATCGACAGCAAGATCAGCAGGGCCTCCTGCAGGAATTGATGTAATATTGGTACATCCTACTCCATCGAAAACATCGATTGTACTGCTGTTTTGGTTGGCCACATAGCCAAGTCCAGTTACACTATTGATGACCATGTTATATACTTGTCCACCCATAGGTACAGGCAATGTGACGCATAATTGATAATTGCCAGTAATGGCATCGATCTCGAAAACTTGGCCGGTTTGGTTGCCGGTGACAAAGATCTTATTCCTATTGGTGTCTACCGATACGCCTTGCAGGCGTTGACTTATACTACTTAATGGGCCTATGCATCCGGTGACCTGCTGTGCATCTGCGACTATAGGTTGTAGGCTTGTATCCGCTATAGCCAGAAGCATAAGAAGACCAGCATAAATCCGCCGGACAAGAGATAATGTAGTAAGCATGGTATGTTCTCCCTTTCTGAAAGCGCTCAGACATCTTGATTCCTGTTGCACCTGAGGTTCTTATCAGAGGAGAGAGCAAATGCAGGGAGATATTACCAGGCTATCGAAGAAAATACTTTGAGAAGCAGGAGAGGAATGGGTACAACAAAAGGACAACATTTTCACCGGGTGCCTACCATTACCGATCAACTTCTTTCGGCATGTTAGCGAAATAGGAAGCGGCGATCACAAAATGAGTGAAGTTATAGCCATAACGCCCCGAACAACGTATGGGGATGTTTGCACCAATTTGCTGATTGTTCAGCTCCACATCCATCATATGGGTACATAGGTAGCAAACGACCTTCAAGTGGTACCACTTGAAGGAGGTATACGTAGCCAGTACTGGTGTCTCCGGTCGAAGCGGCACGGTGCTGTCCTGCTGCATGCCCGTACAAAAGATGGCACCATCTCTAAATACGACTACAGCAATCTCGTCCTGCAGGTCGATTAGTTCCCCACGAAGCCTAACATGAAATGGACGAATAAACCCTATGGTAACTGGTTTGTGTATATCTGTCGCACAGATGCTGGCTTCAAATGTTAACAACTCTCCTGACCTAGCTTTGCGCGGAATGGCTATACCATCCCCCTGATTATAACCAGGATACGCCATGCTGACCCAACACCCCGGTCTGGAGCCTGGCACATGGATATACCGGCTGACATAGGCATCCTTGCCTTTCCAGATATTCTGTAATGAGGGTATCGTTCGGGTTCCATCCGGGTAGGCGTTGAAGTCCTCATCTAGCAGGGTCATGGTCGGAGTATAGACTTTAAGGTCATCGAAGAAGTTGAGCGAGGCGCCTTCGAGAAGGCATTGATTGAGAACTTCAGGCCCGTCTGCGGCGATGGCGGTCTCACGCAGCCAGCGGTAAGGATGCTTGACAATGGAGGAGGCGTAATCTGCTGTCATACAGCGGCCCAAGCGTTCCGAGGCACGGTGCTCGTTATCACCGGCTGGTCTGGCCTCTGCTACATTCTGCCTGCCCTGTTGCACCTGGGTGAACGCTCCGAATTGCCGTCGCAAACCGCTCTGCTTGTCTTCCACATCTACCAGAACACACGCTTTTGCGGGCCGCAGGGGAAACTGTGGCAATATGCCTTTCTCCAAAACAGGGTAGGATATTTGATGGAGGAACGGATGACCAGCATCATCTATTCCCCTAATCGTTATAGCCGCATGACTCCCTGCAGAAATGGAAAGGTCTCGCAGCCGGATTTCCAGAGCCGCCGCTTCTCTTAAGGAAGAGATCGGTTTAGACGCCGGGACCGCAAGCTCTTCTGCCTTCGCTTTACAGACTTCGCAGACCGGTAGATGCGCTTCGACATCCTCACGGTCGAAGGCATCGAGCTTGCCGGCGGCGTAGGCGGCCAACTGGCCGTAGGAAAGATGCGCTGGCTCGGCGGCAGCGGCGGCCTCCATATCCGACCGTAGACGCGTGACCGCCGCGCCTAGCCCGACGGCTTCCGCGAGACGGCGGCGGCACCGTGCGCACCCGGCAATATGTTTGTCGACGGCCAGAAGCTCCACAGGCGGCAGTTGCCGCCGCGCATACTGCTGTACCTGTTCCGCCGTCAGATGTTCCTGCATCGGTCTTGCCTCATGACGTATACGATGTGAGCGCGAATACGCCCCTATATTACCATTGCCAGTCGCGCAAGCGCCGCCCTAGCCGCTCGCGGGCGCTCTTACGCTTGTTGATGACCTGCTGGCGGGTCATGCCCAGCCGGCAGGCGATGACGAGGTCTTCTAGCGGCAGATCGATCCACAGTTTGGATAACTCGTCCTCGGACATCTCCAGCGTCTGAGCGATCTCGGCCAGGCCGGCGATGCCAGCGACCGGCAGCAGCGCGATCTCGTCGAAGCCCAGCAGGAACGCCCGCCGCTGATAGAGCGGCAACTGCTGTAGCTCCGCCCACACCTGTTCGAGATAGAGATGGGCGGATACCTCTTCCTCAACGTCGCTCCGCGCGTCGGGAAGCGCGGCAATCGCCTCCTCGGCCGCCTCTTCCTCCGGTCGCCCATTCACCACCACCGCGACCTGCGTATCGGTGCCCGTCCACTCCGATATGACGGCGACCAGGTCGTCCAGCGCGATCGGGCAGCCCACCCAATCAAAGACGGCGGCAGTGGAGGCGGCCAGATCCGTGTAGGAAATCTGCGCCTCCGCCAGCGCCGCGCGAGGATCGTTCAGCAGGGCCTCATAGCGCGCCACCGCGAACGGCTCAACGCTGCTATCCCGCCAGCAAGCGAGCCCGCACAGCCAGCCGCCGCCCGGTCCCTTCCATAAAGCCAGGCCCGGCCGATGAGAGAGCAGATGGGAAACGCTCTTCTTGAGATGCTGCCGCTGAGGATATTTGGCGTGGAGGCGATGCACGCAGGCGTGGTAGGCGATCCGGGCTGCGTACGCCCGAATGTAGTGGATCGGCTCCGCGTTCGGGTCATTCTTGAGCTGCTGCAAACGATGCACCAGCTCCATGCGGACCTCCGCGCAGACATCCTCGGCCTCCTGCGCCTCTTCTCCCAGGAAACGCTTGCTGGTGCCATCCAGGCAGGCGCGCAAATGGCGCTGGACCGCGCTCCGCGCCGCCGCGTCCGCATGCTCCTCGATCAACTCCATCAGCAGGCGTTGCTCTTCTGCTTCCTCCGTCGCCTGCAGATAAGGCGCTAACAGGGGGTCCATGGCCGCAAGGCTCCTTCTCCGGTAGCCCCAATCGTTCCGGAGGACAGGACAATGGCGACGGCATCCGAGAAGCCGCCAGGCCGCGCAATGGCGTAACGACAAACGCTTTCTTCGCGAAAGGATCGCGATGTGATAACAGTATACCTCGCTTGCAAGCAATGCTAACCAGAATAATAGAAGGATGTTAACGAACGCCGTGAGACAAAACGGAAGCCGCCGAGTAACCTATTACGCTTCCTCGCCCTACGTCCGTAGAGTACAATAGAGTATCAAAGAGCACCATTCAGGAAAGTCGGGATGCCGGATCGATCTCAAAACGAAATTCGGAGTGTGCTGCCGCCCAATCAGCTGTTGGCCGCGCCGGGCAAATGGCCCGTGGTGGGCGAGAAGGCGCCGCGTCCCGGCCCGGAACCCTGGCGGGTCACCGTTACCGGGCTGGTCGCGGATCCCCGCTCCTGGACGCTGGAGCAGCTAAGAGAGATGCCGCAGGTGGAACGCATCGTAGACATCCACTGCGTCACCCGCTGGTCCAAGCCCGGCGCGCGGTTTGGCGGCATTCCTCTGGCGGCGCTGTTGGAGCCGTGCGGCCCGTTGCCGGAGGCGCGCTTTCTCTCCTTCGTCGCCCGCAGCGAGCGCCATCACAGCACGTCTCTGCCCCTGCAGGAAGCCCTGGACCTGGGCGCGCTGGTCGCCCTCACCTACGAAGGCGAGCCGCTGGAAACCAACCATGGCGGACCCGTCCGCATGGTCGTCCCCGGTCGCTACTTCTACAAGAGCGTGAAGTGGCTGGAGACCATCGCGCTGCTGGCGGAGGACCGGCTGGGCTACTGGGAGCAGGAGGCCGGCTATCATAACGTCGGCGACCCCTGGCGGGAGCAGCGCTACATGGCGCCCAATCTCGACCGGCGGCAGTTACGCGCGGCGCTGGAAGCCAAAGACTTCTCCAATCTCGATCTGCGCAGCCTGGACGCCGCCGCTTACGAACTGGCCGGCCTGAAGGCCCGCAGAGCGCTCCTGCGCGATGCCGATTTCCGCCGGGCCAATCTGCAGCAGGCCCACTTCGAGGAAGCGAATCTCTCCAATGCCCATCTGCAAGGCGCCGATCTGCGGAACGCGCTCTTCACCAATGCCGACATAGAGGGCGCCGACTTCTGCGGCGCGGACGTGCGCGGAGCCGACTTTACCGGCGCCTCGCTGTTCGGCGCGACCTTCTGTCCGGAACATCCGGATGCGCCGCTCGGTCCTGCGCTCTTCGATCCAACAACCCGCATCGACGAAGCCGCCATCGACAAGCTGACACCCGTTCAGCAGGCGTTCGTCCGCGAAAAACTAAATCGCCCACCGGGTTGAAACCCTCTTCACGGGGTTAAAACCCCGTGCTGAAACACAAAGCCCGCCAAAGCGGGCTAAACCTTTAGTAAAGTCCTCCTCCTCAAATCTAGGGGAGGGGCTGGGGTTGGGGGCCTTTATGACACAACCGATCGTACAAGTAGATGCGTTTACGCCGTCGCCGTTTGCCGGCAATCCTGCCGCCGTGTGTATTCTGACCGGGCCACGTGACGCAGAATGGATGCAACAGGTGGCGCGCGAGATGAACCTGTCCGAGACCGCCTTCCTGCTTCCGGAGCGCAACGGCTACCATCTGCGCTGGTTCACGCCCGCCGTCGAGGTGGACCTGTGCGGGCATGCGACCCTCGCCAGCGCGCACGTCCTCTGGGAAGAGGGCCACCTGCCCGCCGAAGAGACGGCACGCTTCTTCACGCGCAGCGGTCTTCTCACGGCCCGCCGGGACGGAGACTGGATCGTCCTCGACTTCCCCGCGACGCCGCCCACGCCCACCGACGCCCCGCCGGGCCTGCTGGAGAGCCTGGACGCCTCGCCGCGCTACCTGGGCCGGGGCCGCTTCGACTACCTCATCGAGTTAGGCTCGGAAGCGGAGGTGCGTGCCCTCCAGCCGGACTTTACCCGGTTGGGACGCCTGGACGTGCGCGGCGTCATCGTTACCAGCCGCGCGGAGAACGGCCCTTACGACTTCGTCTCCCGATTCTTCGCCCCGGCGGCCGGGGTCAATGAGGATCCGGTCACCGGCTCGGCCCACTGTTGCCTGGCGCCGTTCTGGGGCGAGCGCCTTTCCAAGCCGAAGATGCTCGCCTACCAGGCGTCCGCACGCGGCGGCGTGGTGCGCGTCGAGCTGGCCGGGGAGCGCGTCCTGCTCGGCGGGCAAGCCGTCACGACTCTCCGCGGCGAACTCTTGACCGGGTGAGAAAAACCAAATCCCCCCTCTTCTTCGTAAGGAGAGGCAGGGGCGCAAGCCCCGTGGTGGTTTAGGGGGTGAGGTCCGGGTGAGGTCTCACCCCCTCAGGTTGTCTCCTGGCAGCGTCCGCAGACAGGAACGTGCGTGACGACGACCGAGACCTGCCGCTCCTGATCCTCGGTATACAGGTCGTCCTCGTCCGGATCGGCCTTGTTTACGAACCGCTCGAAGGTGGCCGCATCCACCCGCTCGCGGCTCACCCAGCGTCCGCAGTTATCACAGAGAACTCGCTTTTCGAAACTCGTCACGACCATCTTCTTTCTCCTGTTCCTGTGCGCTGCCGGGCCGTTTATCGGCCCGGCAACCAATACGACCGTCCTCCGGACGGAATGGCCTTCCTCACCTATCCACCCGGTCAGTTTTCCGGGGCGCATATACAATACGCGAGCCTATCGGGCGTGTTCCGGCAAGATAGAATTTTCCCGTACCGCAGGAATCGGGAACATCCGCTTCCCGGCTACGCCTGTATAGAGAATACCGGCTGACGCCGCGTTATTCCTGTGGAATCGGCGTTTTTTCTTTCGTTTGCCTGTGGACAAGGAGGTGTAGAATGGCGGTTGCAACAGAACAGGCGGTGGTCGCCGTCTATCGCAATCACGCGGATGCAGAGGAGGCCGTCCGGCGCCTGCAGCAGGGCGGCCTGCCGATGAACCGTATCTCGATCATCGGACGCGACTGGCAGGTACGGGAGGACGTTCAGGGATTCTATCGACCCTCGGATGCCGTCCTGGAAGGCGCTGGCGAAGGCGCCTGGGTCGGGGGGCTTTTCGGCCTGCTGGTAGGCTTTGGCTACTTCCTTTTTCCCGTCGTCGGGCCGCTGGTCGTGCTCGGCCCGCTGGCCGGACTGATCGCGGGCGCGATCGGTGGGGCCGGCATCGGCGCGCTGATCAGCGCGCTCGTAACTCTAGGCATCCCGCAGGAGCAAGCCCTTAAATACCGTTCCCGTCTGGAAGCCGGCGAATTCCTGGTGGTCGTACATGGCACGGCAGAAGAGGTCGCCCGCGCCCAGCAAATTCTGCAGACTACCAACCAGACCGACCTGCAGACGCACCAGCGTGTCGCCGCCTAAAAGCAGGGAAAAGATGGAAGGGAAAAGGGAAAAGAAGAAAGCGGAAGAGGGTTTTACTTTTCCCTTCCATCTTTTCCCTTTTCCCTATCTTTGGATACTAGAGGCGCTGCGGACACGGGCGGCGTCGATCTCCGCGCGTGTGGAAAGAAGCAAGTCGCCCGGCATGGTGTGCTTGAGCGCCGCCATCGCCACCCCATACTCCAGTCCGAGCGCGAGGTCGCCCTGCAAAAAGCCCATCAGAACGCCCGCGCAGAAAGCGTCGCCCGCGCCGACCCGGTCCACGATGCTGCCTACCGGAAGAGATGCCACCGAGCGGTCTCCCTGATCGTCGCAGGCCACCGCGCCCTCTTCCGCCACCGTAACGACCACCGTTCCGGCATGGAAGCGCGCCCGCAACTGCCGGGCCACCTCCGGCCCCTCGCCCGTAAGATGGAAGACGGCGGCGGCATCCCGCAGCGGGCAGAGCAGCACGTCCACCTGCGCCAGCAGCGGCTCCAGGACACGCTGCGCCGCCTCTGGTGTCCAGAGCCGGGCGCGGTAGTTGACGTCGAAGGAGACGGCGATCCCGGCCTGCCGGGCCAGCGCGAGGGCGCGTGCCGTCGCCTGGGCACAGGAAGGACTGAGAGCCGGCGTGATGCCCGTAAGGTGCAGCAGACGCGCGCGGGCGATCGTTTCCGCGTTGACGTCCTCCGGAGCGATCGTGCTGGCGGCGGAGCCGGCCCGGTCGTAATAGACGTCGATGCCGCGCGGAGCCGCGCCGAAGTCCAAAAAGTAAACTCCTGCCCGCGCCGACGGCGCCTCCTCCCACAGCACGCCGGAGGTATCCACGCCCCAGCGCCGAATCTCGTTCTCTATGCGCCGTCCGAGCGGATTGGCAGGCAGCTTGCTCCACCAGGCGGCCCGCAGACCCAGCCGCGTCAGCGCTACCGCCGTATTCGACTCCGCGCCCCCGATCCGAACGTCCAATGAGACGGCCTCCTCCAGACGCGCGTGCCCCGGTGGGCTGAGCCGCCACATCGTCTCTCCGAAGGTGACCACGTCCAGGTCGCGCTCTGCTCTCATTTCTGCGTTCCCAGATCCCAATTCTGAATCACGGATGTCACGGAGGGACACGGATCAGAACCCTCCTCTTGTCGCTCCGTTACGAATGGGGCGTCATCCGAAGTTATGGAAGCAAAGGATGCAGATAGGAGAGGCTTTATCCGTGAAATCTGTGTCATCCGTGTCATCCGTGATTCAGACAGAGGCAGGCCCATCCGTGCTCTCCAGGATCCGCTCCGCCGGTATCCATCCGCGCCGCCGGGTGGCAGAATCTTCGATGGGCTGCAGATAGCCGTGCCGCGTCAGGATTTCTAATGCCTCTTTCGTGTGATCGTATCCATCTCGGAGCAGCCGCGCCAGCGTCTCCAGGCCGCGCGTCGACTCCAGGAACTGATAGAAAAACCAGGGATCCAGCACGCCGAACTCGCCCTCGAATCCCATCCGGACCTCGATCACCTGCCCGGTCACGCGGCTGCCAAAGCCACATTCATAGCCGTGAAAAAAATATTTCCAGCCGCCGTCTATCTCGCCTGTTTGTGCATAACCGGCCCGGTGCCAGTAGGAGGCGTCGGAGGAAAAGGCTTCCAGAGGGCTATCCAGTTGAGCCGCCAGCCGTCCCATCAGGTCCCAGGCGGTCCGTCGAAACCGGCTGGCAGCCTCCGTCAGCGCTTCTGCCTTCTCCAGCACGACCGGCTCGGCGATCCTCTTTTTGATCGTGATTCGGGTCGGACCATGCGTTGCGGAGCCGCTCATGAAGGCATGGAGATCGGGAAGATCGAGGGCAAGCGCGCGCACGATCTCAGACTGGTCGAAATGGATCGGCAGCGGAGGCGGGAACTCCAGCACCAGGTGCTGCTCCTCCGTGACAAGCGCCTGTATCCGGTCTACGGAGGGAATATCGCGGGAATTCAGGCAGGTTATCCGCAGAGGCCGGCTCATAGATAGGAACCTTAACTCCCTTCTTGCGTGGTGATCACAGCGTCCGCTTCGATCTCTACCAGAATCTCCGGCGAAATGAGCCGCTTTACCTCCACCATCGTGGTCGCCGGCCGGATGTCACGGAAGAACTCGCTGTGCGCCCGCCCGATCTGCTCCCAGTCGTCGATATTGGTCACGAACATGCGCGTGCGCACGACATCCTCCAGCCGCGCGCCCAGTTTGTGCAGCGCCGCCTCTACGTTGCGAATGGCCTGCGCCATCTGCCGGTAGGGATCGCCCTCGCCCACGATCCTTCCGGTCTCATCGAAAGCTGTCGTGCCCGTGACGTAGACGAACGGCCCGACGCGCACCGCCCGCGAATATCCCACGATCGGCTCCCAGACCGTTCCCGTGCTGACTTGCTGCCGCTCCATCCGTGTTCTCCTTCCATCATGGGCTTGATTCGTAGGTTTCTTCCGGCCGGACACGCAGGCTTTTCTCACCACTAGGATACCCAACCTGCGCAACAGGTTGAAACCTTTCCCTGCGAACATGGCAAACGGAGAAAGCCCTCGTTGCGTATAATAAGCTAGCTTGCCAGGAGGAAAAGGAGCTATCCTCATGAAATCCATCGGTCTGATCGCCGTCCTCGGTCTTCTCGGTGTCCTGGTCGCCTGTGCGTATGGCACGCCCTATGGACAGCAGGGACGCGCATCGCGCAGCCGGCCGTTCCAGGTCGTCAAGACGGAGGCACAGTGGAAGCGCCTGCTCACCCCCGAGCAGTATAACGTGATGCGGCAAAAAGGGACCGAAGAGGCCTTCACGGGCAAATACGATCACTTCTATCAGAAGGGGATCTATCGGTGCGCCGCCTGCGGCAACGACCTATTCAGCTCGGACACGAAGTTCAACTCCGGCACCGGCTGGCCGAGCTTCTGGGCGCCGCTCTCCCAACACAGCATCCGGACCCAGCCGGACTATAGCGACGGCATGGATCGCACCGAAGTGCTCTGCGACCGCTGCGGCGCCCACCTGGGCCACGTTTTCAATGACGGCCCGAAGCCGACCGGCCTGCGCTACTGCATGAACTCGGTGGCGCTCCAGTTCGTCAGCCAGGACCAACTCCGCCAGGAAGCCAAAAAGCGCGCCGATGCTGCCAGAGGCAAGGGCGCGCCCAGGAAACCGTAGATTTCCCCTCCGTGGTGAGCTGGCTAATGCATCTCCTGGTCGCCGTATAGGGTCTGAATGTAGTTGATCTGGCCGATATGATAGACCATATTCCAGTACGCCAGCATCATGACCTCCGCCATGCTCGTAGGCGTTGGATCCCAGGGGAGAACCAGGGTGTCTTCCAGATGCTCTGCCGGAAACGCCTCGATCGCGGCGACCAGGGCGTCCGTTCCGGCCTGCAGACCGGCCACGGCCTTTTCCGGCGTATCGTCCTGGGATTGCATCTGCTGCATCCAGCTCTCGTCGATCGGGGGCACGGCGCGGTCCCGGAGCATCTGGGCCGCCCATAAGTTGATTCCGGCGCACTCCTGAATCTGGCTTAGCGCGGAGCGGCCCGCGTCCAGAGGCTTCCACGTCTGCTTGTCCGGCGGCATCGCCTGGAAGTTGCGCGCCAATCCCGCGCCGACTTCCCGGTTCAGCTTCGCCGCCATTGTGGTCACAGTAAGCATAATTTCCTCCTTTGTAGTAGTCTACCTGCTTCGTGCCTCTACTCCGTTCTAATTTACCGGGCTGGCGCTTTTTTCTCTCACCGCTCGCTTATAGAGACTCAAGCGGAAGGATTTGGTAGACCCGTATAGAACTAACTTTTGGGAATGGTAGGGCTTGTTCCATCGTTTGTTCTTTCGACATCCCTGCCGGACAGGGGAGCGAGACCTATGCGCTCTGCCGGCAACCGGAACAGACCCTGTTCCGAGACTTTCGTTGAGGAGAAGAGGATGACGACCACATTACCTCAGATCCATCTGGGAACCTTGCAGGTCTCGCGCCTGATCGCCGGCAGCAACCCCATCAGTGGATTCTCGCATGCTGGGTCGGAGCGTACCCGGCAGATGCTGGAGTATTTCACGGTAGACCGCATTAAAGCCCACCTGCGCGATTGTGAAGCGCATGGCATCAATGCCCTCGTCGCCCGCGCGGATCGTTTCATCATGCGCGTCCTGGCCGAGTATTGGCGCGAAGGCGGACGCATCCAGTGGATCGCCCAGACCGCCCCGGAGATGCGAGATCCCCAGGCCAATATCCAGCAGGCCAGGCAGGCGGGCGCCTCCGCGATCTTCGTGCATGGCGGCGACGTAGACCAGCTCTTCGCGCAGGGACAGAGTGACGAAGTCCATGCGCGCGTAAAGCTTATCCGCTCGCTCGGCCTGCCGGCCGGGATGGCTGCCCACGATCCCTGTAATCTGCTGGAAGCGCAGGAGAAAGAGATTCCGGTCGATTTCTATCTGGTCTGCCTCTATAACCTGACCGGCTATCGTGGCCGTACGACCCTGGAGCCCAAAGAAGAGTTCGAGCGGAAGGACCGGGCGATCGCGCTTGCGGCGCTGCGCCAGTTGGAGCGTCCGTGCATTGCCTACAAAGTCCTGGGAGCCGCCCGTCTGTCCCCGGAGGAGGGGCTGGCGGATGTGCGCCAGGCGCTGCGGCCCGGCGATGGCGTGCTCATCGGCATGTTTCCGCCCGACCATCCGGATATCATCGGAGAAAATGTCCGCCGTATCGCCACCCTGACGGTCTGAGCCGCTGACCGTCCCTCCACATCTGAAGAGGGGAGCGAGATGGGAAGGGAGACGCGTCCGAAGACGGGTGGGGTCACGCTGCGCGCCATCGGCATCGGCCTGGTCATGGTCGTGATCATCGTCGGCATGACACAGGTCCTCTCTATCCAGCATCACGCGGCGGAGGTGGCCGGGGAGGCGCCGCCGCCCGCGCCCACCTATTTCCTGCTGGCCTACATCGTGCTGCTCGCGCCTCTGCTCGGTCTGTGGAACCGGCGTCTCGCCCTCTCGCGCGGCGAGCTGCTCCTGATCTACGCAATGATGATCGTCGCCGGCCCGATCACCCATCCCTACGCCATCGGCTTTCTCATTCCTCACACCGTCTCGCCCCTCCACTACAATGCGCAGGAGCCTGGATGGCGCCTGTTTCGGGACACGCTGCCCGGCTGGCTGGGACCCACAGACCCAACGGCAGTGAAGACCTTCTTTCAGGGCGGGAACGGAGCGGTTCCCTGGGCCGCCTGGATCGTGCCGATGCTGGCCTGGTCGTCTTTGCTGATCGTCCTCTTCGCCGTGATGCTCTGCATCAATGTGCTCATGCGCCGCCAATGGGTCGAGCATGAGCGGCTGACCTTCCCGCTGGCCGCCCTGCCGCTGGCCCTGACCGGAAACGATACGACGGGCCTGGCCTCGCTGCGCCATCCGATGCGCCTCTTGCAGCAGCCCCTGTTCCGATTGGGGCTTGCCGTGCCCATTGTGCTGCAGGCGCCTTCCGCCCTGCATCGCTACTTTCCCCAGATGTTCGAGCTGCCGCTGCGAGACGTGACGCTCGTGGACGCAAAGACGCTGTCTCCTCCCTGGATAGGGCTGGACCGGATCGAGCTGCATGTGCTGTTCTGGCTCATCGGCATCGCCTATCTGCTGCCCAAAGAGATCACGCTGAGCGCCTGGGTGTTCTATTTCATCCGGCTCCTGGAGAACGTCTCGGCAGTCTGGATGGGCAAGACCGGCGAGGCGCCCGATGTCTACAGCAACGCCTTTCCCGCCCTGTTTGCGCAGGGAGCGGGCGCGGCGTTCGCGCTGACCGGTATCGCGCTCTGGACGGCGCGCCGCCACCTGGCCGGCGCCTTCCGCCGCGCCTTCGGCAGAGCCGGCCCGGACGATCGTGCCGAATTTCTCTCCTATCGCACGGCCTTTTGGGGAGCCATTCTCGGCAGCGCGCTCATCCTGGGCTGGCTCTGCCTGGCCGGGATGCGCCTCTGGGTCGCCGGGCTGTTCTTCGCCCTGCTGCTCAGCTACTTTTTCATCTTCGCCCGTATCCGTGCCGAGACCGGCCTGGGCATGGGCATCATCCTCTGGCCCAAGATGCTGGACGAGGTCGTGGTCACCGTGGTCGGCGCGCAATACCTGCGCCTATCGGACTTGACCGCCCTCTACGCGCTCCGCTGGCTCTATTTCGGCTCGGCGACCGGCTCGGTGATGGCCTGTCAGATGGAGGGATTCAAGCTCGCGGACTCCGGCGGACTCCGGGGACGGCGCGTGGGAGGCGTGCTGGCGCTGGCAGCGACCCTTACCGTTCCTTTAGCCTTCGCCTGGACGCTGTCGAGCTACTACCAGCACGGCTTTGAGAATCTGCCCATCGGACAGCGCTCCACCATGGTCGGCAACCAGGTCTACTGGTCGTACCAGAGCCTGGTCAATGCGGTCAAGACCGCGACCGGGCCGGACTGGGGCGGCATCGCGGCCATCGTCACCGGTGGATTGGTCACCATCGCTCTCAGCGCGCTGCGGGCGCGGTTTCTCTGGTTTCCCCTGCACCCGGTCGGGTATCTGGCGGCCAACTCCTGGGGCATTCATATCAACTGGCTGTCGTTTTTCATCGGCTGGCTCCTGAACATGCTGGTGACCCGCTACGGCGGCCTGAAAACCTATCGCCGCCTGCTGCCGTTCTTCTTCGGGCTGATGGTAGGAGACATCCTGCATGAAGCCTTCTGGGGCCTCGTCACCTGCGTGACGGGTGGCAGGCAATGACATGATAAGAAGGGGCGTTAGGCGTTAGGAAGAATCTATCCCAACGCCCAACGCCTAACGCCTAAAAGGAGTGGCCATGATCCGCGTGGACGCGCACATTCACTATATGGGCGATACCCCCGATATGCTGGGGCTGCTGGAGCAACTGGACCTGAAGATGCTGAATATCTGCGTTGCCGAGGATGCGCACGGCCGGTGGCGCTCGCAAGCGGAGGCCTATCGACGTCTGGCGCAAGAGCATCCAGGGCGCTTTGCCTGGTGTACCAGTTTCGATCTGCCTCGCTTGGAAGATCCACAGTATGTGGATAAGGCGATCGAAGAACTGGAACAGGACTTTGCCCAGGGCGCCATCGCCTGTAAGGTCTGGAAGAATATCGGCATGGAAGCGCGCAAGCCGTCGGGAGAGTACATGATGGTGGACGATCCCCTGCTGGAGCCGATCTTCTCTTTCGTGGCTGATCGGAACAAAACGCTGCTCATGCACATCGCCGATCCCTTAGACTGCTGGCGGCCTCTCTATGAGAGTTCCCCGCACTACAGCTACTACAGCGAGCATCCGGAATGGCACCTCCACGGTCGAGAGGACATGCCTTCCCACCAGCAATTAATGGATGCCCGCGACGCGGTCGTGGCGCGTCACTCGAATCTGCGGATCGTCGGCGCGCATCTGGGAAGTCTTGAACACGACGTCGCGGAGGTCGCGAATCGCTTCGAGCGTTATCCCAATTTCGCCGTAGATATGTCCGCGCGCCTGCTGGATCTGGCGCTGCAGGATACCGCGAAGATGCGCGCATTCTTTCTCAAGTACCAGGACCGCATTCTGTTCGGCACAGACGTGGGAACCTGGGGTTTAGCCTCCTTGATGTCCGCGGAGAAACGCGAGCACCTCTACAATGGATTTATAAACTCCTATCAGGAACACTTTCGCTACCTGGAGAAGGAGGGTCCAATGACCATCAGCGATCGCGAGGTCATGGGCATCGGACTTCCCGCCGAGGTGCTGGAAAAGATTTATCGTTCAAATGCCCGGCGCTGGTATCCGGGCTTATGAGAGTCTGTACGCAAACCCGGTATTTCTTTTCAAGAGAGTTCCCCTCTCCTTGGGAAGGAGAGGGGTTAGGGGTGAGGTCTAGGAGGGCCAGACGGGTAATTCATGGCCCGGCTCATTATTGCCGAGGAGAAGGAGAGATAGGAAGACGGGAGCATGCCGACGTCGCGTAAGATGAAATCGCAGAAGACTCGGAAAACGCCGGCGGAGCCGGAGCCGGCGCCGCAACGGCGGACGCGCGTCACCTCCTGGCGCCTGCCGATTCTGCTGATTGCGGGACTTCTGCTCATCGGCGTAGCCCTCTACGTACGCTCCAGCCCCTGGATGCACGAGACTTTCCTGCGCAGTCAGGATCTGCCCGCATTGGAGGAGATCGTTCGCCGTCACCCGGACGATGCCCTCGCCCAGTACTATCTGGGCAAGCGCTACATCCAGGCCCACCGTTATGCCGATTCGCGCCGTGTCCTGGAAACGGCGGTGCGCCTCGACCCCGACTCGGCGCAGGCGCATCTCGATCTAGGAGTTTCCTACTTCCAATTGAGAGACATGGAGCGGGCACAGACCGAGTTCGCGCAGGCGTTGCGGCGGGACGATCACCTGGCCCAGGCCGAGTTTATGCTGGGAAGGATCGCCTGGCTGCGCCAGGATTCCACGGAGGCATTACGACACCTGAAGCGTGCCACGCAACTGGACGAGCGCTACGATGTGGCCTGGTACGGCATGGGGGTCTGCTTGATCCAGTTGGGGCGCCGCCCCGAGGCGCTGGCGGCGATGCAGAAAGCCGCCGCCCTCAATCCGAAGCGTCCCGAATATCCCACGGCGATCGGGGAATTGGAAGTCGATCAGCATAGCGACATTGCCGAGGCGCGCCGGCAGTATGAGCGCGCCCTGCAACTGGATCCCAACTTCGGACCGGCCTGCGCCCTCATGGGGAGCCTGTATCTGCACTATCCTTCCGGCAGCGACTCCCTGGATCGTGCCCAGGAGCTGCTGGAACGCGCGACCCATTTGCCAATCTACCGCCCTCAAGACCTCTACCGGGACCTGGGAGAGGTCTATACCCAGAAGGGACAGTACAAAAAGGCCGTTGCGGCGCTGCAAGAGTCCATTCGGAGGGACCCGCGCGACGAGCGAAGCTATTATGCATTGGTCCGCGCTTACCGGAAAATGGGCGATGCCAGGTCCGCGGCCGCTACGGAAGCACGGTTCGAGTATGTCAGCGCCAAAAAAATACGCAAGGATAGCCTGGAAGTCCATCTCCAATATCACCCCAACGACGACGCGGCGCGCCTGAGTTTGGCCAGGGTCTGCCGGGACCTCGGCTTGACGCAAGCGGCCATCAACGCGTATCGGGAGTATCGCCGCCGGCGCCCTGGCGCCATCGACAGCGACCTGGAACGCTTGATGCAGGCCTATACCGGCGCAGCGCCAGGGGCATACCCGCAGGACTTCGGCTTTCCCTCCTTACCCTGATCTGGAAAGCATCACATCTTCATGTTCCCTCTCAGGGCGAGGGAAGGGAGACTCGAGTGCTCTCTCGTGTCTCGACACTCCGCCATCTCCTCGTTCCGTCCGGTAGAGTCAGAGGGGTTTGTAGGGGCGCTGCATACTGCGCCCTGACGCCCCTACATTAAATCTCCCCCTCTCCTTCGTAAGGAGAGGCAGGGCCGCTAGGCCCGTGGTGAGTGGGGGGTGAGGTTTCCCCCTCCCCTAAACTTCCGAAGGTTCGAGGAGGGGGCTAGGGGGTGGGGGCCTGTCACGGGCAAGAGGTGACGATCGTGCCCATCTGAACGACCTCGAAATCGTTGGCCGTCAATTTCGTCAGATTGTGGAGATCGGTATCGTTCCACCGCGTATCGTGCGCGCCGCTGACATACATGTTGCTGCCGTTGTCGGCCAGGAACGCGCCGTATTTTTTCAGCGCCGTCAGGATGGCCTGGTTCGTGGCCGAATAACCCGAGATATCTACCGACGCCTTCAGGCGAATGCGCATACCCATCGGTGGGACGCTGGAGCTCGTATTGCTGCTTGCGTAATGCCGGGCCGGATCGGTGAAGGCATGTTGGGTCGTGGACACGGTAAAACGCAGCGCGTGCGGGATCACGCCATGAGTCACCGCCTCATCGTAGCGTATCAGAAGCGGAAAGATCGGCAGCCCTGCCGCGTCGGCGGAGGTCCAGCAGATCGGCCGCTCGGCGCCGGTGGTCAAATTGAACATCGCCCCCGAGCCGCAGCTCCAGGAGGCGCCGCCGTTCTGCTCGTAGGCATCGTACATCTCCCACAGGACCCAGTTGTCCCGGTCGATCACCAGGACATGGCGGTCTCCTTTAGACTTCGATCCTCCCTCGATGGGCGCATTCGACGGAATCGGGTAAGGGCTGGGGTCGCTCTCGCTGGGGTCGGTGAACGTGATGGGTACCAGCGCCTGCGTCCCCGGCACCACGATGTAGTCCATGCCGATCGGCTTATTTTGGTAGGTCGTGCCGAAGTCGGGATGCAGGGGGCTGGTGAGGCCGATACTGGCCATCAGAGTCGCCGAGTTGGGATCGACGGGATAGGAAGAGATGTCCGTATTGATCACAGAAAGCGCGCCGGACGGAAAGATCACTTTCTGGTGCATGTCGGCGTCGATGCCCAGATCGGGCACCTGCGCGCCCGAACGAACGGACGCCGACATCAGGAGAGGGACGCTCAGCAGACCGGTCAGGGTGATCTGCAGCCAACGGGTTCGTACTTGAGAACGCATTTCTGGCCTCCATAGACACGGCTGTGTCACAGAAATGCCGGACAGCTACCAGAGGCCGGTTTGTGAACCTGCTCTAGCGACTGTCCGGCTGAGTGTAGTGAGATTCCCTTGGCTAAAGGCGTACTGTGAGTGCGCTGTTGTTGGCGGCTAGGGGCCGCCCGGTGCAGGAGGTGAAGCGCCCGTCGGGTTTTGGCGATGCGCCATGCGCTGCATATGCTCCACCCCCATTTCCCGCATGGACTGCGCCATGCCCTTTCCTATCGCCGCCGATGTCTGCGGCGCGCCATGGGACCCACCGGCCACATGGATCGTCGAGTGCCAGTACCACCAAACACCGATGAGTACCAGCGCTGCGGCGATGGCCGCAACAGCGACGCGCGGGTTTATCTCTTGCTTCATCGTTCTTCTCCTACGGCGACCTACGTCAGGTCAGTTGCAGAAGTTTTCGAGATTCGGAGCATCCGCAGGGGTGCCCGGATATTCGCGGGCACAGATGCCTTCGGGTGAGACGAAGTCGCCTACATTCCCGGTCGGGTTGGGCGTATCGTCGTAGGGATTGCCGCTCCAGATCTGGTTGTGGGTGCGGAACTTGGAGTGGCCGTCCGCATAGGTGATGTTCTCTCCAAGCTGATGCCGGAAGATAGACGAATCACTCTGCAGCAACGTTTTCCACGCCGCGTTATTCGCATCGGCCTTGTACCCACCGTAAGGGGCTTTTTTCCCAAAGATGCGGGTATAGTTGGCCGCGCGAACGTCGTTGACATGCGGGTCCTCCAGGACGGTCTGTCCGCAGTCCGCGAATAGATAGGTGCTGGCGGGCGTCGGCACGGAGGCAAGGGTTTGCGGCCCCGCGCCCCATTCGCTTGGCCGATTACCTGGAACATCAGGTCCATTACATTCCAGGCCGCCACCGGTCTGCCCATAGCCGAGAACCTGGTCGTTTTCGGCTATGCTCATCGGAGTCGGGATGCCCCACCCGTCGCAGCAGGAGTTTAAGTTGCACGGGTCGACATCGTATCCGCTGTCTCCGGATTTCGGGTTGGGATCGGAAGGACACAGAAAGACCTGCCGGTTCTTGATGTACGGATAGATCTCCCACAGCCACGTGAACGTGCTGACGTAGTTTGGCGAACCCGTGTCATTGTCGGCGACTCCGATCGGGCCGACGTCGTAGTTGTTGCAGGGATAGGTCTCGTCATAGTCCTGCGTGTACATCATGGTGGCGAGGCCGATCTGCTTCGTGTTCGAGAGGCAAGAGGTCTTGCGCGCAGCCTCCCGGGCCTGCGCGAATACGGGAAAGAGTATGGCCGCCAGAATGGCGATAATGGCGATGACCACGAGTAGCTCGATGAGCGTAAATGCCGAATGCGACCTACGGTTCATCTTCATCCTCCTTTGGAGAATACCCGCCGCACGGGCGCGGCGGAGACGCTGGATTTCATTTGCGTATGGAAAGGCGCTATCCCGCAGCCACGAGGCTCCTGCACGGCTGCGGTACGCCGGTACGCCAGGTTCAGGTTTCCTCTTTGATCCGCCCGTCAGGGCGGTTCTTGGCGAGACACTGTGCAAGCACCGGCTCGCTTCGTATGGCCGAAGGACAGCCCGAAGGTTCGATAGGGACCCGCAGGCGGGTCGTTCACGACCCGGTACGCGGACGAGGCCGTGTTCCACCTCCTCTACCGGGCGGGCCGCCGATCAGTGCTGCGAAGAGGCGCGCACGACAAGCTGCGGCGACAGCACGCATGTCTGGATCGGCAGCGAGCGATTCTCCATCCGCTGCCGCAGGAACTGCCATGCGACCGCTGCCATCTGGTCGAACGGCTGCATGATGGTGGTCAACGGCGGCTCCAGGTACTCGTCCTCTTCCAGGCCGTCGCAGCCGACCACGGCGATGTCGTCAGGAATGCGCAGGTGCAGGTCGCGAATCGCGGAGTAGGCGCCTATCGCAATGTCGTCGCTGAGGCAGAGCAGCCCATCCGGATGGCCTTCGCGCTCGATATACGTGCGCAGCGCGACGCGTGCGGAGGCGCGCTTCTCCCCTGTCAGGACGATGATTTCCGGAGCGCGACCCGCTTCCCGCATCACGGACAGGTATCCGGCATAGCGTCCTTCGTCCGGCCGGTTTCCCCAGGTGTTGGTAAAAAAGGCGATTCGCCGGCAGCCGGCTTCGATCAGGTGCCGCGTTGCCTCTACGGCGCCAGCACGAAGGTCGACCCCGACATGATCGACGGGAATGCCCGGCGGATCCCCCATCGCGACGATCGGAGGGCCACTTCCCTGCCCCAGCACCATCACATGCTGGAGGACGTCCACGCCGTCCAACGCCAGGATGCCGTCCACTTGCCAGTGGGCTATGCCGTATGGGTAGGCGTCCAACTGACGCATGGTGCGGATCACGAGCTCGCAGGAGGGATCGCTCATCTGATCCAGCACCTGATTCATGATGTTCACCGCGTACGGTTGGCGCAGAGTCTGTGCCCAGAGCACTACCATTCCGGTCCGCCCCGTTGCCAGCGCCCGCGCAAACCGATGCGGCCGGTAGTTCCTGCGAGCGGCGGCGTCCAGGACCCTTCGACGGGTCGCGTCCGAGATGAAGGCGCCGCCTTTGCCGTTCAGCACGCGGGAAACGGTCGTGTGCGACACGTTGAGCTCCCGGGCCAGGTCGCGGATGGTAGGTGGGGTCGAGTCGGCCATAGGGCCCCCTCAAGAGCGGAGTGCTTTATGCCGCACTCCACAGGCTTACGCACACGGTTTACTGCACACGGTAACTGGCACCGATGATGCACCCATTATAAGGACAGTTTTTGCACTTGTCAAGGAAAATTTTCGGATCTCTTTCCAGCAAGCGCCCTTCTTTCCTGATCGGAGCCTTCTATGTGCATGCGTTTCCTTTCCACGCGGCTATCACTGCGAGAACAGGGAAACTAGCGGAAGCAGAGAAGGTATGGCGATCACGTACCCGGCGCCTCCTGAAGGACGGCCAGTACCTGGGCCGCATGGCCCTCGATCTGTACCTTGGGGAAGATGTGGCTCAACCGGCCCTTCGGATCGATCAGAAACGTCGTGCGGTCGATGCCAAAATAGGTTCGTCCATAGAGGGACTTTTCTATCCAGACGCCATAAGCCTCGGCGGTTTTGTGTTCCACGTCCGAGAGTATTTGGAACGGCAGACCGAGCTTGGCGGCAAATTTCTGCTGGGCCTTGACTGGATCGGCGCTGATACCCAGAATCACGGCTTCAGCAGCCTCGAACGCATCGTAAGCGTCGCGAAACGCGGCGGCTTCGTTCGTTCATCCGGGCGTGTCCGCTTTTGGATAGAAAAATAGAACGACCGCCTTGCCACGAAGGTCCTTCAGGCAGATCGTCTGCCCGTTCTGGTCCGGCAGGCAGAATTCGGGCGCAGCCTCTCCTACTTTGAGCATAACAAGATCCCTTCTAAACCGGGCCGTAAATGACCCGGACCTCGCTCCCTTGATCGCCCTCTCCATAGAAAGGGGAGGGGATTTTGAGGAGTGCGGCCAACCGCCCTGACGGGCGGAAAGAAAAGCGCAGGCTTCTTAGCAAGCCGTTTGCGTGTTCGATTCCGCCCGCCCGTATTCCTGCTCGTATAGACTCTCCGCGTGCTCTTTCATTCCCGGAAATTATCGGCCCCGCAAGCCATCCTCGCTGGTTTCGGAAAACCCCGCTATTTGACTTCCCAAACGAATTCGCCGTATAATGTCGCCACGAAGAGAGGTTCCACGTAGGAAGAGGAGAGGAAGAGAGCGTTGCGCGTTCTGCACGTTGCCACCGAAGGGATCGAGGCCGCCCACGCCATCCTGCGCCGCGATACGCTGCAGGACAACCCGCGCGTCGAAGCGGTCGTGCGCGAGATCGTCGCGGACGTGCGGGCGCGCGGCGACGCCGCCCTGCTGGAGCTTTCACGCCGGTTCGATGCGCCGGACCTGACCGCGCTGGAGGTCCCCCGCGCGGACTGGGAGGCCGCCGAGCGGCAGGTGGCGCCGGAGCTGCGCGCCGCCGTCGAGCAGGCCGCCGCCAATATCGCCGCCTTCCACGAAAAGCAGCGGCGGACAAGCTGGCTCGATGCCCAGCCGGAGAGAATCACCGGCCAGTTGGTGCGTCCGCTCGACCGGGTCGGCGTCTACGTACCCGGCGGCACGGCGGCCTATCCCAGCACGGTCCTGATGACCGCTATTCCCGCGCGGGTGGCCGGCGTGCCGGAAATCCTGCTCTGCACCCCGGCGCAGCGGGATGGGACCGTCGCGCCGCTGGTGCTGTTTGCGGCGAAAGTGGCGGGCGTGCAGCACGTCTTCACCGTGGGTGGCGCGCAGGCGGTGGCCGCGCTCGCCTTTGGCACGCAGACCGTTCCTGCCGTCGATAAGGTAGTCGGGCCGGGCAACGTCTACGTCAATATCGCCAAGCGGCTGCTGTGGGGCGTCGTAGACATCGACATGCTCGCCGGGCCGAGCGAGGTCTGCGTCGTCGCAGACGCCGGGGCGAACCCGGCCTTTGCGGCGATGGATCTGCTGACCCAGGCCGAACACGACCCCGAATGCGCCGCCTATCTCATTACCCCATCGGCAGAGTTCGCCCGCGCTGTGGAGGCGGAGATCGAGGCGCGACTCGCCACCCTCCCCCGCCGCGCCATCCTGCAGGAGGCGCTGGCCCAGCATGGCGCCATTCTCGTCGCGGAATCGCTGGAGCAGGCCCTGGACCTTGCCAACGTCTGCGCGCCGGAGCACCTGGCGCTCATGGTGCGCGATCCGTTCGCCGCGCTCGGTCGCATCAAAAACGCCGGCGCCATTCTCCTGGGCGACCACTCGCCGCAGACTCTGGGCGACTATCTGGCCGGTCCCAGCCATACCCTGCCGACCAGCGGCACGGCCCGCTTCGCCTCCCCGCTGCACGTGGATACCTTCGTCAAGAAGTCCAGCTTTATCTACTACACGCCGGGCGCGCTGGAAACCGTTTCCAGCGCCCTGACCGCCTTCGCCCGCGCGGAAGGCTTCGAGACCCACGCCCAGGCCGTCGAGGCCCGATTATTACCCCTTACACCGATTCAAGGAGGGGACCAAGCTGGTTTTTCGGGTGACTGAAGCCGCAGCCCCTGGGGCTGCGGCTTCAGTCACCCGAAGACAAAGAAGGATGTTACAATAACGATATGGTACAGCCGCGTACAGCCACGATAGAGCGCAAGACCAACGAGACCGACATCCATCTCATCCTCTCCCTGGATGGCGAAGGAGCAAGTGATATTGCCACCGGCGTCGGCTTCTTCGATCACATGCTCACGCACATCGCCAAACACGGCCTGTTCGATCTGACCGTGCGGGCGTCCGGCGACCTGCACGTGGACGACCATCACACAGTCGAGGACGTGGGGATTGCGCTCGGTCAGGCGCTGGCGCAGGCATTGGGCGATCGGGCCGGGATCGCTCGCGTGGGCAGCATCGCCGTCCCGATGGACGAGGCGCTGGTCTTTTGCGCTATCGACATCAGCGGGCGCGGCTTCCTGGCCTGCGATCTGGCTTTTCCGACGCCGAAACTGGGCGATTTCACCACAGAGCTAACGCCGGAGTTCTTCCGCGCCGTCGCCACAAACGCCGGCTGGACCCTCCACCTGCGCCAGATGGCCGGGAGCAATGCACATCATATTGTCGAGGCCGCGTTCAAGGCGTTCGCCCGCGCCGCCGCGCAGGCCGTCGCCCGCGACCCGCGCGTCAAAGGCGTCCCTTCGACCAAGGGAATATTGTAAGCTTTCTATGGGCCTCAACCTCGTGTATCTGGAAAGGACTCACGTTATGCGAAATCCTATAGGCGCTTTAGGCCTCTTTGCTGCGCTTCTGCTGGCGCCGCTGAGTCCGGCGCGCGGCCAGACGCCAGCCGACGAGGCGAGCCAGCTCCAAAGTCTGGTGGCTAAAAACGCGCCGGCCATCGTCACCGTCCAGCTCGTCCTCAAGACAGAAGTCAAGATGGGAGGCCAGGCGCACGATTCGGAAGAACGCACCGGTCTGGAAGGCGTGGTGGTCTCTCCGGACGGCCTGATCATGATCTCCGATGCCCAGCTCAACCCGAAACGCCTGGAGGAAATGTTCGGAGGCCTGGCGGCCGCAGGCATGGATATGAAGACGACGCCGACGGATATCAAGGTCGTCGTCGAGCGCGAGGAGAAAGAGTACGACGCTTTCCTCGCCGCCACCGATACGAACCTGGGCCTGGCCTTTCTCAAGATCGAAGGGCTCGGCGACCGCAAACTGGCGGCTGTGGACTTCACCAATACCGCCGCTCCCGCCATCGGTCAGCCCATCGTGCTGGTGACCCGCCTGGACAAAGGCTTCGACTACGCGCCGTTCTTTAAGACCGCGCGCATCAGCGGGGAAGTCGCCAAGCCGCGCCAGGCCTGGCTGATGGACCAGGACCTGCCCGATCTGGGCCTGCCGGTCTTCTCCCCTGCCGGCGAGGTGGTCGGCGTGCTGACGACGCTGACTTCGGGGATCAAGCCGGAGTCCCCCGACCTGTCGATGGGGATCGGCATGATGATGCGAATGTTCGGCGGCGGGGGCGGTCAGAGCCTCTTCCACGTCTTTGTGGTGCCGGGTCAGCCGATCGTGACCGCCATTGCCGAGGCCAGGCAGCGCGCCGTGGTCGTCGCCGCCGAGCGCGCCAAAGCGAAGGCAAGCGCCCCGTCTACGCCTGCCAAACCGGGCGGCGGCAAGCCCGCGAAACCGTAAGTAAGGAGCGAACGTTTTATGGCGCTGCGTGTCGCCGTCATCGGCGCGGGCCACATCGGCCGCTTTCATCTGGACGCCTACGCCGCCAGCCCGGACGCCGAGATCGTCGCTGTCTGCGACACGGTCTCGGAGCGAGCCGAGGCCGCTGCTGCCCGCTACGGAGGCCGCGCCTACGCTTCCGTAGCGGAAATGCTGGCCCATGCGCCGCTCGACGCCGTCTCGGTCTGCACGGCGGGCGAGGAGAACGGCTCGCACCATTTCGAGCCGGTGATGCAGTGCTTCGAGGCGGGCAAGCACGTCCTCTGCGAGAAGCCGCTCTCGAACAAGCTCTCGGAGGCGCGGGAGATGGTAGCCAGAGCCCGAGAGAAAGGCCTCTACTTCGGCTGCGACCTTAACCACCGCTTCACGCCGCAGGCGGCCAAAGCCAAAGAGTGGGTCGAGGAGGGCCGGCTGGGCACGCTGCTCCTGGCCAACATGACCCTCTGGATCAACAACCCCAACGACCGCTCGCCCTGGTTCCACCTGCGGGCGCTGCACCCGCACAGCCTGGACGTGCTGCGTTACTACTGCGGACGTGCGGTTCGTGTCCACGGCTTCTTTAATCGCGCCCCCAAAGCCGACTCTCCAGATGGCAAGCGCCTCTGCTGGAGCAGCGCGCAGATCAACGTCCTCTTCGCCAACGACGTAGTCGGGCATCTGACGGGCAGCTACGAGGCCAACATGCGCCTGAACCTGGAGCGGTGCGAGGTGATGGGCACGGAAGGCCGCTTCGTGATCGACAACTGCTACCAGCAGCTCACTCTCTATCCCCGCCGCAGCCAGGAACTGACCGTCCTGCCCAACGACCTGTTCTGGGGCATCCCCAACTTCGACGCGACCATTCCGCGCCGCATCCAGCGCTGGATCGAGCAGGTCGACGCGGGCGTGCCGCGCGATCAGATCGAGGCCAGCGGCGAGGATGGCCTGGCGGTCCAGGAGATCATCGAGGCCGCCATCACAAGCTGGGAAAACAACTGTGTCGTGGATGTGGAAAATGGATAAGCAACGATGACTTTGAGAGTAGCGGTGGTGGGCGCGGGAAATATCGGCAACATGCACGGCCCCATCTATAAGAGGCATCCGCTGGCGGAGCTGGTGGGCTACTGCGACATCATTCCAGAAAAGGCGGATCGGTCGGCGGCGCGCGACGGCGTGAAAAGCTGGCCCAGCGTCCAGGCGATGCTGGCAGACGCGCCGCTCGACGCGGTCTCCGTCTGTACGGCGGGCGCGGAGAACGGCGGCGACCACTATACCCCCACGATGGAATGCCTGGAGGCCGGCCTGCACGTCCTCTGTGAGAAGCCGATCAGCAACAACATCGCGCATGCCCGCGAGATGGTCGCCAAAGCCAGGCAGAAGGGCGTCTATTTCGGCATCAACCTCAATCACCGCTTCACGCCGCCGGCCCGGAAGGCGAAGGAGTGGCTGGAGGCCGGCAAGATCGGCACGCCGCTCTTAGCGAACATGACCATGTGGATCGACAACCCGAACGAGACGTCTCCCTGGTTCCATATCCGTGCCCTGCATCCCCACGCATTGGACATCCTCCGCTACTACTGCGGCCCGGCGCAAAAGGTGCAAGCCTTTTTCAATCACGCGCCGAAGCCGGACGGCCCCGGCGGCAAGCGGGTCTGCTGGAGCAACGTCCAGGTCAACATTCTGTTCGCCAACGACATCGTCGGCCACCTGACCGGCTCCTACGACGCCAACCCGGCGCACAACCTGGAGCGGTGCGAGGTGCTGGGCACGGAAGGCCGCTTTGTGCTCGACAACTGCTTCGAGGAGCTGGCGCTCTATCCCCGCAACAGCATGGAGATGACCGTGATCCGCAACAGCATCATGGGCGGCATGACTGGCTTCGGGCAGACCTTCGAGACGCGCATCAGCCGCTGGCTGGAGCAGGTGACGAGCGGCGTGCCGCGCGATCAGATCGAGGCCAGCGGCGAGGATGGCCTGGCGGTCCAGGAGATCATTGAGGCCGCCATCACAAGCTGGGAAAACAACGCCGTCGTAGATGTTCCCGCTTCCGATCTCTAAAAGCCGGTACGAGAGCCGCGTATCAGCCTCCGGTCCGTAAACGGACCCGCCATAGCTGGAAACGCAATGGAGGCAGAGATAATAGAGGCAGGGAGACATTTTATGTCTCCCTGCCTCTATTCAAGAAGCAGACACAGCTATTTTGGGAACATAAGCAGGTTAGCAAGCGTCTGTTCCCCATTACAGTTTGTTTGCCACTACGTTCCTTTCATTTGGCCCCTTGCCTCTGCCAGGGTAAGGGGTTCTTTTTGTCTGCTCCCCCGGCTTGCGCCAGGATACCCGTTTATACGGTCTCACATCTCGGAGGTTCCCCGATTTGGCGGAAAAAAGCTGAAAAACAGCGTTCTGAGCGTGGTCGATTGTAACTGCCGGACGGCCACTCCGATGTTGCTGTTTTGCTATCTTTGTAAGCCCGATTAGCATGCATTCTCACTAAATCCATCCTATTCTAGCAACCTGACAAAAAATAGCAGGAACAATCCGAGAAGGCCGTTCCGTCTTCCTGATAACGGTGCCTGGATAGCCACAGCGGAAGCATGTGGCTGCCGGCCTACGAAAACCGTGTGCCCTCACGAGAGGGCACAGCAAAACCAGGACATCTGGAAGTGTCCTGGCGAGGAAAGGAACGTAGAACAATGGCAGACAACAAAAACAGCGGCGAAGGCCGCGGCTGGCACGGTGACCCGCAGGGCCATGCGGAAGCCGGCCGCAAAGGCGGCGAAGAGGTCAGCAAGGACCGCCAGCATATGTCCGAGATCGGTAAGAAGGGCGGCGAAGCCCGCGCCGACGATCCCGATGTCCGCAGCGGCGCGCTGGGCCGCAAGGGTGGCGAGGCCGTGATGGAGAAATACGGTCCCGAGCACATGGCCGAGATCGGCCGCAAGGGCGGCCAGTCGCTCAGCCACGAGGAGCATGTCCGCGCCGGTCGCGCGGGCGGCGAGGCCCGTGGCCGCAGCAACGATAGCGGTAACGACAGTGGCGGCGGACAGCGCGGCGGCTCCCATGAGGACCATGTCCGTGCCGGACAGCAGAGCCATAAGAACGACCGATAACCACTCAGGAGAGAACCTCTTTTCTTCCTGAATACGGCAAGGGAGGCAGATCGCTCACGATAGCATCTACCTCCCTTTCGCTTGTCTCCTTACGAAGGAGAGGCAGGGCCGCAAGGCCTGTGATGAGACGTGTTAAGGTCCGCCCGTAAGGGCGGTTGGCGGCTCTGCCGCCTGCCAGACGGGTCGTTCACGGCCCGGCTAAATAGCCCCGTGGTGAGGAGGGGGTGAGGTCGGCTCTTAGGGCTTACCGCCGAGTCCGCTGCCGGCATTGCCCAGTATGGTCCCGCCGCCGAAGAGCCCGCCCCCGTTTCCGGCGCCGATGCCCGACACGCCCCATTGGTTTCTGAGCGCGCCTTCGTCGATGATTCCGAAGCTATTGAAGCCCATGTAGACCGCCCGGCCGCCCAGCAGTTGAGCCAGCGCGCCGGCATCCACAAAGTTCACCTGGATCTTCTCATAGCGGGGCAGAGACGTCTGCTCCGGTGTCTTCTGTCCGGTCAGGGCCGTCGCGACGGTCTGGACTTGCTCTTTGCGCCGGGAAAATACATAGACGCCCTGCTCTTCCTGATACTCTGCAGGCACGCTGCTCACTTTCATCAGCATGTCCAGCGCAGTATCCAGCCGGACGTCCGTCAGGTGCGCCGTTACCCGCGCGGCTCCCAAAGCGTTATCGAGGGTATAACTGGCGTGGACGCTGTTCATTAACTGCCGGATGGCCGCGGTCAGGGCGATATCTTCAAAGTCGATGGTCACGCGCTTATCCGCCAGACTCGTCGCGCTCGACGTGTTGTTGGACGAGCCGGTCCCCTGCGCGCCTGCCGCCATCGGAGCTATTCCCAACCCCACCGCCAGGACAACCGCTCCGAAGAAAAGACATTTTCGTCGCCGCATCTTATCGCCTCCCTCACTCTCCACGCGAGGTTGATTACCACTATTTAGACGCTGCTTATAGCTTAAATGTTACCGCAACCCCCTTAATCCCCCTCGCCCCTTGTGAGAGAGGCAGCACCGCAAGGCCCGTGGTGAGGGGGGCTTTACTGCGTCCAGCCGAGGCGGCCGTTGATGGAGATGCTGTAGTAGGCCTGGCGGTTGACCATGGCCAGGGTCGCCCAGATGGTTTCCGCCAGGAACTCGGCCAGAATGATGCCCAGCGCCACCTGATGCAGCTTGTCGTGTCCCTTCAGGCCGTAATAGCGCTCCACGAACAGCTTGACGAGCCAAACGATCACCAGCCCGAACCAGAAGTAGTCCAGGCCAAAGTTCATCGCCAGGGCATAGCCGGCCGGATGCAGCGGGAAGGCAGGCACGCGGAAGCGGATGAAGTCGAGCAGCAGCACGACCGCAAAGCCGATCACCACGAACAGGATGGCGACGATGTTGGGCGGGTGATGCTGGTTGACGAACTGGGAGACTGTGTCCGCGGTGTCGCCGCCGGACTGCTGCGCGCCCCACCGGTAGCCCAGGTAGATGTAGACCAGATGGCCCAGCACGCTGCCGATGATGGTGGCGATCAGGAGGGCGACGAAGAGCGCCCGCTGGTTGATGCGCGCGGTCTCGCCCATCTTCATCGCCTCCAACTGATGCGGCATGGGGTGCGTGCGGTGGATGCGGTTATACATGAAGAAGGTCGTCACGACCCGGCTGATACCCGCCTCCGGCAGAGCCTGCGTGCCCACGAAATCCACCAGCATCTGATTCGGTCCCATGAAGGCCATTTCGTGCGACGGAGCGCCCAACTGCGCCCGCAGCCGCGTCAAGGCGACGCTGAAGGCCAGAAAGAGCAGCGTCTCGAACGCCACCATCCAGAGCGGGATGCCGATCAGAAGGCTGATATACCCGATGCCGGCCAGGCTGAGGAGCAGGCCCAGAAAGGCGATCCGGTGCGGCACGCCGCGCTCTCCGGTCGCGCCGCCCCGGAGGATCTGCTGCCAGACCTCCTTGAGATAGTGGCGCGCGACCCAGGCCGCCGTGACGAACAGAGCCAGGAACGCGCCCCAGGACTGTTCGCTGAAGTAGGGCGGGCCGGGCACCAGGCCGCCGCCGCCGAACACGCCCGCGCTGTCTGTGTAGCCGATGGCGTAGGTAAAAATCTGCTCGAACTTGCGGAAGAAGAAGAAAAAGATCGCCGAGAAGAGCAGGTCGGTCGGCATGAAAAAGCCGATGACCGACATATAAGGAAAGATCCCGATGGGCGTCCACCCGATGGCGCTATAGGGCGGGTTGGGCAGCCACTGCTGCACGTCGCCCATGAAGCGCACGTTGATGGAGGGCACGCTCGGATACAGAAAGTGGAACCCGTTGAGGATGTCGATGGCGAACATGAGCAGGAAGGCGATCACGAAGAAGCGGCTCTTCCACATCGGCGTCCGCCCCGCTCCCGTCTGCACGATCGCCATGGGCAGTTGAATGATCGGGAAGGCCAGCCGTTCGCGGTTGGTCCACTCGTCGCGCATCAGGCTATTGATGCATAGCATTGCCAGGCAGATCAGAGTCACCAGCACCGTCCAGGAGGCGATATAGATCCACCAGAGATGCAGATGGGAGAGGAAATAGGAAAAGTGGTAGCCGCCGTTGGCATAGTCCTTGAACTTGTCGGCATCCTTGACCGGGATGAAAAACCAGGGATTGGTGTACGGATTGATGTACTGATCGAAGTGGGTGTCCTGTTTGTGGTAGAGCGCATACGAGTGGATGTACGGATTGATGACGCTCATCCACTCGGCGCAGATGGCCCCGAGAACCGTTTGCATGCCATAGAAGATGATCAGCTCGCCCTCGGAGAGCGCATACCGGGGCGCGAGGCGGCGGACGACCAGGTTCGCCATCGCGACGAAGAAGGTCATGATGACCGGCGGGACCATCAAGGAGAAGATGACGTCGACGCCCTGGTCTACGGTCCAGTAGGCGGTGATGGGGGCCAGGAGCAGAGCGAGCAGCATGACACGAATGCTGAACCAGTGTCTGCGCTCCGGGCGAGTCGGTGTGGGGATCGGAGCAGGGTCAGGCGACATCGACGGACTTACGGCCAAGAACGGTCTCCCTCAGGGAAGTTGGCCGCCGTCTCAGGCGGCCCGTAGAGTTTTCGCAATACCGTTCCGGGATTCCTGCTTCACGCGCTTTGTTGGTGGGGGAGATCCGTTTTTGTGGGAATACAGCGGCTTGCCGCCGCTTTCTCCTGGCTTTCCCGCCCGCAGGGCGGTTGTCCGCTTCCATAAAGTTCCCCTCTCCTTCGTAAGCAGAGGGGATAGGCGCAGCCGCGGGAGGTGAGGTCTTTCCGTCCGCAGGACGGTTGGCCGTAGGCCCTCCAGACGGGTATTTCAATGCCCGGCTATACGGGCCGTGAACGGCCCGGATAACACGGCCCGGCTATACGGGTCATTCATGGCCCGGCTAAGAAGCCTTAGAGGAGAGCGTAGGGACGGACGCGGCCGGCGAGATCAGGATGCGTGTCAAGAAGGCGCCGCTAGGGCTGCCGGAAGGCTTCTCGGTACGCCTGCAGGACGGTTGCCGGGTCGCCATCCATTTCCATTACGCCCTGGTTGAGCCAGATCACCCGGTCGGCAATCTCGCTCACCGTATGAAGGTCGTGAGAGACGAACACAATGGTAATACCACGCTCCTGCATCTGGCGGATACGCTGTTCGCACTTCTTGCGGAAGGCCTCATCGCCGACGGCCAGCACCTCATCGACCAGCATGATATCCGGGTCGGTATGCACGGCGACGGCGAAACCCAACCGCAATTTGGCGCCCTCGTTCCAGCCGCGCATCGGCGTATCCACCTTCCCGCCCAGCTCCGAGAACGCAATGATCTCGTCCATCCGGGCGGTGATCTCTTTGGCCGTGTAGCCCAGCAAAGAGCCATAAAAGACGATGTTCTCCAGGCCGTCCAGCTCGGGATGAAATCCCGTCCCCAGCTCCAGCAGCGGGGCGACCCGCGCCCGGCCCCCTTCCTTGCCGAAAAGCTGCACCGTTCCCGTATTGGGCCGATAGACGCGAGCCAGGATACTCAGGAGCGTGGACTTGCCCGACCCGTTCCTGCCGATGACCGCCAGCGTCTGTCCGTGGGGGACGCGGAACGAAATGTCCTTCAGGGCCGTGAACTCCTCAATATGAGGAGGCCGCAGAATGCCCAGCATCTTCTGCTTGATCGATCCATGATGAACGAGCCGGAAGTGCTTGCCGACCTGAGAGACGATAATGGCGTCGTGGCCGGAGAGGTCTCCCGCCGCCGGCTGCGCCCGAGGAGCCAGACTTACCATATTCGATAGACTCCCAAAATGGCGCTCCGCAGATCGTTTGGATAAACCCGATACAACCGCATGACCGTGATGACACGCCTCCTTGATAACCAATACGTTTTTCCCTGATTACTATAATGGATACCGGGCGAGATGTCAAGTCAAAACCGGCGATTCAAAGCAGAGGCACAAGAGAGCAACACCGTTTCCCCTCTCCTTCGTAAGGAGAGGGCTCAGGGGGTGAGGTCTATGGAGATGAGGTCTTACGGCGCAAACAGATTCAATTGGTGTGCCTTCAGATAAGCCAGTTTCTCATCCATGTGGCTCAGCTCCGGGTGCGGATCCATCGTCAGGTGCGCCATTTTCCCCGCTAGTCCCACGCTTCCCGTCTGCTTGTAAGCAGTGATCCAATCGGCCCGCCCGCGCTGCCAGACCTCCATGACGTACTGTTCGCGTCCTGGTATATCCCGCCCCACGTAGGCCAGCCAGAAAAGGACCCCTACCCCGCACAGACGCAGACTCCAATGTGGCAGCGCCAGCGCCGCCAGGTACAGCCCGACCATACCGGGCGTTACCAGGCACAGATAGCGCGAGGTCTGCGCGTACTCGGTCCCGTTGGCGACGCGGCCGTACGCGCACTCCAGGGCGAAGAGCAAGGTAAATCCGGTAAACAAGCAGATCAACAGGCTTTCCGGCTTCTCCTCACGGATCCAGCGCGCTCCGTGAGCCAGGCAGGCCGCCACCATCGCGGCCAACAGCAGGTAGCCGAACGCCAGATCGGCCTTAAAGAAGTAGGCGAACAGCGTCGCCATGAAGCGCGCCATCGGCCAGGGCTCAAAACGTCCCTGGACCTGTCCGAACGCATAACCGATCAGAAACGAGCCATCCGTCAGCAGGACCGCGATCAAGGCTCCCAGCGCGGCCCGCATCTCCTTCTTTCCGCGCAGCCGCCATATTTCTATCGCCAGCAGAATCGGGTTCAACAGCCCCAGAAACAGGGCAAAGCCGGTATAGACGGCCGCCACGTTCAATATCGCGACCACACGATAGCGCCAGACGCGCTTCGGGATCAGCCAGGCGCCGCCCGTCAGCATGACCAGTAACAACGGCATCACGCTGTGGGCCACGTGGGAGCCTATCGTCACGCTCTCCCAGATCCCCAGATTGCAAAACAGCAAAGGCAGCAGCAGATCCGACCACTGCAGCCTCCCGGCCAATCGGTACCGCAGAACAATGGCGACCCCCATCGCCAGCGCCACCAGGCCGACCATCGCAAAATCCACCGCCCGCGTATTCCATCGGGTCAGAGTATAGACCGCCCACTCGAATAACAGACCGATCCCCTCCCGATGCGGTCCATGCTGCCAGCGAAACACCACGAGCGGGTTGGCATGCCGGAACAGCGGCGTGGTATAGTCCCAGGCGTCTCCAAAAAGGCAGTTGATCGCGTGCTCGGAGACAAACTTGCCCAGGCGATACGCCCAGCCGAACGCAAAGAGCAGCACGCCCAGCCAGGCGTACTTTTCCACCGTATCCAGCAGCTCCTGGACGACAGACTTGGTGCCCTCCGTCCGTTTTGTCGAAGAAACAGAGCCCATTCCGCTCCAAAATCTCCCCTCTCCTTACGAAGGAGAGGGGTAGGGGGTGAGGTTTATGGGGTTGAGGTCTCACCCGGTCAACATTCGCCGGGCACGCTCCAGGTCCTCGGGCGTATCCACGCCGACCGGCGCCTGCTCCACACGGACCATCCGTATTCGATAGCCGTGCTCCAGCGCGCGCAGTTGCTCCAGAGATTCGGTGCGCTCCAGCGGCGACGGTGGCAGGGAGGCAAAGACCGCCAGAAAGCTGCGCCGGTAAGCATAGAGGCCGATGTGCTGCATCACCGGCGCCGGCCCATCCGGATTACGCGGAAACGGCACGCGGGCGCGGGAGAAATAGAGCGCGTCGCCGTTGAGCGCCGGTACGACCTTGACACAGGCGGGATTATCACGGTCCTCCGGCGGACAGGGACACATCAGGCTGGTCATCGGCAGCGAGGGATCGGCCAGCAGCGGCGCAACGGCCGCCGAGATCGACTCCGGCTCCAGCAGCGGCTCGTCGCCCTGAATATTGACTACGACATCATTCGCATCCAGACCCAGGTGGACGGCGGCTTCGGCCACGCGATCCGTGCCGGACCGGTGTTCCGGCGAGGTCATCACCGCCCACCCGCCGAACGCTTCCACGGCGCGGGCGATCTCCGCGTCCGGCGTAGCGACCACGGCTTCCGTCAGGCCCGGCGCGCGGCGGGCACGCTCCCAGACGTGCTGGATCATAGGTCGTCCCGCGATCTCCACCAGCGGCTTGTTCGGCAGGCGCGTAGCCGCCAGCCGCGCCGGAATCACCCCCACGACACGCAGCCCAGATTTTATATTCATTTCCGATGGAATACTCATGCCTTCTCCCCGATACAGTTCGCGGCCAACGCCCCAATTCCTGCCGTGTTATCGTGCAGGAACAAACAGCGCTCTTTAAGAATATAACGAGAACATTCGGATCCGCCTCATCCCAATGTCTCCATGCGTTCCAGGGAGAGCCTCTTGCGCGTCGCATTTTCCTGCATCGTCGATAACAGACCGCTTTTCGCGTATCAGGCGCATCTATGGGTGTCCACGCTTCTTCACCGCGCGAACAGAGATCCGCAGGAAATCCTCGTGCATCTGACAGAAGCCTGCGACCCGGAATTTGAAAGATTCTTCTCTCAGGCCGGCATCACCACGGTCCGGGTGCCCGCCTTCGATCCCCGCCATCCTCACTCGAACAAACTGGCGCAGCTCAACACCGGACGGCTGCAGGAAGCGGATCTCGTCGTCCTGAGCGATTGCGACGTCGCCTTCTGCCACGACATCCCCGAGATTCTGGCCGATACGGAAGCCGTCCGCGCCAAACCGGTCGATAATAGCAATCTCAGCCCGGAGCAGTGGAAAGCGATCTACGCGCAGGCAGGCTTTCCCCCGCCCGAATTGACCGCCGCCGCAACCGTCGATCGCCAGCCCATCCCACCCCTCTACCTCAATGGCGGCCTCTACGTCTTGCCGCAAAAAATCTTTGAATCGCTCCGGACCGTCTGGCCGAAATGGAACCGCTGGATGCTCGATCGCAGCGCCCTCCTCGAACCCTTCGCCGTCTACGCCGATCAAGTCTCCTTTGCGCTCAGCCTGCAGGAGATCGGCTGCCCGGTGCATCCTCTCTCCATGACCTATAACTGCCCCACGCACCTGCCTTTTCCGGAAGGCTTCCGGATCGAAGAGCCGCCGAAGGTGCTTCACTATCACAGCCATCTCACCAGCAGCGGACTTCTCCTGCCGACCACCCTCGAAGCGGTAAACCGATCGATCGAGACCGTCAATAACCTCATTCGAGAAGAGCGCAAGAAGCGTTTTGACAACTATGTCTTCTGGCAATTCCGCTACGCCTTCGCGCCGGATGCCGGCTCCGGTGAAGGTTCGCGCGGCGACAACCTGCTCGTCAAGCGCAATCTGCTCCGAACGGAGATCAAACGATTGTGCCCGCAGTCGATCTTAGACGTCGGCTGCGGCGACCTTCAGATCGTCGGCCCGATGGTCGTCATCGACAACTATACCGGCGTGGACATCAGCGCCAGCGCCATTGAGCGGGCGCGGCAAATCCGGCCCGAATGGTCGTTTCTGGTCGGCGACGTCACCACGCTGGAAATCGAGCCGCGCGATCTTGTCCTCTGCCTGGACGTGGTCATCCATCAGCCGACTGCCGATCTCTACGAACGATTTTGCCGGCGGCTGCTGGAGCTAAGCCGGCATCATCTCATCGTGGCCGGGTATAATCAGCCGCCCTGGTTTACTTCCGAGATCACCTTCTACTATGAGCCTCTCTCCGAGACCCTCAAACGTCTCGGCAGCGAGGGTTTCCTGCAGATCATCGGCGGCTATCGGGATACGACCGTGTTGCTGTGGACCCGGCCGGGAGCGCCCGAGCCGCTCTCCTACGCCCAGGCGACAGCGCCTCCGCCGCCACCTCCGTCCCCACTGTGGAGACGCGCCCTGCGGCGGGTCCGCAGAATCCTCGGAGGGCCTGCTCGCCGCCAATAGCGCGCTCCGGCAAGAGAGTAAGGAGAACCGATCGCCATGCCCGGTCCGAATGTGCTCGTCTTCTTCACCGACCAGCAGCGCCACGATACCACCGGCATGCACGGCTGTCCGCTGGATCTGACGCCTAACTTCGACCGCATGGCCGCTCAGGGCACGCATCTGTTCCATTCTTATACCTGCCAGCCTGTCTGTGGTCCCGCTCGCTCCTGCCTGCAGACCGGACTCTACACCACCCAGACCGGATGCTACCGCAACGGCATCGCCCTACCCTCCGATACCAAAACG
>DASRCN010000026.1:0-23907 GCA_035653075.1 Chthonomonadaceae bacterium | reverse complement strand
ATCCGTGAAGGTGCCGTTATGGTTGTTATGATAGAGCTTGAGGGTCGGGCGGCCGGTCACGTGTCCGCCGGGCAGGGGCGCGCCGTTCAGGAGCAGGATGTCCAGGTAGCCGTCCCCATCGTAGTCGATAAAGGCGCAGCCGGAACCCATCGTCTCGACGAAATATCTATTGGGCGTCCTGGAGTTTTGATAGCGGAAATCGATGCCCGCGCGGGCGGTAATATCGACGAACTTCGGAGGCGTTTCCGGCAGGGTAGGGGCGGCCACAGGCGTTACCGGAGACGCCGGCTCCGTGTGCGACCGGGAACAGCCGGCGAAGAGGATCAGCCCCAGGAGGCCGAGGATACCGGCGACGGCGGGAAGAGGCGGGCAGTTGAAACTGCGGCAACAAAGGCCCAAAGTCCCCTCCGGGGACTCACCCCTCGGAAGCGTTCCCTCACGAAAGAGTAGAGGTAGAGTCAGGGTGAGGTCCGCCCTTGAGGGCGGTTGTCCGCCATTATAGTATTTGGATGAGTCTTTGTCAATCCGGCGTTCCCGCGCCGCAGGCGCGGTTTTAAGCCCCTGGCGGGAGAGAAAGCGAGAGGGAATGTCAAGTAAGCGATGTGAGCGTTAGCCGATCAGCGGGGGCATATGGAGGCGATAGTGCCACCAGGGGATACCGGCCTGCTCCAGCAGTCTGCCGACCAGGCAGAGAGGCAGGCCGACCACATTGAAGAAGTCGCCTTCAAAGCCGGCGATGAAGGGGGCCGCGTAGCCCTGCGCGCCGTAGGCGCCCGCCTTGTCCAGCGGCTCGCCGGTGGCGACGTAGTCGTCGATCATGGCCTCGGTCATCTCGCGAAAGCGCACGAGCGTCCGCTCCGCCGCCGTTATCGGCTCTCCTCCACCGGGCGCCCGAAGCAGCGCCACGCCGGTATAGACCACATGCGCCCGACCGGAGAGCAGGCGCAGCATCCGGCGGGCGTCTTCGGCATCGATCGGCTTGCCCAGCGGCATGCCTTTTTCTCCTAAATCCAGCGCGACCTCGGTATCGGCTCCGATCACCCAGGAGTCCCCATCGACCCGCGCGGCGACCTCCTGCGCTTTGTGCAGGGCCAGGGTGGTCACGAACTCTGCCATGAAGATCGGCTCCTGGGACGCCGTAGGCTCCTCGTAACGGCTGGGAAGGACCTCGAAGGGCAGGCCCAGCAGGGCCATCAACTCCCGGCGGCGCGGCGAAGCGGAAGCCAGCACCAACCGTGGCGGTGTTTCTTCGGGCGAACGGAGGGACGGCATGAGCGTCTAAATCAGATCGGCGGCGGTGATGATGCTCTGGGCGATCTCGCGCATCTTTTTATTCTGATTGCGCGCCTGGAAGTGGATCCGCTTAAAGGCTTCTTCTTCGCTCATGTGGTGCCGGTCCATAAGAATGCCTTTGGCGCGCTCGATCAGCTTGCGCGTCTCCAGCGTCTCTTTGAGCTCGTCGATCTCCTTCTTCTGCGCCTGCATCTGCCGGAAGCGGCGCACGGCCATGACCAGCGCCGGCTCCAAGTCCTCTTTACGGAACGGCTTCATCAGGTAGGCCAGGGCGCCGGTCTCGCTGGCCTGCTCGACCAGCTCCTGCTCGTTGAAGGAGCTGAGGAAGAGGATGGCGCAGGGGGTCTCCGTCAGAATCGTGCGCGCCGCCTCGATCCCATCCATCACGGGCATCTTGATGTCCATAATGATGACGTCCGGTCGATGTGTGCGCGCCGCTTCGACCGCCTGGGAGCCGTCGGCGGCTTCCGCCACGACCTGATGCCCCAGCTTTTCGAGACGGGCGCGAATGATCGTGCGCGTCAACTGTTCGTCTTCGGCGATGATAGCCTTCAAGGGTTCCATCCAGATACACTCCTAGGATCGCAAGCCGTCTCTCATCGAGGGAGAGAGGAGCGAAATCGGCAGCGAAACACCGTATTCCGGAACCGAGCCACCGCGCCTCGGGACGCCTCTCGATCACGCCCTGCTGCGAAGGGATTGCTGTCGATCCGGAAAGAACTGTGGCAGCCGGGCCGAAGCGTGCGGCAGGCAAGAGGGAACGCCCGTGCAGCCGGCGCGGCGGGACAGCCACTATATAATACTATCCATTCGCCGTGACCGAGCGCTTTTCCTGCCGAAGTCGGAAGGAATCGGGTCGAGGATGATTCGGGCTGGCAAAACCGGCAAAAAAAGAGACCGCCCCGCCGTCGAGACGGGAGGGTCCTTTTAGAATGGCTTAGGAAGAGCGGCGGTTGGAGCGCGTGGAGGTTTTCGGCTCTTTCGTCTGCTGCTCCTGATCGGTGCGCTTGCCGCGCGCCTGGCCGCCTTTGCGCCCGATATCGGCCATGTGTCTGCGGTCCTGGGAAACGGCCTCGCCACCCCGGCGGCCGATCTCGGCCATGTGCTCCCGGTTACTGGCGACTTTCTGACCCCCTTTGCGGCCGGCGGCGGCGTGGCCCTCCGGATTGCCGTGCCAGCCGCGACCCTGCCCGGATCGCCGGCTGCTCTCATGCTCCCGATTCCCGGAGGCAGCGCGCGTCTCGGCGCGGTCCTGCGTTCTCTCGCCTGCCATGAATCGATTCCTCCATAAAATTGATGCTGATGAGGGACCGCGCTGTGGATAGACCCTCCGGCGTCGGACAGCCCTGTCTCCCTACCGCAAATGAAGCGCGGCCTGTCTTTTGCATGGACGGTCCCGTTAGGTCTTAGGTTCCTCGATTTGAGAGGGAGAAGGGAAGGAGTTTTTCGCTGTCACCTGTAACCTGAAATCCAGGGGAAAGGGAAAAAGGGAAAAGGGAAAAGGGAAAAGTAAAAGATCGCTTCCTTTCTTTTCCCTTTTCCCTTCCATCTTTTCCCTTGTCTGGAGGCGGTGTGAATCAGGCGGACATAGTAGGAGCGGATGTCGGCGGGACGTTTACCGATTTCGTGTTTATCAGCCCGGACGGTCAGCTAAGCGTCCGGAAGCGCGCCTCGACGCCCCACGATCCTGCGGAGAGCGTGCGAGAGGGCATCCGGGAAGCGCTGGCGGCCGGGCAGACGCGGCCCGGCTTTGCGCTCGTGCATGGCACGACGGTCGCCACCAACGCGCTGCTGGAGCGGCGCGGCGCGCGGACGGTGCTCATCACGACGGAGGGCTTCCGGGACGTGCTGGAGATCGGACGCCAGGCGCGCAGCGAACTCTACTCCCTGCATCCCTCCCGCCCGGCTCCGCTGCTGCCCCGCGAAAGCCGTTATGAATTGAAGGAGCGTGTCGACTGGCGTGGTGAAGTCGTGACGCCTCTGGACGAGGCGCAGGCGGCCGCCTTGCTGGACCGGCTGGCGGCCGAAGGCGCGGAATCGGCGGCCGTCTGCTTTCTGTTCTCCTACCTGAACCCGGCGCACGAGCGGCGGGTGGGCACGCTGGCGCGGGAGCGCGGCCTGGCCGTCTCCCTCTCTTGCGAGGTCGCGCCGGAGCCGCGCGAATACGAGCGCGCGTCTACCACAGCGGCCAACGCCTTCGTCGCGCCGGTCATGGATCGGTATCTGCGCCGGCTGGATGGGCAGATGCGGGAGGTCGGGGCGGGCAGCCTGCGCGTGATGCAGTCAGATGGGGGCGCGCTCTCGGCGAGGGAGGCGGCGGCGCGGGCGATCAAGACGGTCCTGTCCGGACCGGCGGGCGGCGTGGTGGCGGCGTCGCAGATCGGCGCGGAGGCCGGCTGCCCGCGCCTGCTCACGCTGGATATGGGCGGCACCAGTACCGACGTGGCGCTTCTCCTGGAGGGACAACTGCCGGTCGTCACGGCCGGCACGGTGGCGGGTATGGCGGTCCGGACCCCCATGCTGGACATCCATACGGTGGGCGCGGGTGGGGGATCGCTGGCGCGCGTGGATGCCGCCGGCGGGCTGCGCGTCGGGCCGCAGAGCGCGGGCGCCGATCCTGGCCCGGTGGCTTACGGCAAAGGCGAGACGCTGACCGTCACGGACGCCAATCTGCTGCTGGGACGCCTGCCCGCCGATGTCCTCCTGGCCGGCCAGCTTGCTCTGGATGGCGCGCGGGTCCGGCATCACTTCGACGCCCTGGCGGCTGCCCTGCGCTGTACGCCGGAGGAGGCAGCGCTGGGTATCATACGCGTCGTGGATGCGGCGATGGCCCGCGCCCTGCGCCATATCTCGGTGGAGCGCGGCTACGACCCGGCGGAGTTCACGCTGCTTAGCTACGGTGGGGCAGGCGGGCTGCACGCCTGCGCGCTGGCGGAGGCGCTCTCGATGCCACGTATCCTGGTCCCGCGCTATCCCGGCGCCTTCTCGGCGCTCGGCCTTGCGCTTGCGGATGTGATGCGGGAGTACGTGCAGGCGCTTCCAGCCGGCGCAGCCGCCGTCGATTGGCGCTCCCTGAAGGTAGGCTCTGCGCTGGAAGCCCGGTTTGCCGCGCTGGAGAGTCAGGCGGCGTGTGACCTGGAGGCCGAGGGGTTCCGGCCGGGCACCTGGCAGGCGCAGCGATTCCTCGATCTGCGCTATGTTGGCCAGTCGTTCGATCTGCGGGTACCCGTCATCGAAAAGGACCTGCCTGCCACCGTCGCCGCCTTCCACGCGGCGCACCGCGCCCGATACGGCCATGCCGATGTGGGAGAGTCTGTCGAGGCCGTGGCCGTGCGTGTCGTCGCTATCGGGCGTGTGGAGCGTCCCCGCCTGGCTGCCGACCTGCCCGGTTTCCCAGGCGACCGCTGCGGCGAAGTGGAAGTCGTCTTCGAGACCGGCCGGCAGCGCACCGCCGTCTATGCGCGCGCATCCCTCTCCGCCGGTCAACGCATCGATGGCCCGGCCATCGTCCTCCAACCGGATGCTACTACGTTAGTCGCTCCCGGTTGGAGTGCTCAAGTCGATACGGCTGGGAACCTGATGCTCTTTCGGTCGGGCAGGTGAAATTCCCAGGTTGGGTCGGGCGGCTGAAGCCGCAGCAACAAAGGCACGAAGTCCGCCTGCGCGGACTAGCACTGTAAGCTCAGGAGGTTCAACGTGCGCGAACCCTATACCCAACTCTATGTGCATTTGGTTTGGGCTACCTGGGATCGCCTGCCTCTGATTACGGAGGAGATACAGCCTCAAATCTATGCCTGCATAAAGGCAGAATGCGAATCCCTCCATGCTGAGGTGATCGCTCTGGGAGGCATAGCAAATCACGTTCATTTGCTAGCGCGTATTCCCACTACGATTTCCATCGGCATCCTGGCAAGGCAGGTCAAAGGAGCCTCTTCCCACCTGATAACTCATCATGTAGGAACTCAGGGATTTTTCAAGTGGCAGGGCGGCTATGGAGCGTTCACTGTTTCCAAAGCAGACGTACCACGTATCCGTGACTATATTTACAACCAAGAGACCCATCATCGTGACCGAACCCTCGATGCGGAGTGTGAGCCTGACTGATCCAGTCCGCGCAGGCGGACTTCGTGCCTTTGTTGCTGCGGCTTTAGCCGCCCGATATAGGCTGCAGGGCCATCACCATCGGCTTTGGGACAGAGGGAATTTAACCAGAGAACAACGTATGAATGTTCCAATGAAGTCTATACGCGCTAAATGGGTGCTGCCGATCACCGGCCCGCCGATAGAGGGCGGCGAGGTCGTCGTGGAGGGCGACCGGATCGTGGAGGTCCGGCCGGCGCGGGGCTTAGCGTCTTCACCGGCGGTCTTAGACTTTGGCGAGGCCGTGCTGATGCCCGGCCTGGTCAACGTCCACACGCATCTGGACTACACGATCATGCGCGGGGTGCTTGAAGAGATCGAGTTTTTCCCCTGGATCCGCGAGCTGACCGCGCGCAAGGCCGCCCTGACGTGGGAAGACTGGGTCGCCTCGGCGACGTGGGGGGCGGCGGAAGCGGTGGCGGGCGGCGTGACAACCATGGGGGATTGTACGGACAGCGGGGCTGCATTCTACGGCGCGAAGGCGCTGGGACTGGGAGGAATTATCTACCAGGAAGTTTTCGGCATCGACGAGCGGCAGCCGGTAGAGGAGATCGTGGAGGAACTGGCGGGCAAAATCGCGCAATACCAGGCGGAAAGCGCCGGGACGCGGCTGACTATTGGCGTGTCGCCCCACGCGCCCTATACCGTGCGGCCCGCTCTGTTCCGCGCGCTGGCCGAATATGCGCAGCGGGAGGCACGGCCGCTCTGCATCCATGCCGCCGAATCGCGGGCGGAGGCGGAACTGCTCCGCCTGGGGACCGGACCTATCGCGGAGATGTTCGCGCGGCGAGAGATCGCCTGGGACCCGCCCGGCACGAGCGCGGTCGCCTATCTGGACGGCTTCGGTCTGCTCGGCGAGCGCACGCTGCTGGTGCATGGCGTCCAGGTCTCCGCGGCGGATCGGGAGATCGTGCGCGAGCGCGGGGCCGCTTGGGCGCACTGCCCCAAATCCAACGCGAAGCTCGGAGTCGGCGTCGCGCCGCTCGGCCTTCTGGGGCTGTTCTGGAAGGAGCGGGAGGAGCGCGTGCTGGAGCCGAACGCGCGAGTCGGGTTAGGCTCCGACAGCGTGGCGAGCAACAACACGATGGATCTGTTCGAGGAGATGCGCTTTGCGGTGCTGGTGCAGCGCGCCGCGCACCATCGCATCCACATGCTGAGCGCGCCGGAGGCGGTCGAGATGGCGACCCTGGGCGGCGCCCGCGCGCTGGGACTGGAGGCGGAGATCGGCTCTTTGGAGCCGGGCAAGCGCGCCGACCTGTGCGCGGTGCATCTGGACAGCCTGCACAGCCTGCCTGCCTACGATCCCTATAGCGCGCTGGTCTATACGGCCCACGCCTCCAATGTCGTCTGGACCATGATCGCGGGCGAGACGCGCTACGACGCTTCTCTCGGTCCACGCCCGGAAGACCGCTTTGCACAGATCAATCTCGCGCCTGTGCGTGCGCGCCTGAATGCGGCGGCGCAGAAGATGCGCGCCTGGAGACCTTCATCCCCATGACTTCTTCTGAATCTACCAACATCCTGCGCGGCGGCATCATCGGCTGCGGCGCGCTCGGACTGGTCCACGCCAGGCGCCTCCAGGGTTTGCCCGGCGTGCAGATCGTCGCCGTCAGCGATCCGGACGCCGCCGCCATGCAGCGCGTCGCCGACGCCCTGGCCGCCGAATCGACCGGCGCGCCGGTAAAAACCTTCGCCGACTATCGCGACCTTCTGACGCAGAGCGAGCTGGATTTCGCCTGCATCAACTCGCCCAACAGGTGGCACGTCGAGCAGTTGCTGGCCTCGCTGGAACACGGTCTGCACGTATTGTGTGAAAAGCCGCTCTCGATGGTCCCGGCGGAGGTGCAGCGGGTTGTGGAGGCGACGCAGAAATCCGGGCGCCTGGTCGCCATCGCCTACCAGTCGCGCTATCGGCGAGATGCGCGCATCCTGCGCCGCGCGCTCTACTCCGGGAAATGGGGGCGTGTCACTTCGGTCTCCATTTTCTCCTGCGAGGACTGGATCACGCCGAATGTGGGCACCTGGCGACACGACCCGGAGCGCTGCCCCGGCGGCTTTTTCGCGGACGCCAACGGCCACCAGCTCGACCTGCTGTTCTGGCTGACCGGCCTGGAGGCGATGTGGGTGCGAGCAACCACGGAGACGCGCGGCACGCCGGTCCCGATGACGACCTGGGGCGAATCGCGTCTGCGCGTGCAATCTCCGCAAATTGCCACCCAGCCTCTGCCGCAAGAGATCGCCTCCCACGTCCCGGTCGAAGGCATTCCGTTCACCTTTACGTTCGTCGGGGATGCCCATCACTGGAGCGAGGAGTTCCGCATCACGACCGAGCGCGCCGACTTCGTGATCCGGAACACCCGCCTGCTCTTTACGGACGGCAGCGGGCCGCTCGGCCCTTTCCCGGAATCGGAGATCGACCCAGCCGTCGCCGGCCTGCCCGACCTGCCGGACACCGCCTTCATCGCCGCCCTGCGAGGCGGCCCGCCTATCGTGACTCCGCCGGAGACGGTCTGGCCGGTGCTGCGCTTCACCCTGGCCGCCCTCGACTCCGCCACCAGCGAAGGCAGACCGCAGTCAATAGATGCCGGACCGTGAACGGACCGATGAGCCGGGCCATGAATGACCCGTATAGCCGGGCATTGAAATACCCGTCTGGGGGTCCTGCGGACAACCGTCCTGCGGACGGACCTCACCCCTGAACCCTCTCCTTCGTAAGGAGAGGGGGAATATAAGGAAGTGGACAATCGTCCTGCGGACGAAAATGCGATGGGGCGAGTGAGAGCATCTCAGGGTAGTAGTCCGCGAAGGCGGACTTCGTGCCTTTGTTGCTGCGGCTTTAGCCGCCCGAACCAACTGGAATGGAAAGACCATCTCGTGATTCTCATTTTATGAAACCGGCCTTCGTCGGGGCGCGTAGTGGGGCTTGAAAGCGCTCGCAGAGAAGGGGGAGACGAGGACGATAGCGCTGGTGGAACAGACAGACGCCGATCTCGTAAGGCAGACGCTTTGCGGAGACACGGCCGCCTATAACGCGCTGGTGGTACGCTACCAGCGCCAGGTCTATAACCTCGCCTACCGAATGCTTGGAAACGCGGAGGATGCGGGCGACCTGGTGCAGGAGACCTTTTTGCGTGCCTACGGCGCGCTTGCGTCGTTTCGCCAGGACGCCAGCTTTTTGACCTGGCTGTATAAGATCGCCTCCAATCTCTGCATTGACCAACTACGCTCGCGCAAAGCCAAAGGCGCTCTCTCGCTCGACGTGGAGCGGGAAGAAGGCAGAGAGCCCGCCGCCGACGCGCGCCAGTGCGCGCCGGAGGACGCGGCCATCCGGGATGCCGTGCAGGAGGTGGTGCAGCGCGCCATCCTCAATCTGCCGGAAAAGTACCGGGTTGTGGTCGTCATGCGTCATTTGCAGGACATGAGCGTAGAAGAGATTGCCCGCGCGTTGGATCTGCCGACGGGCACGGTCAAGACACATCTATTTCGAGCCAGAGAGATGCTACGAGGGCGTCTCCGCTCGGTATTGGAAGTGGAAACGGATGGAAAATAGACACCTGGAGAACACGCCTCCGGAGGAGCAGCCGGGCTGGGGCGCGTATGCCACGCCGCCCCCCAATCCCCTGGGAACGGCCGGCAATGCGCTTTCGGGAGGTCCCAATAAAGCGGAGCAGATGAGCCTGTGCGACCGGGTCCGCGATCTGCTGCCGGCGCTTTTAGAAAACGACGGCGACATCCGGCCGGAGATGGCGGCCACGCTCTACGGGCACCTGTCGGCCTGCCCCGGCTGCGCGCAGGAGTTCAACGAGATGCAGCGCGTCGTCGCCCTGCTGGAGTCGCTGGGTCCGGCGCCGATGCCGGCCGACTACTCCGACCTCATCCTGCGCCGCATTCGCACGGAGATCGGGCCGCTAACGGAACGCGCCGGACCCTTCCAATCGCCATCGGTTGCGGGTAACGGCCAACAACCCCTCCCTTCGGCCGCGGCCTCTTCGGTTTTTGGAGAGGCCGCCGCAACCGCCCCTACTGAGACCGAGCGCGCCGTGGCTGCGGCTCTCTCGCCTTCGGGGCTGCGGGAGGAAGGGCTTGTCACGCTGCCCAACCTGCGTCTCTGGGAGCGGCTGACGCTGACCGGCATATTCTCCGCGCTGATGGCGTTCCTGCTCTCGACGGCCTGGGGTCGCGAGATGCTGGGCTCCAGCTTAGAGAGCATCCAGGCCTGGTTCGGTCAGATCGGCGAAGTCCTGCGCCGCGTGCCGGTGGTGAACTGGCTGGCGGCGGCGGTCTTCGCCGCGCTGGCGCAGGCAGGCGATCTGCTGGAGGAGACGTATCGGAGTCTGGGCGGGACGGAGACCATGCACCTGGGGATGGAGATCGCCATTCTCGCCACGATCGGTTGCTTCCTGGTCGCGCGCAAGCGTTACGGCCGGATGCGGGGAATATAGGAGGGCATCACTATGCAGCGGATACTCTTTGCGCTTATGGCCCTGGCCTCGCTGGCGGCCGTCAATCTTCGCCCGGCGCAGGCGCAAAATACGATGGGGCAGACCGGCCTGGTGAGCGCCCCTCCCACGGAGGAGACCGTTACGCTCTCCAAAGAGGAAACGAAGGACAACCTGCGGGTGGACGGCGAGAAGCTGATCCTCGAAGGCCACGTTCAGCATGACGTCCTGGCGATCAACAGCGACGTGACCATCAAGCCGGGCGCCAGCGTGGGCGGGCATCTGGTCGCTATCGGCGGCCATGTAGACGATCAGGCGCACTCCGGCATCAACGTCATCCAACTGGACCCCGGCATCCTCTCCGGCTCGAACGTGCAGGCGGCCCCACTCCCACCGCCCGCCGCTCCACCGCAAGTCAACACGCCCGCGCCGGCAGCAAAACCGGGCCACCACCGGGGCAGTTGGCCCGGCCAGCAGTTCGCCATACTGTTGCTCGGGATGCTGGGCGGGCTGGTGCTGTGGCTTATCGCGCCACGCGCCACCGAGCAGGCTTCCGGGACCATCGTGCAGGAGCCGGCGCGCTGCCTGGTCGTCGGAGGCATCGGCGCGGCCGGGATGCTCTTTGCGGCGGTGGCCGACGGCGCGCTGATGCACTCGCCGCTCGGCCTGCTGTGGAAGCCCTTCGGCGCGGTCCTGGCCTTCGCACTGCTCGTGACGCTGGCTTTTAGCTGGCTCTGCGGAATGCGCTTTGCCGGCGATTTGATCGCTCGGAAATTTGGCCAGACGAGCGCAGGGCATGCCTACGGGCGCATGGCGCTGGGGCTGCTTGCCTTTTTCGTGGTCAATATGGTGCTGGGCGCCTGGCTGGGCGTCGTCGGGATGCTGGTGGAGGCTCTCCTGGCGCTGATGGGTCTGGGCGCGCTCTTCGTCACCGGCTTCGGCAGCGATCCGCAGTGGCTCAGCGCCCGCCTGCATCGACGGACCTAACCCCCCTGCCCCCTTCCCTACTTCGTTCGCTGCGCTCACAGGGAAGGGGGTGTCGCACGCTTGTGCCTCTGACTATAGCAAAGTAAAACTTAAGAATACATACTCCTGGGTACTAATTGTGCGTGGACGTTTTGATTAGATGTCTCTCAAACTTTACTGCTTCTTCGTCATACCAGGTTAAGGGGTACCAACCTGAGTCACTCCCTTCCCTAGCGAGAACGGTTTTTATGTTCGAGCGGTTAGGGACGGGGGTCAGGCCACAAGAGAGAAAGGCGTCTCCAGGGCGCGCTTGACTTCCTGCAGGAAGCGAGCGGCCATCACGCCGTCCACCACGCGGTGGTCGGAGGAGAGTGTCACCTTCATCTGGGAGCGGATCGTGATCTCGTCGCTGTCGCCCTGGACGACCGGCTGCCGGACGATGCCGCCGATAGCCAGAATGGCCGCTTCCGGCGGGTTGATGATGGCGATAAATTCGTCCACGCCCATCATGCCGAGGTTGGAGATGCTGAACGTGCCGCCGCTGTACTCTTCGGGCTTGAGCTGATTGCCGCGCGCTTTCGCGATCAGCGCCTTGGCTTCCGCCGAAATCTGCCGGAGCGTCTTGCTCTGACAGTCCCGGACGACGGGAATGATCAGACCCTCCTCGATACCCACCGCAAAGCCGATGTTCTTCTCGGCGTACTGGCGGATCGTGCCTTCCGGGGTCCAGGTCGCGTTGACCTGCGGCATCTTTTCCAGAGCGACCGCGCACGCTTTGAGGATGAGGTCGTTGACGGTGATCTTGCCGTCGGCGGCGTCCGCGTTCATCTCCTTGAGCATCGCCAGGGCGCGGTCCATCTCGACGACCATCGTCACATAGAAGTGCGGGGCGGTCTGCTTGCTCTGCACGGTACGCCGGGCGATCGCCTCGCGCATCTTGCTCGGCTTGATCTCCTGGGTCGATGGGGAAGGCGCTGGCGTAGGCGTCTTGACTTCCGAAGGCGCGGCAGGCAGCGTGGGCGCAGCCGGTCTGCGCTCCGTAGGAGCGGCGGCCTGATAGGCGGTGATGTCGCGCTCGACGATGCGCCCGCCGGGTCCGCTGCCCTGCAGGCGCGCCAGGTCGATGCCCATCTCCTGAGCCATGCGCCGGGCCAGCGGCGACGCTTTGATGCGCTCCGCTTCCGGTCCGCGCGCCTGAACCGGGGCCGGAGGCGTCTCCGTGGGCGGAAGCGTGCTCTCCTCCCGCGCCACTTTCGCGCCCTCGCCGCTCAAGACCGGCTCCTGGTCCGGAATTTTCTGCTCGGGGGTTGGCCGGTTCGGCTCGGCGACCGGCGCGCCGGCGCTGCGTCCGTTGCCGCCACGGGCAGCGGCGCCCGCCGCCTCGACCTGGGCGATCACCGCGCCGACGGGCACCGTCTGGCCTTCGGTGACGACGATCTTCGCCAGGACCCCGGACTCCTCCGAGGGAATCTCGACGTTGGCCTTGTCGGTCTCTATCTCCGCGACCGACTCGCCTTCCTTGACCGGATCGCCTTCTTTCTTCAGCCAGGAAAGGATCGTTCCTTCCACCATGCCATCGCCCATCTTGGGCATCCGCAGCTCCGCCATGGCGTCTCCTTATTGCCGGGCAATGAATTACCCGCCTGCGGGGCCCCTTCCCCGCTGTCCTTCGGACAACCGTCCTGCGGACGGAAAAACAAAGAAGGCGATCAGGCGACGGCGCGCTTGACCGCCGAGATCACGTCCTCTTCTCCCGGAATGGCCGCGCGCTCCAGAGGCTTGGAGTAGGGCATGGGCACGAACGGTCCGCCGACCCGCTCTATCGGCGCGTCCAGATCGTCGAAGGCGCCCTCGTAGATGCGACTGGCCAGCTCCGAGACGAAGCCGACGTTCTTCCACTCCTCCTGCACCACGACCGCCCGGTGCGTCTTCTGCACGGAGCGCAGCACCGTATCCATGTCCAGCGGAAGCAGCGTGCGCAGGTCGATCACTTCGCAGGAAAGGCCGGCTTCCTGCCACAGCTTTTCTGCTGCAGACAGGCAGACGCCCACTGCGTGCGAGTAGCTGATAAGGGAGACATCTTTGCCTTCGCGCCGCACGGCCGCCACCCCGAAAGGCACGGTGAAATTCGGGTCCTCCGGCACCTCGCCGCGCTGGGAGTAGAGGCCGGCATGCTCCATGAAGATGACCGGATTGTCGTCGCGGATCGCCGTCTTGAGCAGTCCCTTCGCGTCGGCGGGCGTGCTCGGCAGGACCACCTTGAGGCCGGGGACGTGGGCGTACCAGGCTTCCAGGCTCTGCGAGTGCTGCGCGGAAAGCTGGTTGCCGGTCCCGGCCGGTCCTCGGAAGACGACCGGCACCTTGATCTGGCCGTTGGTCATATAGAGGATCTTGGCCGCGTGGTTGACGATCTGGTCCAGCGCCAGGATGGCGAAGGACCAGGTCATGAACTCGGCAATGGGCCGCAGCCCGGCCATGGCCGCGCCCGTTACCAGTCCGGCGATGCCCGCCTCGCTGATGGGCGTATCGAGGACGCGCAGGCCGTGGTTCTCGTCCTTGAACCGGTCCGCCATGCCCTCGGTGACGCGGAACGTTCCCTGGTACTGGGCTACCTCCTCGCCACACAGAAACACATTGGGATCGCGCTCCATCTCCTCGGTCATCGCCAGCCGGAGCGCTTCGGCATATCGCATGGTCGCCAATGAAAACTCCTGATCACATATCGGTATACACGTGCTCGTAGAGGCTGTCCGGCGAGGGGAAGGGGCTGGTGTCCGCGAACTCGATGGCGTCCGCGACGATCGCCTTGCACTCTTCATCCATCGCATTCAGCTCCGCTTCGGTGGTCACGCCGGCCGCCAGCAACTGCTCGCGGAAGTGCTCGATCGGGTCGCGCTTGCGCCACTTGTCGATCTCGGCCTCGGTCCGGTAGAACTTCTGCTGCTGGGCGTTGTCCGCATAGCCGTGCCCGGCATAGCGGTAGGTGCGGGCCTCCAGAAAATACGGCTCGCCGGTCTCGCGCATCTGCGCGAGGATCCGGTTGGTGGCGGCGCGCACCGCCAGCACGTCCATGCCGTCTACGCTCTCGCCTTTAATGTTATAGCCTGCCGTAACTCGCTTGACGAAGTCCGTCTGCGCGGAGTGGCGCGCCACCGCGGTCCCCATCGCGTAGCCGTTGTTTTCCAGGACGAACAGGCAGGGCACTTTATAGAGACCGGCCATGTTCATCGATTCATGGACTACGCCCTGCTGCATGGAGCCGTCGCCGAAGATGCTGGCGCAGATGTTCTTCTTGCCCTGGTATTTGAGGGCGAACGCCGCGCCGACTCCCAGCGGAATGGTGCCGCCCACGATGCCGTAGCCGCCCAGGAAGCCGCGCTCCACGTCCACGAGATGCATCGAGCCGCCCTTGCCGCCGGCCACGCCGGTCGCCCGCCCGAACAGCTCTGCCATGACCCGTTTCGGATCGGTTCCCAGGGCCAGCGCATAGCCGTGGTCACGGTAGTGGGTGATCATCAGATCGCCCGGCTGGAAGAGGGGAATGATGCCTGTCGCCACCGCCTCCTGGCCGATGTAGTAGTGGATATAGCCGCCCATCTTGCCGGCGCGATAGTACTTATCGCATGGCTCCTCGAACCGGCGGATGAGCAGCATGATATGCATCAATCGCAGGAGTGTGGCGCGGTCTAGCCCCTGAAGCGCCTCCCTCGATGGAACATTGTGTTCTGTTGTTGCGGCTTTCGCCATCCCGTTCTGTTCCTCCTCTTCGTCCTTATTCTACGGGATAATCGCCTTTTTCCTTTACGCACGCCAGGGCCGAATCATTGGCGAGAGGCCCCCACCCCCGTCCCCTCCCCCAATTCTAGGGGAGGGGGGACTAAATTGTCTTCTTGTGCCTCTGCCAAAAACTTCTCTAGCGGATAAGCAGAGGTAGGAGCTATGGCTCTAGCTCCCCCTCGCCCCTTCCGAAGGTTCTAGGAGAGGCCAGGACCGTAAGGTCCGAGGTCGTGAGGGGGGTGAGGGCCGCGCCGTTGTGCGCCGTACGCGGCTTCTTCACCGAAGCCAGCGCCCGCTCCAGCACCCCGACCATCTCCTCCACCTGCGGCATCACCTTCGGGCCGGACAGCGGGATCGTCACGCCGTCGGCCAGGAACCGGTGCCCCTTGAACGCGTAGGTCAGCAGCTTGATGGCGTCCGAAGTCAGGCGCACGTGCGGCGCAAAGCGGATGGAGACATTCGTGCCTTCCGTCCGGATGCTGGCAATGCCGATCTCCTTGCAGCGCAGCCGCAGCCGCAAGATCGCCAATGCCTGCCAGACCGGGCGCGGTGGGTCACCGAAGCGGTCTTCCAATTCGGCCTGCAGGTTCTCGATGTCCGCGACCGAGCGGACCCCGCTCATGCGCTTATAGAAATAGATACGCTCGGCCTCGCCTGGAATGTAATCTTCCGGGATATGGGCGGTGACGGGCAGATCCACCTCCGGCAGAATGTCCTCCGTCACCTCTTCGCCGCGCAGCTCCTGTACGGCCTGCGCCAGGAGCTGGCAGTAGAGGTCGAAGCCGACGCTGAGCATGGCGCCGTGCTGCTCCGAACCGAGCAGGTTGCCCGCGCCCCGAATCTCCAGGTCGCGCATCGCGACCTTGTAGCCGCTACCCAGCGCCGAGAACTCCCGGATCGCCGCCAGCCGCCGCTCGGCGACCTCCGTCAGCAGCTTGTGCCGCCGGTAGAGCAGATAGGCGTAGGCCTGCCGGTTGGAGCGGCCCACGCGCCCGCGCAACTGATAGAGCTGGCTCAGGCCCATGTGGTCGGCGTTGTCCACGACGATCGTGTTGACATTGGGAATGTCCAGCCCGTTTTCAATGATCGTCGTGCAGACCAGAATGTCGTACTCGTGATGGTAGAAGTCGAGCATCACGCGCTCCAGCTCATCTTCCGACATCTGGCCGTGGCCCACCTCGATGCGCGCGTCCGGCACCAGCCGCTTAATATGCTGCGCGACGTGGTTGATGCTCTCGACTCGGTTATGCACGAAATAGACCTGCCCATCGCGCTCCAATTCGCGCAGGATCGCGTCGCGAATGAGGTCATCATCGAACTCCCGCACGTAGGTCAGGACCGGAATGCGGCCTTCCGGCGGGTCCTCGATCACGCTCATGTCCCGCAGGCCGGAAAGCGCCATGGAGAGCGTGCGCGGGATTGGCGTGGCCGAGAGCGTCAGCACGTCTACCGTCGTGCGCAACTGCTTGAGCTTCTCCTTGTGCGCCACGCCGAAACGCTGCTCCTCGTCCACGATCACCAGGCCCAGGCTCTTGAACTGCACGTCTTTACTGAGAAGACGGTGCGTGGCGATGACGATGTCCACCATGCCGTCCTTGAGGCCCTGGATGGTCTTGGCCTGCTCCTGGCGGGAGCGGAAGCGGCTCAGCAGCTCGATACGGATCGGGTAGGCGGCCAGGCGCTCGGTGAACGTCGAAAGATGCTGCGCGGCCAGAACGGTGGTCGGGCAGAGCACGGCGACCTGCTTCCCGGCGGTGACGACCTTGAAGGCGGCGCGCAGGGCGACCTCCGTCTTGCCGAAGCCGACGTCGCCGCAGATCAGCCGGTCCATCGGCTTTTCCTGCTCCAGGTCGGCCTTGACGTCGGCGATGGCCTTGATCTGGTCGGGCGTCTCCTCGTAGGGAAAAGCGTCCTCCATCTCCACCTGCCAGTTCGTATCGGGGCCGAAGGAGGCCCGCTGGGCCGCCTCGCGGGCCGCATAGAGCTGGATCAGCTCGCCGGCCATCTCGCGGGCCTGCTCGCGCACGCGGCGAGTGGTGCGCTGCCATTCGCTGCCGCCGATCTTGTTGACCTGTGGCGGGGCCGCATCCGTGCCGATGTAGCGCTGCACGCGGTCGATCTGGTCGGCGGGCACGAACAGGCGTCCGCCCAGGTAGTCGATGAGCAGGTAGTCGCGCTCCATGCCGTCGGCGGTGCGCTTGACCAGGCCGCGATAGAGGCCGATGCCGTGGTGGATGTGGACGACGTAATCGTTGTCGCGCAGGTCCAGAATGGACGAGATCGGCACGCCGCCCGCCACGCGCCGGCGGCTGACGACAGGCCGCGCCGTGCCGAACAGCTCGGCATCCGTGAGCAGGTAGAGGCGCAGATCGGCGATCTTGAACCCGGCGCGCAGGCGGCCCTCCTGTACGTACAGGCCCGGTCCGCCCAGGAAGCTGGCCTCGCGCGGCTTGACCGGCAGGCGCAGCTCGGCGCAAATCTCCCGTACGCGGTGCGGCTGGTCGGAGACGAGCAGGACGCGGCAGGTGTTCGAGAGCCAGACGCCGATCTCATCGGCCAGCGCCGGCAAGCGCCCTCGGTACGATTCCATCGGGGCGGAGCTGACCGTCAGCCGCTGCCCAATGGCGAAACCTTCCAGCTTGCGGCCCAGCAGCGACAGGATCAGCGCCGGGCGCGTCTCTACCCGTTTGGCGAGCGTCGCAAAAGGACAGGTGTTCAGCTCGACGTCCAGCGCCTCGCCGCGCTCCCAGCGCCGCTCTCGCGCCGACTGGATGTCAGCGGTGATCCGGTCCCAGTGGTCCACGATCTGGTTAGGCTCGTCCAGGATCACGATGCCGTTGGCGGACAGATAATCGACGGCACAGACGCTCTCCGGAACAAGGTAGGGGAAATACTGTTCCAGGCCGTCGAAGTAGGCGCCCTGGGATAGCTTCTCCAGATCGGCGTCGGCGCGCTCGATCAGGCGCTGGTAAGCGTCCCGGTCGTTGGCTCTGGCGAACGCGACTTTACGCGCCTCCAGGGCGGCCCGGATTTCGGCCAGCGCCGGCTCGATCCGCGCGGGCGAAAGCCGTATCTCGCGGGCCGGCGCCAGGTCCACCAGCGCCTGCCGGCCGGTGCTGCGCTGCGTAGCGACGTCGAAGGGCCGAATGGTCTCGATCTCGTCGCCGAACAGCTCGATTCGCACCGGCGCGCCCGCCGTGCTGGGGAAAACGTCCAGAATGCCGCCGCGCCGGCTGAATTCGCCGGGCCGGGTGACGGTGCTGGCCGGCTCGTAGCCCATCTTGACCAGGCGGGAGGCGATGTCGTCGAGATCGATGCTCTGCCCGGCCTCCAGGGTAAAGACGTAGGGAACGAGGTCTTCGGGCGGCGAGGTGCGCTGCAGGACGGCCTCGGCCGTGCCGATGACGATGGCGGGCATCTCCTGCGCCAGCGTCGTCAGGGCGCCGATGCGCTCGCCGACGAGCCGGAAATCGGTGACGTCGCCTTCCAGGAACAGGCTCTGCGAGGAGGGGAGCACGCAGACGCGGTCTTCCGGCACACCGAAGCGCACCAGATCGTCCCATAGTCGCTGCGCCTGCTCCTGCTGATACGTGATGACCAGCAGGGACCGCTCCAGCCGGGCGAACAGGCGCGCGAGCATAAAGCCTTTAGCCGGTCCGGCCAGCCCTTCGATAAGGGCGCTCCTGCCCTGTGGCGTCTCCAGATTGTTGACCAGCGCCTCGAAATCGGGCAGTTGGTCGGCCAGTCGCGGCAGATCGGTCAGTGCCATAAAACGGTTTGCCTCAGCAGCGCCGAGAGGGAGGCGAAAACCGGCTCACGCACGCCAAAACGCCGATTGCCCTGCGTGAAGAGGCTGTTAGCCCTGGCAACCGACGTCTGTAGTCGCTCCCTTAGCGCACAACATTATTCTACCTCAAATAGGCGCAGAAATTCTAAAAGTGGACCTTTTTCGGGTCCACCAGGCCCTCCCAGACGCGCGCTCCCTCGGCTTTGTCGAAAGTCAGGCCCAGGTCGGAAAAAGCCGCGTAGACTTTGTCGTACTGCGTGAGGAACTTCGGAAAGAGCAGCATTCGGAACGGGATGTTCTCTTCCAGCAGCGTCTCGACGCAGTCGGCGAACTGGCGGCGGATGAGGTCGGGCGTATTCTGGTTTCTGTGTAACAGACCCGGCAGGCGCTTCCGCGACTTCAGGCTATGCTCCGGCGTGCGGTAGGTGAGCAGCACCTTCAGATCGTTGCGGACGGAGCGCCAGGCGCGGATCAATCCCGGATGGAACGTAAAGCGGGGGTCTTTGATCACCGGATGGGCGATGCTCTGAATTGTGCTTTGGTAAGTCTCCAGCGTCCGGATGGCCTTGCCGGTGCGGTGAATCTCGGAGAGCATCGCGTCGTTCATCCGCACGATCTGCTCGTCCTCCAGCCCCGCGTTCACGCTGTCGTGCCAGGCGCCTCCAGGCTCGAAGCCCATCTGCCGGCAAAAGAGGGCCAGCACGCTCGTGCCGCTGCGGCCCGGTCCTGTAATAATCAGCATCATCCTGCTCTCAGAGCCTGTGCCGAGAAGCCGGAAAAGAGGTCGATGCGCCTCCGGGTTGCCTGCCACAAATCGGCACAGGGTATACTACGTATGGAGACGCCAATCTGCTCCTGCCGCATTGCCGGTAATCAGGGGCACGACTTCTCCCCGGTCGTCGCGATCGTGTTCGGCTCGTATCGGTTGCTGACGTCCCGATCTGGCTGAAAGGGGCGCTCCGCACCCATAAAGGATTCGCATCGAGAGGAAGCGGAGTAATGACTCAAGAAAAGGCCGCCGCGCCGCGCGCCGCAGGCGATAAGATCGTCGATTTCACGCTGCGCGCGACCGATGGGAACGAATATTCCAGCGCGAGCGCGCGCCGGAACGGCCTGCTGCTGACCGTGTTTTTCAAGATCGGCTGCGGGACGTGCAAGTTCAGCGTTCCCTATCTGCAGCGTTTTCATACGCAGTATGCCATGTCCTCCGAAGGTCGGTTCCAGATCTGGGGCGTCTCCCAGGACAACGCACAGGATACGCTCGCCTTCGCGCAGAAGCAGGGCCCTGCAACGTTTCCGCTGCTGCTCGATCAAGACCTGGAAGTGACCGAATCGTACCGCCTGATCGCCGTTCCCGATCTCTTTCTAATGGGAGCAGCGGACACGATCGAGGACGCAGTGACGGGCTATTTCTCGAAAGACGGTTTCAACGATCTGGCGCGCCGCGTGGCCGCCTTCCTGGAGGTTCCCTATACACCCATTGTTCGCGAGGAGGATGACGCGCCCCTTCTTAAGCCTGGTTGAGGCTCCAAGCATGCGCTTCGGTGAAGCGCGAGCCCAACCTGCCGCTTTTCTATCGAATTCACACGCCGCAAGGCTTATTCTTCACCTTCAGTCTCGGCGACCGCCCGCCGATAATGAGAAACACTTTGTAGACAACCTCGGATTATCCGGCTCTACGAAGGTTTCGGACATCGGACGTACACGTCCGAATGCCATGGAGGGCCGCCGAAATGCTTGTGTTGACCCGTAAACCCGATCAGAGCATTATGATCGGCAACGAGATCGAGATCACTGTGTTAGAAGTGCGTGGCGAACAGGTCCGCCTGGGAATCCGCGCCCCGCGTGACATAGCCGTACACCGCAAAGAGGTCTACGAGCAGATCCACGAGGAAAAACAGAAGTCGATCTCCCTACCCGAGGATACGCTGCCGCGCATCGATCCTCGTTAAGATAAAGAACCACCCGCTCAAAACCGAGCGGATGAGACTCCACTCCCAGAGACCTCATCCCCTAACCCCCTCTCCTTCAGAAGGAGAGGGGGATTTTGTTTTTCTCACCCGGTCAGCTTTTTATGGGGGCGGCATGTTCAGGACGTGCGTCAGAAAGGAAAGCGCGTCCACCATGACCTCGATCTGTTTGGAGATCGGCTTGCCCGCGCCGTGCCCGGCATCCGTTTCGATGCGGATGAGGATGGGCGCGTCGCCGGCCTGCGCCGCCTGCAGGGCCGCCGCGAACTTGAAGCTGTGGCCGGGTACCACGCGGTCGTCGTGATCGCTGGTGAAGATCATGGTGGGCGGATAATGCACGCCGGGGCGAATGTTATGCAGCGGTGAGTAGGCGTAGAGCACCTTAAACTCCTCCGGATCGTCCGCAGAGCCGTAATCGCTCGTCCAGCCCCAGCCCACCGTAAATTTGTGGAAGCGCAGCATATCCATGACGCCGACATGGGGCAGGGCCGCGCCGAAGAGGTCGGGCCGCTGCGTCAGGCAGGCGCCGACCAGCAGGCCGCCGTTGCTGCCGCCGCTGATGGCCAGTTTCGGCGTGGAGGTGATCCGGTTGGCGATCAGCCACTCGGCGGCGGCGATAAAATCGTCAAATACATTCGGCTTGTTGGCCTTCATCCCCGCCTGATGCCATTCCTCGCCGTACTCTCCGCCGCCGCGCAGATTGGCCACGGCATAGAGGCCGCCCATCTCCATCCAGGCGAGATTGCTGGGTGAGAAGGAGGGGGTGAGCGAGACGTTGAAACCGCCGTAGCCGTAGAGGAGGACCGGCGTATTCTCGTCGCGTGGCAGGCCTTTTTTGCCGGTCAGGAACATCGGGATGCGCGTTCCGTCCTTGCTGGCATAGAACACCTGCTGCGTCTCGAAGGCGTCCGGGTCAAAGGGCAGTTTCGGCGCGCGGAAAAGGATGCTCTTGCCGGTCACGGCATCGTAATGGTAGACCGTTTCAGGCCGCGTGAAACTGGTAAAGCTATAGAACGTCTCCGTATTCTGGCGGCGGCCATCGAAGCCATAGGCGGATCCGATGCCCGGCAGCGCCACCTCGCCCATTGGTCGACCGTCTCGCGAAAAGACGTTTACCTGCGTGTGCGCGTCCTGCAGCGTGCAGACCAGGAAGCGATCTGCCACCATCCCTACCTTCTCGATAGGGTTCGGCCCTTCCGGAACGATTTCGCGCCAGTTGGCCGGCTGGGGCGAATCGATCTCGAGGGCGATGACGCGCTTGCGCGGCGCCTCCTTGTCCGTGAGGAACCAAAAGAGAGGGCCGTCGTTATCGATAAACTGGTAGGCGGCGTCCCCGTGGAGCAGCGGACGCACCGGCGAGGCCTCCGGGGCGACGGCAGGTGAAGCTGGGTCCAGGAGGTCCTTGATGAAGATATGGCTTTTCGGATCGGTCCCGCGGTGGGCGCCGATCATAAGATACCGGCCGTCTCCGGTGACCGCGCAGCCGAAATACCACTCCTTCTGGTCCGGGCGCTCGTAGATGAGCGGATCAGCTTCCTGCAGGGTTCCCAGACGATGGTAGTAGATCTTGTGGTAGAAGTTCTGCTGGAGAAACTCCTCGCCGGGCGGCGGCGCGTCGTAGCGGCAGTAGAAAAAGCCTTTGTGGTCGTGCGTCCACGCGGCTCCGGAGAATTTGACCCACTGCAGCAGATCGGAGTGGTCTTCGCCGGTGTCCACGTCGCGCACGCGCCACTCCTGCCAGTCCGAGCCGGCTTTGGAGAGCGCGTAGGCGAGGTATTTGCCGTTCTCGCTGATGCCGTAATAGGAGAGGGCGACGGTGCCGTCAGGCGAGAGGGTATTGGGATCGAGCAGCAGGCGCGGGGTAGCGTCCAGGGCTTCCAGGACGTAGAGAGCGGGCTGGTTCTGCAGCCCGGTGTTATAGTTAAAGAAGTAACGGCCTCCCATTTGGGCCGGCACCGACCATTTCTCGTAGTTCCACAGCGCGCCCAGCCGTGCATGCAGATGGTCGCGGCCAGGCATTGGTGCCAGGTACTCGGAAGTAAGCCGGCTCTCCGCCGTGATCCAGGCCCGCGTTTCCGGGGAGTCCGTGTCTTCCAGCCAGCGACAGGGATCGGCCACCGTCACGCCATGATAGTCGTCCGTCTGATCGCTTTTGCGGATGTCCGGGTAGCGCAGGCGCTTTGTGTCCGAGAGGGGTTCATTCGTTCGCGCCGCCGCGCAGAACAGACCGGCCAGCGCCATAAAAGAGCCGGTGGAAATAGGGAGAGAAGCGTGCAGAAAAGTCAGGTCCATGGTTCGCCCTTAGATGAAAGTCATAAAATGAACGCCCGCCGTAGTTCTGTGGCGAGCGCATGTTTCTTCGGGCAGTATAGCATTTGTGATCGGCTTTGTAAACGTCAAAGCAAAGAGGGAGATCGGCAGGGCAAACCAGTAGAAGCGGCCAGGAAGGCGGAAATTATTTCCTTTTCGGTGTTCCATATAGATAATGATCTATGTTGTCACCGAAATCTGGCGGAAACGTTTCCCAGGCCGAATCTGGAACCGTATTCCATATCTTTGTTAGCGTAGCGTCTAGCGTACCCTCCGATTCTTCTTCCACCGGGCGCACGGTCACATGGAGACGCTTTCCTTGAACAACAGGCCGACTTAAAAATTCCTTCGGATTTAGCCGGCATAACGCGAGCGACATACCGTGCGCGTGAGAATATGTCAGATGCACTAGCCCCTGTCTGCTTTCGGATTGCCAAGGCAATTCGTGCTCTCGGGCTGTTTGAGGGCAAACAGTCAACCCAGCTAAATCGTGCAACACTTCAAATTGAAGGCGTTTCCCAAAAGGTGGTAGATCTGCTTACCTTGTTAGCCCGTTCACGTGCTGCCGAACTAGAAGTTTTAGAAAGGCAATTCGGACGTCTTATTGCACCTGACTTGATGAACAAGATCAAAACCGATCTGTCTGATTTGGTAGCATCTCTCAAAGCCGAATCAACTCAGGAGCAAGAGTAAGACTATTTGAGATTGAATAACTCACTGTGTCAACAGGAAGAGATAGGCAGCTTGAAAGTCGAAATACGGCAATCTTAATTTAGTTAGAGGCGTCAAGGTGAATGAGATGGCAACGACAACCTGGAAGCCTGAGTACACAGCCCAGGCAATAGAGATATGGGAAGCTTATCAGCAACAGCACGACCTGTCAAGTCAGCGCGGAAAGGTCGCTGCGATTGATCCTGAGAGCAAGCGCGTCTGGATCGGTGATACCGGCGTTGACATCGCCGAACAAATGAAAGCCGAAGGAGTTGAGGTTCCGGTATACCTTGTCCGCGTGGATTCCAACCATTTCATTCAGAAAGGCTGCCGGTTATCGAAGTCACTGTTGATGAGACCTCATAGGGCTATGTTAACGTGAGTTCGGGTTAAGCCGGTAGTCTCAGGACGGCCGTTTTGAGAATAGACGGCTTGTTGGGTCGGTGGCAGTAGGCGATCAAGCCGGCCACCAGATGGGCCAAGGCATTCATCACGCTGCGATGCCGACTGTGCT
>DASRCN010000025.1:0-39025 GCA_035653075.1 Chthonomonadaceae bacterium | reverse complement strand
AGATAGGGCGCAAAGCCGATGAACCAGGAGTGAGGCTGATGATCGTACTGATGGTTCTGGGCCGTGCCGGTCTTGCCCGCCACCTCCACGCTCAGGCCGTTAAAAGCCCCGCGCGCCGTGCCGCCGGTGACCACCGAGCGCATCAGGCCGCGTAAGCTCGCGGCAGTCCGGACGGTCATGGCCTGGCCGGAAGCGGCGGGAGCAAGAACGATGTCTTTATGGCGGCCGGTCGGATCGTGCAGGCGGGCAACGAGGCGCGGGTTCATCATCGTGCCGTCGTTAGCGACGGAAGCGGCCAGGCGGGCCATGGCGAGCGGCGAGGCCAGCATCCGGCCTTGTCCGTAGCCGATGTCGGGCAGGTCGGCGGCGAAGGCGTCTGGGGACGGCACGTGCTTAAAGCCCATCTTCTCCGTCAGGGTCTGGCGGAACGTCTCTGCGCCGATGGCGACCGCCAGGTTGGCGAAATAGATGTTGGAGGAGACGCGGAAGGCAGTCGGCATGGCGATGCGCCCAAAGGCCGGGTCGGCCACGTCGTCGCGGACGTTGCGGCGGACGTAGGTGAGGCCGTTCGCCCGCCAGCGGATTTCCGGATCGACCCGGTCGCAGACCACAGAGTAATCGAGAGCGTTGGGCAGGTTGTCCAGCGCGCAGGCGGCGGTCGCCACTTTCAGGGACGAGCCGGGCGGATAGAGTCCGGCGACCGCGCGATCGACGAAGCGGTGCTCTTCCTCGGCGTCCGGCCCGGTCGTATACCGGCGCACCAGATCGGGGGTCAGGGTGTTGGGGTCGAAGGTGGGGATGCTGGCCGCCACGATCACGTCGCCGGTCTGCGGGTCCAGCAAGACGAAGGCGGCGCGGTCTTTGGGCTTGCTGGTGTCGGCGTCTTTGAGCCGGGACGCGGTCTGCTCCAGGATCGCCTGCGCCGCCTGCTGCAGCGGAGCGTCGATGGTCAGATGTAGGTCCAGGCCGGCGCGGGCGCTGTAGCCGGGCAGGTTTCGGGCGCGATAGTCGACCAGCAGGTCGGTCAAGTGCTGATAACCGCGCAAATCCGCGTCGTAGCTCTTCTCCAGGCCGTAAGGGCCGCCGTCCGCCGGGTCCAGGTAGCCGACCAGGTGCGCCAGAGCCGGCCCGAACGGGTAATAACGGCCCCGCGAGGCGATCAGCCGCTGCTGCGCGCCGTTTTGCGAAACGAGGGCGGCGATCTCGGACGAACGAGACGTGGCGAGCACGCGGCCATTCCGATCGTAGATGCTGCCGCGCTCGATCTGGTCCGCTATCGCCAGGAGGCGCGGGTTCGGATGCGGGCGGGCCACTTTATCGGCGTCCGGCGTCACGATGGAACGGGTCGCGATCTCATCGGCGTGGAGCAGCTCCAGCGGTCCTAGCTTGAAGAGGCCGATACCGCCCAAAAGCGCCAGCGCGAACGCCAGCCCGAACCAGCGGGTCGCGCGGGCTACCTCGACACGCGGGACCAGTGGCTCGGCCGTTCCGGAGGCGGAGATGCCGCGCAACAGTCCCAGGATCGCGAAGTCGGCCACCAGCGCGCTGTTGCCGTAAGAGAGGAAGGGCAGCGCGATGCCCGTCAGAGGGACCACGCCCGTCACCCCGGCGACGATGAGCAGCGTCTGCAGGCCAAGCAGCGCAGTCAGGCCGAAGGCGAGCGCGCGGTCGAAGCTGTTTCCGGCGCGCAACGCGATCCGCAGCCCGCGCCACACCAGCACCACGAAGACCGTCAGGACCAGCCATGCGCCCAGCAGCCCCGTCTCCTCGACCCAGCTTACAAACGCCAGGTCCGAGCCGGCGCGCGGGACCAGGCCGGGCATCCCCAGCCCCAGGCCGCTCCCTTCCGCGCCCCCGGAAGCCATCGCCCAGTAGGCCTGTCCAAGCTGCATTCCGTTGGGATGGCTGTTGGCAAAGGGATGCAGCCACATATCCATGCGGACCGGGAAGACGCCCACGTGAGCCACATAGCCGAGGACGCCGCCGAGCAGCAGGAGCGCGAGGCCAAGAAAGGCAAAGCCGGCGCGGCCGGTCGTCAGGAAGAGCAGGGCGACGAAGGTGGCGAACATGAGCAGGCCGGGACCCAGGTCCTTGATGACATAGAAGAGGATCAGCGTGAACGCGAACATGATGGCGACCGGGCCAAGGTCTTGCGCCCTGGGCAGCGAGAGGGCGACCATGCCGCGCCGGCCAGCGACGCGCGATGCGCGAGATCGCTCCGCGCCCGCCGGCTCCGGAGGGGGGCGCCGGAAAGGGCGGGAGACGTCGGCGATGAGATCGGCGCGGTCGGCCAGGTAGCCCGCCAGGAAGAAGACCAGCATCACCTTGATGATCTCGACCGGCTGGAAATGAAACAGATTGAGCTTGACCCCTTCCGGCCCACTGCCGAAGACGAACAGCGCGGCCACGAGCGCCACCACGGCGAACACCCACACGTACTGGTAGCGGCGGATCTGCTGCCGGGCGGCAGGGGCAAGGTTCGCCAGCAGGAAGAAGGCCAGGAGCGCCGGGATCAGGCCGAGCAGGTGGTGCAGGTAGACGGTCCGGTCGCGCAGCGGGTCCTTGATGCTGCACAGCATCGCCACCCCGCACCCGACCAGCAGGAGGGCCAGAGGAAGAAGATACGGATCGCCGCCGAGGCGAGCGCGCAGCAGGGGCGGAAGAAGAAAGATCGCAAGCAGCAGCAACGCTGCCCCGATCCAGAACGGGCGCGCTGCCTGATCGGGACTGCGGGCCACAAAGGAACCCAGGAGCGGGCGGGTCGCGGTGGGATCGAGCAGTGGAACGCGCTTCAGGAAGACGGTCAGAGCCTCCGGAGAAGCCTGGGAGCGCAGGGCTTGCGGAAGAGCGCGCAGCCCATCGCGATAGGCTGCCAGCCGGTGCGCCACGGCAGGAGAGAGGCCCAGCGCATCCGCAAATTGTCGGGCGGTCGCCGTCTGCAGATTCAGGTGCGCGGACGCCAGTTTGTCCGCTAAAGGCGCGACCTCGGCGCGGGAGAACAGCGGAGCGTCCAGCATCTGATCCACGCTCTCGAAGCCGCCCACCTGTTGGCGGTAAGCGACCAGCCGCGCCGCGATCTCCTTATCGACTCCCAGCTTCCGCGCGAAGGCAGCCGTCGATGCTTCGTTGACCGGCGTCGCGCCGGCCGGAACCGCTGCGCGCCCTTTCGCCAGATAGACCAGCAGCAGCGCCAGGCCTACGACTACCAGAACGCCAAATGTGAGAACGCCTTCACTCCTGCGGCTGCGGTCACGCACCGGCACGCTGCCTCCTCATCCCCGAATCATTTCGAGGGTCCCTCTTCCATGCTGTACGAGAACGAACGGCTTGCGGCTTCAAAAATGGAGAGGGGATGCCCGTTCCGGCGGCTAATCATTCTCTCGAAAGAGAGGAGGGTCTGTTATGCGAGTAGCAGCCATCTACGATATCCATGGAAACCTCCCCGCGCTGGAGGCGGTGCTTCAGGACATCGAGCAAGCAGGGGTTGACCAGATCGTGGTCGGGGGCGATGTCGTTCCGGGTCCGATGCCACGGGAAACGCTTGCGTGTCTGCTGGGCCTGAGCCTTCCCGTGCAGTTTATCCATGGCAACGGCGAGATCGCGGTGCTCGCGCAGATGGCCGGTAGAGAGTCGGCCGCCGTCCCGGAACCGGTTCGGCCCCTCATACGCTGGACGGCGCAGCAGCTTCCTTCGGAATACGAGCGGCTGTTCGCGGGCTGGCCGAAAACGCTTGATGTGGATATTCCCGGATTAGGCAAGGCGCTGTTTTGCCATGCGACGCCGCGCAACGAAAATGAGATTTTCACCCGCTTGACGTCCGAAGACCGCCTCTTATCGATCTTGGAAGGAGTCAACGCCGATGTGGTCGTCTGCGGCCATACCCACATGCAGTTTGACCGGACGGTCGGGAGGATTCGAGTCGTGAATGCCGGCAGTGTAGGAATGCCGTTCGGAGAACCGGGCGCCTATTGGCTCTTGCTTGGACCCGCCGTCGAGCTTCAGCATACGCGCTATGATCTCACCGAAGCGGCGGAGCGCATTCGTGCCACGCATTATCCCCAGGCTCAAGATTTTGCAGAACATAACATCCTGCATCCCCCCACCGAGGAAGAAGCACTCGAAAAGCTGAGTTAGACCTCACCCCTGAGCCTTCTCCTTCGTAAGGAGAGGGGGAACGCACTCTTGGCTTGTGCTTCTACATATTGCAAAAGGGCCTATTAACTTCCAGCATAGATCGTCCCATCGCGTAGTCCGCCCTCATCCAGCTAGCAAGGCGCAGCAACAGCACCCATAATAAAAATTTACCCTCTCCTTACGAAGGAGAGGGGGAGGGTCGCCGAGCCGTCCCGAAGGTTCAAGCGACGATGGCGATTGGAAGGGAGTGAGGTCTAAGTGAGGTCTTACCAGCGGCCGGCGCCGATGGCGACCAGGACGGAGATGACCATGAACACGATCGCCGTGTTGCGGGCCATCAGGTTCAGGCGCTCTTCACGGCCCGCCTTGCCTTTGAAGGACGAGGCCACGGTCGAGCCGATCTGGCCGGTCAGGCCCTCATTTTTGCTCTCCTGCATCGTCACCACCGTGATGAGCCAGATGCCGACCAGGAACTGCAAGCCTAATAACACATAGTAGAAGTAGTGCAGGACTGTGTGCATGATAACTGGGAAACTCCTCTTCTGAAAAGGCTATTGCGCCTGCTTGTTCTCGCTCTCGCGGCGCAGCTGCATCTCCGCCTCGACGCGGGCGCGGACTTCGCGCTCGATCTCCGCCCGCTGCTGGGCCTCGCGATCGCGTCGCAGCTCATCGTCGTCGGGCTCGCTCATAGTCTTCTTGAGCTCGCGCATCCCCAGGCCTAGCGACCGCATCATCTCCGGGATCCGCTGCCCACCGAACAGCAGCAGGACAATAATGCCGATCACGACCCACACGATCGGGTTGCCGCCATATGCCAGTGTCTGAATCATTTCAACCTTCCTTGCCGGTCGCGAAGCGGCCGGTCCCTCACGGCGCGGGAGCGCTTATCGGCTTCGGGGCACGGTGCCTTCGGCCGGCTGCGGACGCAGGGGCTCTTGCGGCACCGCGACGCTATCTGTCTCTGCGACAGGAGCGGCGGGGCCGGCTCCATAGTCCGCCGAGGTGTCAGCCAGCGCTGCCGCCGCGAAATCGCCGCGCGGCGTTTCTCCGGCAGAGAGCGCCGCAGGCGTCTGCGTCGCCGCAGACGATGCCTGTCCGTTCCCTACTTCCGGTACGGAGGCAGCAGATGAAACGTCCCCGTTATAGGGGTAATTATCGTAACGCGGCGGCTCATAATGATCGTCCACGTCCCAGGAGGACTTCAGATCGGAGGCCGTCCGCCGCAATTCCCGCAGGGCGCGTCCGAGCTGACCGGCGATCTGAGGCAGCTTATCCGGCCCGAACAGCAGCAGCGCCAGAATGAAAATGGCCGCGATCCCGATCGGATTATCGATAAATGCGAGCATTAACCGCCTACCCGTTCCTCGAAAAAGTTCCTCTTAATCAGACCGGAAGGGAATACCGGATATTCCCACCGCCATGACGGTCCGACTTGACAAATTGTACCATAACCCGTATAATTTGGCAACGCGTCGGCGGGAAGCCGTCGCGTGACATGCGGGCCTGCCCAGGTGGTGAAATTGGCAAACACGCTAGATTCAGGTTCTAGTGCCCGCAAGGGCTTGGAGGTTCAAGTCCTCTCCTGGGCATAACCTCACTCCTAGCCTCTAAGCAGAGAGGAAATGAGGAAGCGCTGCAGACCGGCCTTTGGACCGGTCTGTTGTGTTCTGACTCGGATAGAGAGCGTTCCGGAATCGGAGGAAGCGCCCTCCGAAAAAAAGCGTTTAAAAAGAGCGTTAAAAGGCCAAATGCCTACTTGTGTTTGGCCGCTGTCTGTGCTATCATAGCCTCGTAATTCCCCTTGAGCCTGCCGGCAGGATAGGCCGCTTGTCCGCGTCGGCGCGCCCGATTATTCTCAGGAACGTTGCGAGGAGAGGAGAACACAGACATGCCGTATGCTGTCAAGAGTAACAAGACCGGAACGACCTACTATCTACACTCCAAGCAGACCAACTCACGTGGAGGCAAGCGGCTCCTCTACTACTTCAAGAAAGAGGTTTCGACCAAGGACGGCGCGCAGGCGCTCGACCAGTTGCCTGCGGGCTACACGGTCACCGAGAGCAAGCAGACAGGGCTGCCCCTGCTGAAGCGAGCGCGCTAGATGAACGCCCCGGACAACGGCAGATCCTCTGAGCCGGACGTGCAGGTGCAGGGATACTGTGTCTACTGTCGAACGCGACGCCAGATGCACGGGGCCATTCAAGTCAGCAACCGCCGGGGCGGACGGGACCTCAAAGGTCACTGCGCCGTATGCGGCAAAGCGATGTACCGGTTGGGTGGTTGGGACGCCGTCGTAAACGCACCGTCCCCGCCGGCCCTGGAGGAGTCGACGACCAGGGAGATAGCGTTTTCGCCCCTGGAGACGGCTCTGGTCTCCGCCGAGGCGGGCTGAGAAGAGCAACTTGCTCGGAATCAAACTCACCGGGCGCGGAACCGGCGCCCGATCGCAGCGTAGTAAACAGCAACAGCACTTTTACAAATGCGTTCTTCGGGACGCTTACAGAATCTTGAAAGGCAACGACGGGGAAGAGTAAGCGGGGAGAGGTCCCAGAGAGGGAGGGGAAGCTGGAAACCTCCCGGCCAGATCGCCGCTGAACGTCGCCCCAGAGCCGCCCTGCCGAACGCTTGCGAGACCCACGGGCCAAGCAAGTGAGTAGGCAGCGCCGGGTACGCCCGTTACCGCGTTCCGAGTGCCCGCATCGCCGTCTCTATGGAGGCTGCGTGCGGGAAGGAAGGTGGTACCACGCGGGACATTCAAACGCCCGCGCCCTTCTCCAATCTGAGAGGGCGCGGGCGTTTTAGCGTCTCCGCGCCGCAAGAGGAGAAAACCAATGACGATAACCGATGACAAAACGGCGGCGCAGACGCGCGAGTTGGCCAAGACCTACGGCCCTAAGATCGTAGAGGAGCGCTGGTATCCGTTCTGGAAGGCCAACGGCTATTTCCACGCCGAGCCGGACCCGGACCGGGAGCCCTACTGCATCACCATCCCACCGCCCAACATCACGGGCAGCCTGCACATGGGCCACGCGCTCAACAACACCATCATCGATACGATGACCCGCTGGCACCGGATGCGCGGCTTCTGCACCCTGACGCTGCCGGGCACCGATCACGCGGGCATCGCCACGCAGGCGGTGGTCGAGCGTGAGATGGCCCGCGAGTTCGAGCGATTCTGCGACCGGCTGCGGCAGGCGGAGGGGCATCCGGAGGTTCGAGCAGGGGTTCCCAGGGCTGAGGTGGTGGAGATCCGGTGGTCGAAATCGCCGGAGATGACCCCGCACCAGTTTCGGGACGCGATCCAACAGCTCGAAAAGGCCAAACAGGCGCTCGGCGCGCCCCATGCCTTACTCATCACCTCGCACGATGCGCCACCCGATCTGCTGCGCGAGCTTACGCCTCCGGATAGCGGCCTGGAAGTGTGGGACCGGCAGAAGATTCTGGAACTGCTCCAGAAGCATCCCCAATTGGAGGCTGAGTTCGGAGAGCGGCTGCGCAACCTGGGGCGCGAGGAGTTTATTCGCCGCTGCTGGGAGTGGCGGGAGCAGTACGGCACTCGCATCTATCTCCAGTTCGAGAAGCTGGGCTGCTCCTACGACTGGGAGCGCGTGCGCTTTACGATGGACCCCTCCTACGTGGACGCCATCATGGAGGAGTTCCGCCAGTGGTACGAGCGCGGCCTGATCTATCGCGGCACGCGCGTGGTGAACTGGGACGTGCGCCTGCTGTCGGCAGTGTCCGACATCGAGGTGAACACGGAGACCCGCCAGGGCAAGCTCTATCACTTCCGCTATCCCTTTGCCGACGGCAGCGGCTTCATCAGCATCGCGACCACGCGCCCGGAAACTATGCTGGGCGATACGGCGGTGGCCGCTCATCCCGACGATCCGCGCTATCAGCCTCTGTTCGGCAAGACGCTCAAGCTGCCGCTGACGGACCGCGAGATCCCGCTCATTGCCGACACCTACGCCAAGCCGGAGTTCGGCTCCGGCGCCGTGAAGGTGACCCCGGCACACGATCTGGACGACTTCGAAGCCGGCCTGCGCCACAATCTGCCGCAGATCGTGGTAATCGGCAAGGACGGCCGCATGACCGAGGCCGCCGGCCCGCGCTATGCGGGCCTGGACCGCTTCGAGGCGCGCAAGCGGGTGCTGGAGGACCTGGAGGCGCAGGGGCTGCTCGAAAAGATCGAGGACTACCCGATCCAGACCCCCATCTCCGAGCGCTCCGGCGAGATCATCGAGCCGCTCTTGTCCGAGCAGTGGTTCGTAGATATGAAGCCGCTGGCGAAGCCGGCCATCGACGTGGTGCACGAGGGCAAGATCCAGTTCATTCCGGAGCGCTACAAGGCGATCTATCTGTACTGGATGGAGAATATCCGCCCCTGGTGCATCAGCCGCCAACTCTGGTGGGGTCACCGCATCCCGATCTGGTGGACGGATGAGGGCGGCACGAAGCGGCACGCCTTTGCGCGCAATCGAGAAGAGGCGATCAAGGCGCTCGGCACGGAAAACGTGTGGCAGGATGAGGACGTGCTGGACACCTGGTTCTCGTCGGCGCTGTGGCCGCACGCCACCCTCGGCTGGCCGCATGAGACGGCGGATTTGAACTATTTCTATCCGACGAACCTGCTCTCCACCGCGCAGGAGATCCTCTACCTGTGGGTGGCGCGCATGATTATGACTGGGTTGGACTTCATCAAGCGCCCTGCCGCCGCGACTCCAGACGCCGACGGCCTGCTGGAGGGTGATGGGCAGACGCGGGCGATCATCCCGTTCCGCGACGTGTATATTCACGCCACCGTGCTGGACGAGCAGGGCCGGCGCATGAGCAAGAGTCTGGGCAATGGCGTGGACCCGATGGACCTGATCGCCGAGTACGGCGCCGACGCAACGCGCTTTGCCCTCATGCAGCAGGCCGGCAAGAACCAGGATATCCGATTCAACGCCCGCCGCACCGAGGACGCGCGCAACTTCTGCAACAAGCTCTGGAACGCCTCCAGATTCGTCCTGATGAACCTGGACGAGGCTACGACCGGACTGCTGCCGGAACGGGAGGCGCTCACCGTGGCGGATCGCTGGATTCTCTCCCGTCTGAACGCGACGATAGCTACCGTGAACGCGGCGCTGTCCACCTACGACATGGACGACGCGACGCGCGCCCTCTACCAGTTCCTCTGGAACGACTTCTGCGACTGGTACGTGGAGATGGCCAAGCCGCGCCTGCGCGGCGAAGGCGAAGATAGAGCGACGGCGCAGAACCTGCTGGCCTTCGTGCTGGAGACCACGCTGCGGCTGCTGCACCCGATGACACCGTACATCACGGAGGAGATATGGCAGGCCCTGCCGCACCAGGGCGAGACGATCATGCTGGCGCCCTACCCACAGCCACAACCAGCCTGGGACGATCCGGAGGCCGAGCAATCGATGGCGTTGGTAATCGAGGCGACGCGGTCGTTGCGCAACATGCGCGCTGAGCTTGGCATCGCGCCGGGCGCGCGTCTCGCCGCTGCCGCCCTGCCAGGGTATGCCGCCGTGCGAGCGACGCTGGAGGCCAACGCCGGCCTGATCGCCGATCTGGCTCGCCTGTCGAAGCTAGATGTCGTGAAAACGGCGCCAACTGCGGAAAGCGGCAAATGGGTCGGTACGCCGGTGGAGGGCGCGGAGGTGTTTCTAGAAATCGGCGAGGCACTAGACGTAGACAAGGAGTTGGAGCGCACCGACAAGGAGCTTGCTGCGGTGGCGAAGGAGATCGAGCGCTGCGAAAGCAAGCTGGGCAATCCTAACTTCGTCGAGCGCGCCCGGACCGACATTGTGGAAGAGGAGCGCCGCCGCCTCGCCACCTGGCAGGAGAAGCGCGCCAAGCTGGAGGAACACCGCCAGATGCTGGAAACATGGGGCTAAAACCCCGGTCTGAAATACAAAGCCCGCCAAAGCGGGCTAACAACCTTTTCTTTTGTTCTAGAGCCTGCAGCCTAGTTTTAGACTGCAGGCTCCTTTTGAAGAAATAGCTTTTCCTGGTTGTACTTGACAAGAAAGGAAAATTTGCTGCATAATCTCGGTAGATGGACCTACAGGCCGAGGATATGCAGCATATGGCGCAAGATCGACATATTGGACAGGTTCTCCAGTTAGCTCGTGAGCTAGGCATGATTCGCTCACGAGACCTGAAGGCGCATAATATTCCCCATTCGTACCTACAACGCCTGTATGAACGTGGGCTACTACAGCGATCCGGACGAGGGATTTATGTCCTCACCGAAGCGGAGCCAGGTGAGAAGTTTGCGCTCGCCGAAGTTTGTAAGCGTGTTCCCCAGGGTGTTGTGTGCCTGCTGTCTGCCCTGCGCTTTCATGAAATAGGAACGCAAAGTCCCTTTGAGGTCTGGATGGCCATTCATCCAAAAGCGCACAGGCCCCGCGTGGATTATCCGCCTCTCCGCATTGTACGATTTTCAGGCCGGGCGCTGGAAGAGGGTGTGGAGGAGCATTCAACGTCGGATGGTCCGGTTCGCGTCTATAACATTCCAAAAACAGTTGCTGACTGCTTCCGCTATCGGAATAAGATCGGGCTGGATGTAGCCCTGGAAGCACTGCGCTCGTGCTGGCGTAAACGAGCCGCGACAATGGATGAGCTATGGTATTATGCAGCCGTCGATAAGGTTTCCACCGTGATGAAGCCTTACCTGGAGTCCTTAGTATGAGAACCGGACGCCCGCGCAATATGAGCGCTTCCATCAAAGATCGTCTTCTACCGATTGCCAGAAAACGGCATGAAGAATTTGAGCTAGTTCTGACACGTTATGCGTCCGAGCGATTTCTTTACCGCCTTAGCTGCTCTGCCTACCGTACAAGCTTTATCCTTAAAGGGGCAAACTTATTCGCGCTCTGGACGGGAGACTTACACCGGATTACGCGAGACCTCGATCTGCTGGGATTTGGTGACCCGCTCATTCCTCGCCTGATAGAAATCTTCACGGAAGTCTGTCAAGTAACCGTCGAGGACGATGGCCTCCAGTTTTTGAAGGAAACAATCAAAGGAGAGGCCATTCGGGAGGAGGCTGAGTACAACGGTGTACGTATTACTATGGTTGCCATGCTTGGCACATCAAGAATTCCCGTTCAGGTCGATATCGGATTTGGCGACGATATTACCCCTGCCCCGCAAGAGGCCGAACTGCCAGTTTTGCTCGACCTGCCTCCGGCGCGACTACTTGTGTATCCTCCTGAGACAGTGATTGCTGAGAAGTGCGAGGCTATGGTGCATCTCGGTCTGGCTAACAGCCAGCTGAAGGACTTCTATGATCTCTGGTATCTATCCAGGCACTTTGACTTTGAGGGCCAGTTGTTGGTCAAGGCGCTCAAGGCCACTTTCAAGAGGCGTGGAACCATCCTTCCTGCGCAGATACCCTCTGCACTGACTCCAGACTACTATAGTAGTTCTGATCGGCAGTCACAATGGCGGGCTTTTATACGCAAAAGCAATCTGATAGTAGATCGGGCGCCTGCCTTGGAGGAGATCATCGGAGACTTAGTCCCGTTTTTGACGCCGCTGCTAACGGCGGCCAGCAGAGGGGCTGAATTCGATCTCTCCTGGAGCCCTCAGGAGAAATCCTGGCAGCCTATTTCATAGTGGATACAGACGCCATATCGCCGATCCAAGAGCATTCCCCTCTCTCAAAGTGCGAGAGAGGGGAGATGGGGCAAAGGCTACTGTCCGTAGCGGTAGTCGTTGTGGGCGATGATGGCTTCGGCTTTGGCGATACGTTCTTTGGTCAGTGGGTGTGTATCCAGCCACTCCGGCGCGCCGTGTCCTTCGCGCTTCTCCATGCGCACCAGCTTATCGAAGAAGCGGGTCATGCCCTGCGGGTCGTAGCCGGCGAAGTGAGCATAGCTCAGGCCGCGGCGGTCGGCCTCATATTCGTCGTCCCGACTGTATTTGAGGTTGATGAGGTCCGCTGCCAGTCCCGCCAGGTTCTGGGTCGTCCCGCTGGCGTTGCCGAGCGCCAGCGTGAGGAGGATATTGGTGGCAAGCTGGGACGAGATAGCGCGGGCTGCATGGCGAGCGTTGACATGGCCCAATTCATGCCCCATGATACAGGCCAGGGCGTCATCGTCGTCGCCGATCATATCCAGCAGGCCGCGGAACACGTAGACCGGCCCGCCAGGCAGCGAGAAGGCGTTGATCTCCGGTGAATCCAGCACCTTGAACGAGTAAGGCACGTCCCGCTTGTCGATATGCGGCAGTAGGCGCTCGCCGATTCGCCGCACCCGCTCGGCGTCCGGCGAGGTGGTATCCACCCGGTACTGCTGCTCGACCTGCCGCGTCCCCTCCTTGCCCAGGCTGACCTCCTGGCGCGTAGAGAGAAAGCTTTTGGTGCGGCACCCGCTTAAGCCGACGGACAGCACCGTCAGCAGCAGCCCCACCGAGACCTGCGCGAGCCGCCGGTTTTTGCGGAGATTAGCGAAAATCCTGCTCATCCAGCGGGCGAACAGGGAGCCTGTGCTATCAGAACCGGCATCAAGGCCTTGATTGTCGACCATAATACTTCTACTCCTTGCTTACTATACCGTGCGATGATGATAGACCAAGAGACGATAGAATTAGCCGGGCCATGAATTATCCGCCTGACCCTCTCCCCATTCTTCCGCTTCGCGGCCCGAAGGTTCGAAGAGGGGTAACTGTAAGGAATCGGACAACTGTCCTGCGGACGGAAAGGCTTTTTCACCCGGTCATCAAACCTTCGGGTTTAGCTTTTCCCGGCGCCCGCGCTGTGCGGAGAACTCTTTGGCGCGATGGACCACGAAGCGCTCGACACGGTTCAGGGCGAATCCGGCGCGGCCCGGCAGCTCGCCCAGGCCGCCCAGTCCCTCGCGAGAGCGCAATAGCAGAAGACGATAGTTGAGGCGCTCTTCCGGCATCCAGCGATACTTATACGGTTCGGAGCCGCGCAGAAAATCGAACTCCGAGCAGCTTTCCTCGATGGCCTGGCGAATGGCGCGACCGGTGAGCAGGGTTCCCAGGCTGTATTTGCCGTATTCGGGGGCGAAGCCGCCCAGATAGTAGTAGGTGCGCCCGCCGAAGGCGAAGCAGTACAGCGCAGACCGGACCGCCCCATCCAGCGCGAGCAAGTGAAGGCGCAGCCATCCCCGCTCCAGGAAGCGCGCCGCGACCTCCCGATGGAAGGCCCGCACGCGCGGGTGGCCCAGCGCGCCGGGCAGCCAGCGTGCGTTCCAGCGCCGCTGATGCAGCCGAAACAGCGCCGACATGCCGGCCTCCAGCGTGTTCGCGTCGGCGAGGGAGAAGCATACGTCCGGAAACGTCCGCTCGATCAGGCGCTCATAATAACGCAGGTTGGAGCGCATTCCTTTGCCTAGCTGGGCCAGGAACGTCTCCCAATCGGGGGGAAGAGGGAGATAGGGACAGGTTTCCATGGGCAGCAGGGACTGCGATTCGACCGCCCGGCGAGGCCGCGCCTGTGGGCCACAACCCAGAAGCGGTGAACCCGCGCGAATCTGCTGCAGATCGGCCAGGTCCCAGCCGCGCAGATCGGCCCGCAAGTAGTCCATCAGCGCGCGGGCGACCTCTGCAGCAACCTCCGGCCGCGCGAGCGGGCCGAGGTAGTCGCTGCATCCCGTTCCCAGCCAGGCCAGCCGGCGCAACGGCATGCCGTAGTGCCAACTGGTATAGAAAGGCGCGATGCCAACCAGGGCATCCCCGCCTTCCTGGCGACGATAGAAGAGCAGCAGCCGGAGGCGCTTACGCGCCCGAAAATGCCGCCACCAGGCTTCATTCCACTCCCAGGTCTGATAGGGAGTCGCGTCCGGGCACTGCGCCTGCAGGGCACACCACGCCTCTCGTAACTGCGTGACAGCCTCCCGCTTTCTGATCTCGACGATCCGCACCGGAATATGCTCCTCCTTGAGGTCGCAGGGAATGGGCCTTTTCGCCATTATATCAGACAGGTGCCGGGCTTGTCCACTCGGATCGTCTGAATCACGGAGAGCACGGATGTCACAGATAACACGGATATAGTTACTGCTATCTGTGTCTCTCCGTGCCCTCCAACTTCACGCCTGCTGGTAGCACCTCGTTCGGAACGAGATGCCAAGAGGAGGATCCTGATCCGTGTTCCTCCGTGGCATCTGTGTCATCCGTGATTCAGACGGAGGAAAATTGATTTGCGGGAGGCCATTCCCCTATGCTATAATAATCGGACTCGTATGGGAGAGACAAATTACCATGAAACGGACTTTTCAGCCGCACAATCGGCGCCATAAGCGCGTTCACGGCTTTCGCAAGCGCATGAGCACGACCGACGGACGCAATGTGCTCAAGCGGCGGCGATTGAAGGGACGCCACCAACTGATCAAATAGGAGATCGAGGCGCGAGGGGAAACCGTTCGCGCCTTTCTTCCGTAAGGACTCTCGGTTGCTGCCTGTTCACCAGCGATTGCGCGATAATCGGGACTTTCGCCGGATCTATGCGCGCGGTCGTTCTTATGTGCATAGCCTGGCCGTCCTTTACGTTCTGCGCCGCGTGGGCGAGAGCGCGCAGGCGGCGTCGGGACAGCGGATCGGCTTCGTGGTCAGTAAGAAACAGGGAAAGGCGGCGGCGCGCAATCGCATCAAGCGGCGTTTGCGGGAGGCAGTACGCCTGCGGCGGCCCGCCTTGCGCGAAGGCCCCTTCGACCTGATCTTTGTCGCCCGCGGCCGGCTTCGGACCGCCACATGGCCGGAGGTCCGGGCTGCGGTGGATACGCTGCTTCACAATGCCGGCATGCTGCAGCCCTCACCAGAGGGGCCAGGCATCGCAGGCTCCGGTTCGGAAGTGACCGGAGGGGAGAAAGCCGGTGCCGGAGGAAACTAAAGGCTATCGGCGCCTGCCAGGATGGAGTCTGCTCTGCGTGCTGTCGCGTGCGCTGCAGTGGCTGCTGCTGGCCGGTATTCGTATCTATCAGGCAACGGCGCCGGTGCGCCCGCGCGTATGTCGCTACGTCCCCACCTGCTCGGAATATGCCGCGCAGTCTATTCGCAAGTACGGCGCCTATACGGGCGTCGCGCTGGCCATCCGGCGTATCCTGCGCTGCACGCCGTTCAGCCCGGGCGGTTACGATCCTGTTCCCTAGCATTTCTATAGACCGAGTTGAGGAAAACTGAGTGAAATTCGTCTCACGCATAGCATTGCTTCCAGCCATTCTGCTGCTGGGCTGGCTGGCGATCGGGCCGGCGCATGCCCAGAGTCCTAATCCGAAGTACAATGCGCTCTTCGCCCCGGCGCAGAAACTGGAAGATACGCAGCCGTCCGATGCGTACAACGCCTACATCCGGGTCAAGAACGAGCATAGCAAAGATCCGGACATCGCGGCGGACGCGCTGCTGCGTGCCGCCGAGTTCGCCTCCAGCCCGCGCTACGGCACGACGGCGGCGATGCATGTGGAGGGCGATCGGAAAGCGGTCGATGCCCTCAAGCAACTGCAGCAGCAGTATGCGCAGACCGAGGCCGCCAAGGTAGGGGCGCCGCTGCAAGAGACGGTTGAGCGACGTATCGACCAATACAACTCCCAGTTCATCAGCTATAAGCTGATCGATGCCCTCGTGGCCGCCACCGGGCGGAAACCGGGCTTCAGCTACTGGTTCGCCCTGCTGCTGATCGCCGTCGGCGTCAAGCTCATTACCCTGCCGCTGACTCTGAAGATGTATAAGAGCCAGCGGGAGATGCAGAAACTGCAGCCCATCATCAAGGAGATCCAGGAGAAGTACAAAGGCAAGCCGGAGCTGGGCCAGAAGACGATGGAGGCCTACAAAGAGCACGGGATCAGCCCGTTCGCCAGTTGCCTGCCCATGCTGGTGCAGTTCCCCTTCCTCTGGTGGGTCTACGACGTGATCCGCTTGTATGAGTTCCACTTCAATAATGGCACGTTTATGTGGATCGGCAGCCCGATGTCGCGCCAACTGGCACAGCAGTACCCCGGCACCTTCGCGACCAACCTAGGGCAGTTCGACATGGTCTTGCTGGTGCTCTATGCGGCCAGCAACTACGTCACCATGAAGCTGACGCCCTCGCCGGACCCGCAGCAGGCCGCGCAGCAGAAGCAGATGTCGGTGATGATGACCATCATGATGTTCTGGATGTTCATGCTCTACCGATGGTCGGCGGCCTTCATGCTCTACTGGCTGGCGTTGAACCTGGTGTCGGCCTGGCAGCAGTACACGTATATCTACAAGCCAAGTAAGCGGGCCGGAGCTAGCGGTGGGGGCGGCGGCATCGTCATTCCTTCCACCACCGTGGAAAGCGCCGCGGAGAAAGCGCCCACCAATGGGAACGGCGCCGGGCGGGCGCCGCGCGAGCTGACTCCGGTGCCGGGAGGCAACACGATGCGCCCGCGTCCGCGTCGTAAACGGCGATAAGAAGGGTTATTAGGAAGGGGGATCCAGGAGATGGAAGACATGCACGAGGGACAGCCCGCGCCGGAAGAGGCCGAAGCAAACGCGTCTTCGGTCGATGTGGAGACGCTTGATTCGGATCATCGCGCCGCGCTGGAGCTTATGGAGGAGATTTGTGCGGCGACCGGCCAGGAGGTCCGCCCGGTTGTGCGCTCCATCCAACCGCCCTATCTTCACATAGAGCTTGTCGGCGACGACGTGCGGGCGACCTGGGGTCGTATGGGACATGCCCTGGACGCGCTGCAGTTGCTCGCCAACATGATCCTCGCCCGCCGCATCGATACGGACGTGCGCTTGATTCTGGATGCCGACGGATACCGGGAACGGCGGGCCGAGGCGCTGCGCGAACGAGCGCGGGAGATCGCGAAAGAGGTCAAGCTGCGTAACGAAGAGGCGGAGCTGGAGCCGCTGCCCCCGCACGAGCGCCGTATCATCCATACCGCTTTAGCCGACGATCCTGACATCCAGACCTACAGCGAGGGGGATGAGCCCGGCCGCCGCGTCGTCATTTCTCCACGACGATAAGAGACCTCACCGCCTCGGTTACGCCTATCCAATCGCCGACGCGCTCCCCATTCCCCTCTCCTCACGAAGGAGAGGGGAATTTGTTCTTTCACCCGCTCCGTTTTTGCTTGCATTTGGGGCCAAACTCGCGTATAATACATAATGACTCTGGGGGTGATTGGTGTCGACCTGGTGGATGTTGCCCCTGGTTGCGAGTCGAGGCGCCGCAGGCCTCGTAAAAAGCGGCAAACCAATAAACGCGAACACTCAACCGTACGCGCTCGCGGCTTAATAGCCGCGCGTCCGCCCCTCTCCTGTTGGCCGAGAGGGTTCCGGGCGTAACCTATGCCAACTAACCGCTTCGGCCCGTTCGCCGCCTAAGTGGGACATTTTCGCGATCTAGCGACCCGCTAGCCAGGCCCTTGTGGCAGGCGGGCGCGAAATCCAAACAGGGGCTACACTCGTAGACGCTAGGGACAAGTCGCTGGGAACGGGAGTTCGAGTCTCCCCACCTCCATACCGTAAGCAAAGCGTAAGGCGGGCCGCCTTACGCTTTTGTTTTTCCTTCCCCGGCGGGTTTTCGCGCCACTTTGCTTGCGATAGCCTCAAAGTATGCTATACTCTGTTCAACTCAAGTCGTAGAGTCCGCCTTTTTGCAGGAACCCGACCTCATGGCCAAAACCGTCCACAAAATCTCCGAGATCCTGGAAAACGAGTGGGTCGAGTCCATTGTGACCGCCTCCAACGGCTTCATTATCATCGTGGTCGCCGGACTGTTCTACTATCTGGTCCCTTTTCGGCTGCCTGGGCCTCTGCGGCTGGCGGGACATATCATCGGCGGAGTGGCGGTCCTTCTCGGCCTGGTGATCCTGGCGCTGGCTGCCCATCGAAGCTGGGCCGTGCGCAAGATCCCGCACGTCGGGTTCTTCTGTCCCTACTGCGATATGGAGAACCATCTCACGGCCACGCCGACGGAGGATTTCGACTGCGATTTTTGCCACCGGACGATCCATTTCCAGAAAGGCGTACCGGTGCCGGTGCGCACGATCGTCTGCCCGTTCTGTCGCACGGAGCATCGGGTCGCGACGACGGTGGAGCGCTATGTGTGCGACCGCTGCAACCGCCTTCTGAAAGTCACTTCCGGCTCCGGAAGCCGGGCCGCCGTGGGCGCGACCACTTCCAACGAGCAGGACGCACTGCTGCAGAACTACGATGTGCTGCTGGTGGCCTACGACCGGCGTCGGGAAAACGACCTGGCGTTCAAGCTGCAAAACCTGATGGTCATCAACCTGCTGGAAGCGCGCCGCCTGCTGGGAACGGTCAGCACGAAGACACCGCTGATCGTCTGCCACAGCCTGTCGCAGCGTAAGGCGGAGGCAGTGCGCCGGCAGTTGCAGGAATTAGGCGCCACGGCCTCGCTGCGCTCGGCGGCCTCCGCCGGTCCTGCGCCATCGAAGCGGGGCTAGGTGGCTGTGCCGTAGGAGCCGGAAGTTGGCCGTTATGGTGACCACCTACGTCACAAGCTGGTGCCCGGACTGTGCGCGCTCCCGGCGGGTTCTGCAGCGCGCCGGGATTCCCTTTGAGGAGATCGATATCGAGTCGGTCCAGGGCGCGGAGGAGACGATGCGCGCCCTCAATGGCGGCTCCGGCAAGGTGCCTACGATCCTGATCGAAAGCCCGGAAGATCGGGTCATCCTGATCGAGCCGGACGATCGGGAGCTGGCGGATGCGCTCCGCGCCTTCCGAAAATAAAGCGGCCCGCTGCACGAGAGAGCAGCGGGCTTTTCCTTTCGGCAGGAAAGCGCCGAAGGAGTGAAGAACCTTTATTGCAAGCTAAAGGGAAAGGAGGCCGCCGATGGAGCGGCGTGTATTGGGGCATACCGGACGCGAGCTTTCGATCTTAGGGATGGGCGGCGTCGTGCTGGTAGGCATGACGCAGGCCGAGGCCGATGCGATCGTCCGAGAGGCGATCGATCGGGGCATCAACTATTTCGACGTCGCGCCCAGCTACGGTCGGGACCAGGAGACGGAAAAGCGGCTCGGTCCGGCTCTAAAGGGCCACCGCGAAAATGTATTTCTCGCCTGTAAGACCATGGAGCGCACGGCTGCCGGAGCGCGAGAGGAGCTGCGCCGCTCGCTAAGCCATCTCCGCACGGACTATCTGGATCTCTATCAACTGCACGCTCTTTCTAAAACGGAGGAGGTGGAAACGATCTTCGGGCCGGGGGGCGCGATAGAGGCGTTTCTGGAAGCGCGGGAAACCGGTCTTGTGCGCTATCTGGGCTTCAGCGCGCATTCCGAGGTGGCGGCTTTAGACGCTATGGACCGCTTCACCTTCGATACGGCGCTGTTTCCCATCAATTTCGTGACCTACTATGCCGGCGGCTTCGGCCCCCGGATTCTCGCCAGGGCGCAGGAGCAGGGAGTCGCCCGCCTCGCCCTGAAGTCGATGGCCCGCACCAACTGGCCGGAAGGCGCGTCGCGCCCGTTCCCGCACTGCTGGTACGAGCCGATCGCCGACCCACACCTGGCCGGTCTGGCCTTGCGCTTTACCCTCTCGGAGCCGATCACGGCGGCCATTCCGCCCGGCGATCCGGCTCTGTTCCGCATGGCCCTGGATCTGGCCGAGTCCTTTCGTCCGCTGACCCCGGAAGAGCGGGCCGATCTGCAGGCTTATGCCCGCACGGTCGCACCGATCTTTCAAACCGCTTAAGCAGGGACCAGGAACTGGGGATTGGGGCTGGCTTTTCCTGGTCCCTGGCCCCTGGTCCCTAATAAAGGAAACTCTATGGAAGCAGGACATCCGCATGCGCGCCCGTTATCCCTGGCCGAATGGAGAGCGCGCCGCAAGCCGCTCCGCAACGTCAACAAAGAGCATACAGAAAGCCTCAGCGTGCTGGAGCGTGCGGCGTGCGTCATCACCGACAGAGTCGGCACGATGGGCTTCTTCCTGATCATCCTGGCCTGGACCATTTTATGGTGCGGGTATAATATCCTGGCAAGCGAAGTTCCGGCGCTGCACTGGAAAGCGTTCGATCCCTTTCCTGCCTTTGTCGCCTATCTATTGATGAGCAACGTCATCCAGATCCTGCTGATGCCGTTGATCATGGTCGGCCAGAACGTGCAGGGCCGGCATTCCGAGCGGCGGGCAGAGAGCGACTTAGAGATCAACGTCAAGGCGGAGCAGGAGATCGAGGTCATTCTCCAACATCTGGAATACCAGCAGCAGATATTGATGGAGCTTGTCAAGGCGCTCGGCGTCAAGCTCGAGGCGGCAATCGCCGAAAAAGGGGTGGGTACGCTTCCTGGAAGCGGCGCCGCCGCGGCCTCGGATACCGGCGGCAACGCAAAAGCAAACATCACCCCCGAGCCGGCCGGCTGATCGGACACGGGAAGGGATCTTTTCTAGGGAGGAAAAGCGCCTGTTGAGGCGTTTTGCAGGGAGAGAGATGCGCACTAACCCGCGTGGACGGGTCAAGGGATGGCTGCTCCTGACAACGCTGTTTCTCGGCGCGGGCGCCCTGGGCGCTATCCGCGAAAGCCATTTCCGAACCGATATCGCCTGGTCCCGAAGCTTCGAGGCCGGGTTGGCGCAAGCACGCCGGAACCGAGAGCCGCTCCTGATAAGCTTCCAGGCGCCCGACTGCGGCTGGTGCGAGAAGCTGGACGCAGAGACCTTCACCGATCCTCAGATGATCGAGATGTCCCGCCACTTTGTTTGTGTACGCGTGGATAGTGAAGTGGACCCAGCCATTGTCGCCCGGTATGCGGTCGCCGCCTTTCCGACGACCCTGCTGCTCGACCCGCAGGGCCGCGTGCTGGCGCGTATTCCCGGTTATCTGCCGGCAGACCGGTTTGCGCCGTGGCTGCGCGCCGCCCTCTCTGCCGGCGCCCGGCGGCCCTGAGCCGCCGGAGGACGTTTATGCGAGCGGCAATCACACTCTGCCTCCTCTGCCTGGCGGCGCTCGTCACGCTCCGCGCCTCCCCCGCTGGTGTTCTTTCCTCCCATACACACCGCCATAAGGCTGGCGTCAAGCACGCTTCTCCGGCGGATATCGCCTGGCAGACCGATATTCCTGCTGCCTTCCGGCTGGCCAAGAAGCAGCACAAACCGCTGTTCATTAACGTGTCCACCGACTGGTGCGGCTACTGTGCGGTCATGGACCGGCGCGTCTTTCCGGACGCGCATATCCGCGTGCTGACCCGCAAGTTCATTCCGTTTTTCCCCTCTCTCCTATCTCCTGAAACTTATAATCTATCCCGGCAAGGCGCTGCCTGCTAAGGGAGATCGCCTGGGCGGAATAGTCGATGCCGATCCAGTGGCGTCCGAGCGCCTGTGCCGCCAGCAGCGTCGTGCCTCCGCCGCAGAAGGGATCGAGGACACAGTCGCCTGGCGAGCTGCTGACCCGCACGATCCGATCCAGCAAGGCCAGTGGCTTCTGGGTCGCGTAGCCGCACTTCTCCCGAGAGAAGCTTTTTATCCACGGTGAGTAGAGGGCCGGCTCGTCCCAGACGTCGTCGATGGCGATGCCGAAGGGACTGGCGCCCCCACCCCGGCGCGTGTAGCCGGAGGGATGCGGGCGAAAGCGCGCCTCCGTATGGAACGTAAAGTGGCGTTGATCGCGCACATAATAGAGAAGAATATCGTGGTTGCGGACCCAGTTTTGGGCGCGCGTCTTGAAACCGGAGACCCAGCCGCTGCGCCAGACGATCTCGCGGCGAAAGTTTTCCGGTCGGAACAGCACGTCCAGCAGGATTTTGAGATAGTGACTGGCGGCTGGAGCGCAGTGCAGGTAGAGGCTGCCGGTCGGAGAGAGGACCCGGCGCAGCTCGATGAGGCGCGGGGCCATCATGACCAGATAGGCGGCCAGGGAATCGCGCTTGCGCGCCTCAACGAGCGCCGTCAGCGCCGCCGTGAGGGGCGAGCAGGCGTCTTCCTTCCGGAAAGCTTCATAGGCTTCTTCGTCCCACGCCCAGACATCGGCAAAGGCCGGCGTTTCCGGCTTCCCGCTGCCGGGCGGAGTAGTCCCCAGCAGAAGATAGTCGCGCTGGCTGGCAAACGGGGGGTCGAGATAGACCAGCGCAATACTGTCGTCCGGGATGTGCTCGCGCAGCACGATCAGGTTATCGCCATGATAAAGGAAGTTGTCCATTTCCCTGTCGCCTCGGCAGGCTGCCATCTATCCATTTCCGCATTTCTCCTGTTTCTTCCTTGACAAAGGGGAGAGGCAGAGGTAACATAAGCCGTTTCAAGCACAAAAACGAGATCACAGCCCGGTACGCAAGGAAGAAGGCAGTACAGCTCTTATGGCGAAAGCGTTAATCATCGTCGAATCTCCGGCCAAGACCAAGACGCTCAAAAATTTCCTCGGCAGCGACTATCAGGTGGCGGCGAGCATGGGCCACGTGCGCGACCTGCCGGAAAAGCAGCTTGGCGTCGACATCGAGCACGATTTCCAGCCGACCTACGAGACCATCCCGGATCGCAAAGAGGTTCTGAAAAAGCTGGCGGCGGCGGCCAAGGGGGTGTCGACCGTCTACCTCGCCTCGGACCCGGACCGCGAAGGCGAGGCCATCGCCTGGCACCTGGCCCAGACCCTCAAGCTGCCCAACCCGCAGCGCATCGAGTTCAACGAGATCACACGCCAGGCGGTGCAGCAGGCGCTGCAACGTCCGCGCCGGATCGACATGCACCGCGTAGACGCCCAGCAGGCCCGGCGCGTGCTGGACCGGCTCGTGGGCTACAAGTTGTCGCCGGTGTTGTGGAGAAAGATCCAGAAGGGGTTGTCGGCGGGGCGCGTGCAGTCGGTCGCGGTACGGCTCATCTGCGAGCGGGAGCGCGAGATACTGGCTTTCGTGCCGGAAGAGTACTGGTCGCTGACCGCCACCTTGACGCCGCGCCCGCCGGAGAAGCGCTTCCCCTTCGCCGCCAGGCTGTTTAGCCGCGCGGGACAGCGCCTCGAACCCAAGACCGAGGAGGACATCAACGTCATCCTGCGCGATCTGGAGGGCGCGGGCTACGCGGTCGCCGACGTCAAGAAGCGCGAGCAGCGCCGCAATCCGGCTCCGCCGTTCATTACCAGCACGCTCCAGCAGGAGGCCTCGCGCAAGCTCGGATTCGCCAACCGCAAGACCATGTCCGTGGCGCAGGACCTGTACGAGGGCGTGGAATTGGGCGAATTGGGGCATGTCGGCCTCATCACCTACATGCGCACCGACTCGGTACGCGTGGCCGCCGAAGCGCAGGCAGAGGCCCGCCGGTTCATCGGAGAGAAGTACGGATCCGCCTACGTGCCCGAAGCGCCCCGGCAGTATAAAACCAAAGGCGCCGCGCAGGACGCCCACGAGGCGATCCGCCCGACCTCCGTACACCGAGAGCCGGATACGGTCGCTCCTTTCTTGAGCGCGGAGCAGCAGCGCCTCTACCGGCTGATCTGGCAGCGCTTCGTCGCCAGCCAGATGAACCCGGCGGTCATGGACGTGACTACGGCGGACATCGGTGCGACCGGTCCGGCCAACGCCGGCGCGCCCTACGTCTTCCGCGCCACGGGCAGCGTTATCAAGTTCGACGGTTTCATGCGCGTCTACACGGAGGGCAAGGACACGGACGAGCTGGCCGACGACGAGCAGCCGCCTCTGCCGCCCCTGGTCAAAGGACAGGATCTGGACCTCATCAAGCTGGAGCCGCGCCAGCACTTCACCGAGCCGCCGCCCCGCTACACCGAGGCGACCATCGTCAAGGCGCTGGAGGAGCAGGGCATCGGACGGCCCAGTACCTACGCCAGCATCATCTCGACTATCCGCGATCGAGGCTATGTGGAGCTGCAGGATAAGCGCTTCTTCCCCACGGAGCTGGGCTTTAAGGTGACCGATCAGCTCGTCAAGCACTTTCCCAGCGTGATGGACATCAAGTTCACGGCGGACATGGAGACGAAGCTGGACGAGGTCGAGGAGGGCCGGGAGAACTGGGTCCGCCTGCTGCACGACTTCTACGGTCCCTTCTCGCAACTGGTCGAGACGGCCAAAGTGGAGATGGAGAGCCTCAAGCCGCAGCCGGTCGAGACGCAGTACCGCTGCCCGGTCACCGGCAACGTGATGCTCTTGCGCCAGGGCCGGTTCGGGCCGTTTCTGGGCTGCAGCGGCTTCCCCAAGTGCCGCAAGATCGTCAACCTGAAGCCCGACGGCACGCCGGCCGAGCCGCTGGACGGGCCGGAATTCGTGTGCGGCCTGGAGGCAAGAAAGACGAAAAAGGTGGCAGTCGAGCACGCCGGCAACGGCCACGAGAAGCAAGCGGCGGCCCCTGCCGTGACCGATCCCGTCGACCTGCCCAACGCGACCGAGTACGTCTGCCCGTCCGGCAACGGCGGTCGAATGCTGCTGCGTCAGAGCCGCTACGGCCCCTTCCTGGGCTGCAGCAACTATCCCAAGTGCCGCACCACCTTGAAGATCAATCCGGACGGCTCGCTGCAGCCTGGTCAGGAATTCACCTGCACCTACTCGGAAGCTAATGCCGCACGGAATGGGTCGAAAAAGGCGGGCAAGGCGACGACCCCACGCCGCACCAGTAGGTCCCCGAAAAAGTGAAGCCGGTCACCATCTCTTCTGTAACGGCGGAGCCTTTTTCGACTCCGCTGCATAACCCGTTTGTCACCTCGCAGGGTACGGCCACGGCGGCAAAAGCCGTGGCCGTTCATCTGGTCCTGAGCGACGGCCGCAACGCACGTGGCGAATCGGTCCCGGTCACTTATGTGACCGGAGAGACCATCGAGAGCGTGCTGGAGACCGCGCAGAGGGTCGGGTCGGAGCTAATTGGCTTAGACGTGACGCGCTATCGCCTCGCCCTGGACGTGATCGCCCGCGCCGCGCCGGACGCGCCGAGCGCGCGTTGCGGCCTGGAGATGGCCGTGCTGGATGCCTGGGCGCAGGCGACCGGCAGCAACCTGTGGCGGCTTTTGGGCGGCGCGCAGGAGGCGGGAGCGAGCGACATCACCATCCCCATCGTCCCCAACGCGGCGGAGCTGGCCGAAATGGCCTGGATGCTGGGACTGCGGGTGTTCAAGCTGAAGGTCGGCGAGGCGGACGTGGAGGCCGATCATGCGCGCGTGCTGGCCGTGCGGCAGGCCGCGCCCGAGGCGCGCCTGCGCCTCGACGCCAATCAGGCGTTCACGTCGGACGGCGCGCTCGCCTTTGTCGAGCGGCTGCTTGCGGAAGGCGCGCAGATCGAGCTTCTAGAGCAGCCGGTGCGCAAAGAGGACATCGACGGGCTGGCGCAGGTGGCGGCGCGCAGCCCGGTCCCGGTCTTCGCCGACGAGGCTTGCCGCATGCCTGCGCAGGCCCTACGCCTGGCCGCCACTCCGGTCCAGGGTTTCAACCTCAAGATCAACAAGTGCGGCATCGCAGGCGTGCTAGAGATCATCCCCATCGCGCGGGCGGCCGGCAAGCGTTTGATGCTCGGCTGCATGCTGGAGACGCGGCGCAGCATCGCCGTCTCGCTCGCCATCGCCTGCGGCGCCGGCGCCTTCGAGTTCCTCGACCTCGACTCCCACCTGCTCCTCAATGAAGAGGGCGAAAATCCCTTCTTCTCCCAGGAAGGCCCTTGCCTGCGCCTGACCTGAATCCCGGCTTCATTTCGTTTATCTGGCTCTTATCCGCCCCAGTGCATCTCCTTGTCGCCGTAGAGAGTCTGGATGTAGTTGAGCTGGCCGTCGTGATACATCATGTGCATGGCGGGAAGCTGGGCAAGCGCCAGTTTGGGCACAAGTCCCATCGGCCCCTCGACCATATCTCCTAGCGTGTTCACATCTAGATTTCCCAGCGCGTCCACGAGACGCTGGGTCTGCTCCTCCAGATAGGCCAGCGCCTTTTCGGCGGTATCGAAGGTGCTCAGAAACGCCTCCCGCTGCTCTCTGGGCGGGCGCTCCGCTTTGCCGGTGGTCAAGTATTCGGCGATAAAGCCGTTGACCGCCGCGCACTCGGCGACGATATTGACCGGCGTGCGAGCCTCACCGCCGGGACAGGCCGTATGCTTCTCTGTTGCAAGCGCCTTGAGATCGTTGGCCAGAAGCCGCTGGGTGCGCTTCGTCGATTCTTGAAGATAGCTCGTTAAAGATGGTGCGGGCATGGGAACCTCCTTATAGGCGTTGGGTATTGGGCGTCAGGCGTTGGGAATCTAATCGTTCTCTTTCGCCTCTTTCTGCTTACTGGGTCAGGCAAAAGAGGATGGGAAAAGCTTTTTCCCAACGCCCGACGCCTAACGCCCAACGCCTCTGAAAGTGGATGTGCGGTCGTTCGATTCACCTACGTAACGGACAGGCGGCAAGTTCCTCCCTTGTCTGGAAAGGAGAAAGGCGACGGCAACCGGTTGCGGTCCAGCAATTTTTTACGCAATGAAGAGGAAGAAAGCCGCCGCGTGTCGAACAGGCGGGGTGCGGCACGACAGGCTGGAGAGAGGCCGCGCCCAAGAATTTCATTCAACTCAAAGAGGATACATCCATGGCTCAAGAAAAGATCGGCGTCGCCGTCATCGGGAGCGGCAGCATCGCCACCCACCGCCATGCGCCGGAATATGCCGCCAATCCCAACGTAGAGATCATCGCCTTCGTGGACCGCGTCCCGGAGCGCGCCCAGAAGCTGGCCAAAAAGTACGATGCCAAAGCCCTCACCGATTGGGAAGAGGCCCTGCGGCTGCCGGGGGTGGATGCCGTCAGCGTCTGCACCCCCAACGTCCTGCACGCGCCCATGTCCATTGGGGCGCTGAAGGCAGGCAAGCACGTGCTTTGCGAAAAGCCGATGGCGACCTCGGACCAGGAGGCGCGGGACATGATCGCCGCGGCGAACGCAGCCGGCAAGTTCTTAATGATCGGCCACAACCAGCGGCTGGCGCCCCTGCACGTTAAGGCCAAGCAGCTCCTGCAGCAGGGGGCCATCGGCAAGGTGCTTACCTTCCGCACGGCCTTCGCCCACCCCGGCCCGGAAGGCTGGAGCATCGAAGGCCCGAAAAGCTGGTTCTTCGAGAAGAAGCAGGCGTTCGTCGGCGCGATGGGCGATCTGGGCGTGCATAAGGCGGACCTGATCCGCTGGCTGCTCGGCGAGGAGATCGTCGAGGCCGCCGCGATGGTCGACCGCCTCCAGAAGCACGGCGACGTGGACGACAATGCCGTCTGCATCCTCCGTTCTCAGAGCGGGGCCATCGGCACGCTGGTGGCCTCCTGGACGCACAATCCCGGCGAGGATAATGCCACGACGCTGTTCGGCAGCGAGGGCATCATGCGCATCGGCGTAGACCCGCGCTTCAGCGTCATCGTGGAGAAGCCGGGCGGCGAGCGCCAGTTCTACGAGGTCGGCAAGATGCAGACCAACGAGGCCGGCGGACAGTCAGACACGGGCGTCATCCGCGCCTTCGTCGATTCGATCGTGACGAACACGCCGCCGCGCATCAATGGCGAGGAGGGTCGCCGCGCCCTGGCCATCATCCTGGCCTGCCTGAAGTCTTCGGAGACCAAACAGTTCGCCCGCGTCGAAATCTGAGGGAGAGGCTCGCCGCTACGCGGCGAGCCTCTCTTAAATTTTCACGGGTTTCCCGGTGGCAACGCTCTCGTTGGCCGCGAGGGCCAGCAGGGTCGTCTTGACGCCGTCGGCGTAGGTGCATTTGATGAGCGAGCGGTCGCCGGTCCGGACGGCGTCCAGGAAAGCACGGTCCTCGACGCCGAAAATCTCCTCACCGGATTGAATCGATTCGGGCTCTTTCTCGCCCTGCGTGTAGATTTTGGCGTCGTGCCCCCAACCGGTGAAGTGAACGGTGTGGTGGGCGGCCCAGAGGTTGAGGAAGATGCCGCCATGTGCCCCATTGCAGCAAGCCGACATGATATTGCCGACAGCGCCACTGGCGAACCGGATGGAGACGACCATCGCGTCGTCGAGATCGTATTGGGGGATCAGGTTGGGCAGTTTTTTGTTGAAGCCTCTGGCGGCGAAGGCGTAGACCTCATCGGCCTCTCCGGCCAGATAGCGCGCCAGGTCCACCGTATGAATGACCTGCTCGACGAACTGCCCGCCGCTGCGCTCTTTGATCGGCCACCACAGCCCGATCGGGTTGTTGGCGAAGTAATCGCCCTCTTTCACCAGCGGCGGCCCGCCGACCCATGCGCCGTCCAGAAGAATAGCCGGATCGGACTGCAGCAGGTCTCGCACTTGATTGACGGATTTGCGGTAACGGGTCATAAAGCCGGTGCTGGTAATGAGGCCGGACGCCTCGACCTCCGCCGCCATTTTGCGCAGATCGTCGGGATTCAGCCCCAGCGGTTTCTCGACCTCGAAGGGCACTCCGGCGGCGAGGCAGGCGCGCTCCGGCGCGGTGTGCGCATAGGGCGGAATGAAGATAAACGCCGCGTCGAGTTGGATGCTCTCCAGCATCTTGCCCGCATCGTCGTAGGCCTTCCCGCCGTACTTGGCGGCGTGCTTCTCGGCGCGCTCCGGAATGATGTCGCAGAAGGCAGCCAGCTCGATGTCCTCGAATTTCGATAGCCCTTGCTGCAGGTGGGAATTGGAGATGCCTCCGCACCCGATCACGCCCACGCGCAGCTTGCGGTCTTTATTGGTGTCTGTCATGGTCTCTTCCTCGTCTCTGTGGTTGGGCTATGCTTGCCCCGCAGCACATTCGTGCTCGGCAGAGGTTTCTCCTGCTGGAAATTTTAGTAGAAGCGGTAGACGCTGAAATGTAAGAGGATCCAGGCGCAGAGGACGCCGCCGGCGCTGGCCAGGAAGTTGACCACGTCGTTGGTCACCCAGGGCAGCCCGCGCACGCGGACCATCGCGCGTCCGTCGATCTTCGCCCGCTCCACCGGCTCGCCGGTGTCGGGATCGCGGTACTTTGCCTGCACGCCCGCCCCCAGCAGGCTGTCGATGAAGCTGCCCAGAAATCCCGCCCAGACGACGGACGTGAATTCAGCCGGGTCCAGATGCCAGAGCGGCAGGACGGAAAGAGGAACGATCACCGCACCGCCGACAGCCGCCAGAATGCCCGCCAGGGTTATGGCGCCGGAGGCGCCGGGCGCGATGGGCCGCCAGTTGGTGAGCAGGCGTGGGGCGCTTCGGGCCAGTCCGCCGATCTCGGTGGCCCACGTGTCCGAATTGACGGTAGCCAGGGCCGCGAGATAGAGCATCAACAGGCTGCGTACCTTGAGGACCGGCCAGCGATGGACGGTGACGGCGAAGACCACGACCAACAGGACGGCCATACCGCCGTTGGCCCAGACCTGGCCCGCGTCGCGCGCCGAGCCTTTTCCCCCTTCCTGCTTCCACGCGCTCTTGCGCGCCTGTCCCAGCCGGGAGAGCAGAGAGGAGGAGAGAAAGAAGGTCAACAGGGGCACGAGGAATTTGCCGCCTCCCAGTCCCAGGACCACGACCCCGACCACGAAGGTCGAGAGGGCGCCGCTGAGAGTGACCCAGCGCGCCAGCCGCGCCACCCAGGCGAACGCTGCGGAAAACAACAGCGCCAGCCAGAGGGGCGGCTCGACCAGGATGTTGGCAAGATTGTGTGGTGTCACCGGTTTGATCCGCCCGCCAGGGCGGTTCTTCGCGAGGCACGATGCAAGCACCGGCTCGCTACGCATGGCGGCTCTGCCGCCTTAAAGACGGGTCGTTCACGACCCGGTATAGGGATGAGGGGGCATCTGCTCATTGACTTCTGGAAGTGTAGAGATCGCCGCGCAGCGTGAAACGCCAGAGTCGATCGACGGCCTGGGTGATGCCGATACGCGGCGTCGCGACGATGCGGCTGGCCTCTTCCGGCTTTTTCTCGCCCGCCGATGCGATCCAGAGCCGGGCCGGCACGGTCAGGTCGCAGCCATTGAGCGTGCGGTCCAGGCCGAAAGCCTGGCAGAGCTTGCCCGGCCCGCCGCAGAGCGCGCGTCCCAGTCGTATACGCGCTTTTTCGTCGTTGGGGTTCGCGCCCATTTCAGAAAGACCGCGCCGGCGGCGCATGAGTTCCACGCCTGCTAGAGGCTCGACGGCGCGCAGGAGCACGGCTTCGGCGACTCCTTCCGGCGCGGTGACCGCGTTGAGGCAGTAGTGCATGCCGTAGGTCAGGTAGATGTAGGCATGGCCCGGCGGGCCGAACATGGTGGCGTTGCGCGCCGTCTGGCCCCGGAAGGCGTGGCTGGCGGGGTCGTCGCTCCGATAGGCTTCCGTCTCCGAGATGCGCCCGGCGGTCAGCCCTTCTGGCGAAGCGTGGATGAGGATGCAGCCTAAAAGCGCCTGAGCGACGACAAGGGTATCCTGCAGATAGAACGCCAGCGGCAGCGGCGGTCCGTATGATTCAGGAACGGGCGTTTCTATGGCGGGCAGGCTCATTGTGAGTCCTGTCCCATTCTAGCATCGAAAGCGCCCAGCCCTTCCGCCGCCCGGAACATCTGCGCGGCATCTTCGACCTTGACGGTCGTGCCTTCCAGATCGGCCAGGCCACCTTCTCGTGCCAGCCCCAGAAACGCTTCTTTGTCGGTCACCGCGAACTCGACCTCCAGCATCCGCACCAGCCGCGGCGTCAGGCCCGGCGCCTGCAGCAAGTCGCGGATCGACTCCGGCACTTCGTTTTTCAGGCGCTCGTAAAGCGCGCACGTACCGGTCTGCAAGATTTCGCCGATCTTGCCGGCGATGGCCTCCCCGATCCCCGGCAGCGCTTCCAGTTCTCCACGCGCCGCCACCTCGGCCAACGGAGTCGCCAGCGCGCTCAGGGTCAGGGCCGCCCGATAGTAGGCGCGCACCTTGAAGGTGCTCTCCTCCCGGTAAGACATCATCTCCGCAATTCGCAGGAAGATACGCGCTATGTCGGTGTTGGTCATGGGACGAAGTAGAAGGCCAGCGCGATGATCACGTAGGTCGCCAGCAGTTGCGCGCCTTCCAGCCAGTGGCTCTTGCCGTCGATGGAGATCATCACGGCGATCAGGATGGCCGCGGTGACGGCGATCAGCTCGAAGTTCGTGAAGATAATGGTGATCGGATGGCCCATCGCCAGGCCCACGAAGATCGCCACGGGCGCCACGAACATCGCGATCTGCGTGCTGGACGAGATGGCGATGTTGAGGCTGATGTCGAGCTTATTGCGCAGGGCCATCATGACGGCGCTGGCGTGCTCGGCGGCGTTGCCGATGATCGGCACGATGATGACGCCCAGAAACAGCTTGCTCAGATGCCACTGCGCCACCACCGGCTCGATGCTGCCCACCAGCAGCTCGCTCTCCAGGGCGATAAAGAGCGTACTGATGAGCAGGACGGCCAGCGCGGTCCCCTGGTTCCAGGAAGGCGGGCTGCTCTCACCCTCCTCGCCGCCGCGGAATATGCTTTCGTGCGTGTAGAGCGCGAAGATCAGGCTGCCCAGATAGAGCAGGACCAGCACGCCCGCCACGCCCAGGCTCAGGTTAAGAACCCGCGGATTGGCCGCCGTCTCGTTGAAGCCGGGCACGTTGCGCACGAACAGCGCCGGCACCAGCAGCGAGATGACGGCCATCCCCAGCATCGTGGCGTGCGTCTGGGCCAGGTCCTCGTTGAACGTCTGAATCTTGTGCTTCAGCCCGCCGCAGAGGACGGAGAGGCCCAGCACCAGCAGTACGTTGCCGATGATGGAGCCGATGAGCGAGGATTTGACGACGGCGATCTCGTTATGGCGAATGGCGACGATACTGATGATCAGCTCGGTGGCGTTGCCGAAGGTAGCGTTCAGCAGTCCTCCGACCGCCGGTCCGCGACAGGCGGACAGCTCCTCCGTCGCCGTTCCCAGCAGCCCGGCCAGCGGGATGATCGCCAGACAGGAGGTCACAAACAGCCAGACCGGGGAGGCCTTCGTGAAGTAGAGGACGATGCTGACCGGCAGGAAAATCAGCATCGCCAGCGTCCAGCGCATTACGGGTCCCTATCTCTATTCCGGCGCTCGATGGATGTTGCGGGGCAACTTTCTCCACCACCAGACTGTTTTCCTGCTTCCACAGCCGGCAGCCAGGCCCATCTTCTTTCCTTTTCGGGCGGCTAAAGCCGCAGCAACAACGGCACCAAGTCCGCCTTCGCGGACTGCCGTTGTTCGGTTTTGCCTCTGCCTTATAGCGGCTACTTTCTTAAGAGCAGAGGGAGATCATAAGATAGCCCCGATGATCGCCTGGCTGCGGGCGTCCAGGGCGGTCACGTCGGGTATCTCGAAGCGATTGCCGTCTACGTCGAGCAGCAGCAGGTGCGTCTCCGAGAACCATTGCGCGTTCTCCTGGAGGCTCTGGGTCACGAAGTCACGTGGCCCCCGGTCCGTCTCGACGCTCCAATAAGTGGCCCCGTACTCCTGCCGGGCATGGGTGATCGACCTCACCAGAGCGGTCAGGTAGCGCTGGCGCAGCTCCGCCTGCAGGATCGCCGCGTTCTCCGGCGAGAGAGCGTTCAAATCCTGCAGCAGCGCGATCTCCTCGCCTTTGCCGTCGAGCAGGGCCAGGTAAGCGCCCGGACGCGAGACCGGCGCCGCCCAGACCGGCTTGACGGTGAGGTAAGATTTCTCCTCTCCTAACGTCAACCGCAGCCTGTCTTTAGGCTCATAGAACAGTTTCAACTCGGCAGGATTTACCATGTTGTCTCCTTAAGGTCCCGCTAAGGCCCCCACCCCCTTCCCCTCCCCCAATTTTAGGGGAGGGGAGATTCTATGGCTCTCTTGTGCCTCTGCACTCTCACACTTCTACCACAAGGGGCGAGGGAGAACTAACCCAATAGCTTCTACCGTCACTTACAGGTCGAAGCCACTTTAGACAGAGGCACAAGACAACGATTGAGTCCCCCCTCCCCTAAGATTGGGGGAGGGGAAGGGGGTGGGGGCTTGAGCTACCCCAACCCGATGATCTCGTTGATCTGGCTCTGGGTCTCCACCAGATTGCAGAAGACGCCCTTCTTCTCCATCAGCTCGGCGTGCGTGCCCATCTCCGCGATCTCGCCCTTCTCCAGAACGATCAGGCGGGTCGCGTTGCGCAGGGTCGAAAGCCGGTGCGCGATGGCGAAGGTCGTGCGGCCCTCGATCAGCCGCCCGATGGCCTCCTGGATCTGCTTCTCCGTCTCCACGTCCACCGACGAGGTCGCCTCGTCGAGGATAAGGATCTTGGGGTCGTGCAGGATGGCCCGCGCGATCGAGATGCGCTGGCGCTCCCCACCGGAGAGCTTGGCGCCCCGCTCGCCCACCATCGTGTCGTAGCCATCCGGCTTGGACAGAATGAAGTTATGGGCGTTGGCGGCGCGGGCCGCCTCGACGACCGCCTCGAAGGAGGCGTCCGGCTTGCCGTAAGCGATGTTCTCGGCGATGGTGCCGTTGAACAGGAACGGCTCCTGCAGGACGATGCCGATCTGCCGGCGCAGCTCCTGCAGAGAGAGGTCCCGGTAGTCGATGCCGTCGATGCGGATGCTGCCCGCGTCCGGCTCATAGAAGCGGCAGATCAGATTGATCGTCGTCGATTTGCCCGCGCCCGACTTGCCGACCAGGCCGATCATGTCGCCGGGCCTGGCGGTAAAGCTCAACCCTTTGAGCACCGGGTTCGACTTGTCGTAGCCGAACCGGACGTTGTCGAAAGTCACCTCGCCCTGGATCTCGTGGGACGGGTGGCTGTCGTCATAATGCTCCGGCGCGGTATCCATCACCTCGAACACTCGCTCCGCGCCGGCCATCGCCCGGCTGAACCAGCTATTGATCATCGCGAACCACTGCAGCGGTCCGTAGACCAGCGCCAGCAGCGCGTTCACCTTCCAGAAAGCGCCCAGCGTCAACTGATGGGCGTAGACCATGTAGCCGCCTACCGTCCAGTTGATGAGCGTTCCCAGGCCGGTGAAGAACATCATGGCCCCAAAGATCGTATGCCAGTGGCTGTCGGCGCGGATGCCCGCTTCCTGCAGTTCCCGGTTCCGGTCGAGGAACTTCTTGTTCTCGTAGTCCTCCTGCGCGAACGCCTTGACGACCCGGATGCCGCTCAGCGACTCGTTGAGGTGGATCTGGAACCGCGCCCACTTCTGGCCGAACCGGTGATAGAGCTGCGAGACCGGCTTCCAGAAGATGCCGCTGATCGCCACGACCACGGGAATGGGCGCCAGAATGCAGAGCGTCAGTTGCCAGCTCGTCCGGAACAGGAACACGGACACGCCCACCAGTTGGAGGGCGTTGGTCAGGAAGAAGGGAATGCCCTCCACCAGAAACGCCCAGACCCGGTCGGTGTCCTGATTGACGCGGCTGGCGATCGCGCCCACCTGCTTCTTGTCGAAGAAGGTGAGGGGCAGGAACTCGATCGCTCGGTACAGCCCGGCGCGCAGGTCGGCGGCGATGTGGCCGGCCAGATAGGAGATGAGCCAGCCGGACTTCACGTCCGCGCCGGTCCGCACGACGAGCGTGGCAAGCCACAGCCCCATCAGCCCGAACAGCAGACCGATATGCCGGTGCGCGGTCAGCACGCCGTCCACCAGGCTGCCCTGAATGAGCGGCGGCGCCAGGTTGAGCGCGGTCTGCAGCACGGAGATGCATGCGAGCGCGAGCGCCTGCTTGCGATACGGCTTCAGGTAGCCGGCGATGCGCAGCAGGGTCTTGTTCCGGTTGATGCAGGCCGGGCAGATGCCGTCCTTCTCCGGCAGGAGGCGGTTGCACTTCGGACAGCGCGTCTGCTCCTGCTTGAGATTGATCGACAGCGGCTCGCCTTTAGCCAACTGCTCGACGCCGCGCGCCGCCTCGGAGAATCGGGCGGCCACCGTCAGCGAGTAGGTGAGGACCGGAACGGTCTCCCCGGCGACGGTCGTGATCTCCAGCCGCCCACCGCCGACCAGCGGCTCGTTGCGAGCGGACTTGATCTCCGCGATGGGGATCAGGAACGAGACCGCGCCGTCCGCTTCGCGCACGCGCACGCTCTCACTCGTGACTTCCAGGACCCGCTGGCCGAAAAGGCCGCTCTCGCCGAAGTCGGCTTCCAGTCGAACGAGCAGGTCTGATTCGGAGGGACTTGTCCCCGGGTGACGCCTTAGATCGGTGTGGGGCGCCGATTCCACATCTACCATGGCTCCTCCTTGTTGCCGGAGTCAGAAGAGGGGTGGATAGCAGGCAGACGCAAAAAACGCTACGAGCGTTGCGCCGCCTGGATGCGTCGCGCTCGTAGCGTTCGGTAAAGCGAGTTGCGAAGGAGAAAATCTAGTGGTAGCAACCTCCGAAGGATACGGCGCGCGTGGTCGCAGCAAAGCCTCCCGGCCCATGAGTCATAATAAGGGCCTGCAGCTTCCGTACGACGCTATCGCCTGGGAGTCGATTACGCATCATCGTATCCATGTTTCAATTCCACGTTGGTTCGACGAGAACCGGCGGGACGTTTTGCTCCTTCGGAGATCGATGGCGCTCCTCTCCCGACCCTCAGATCGGGAGCCGCCCTACAGTATAGCGCGGCCCTTCCCGCGCTGTCAAGGTATCCGGCCGAAAAAAGTCGTGAATTTTCCAAACCGTTCCTGCCTTCCTCGAGCGCCTCTTCTTTATCGCAGCCGTTGCCGTCTTCGCTAAACCAACTACGCAAAAGGATTGGAATCCGGAAAAGGGGCGAGGGTATTAGCCCACGCAACCCCGAAGGTTCGACAGCGACGAAGGAGCAGGGCGGCAGAACAGCCCTTCCGTGCCGCTGCCAGAGCAGGAGGTGGGAGGCGGCGAAGCGAAATAGAGGAGCATGGAAAACGCTCTTCCCCTTAAGCTCACTCTCGAAGCGATCTATCAAGAGAAGGTTTTTGAGACGACCTCTCTGCGCGAGCCCGTCTGGATGCAGGATGGGCTGCGCTTCAGCTACCTGGCCGAGGCGCCGGATCCCGATTCGGACGTGACGACGGTATGGATCTACGACGTTCGCACCGGCGAACGCAAGCCGGTCGTGGACGCGAAAAAGCTGAAGCTCCCAAAAGGAGAGGGGGAAGCGCCGCCGCCTGAGGAAAGCGATTCGGGAGAGGATGCAGCCACCGGGGAGACGAAGCAAAAGCCCGACGTGGTGCCCGTCAGTGGCTACCAGTGGTCGCCGGACGAGACGCGCCTGCTCATCGCCCGCAAGACAACCGCGCACGCGACCGTGCCCGGCGATAAGTCGCTGTACGTCTACACGCTTGCCACGCAGAAAATGGAGCGGGTCGCGCATGCCGAGGAGCCGCACCGCAACGTCAAATGGGCGCCGGACGGCAAGCAGATCGGCTACGTGCGCGGCGACGATATTTACGTGCTCGACCTGGCGACGCAGAAGGAGACACGGCTGACGGATACCGCTGCGCCGCTCGTCTACAATGGACGCTTCGGGTGGGTGTACGAGGAAGAACTGGACCTGGTGGACGGCTGGGCCTGGTCGCCGGATGGACGGCGGATCGCCTATTTCCAGATGGACGAGCGGCCTGTCCCGCAGGTGGACCTGCCCAATTATGACGATCTGCACATCAAGCCCATTCCGACCCGCTACCCTAAGGCAGGTGATCCGAACCCGCTGGTCAAGATCGGCCTTGTAGAGGTTCCTTCAGAGCCGGGCGCAGCCGTGCCGCCGACCCGCTGGGTGGACCTGGGCCTCGATTCGGACATCTACGTCGCCCGGATGCAGTGGACGCCGCCGGGCGATCTGCTCCTGCAGCGGATACCGCGCCTGCAGAACCGCATCGATCTGCTCAAAGCCGATTCCAATACCGGCAAGACGACGACGGTTCTCTCCGAAGAGGATAAGGCCTGGGTGGATGCGCGCGGCGATCTCTCTTTCGTCGGCAAGACGGACCAGTTTCTCTGGCCGTCCGACCGCGATGGCTACACGCATCTCTATCTCTACGACCTGTCCGGAAAGCGGCGCGGCCAGGTGACAAGCGGCGAGTGGGACGTGGACAAGGTCGCCGGCGTGGACGCGACCCACCGCGTAGTCTACTTCACGGCGGCGCGGCCCAGCCCGCTGGAGCGGCAGATTTTCAGTGTCCTTCTGGATGGTGGCGGCGAGATCATGCAGGTGAGCGACACGCCGGGAACGCATGCCCCCCTCTTCGCCCCGGACTGCGGGCACTATCTCGATACGCATTCCGGCCACGATACTCCGCCGCATACCCGGCTGCACCGCGCCAGCGGGCGCGCCCTCGCCGTGGTCCACGCCAATCCCATGCCAAAGCTGCAGCCGCATAAGGAGATGCTCGGCGAGTGGGAGCCTCTCACGATGACGACCGGCGACGGCATTCTGCTGCATCTGGCCCTGCTCAAGCCGGTCGATTTCGACCCAAACAAGAAGTACCCGGTCCTTATGTTCACCTACGGCGGTCCCGGCTCGCAGGTCGTGCTCGACAGCTATGGCAGCGGCAGCGGGCTGGCGCAGTTGTTTGCCCAGCAAGGTTATCTGCTGGCGATGGTGGATGGGCGCGGGTCCGGCATGCGAGGCCGGGATTTCAAGAAGGTGACCTATCTCAATCTGGGCCACTGGGAGGTCCACGATCAGATCGAGGGCGCGAAGTGGCTCGGACAACTGCCTTACGTGGACCCAAAGCGCATCGGAATCTGGGGCTGGAGTTATGGCGGCTACATGGCTTCGCTCTGTATCCTGCGCGGCGCCGACGTGTTCAAGGTCGCCGCCGCCGTAGCGCCCGTGACGCACTGGGCTTTCTACGACACCATCTACACGGAGCGCTACATGCGCCGCCCGCAGGACAACCCGAAAGGCTACGAGGAATCGGCGCCGATCACTCACGCCGAAAAGCTAAAGGGCCGATTCCTGCTCGTTCATGGCACGGCGGACGACAACGTCCATTTCCAGAACTCCGCCCGCCTGGCCGAGGCGCTGCAGAAGCAGGACAAGCAGTTCCAGACGATGTTCTATCCCGGCAAGCATCACGGCCTGGAGGGCGTCTCCCTGCACGTCTTTACCCTGCTCACCGACTTCGTCAAGCAGAATCTTTAAACGCTGAATGTTGTAAATACCCGGCAATAAGTACAAGCGTCCTCCGGACGCAGCCAGTCTTGCAAGGCTTTTCCGTCCGGAGGACGGTCGTCTTTGCTGCCGGGTCGTTTATCGGCCCGGCAACAAGCGCAGCAGAAACCGGGCATACTCCTCTTTCATGGGAAGCGTCGAATCGATACGGATCCGGCGGCGGATGGCGACGACCTTCTCGGCCCGAAGCGGGTTATAGCCCTCCTTCTCGTATGTCTCCCAATAGAGGCCGGTTCCTCGCCGCTGCCAGAGGGGCAGGTCGTTAAAGTTGATTCCATGGCTGAACAGCAGCTCATTTTTATAGCCGGTCGATTTGCCTTCCAGGGTTTCCGTCGCCTCTTTGACGCTGCTGCCCGCCTTGCGCAGAGTCCAGTAGCACCAGCCGTTGAGCGCGCACCGTGCGGCATCCGACTGCCGCCAACGGAAGTAGTCGCTCACCGCTTCCTCATTGACGGCGAGTAGGACCCGGCTGTCGAAGTGCGCCCGCTCCCCGCACGTCTGCGTGAAGGTGGCGCTGGCGATCCCGGCCGATAGGGAGACGATCTTTTCCAGCTCGCGGTCGAAGAAATCCCATTCCGGAGGAAACAGCACGGAGATTTCATCGCTTTCCGTGTAGGCGTAGATGCCATCCATCTCCTCCAGCAACGCGGTGGCTGTGGCTACCATTATCTCCCGGAACCGCGCGTCGAACGGCTTTTCAAAGCGCGCTTCTGTGAACCGGGAAAACCCGCGCCCATCCACGCGCACGATCGGCCATGCGCCCGGCAGCAGTCGCAGGGAGTGGAAGCACTCCATCGCCCGCATCCGCGCTTCAAACTCCTCGTTTTTCACGACATTTCCTTATCTGTTTAGAGCACCTAACAAAACCCTGTCAGCCAAGCGTTCCAGCAGAGGAGCACACAGCCCAACAGCAGGAACGCTTCGTGGATGTCGTCTCGGCGCTCGTAGCGGATACGCAAGCGGCGCATCCGGTGCAGCCAGGAGAAAGT
>DASRCN010000024.1:0-71989 GCA_035653075.1 Chthonomonadaceae bacterium | reverse complement strand
AGGCCGCACAGGAAAGAAGCCTTCGATCCAGTGCCATTGGGCGTCCGAAAGATCGGTGGTATAGGCTTTGCGGGTCGGCATGAAAGCTTATTCCATGCCGACCACGCAAACTTTCCGAGTTTTCGGACAGGCTCTTAGAAGCGTTGGATTTCATTCTAAAACGATTACTCCGATCCTAAAACGATCATTTTTAGTATGCCTTATCTTAAAACGATTACAATTTTCCAGGCATTGATCGGACGTTCTGTTCTTGAGAAGAAGTGAAAAGAAAGGAGCGGGGTCTAAGCGACGCCGCGAAACCGGGCGTCGGCCCAGCGCTGGGCATACTGGAGCTGCATGACGTAGCGGATGCGATCGGACGTGTTTGGCGCGCCGCGGTGCCAGGTTTGATGGTTGGTGAAGTAGATGTCGCCGGCCTTGCAGAAGACGGATTTCGGCCCCTGGCCTTCAAAGGTGGGGTCTTCCTGGCTTATCGGTTGGCGACCGGAGTAGTGGCTGCCAGGGACGTATTGCGTCGGCCCATGCTCGATGGTGTCGATGTCGCTCAAGGCGACCTGCACCGTAAACCAGAGGATCGGCATGCGAATACGCGCGTCGAAGCGCGGAATGTCCGGAGGGAGAGGATGTTCCAGCACATCGTCGACGTGCCAGCGGCTGATGGCCTGCCCCGGCTCGTTTCGGATGACGTTGAGCGCGTTGAAGCGCGGCTCCGGGCCGAGCACGCCGGCGGCCAGACTAAAGATCGGCTCGCGGGTGACCATTGCCGCGAACAGCGGATCCAGATCCGCTCCATAGCGCAGGACGAACGCGCCATGCACGTAGGAGACGTGCTTTTGTGGGATCTCGTCGCGACGGGCGAAATAGTCGTCCGTCTTCTCGCGCAGGGCGATGACCTCTTCCGGCGTCAGGACACCGGGCACCAGGACGCAGCCTTCGCGAAAGAACTCTTCGGCGATTTGGTGGCAACGCTCCTCGCTAAACGGCTGATCCGTATGAACGGCAGTCATGGCAATATCCTCCTCTGTTCAGGTCCGTTGATCCGATAGCGCGTCTGTGATGGCCTGTTCCAGCGTCATGGCGCTTGCCCGATCATAGATTTCGGCGAACCGCTCCGCGCCCAGCGCCGTTCGCGCCTCCGCATGGATGCCGGCATGAGCCGACTCCTCCTGAGGCGACCAGGCCGTCTCCGACAGCGCGCGCTGCGCCTCCAACACACTCAGCAAGCGCACGGCGCGCTCCGGTTGGTCGATTCGGAGAAAAGTCTCTACCAGTCCCTCCAGGCAATGCAGGATACCATTCTGGTCTTGCACTTCACGAAACGCGCGCAGGCTTTCGGTGTACAGCGCGCAGGCCAGCGCATAGTCTTCCTGTTTGAAAGCCAGACCCGCCAGGGGACCGAGCGAATAGGCGATGCCGCGCTTATTCCCTAGCTCCCGCTTGATCGCCACGCTCTCTTCCAGGTAGCGGCGCGCCTGGGCGTCTTCGCCCCTATCGCCGGCCAGCACGCCCAGATTGTGCAGCACCGTGGCGACCCGCCGATAGTCTTCGATCTCCCGGTACACGGCCAGGCTTTCTGTATAGTAAGCGCGTGCGCGATCGTAGTCGCCCTGATGGCGGGCGATGACGCCCAGGTTGGCGAACGTCTGCGCGACCGCTGCTTTATCTGTCGTCCGGCTCAACTGCGCCAGCGCCTCTTCGCAGAGGGAATGGGCTTGCGTATAGTCCCCTTGCTGGTCCGCCACGATCGCCAGATTATTGAGCTGTACGGCGATTCCCTGCGTGTCTCCGAGAGCGCGATAGAGGGCCAGGCTCTGCTCGCAGAAGGCCCGCGAGGTCGCCAGATCGCCCTGCATCTCCGCCAGACTGCTCGCCGCGCCCAGCGCCTGCGCGTGCAGGGAGCCGGGAAGGGACTCATCGACACGCGCCAGCAGCCCTGCCAGGCACTCGCGGCCCTCGCCCGCAGGCCCTCGTGTCAGCCACAGCCGCTGGAGGGCGATTGCGGCTTGCAGACCCATTTCGATGCTATCCGGCGTGGCCTGGCACCACTCCAGCGCGGCCCGGAGGTTGTCACGCTCGGCCTCCAGCCGTTCCAACTGCGCGGCTTCCCTGCGCCCACCTCCGTCCGATCCGGCCTCGACCGCCAGGGTGAGAAAGTAGGCGGCGTGCCGCCGGGCCGTCTGCTCCCGGTTCTCCTCGGTGAGCATTTCGTCCGCAAATTGGCGCAGAGACTCCAGCATGCGAAAGCGCATGACGCCATCGGTATCCTCTGCCACGATGAGCGAGCGTTCCCGCAACTGCAGCATATCATTTTCGATGGTCGATGGGTGATTTTCGATCAAGCCGGCGCCCGATTTCCAATCGTCGATCGACAATGGTAAATCGAAAATGGCATCTGCCGCTTCCGCCGTCCAGCCGCCCCGGAAGAGAGACAGGCGCGCAAAGAGCGTTTGCAGCGGCGGCGAGAGCATCTGATAGCTCCACTCGATGGCCGCGCGCAGGGTCCGATGGCGGTCTTCCATGTCCTTGCGGCGGCTCACCAGGATCTCAAAGCGGCGCGAAAGCCGCTCCAGCATCTGGGCAGGTGTCAGGGTCTGCGCCCAGGCCGCCGCCAATTCGATAGCCAGGGGAAGGCCCTCCAGCCGCTGGCATAGAGCCGCCACCGCCGCCGCATTGCCGCGCGTTACCTGAAAATCCTGGCGATGCGCCTGCGCGCGGTCTACAAACAGGGCGACACTGGGCCATTGGACCAACTGCTCCGGCGATCCGGCTGCGGAAGGCGTTGGCAGCGGCGCCAGGGTGATCTCGCGCTCCCCGGCCAGATTGAGCCGCTGCCGGGAGGTGACAAGACAGGTCAGGGTCGGCGTCCGGGCCAGCAGCTCCTTCACGATCCGCGCGCCGGTCTCGGCCAACTGCTCGAAATTGTCCAGAATCAGCAGGGAGGGTTGAGCCTGCAGGAAAGCAATGATCTGTTCCAGGGGGTCGGTATCGGGAACTGCCGTCAGCGGGAGCGCATCCAGGATCGCTCCGGTGATCCGGCGCGCGTCGGCCAGGTCGGCCAGGGGCACGAACCAGATGGCGCTGCCGAACCGTTCCTGAAGCTTGCCCGCGATCTCGATGGCGAGACGCGTCTTGCCTGCGCCGCCCGGTCCCGTGAGCGTCAGAAGGCGGCCTGTCGGATCGCCGGGCTGCAGGAGGCTCAGCAGGCGCGCGCTCTCCTCTTCGCGTCCGAAGAAGCGGGTAAACTGCAGCGGCAGCCGGGGCGTCTCCGGCACACGAGGTATCGGCGCAGAAACCGAGGGAAAACTTTCCAGGCCGGCCGGCTTCTCTTCCGGGAGCGTGCGGCGCCCCTCGCGTGGTGCATGCGGAACACTCGCCTGCAGCTCTTTTACCAGATCCCGCGTCGCCGCCGATGGCGCCATCCCCAGCTTCTCATCCAGGAGGCGCTCCATCTCCTCGTACTGCTGCAGGGCGGCGGCAGGACGGCCGAGCGCGGCATAGAGGCGCATGACGTTCCGGTGGGACTCTTCGCGCAGCGGATCGGCGCTGACGGCCCGGCGCGCGTATTCCAACGCCCGCTGAAACTCTTTGGCCTGCGCCAGCAGCCGGGTCAATAATCGCAGAGCGCCCAGATAGGCATCCGCCAATCGTTCCCGCTCCGAAAGCGCCCAATCGTCATAAAAGCCGGGCAAAAGCTCGCCGGTATAGAGATCGACCGCTGCGATGAGCGGCTCGATCTGCTCCTCCGGCGCGCGGCGTGATGCGGCCTGCAGGGCCTGTTGAAACTGATCTACGTCGATACGGACGGCTTCGGGATTCAGGCGGATATGGGCACGCTCGGCGATCAGGACGCTGCCTGCCGGCACGCCGGGCGGCTCCAGTTGGCGGCGCAACGAGGCCAGAGCCGTGCGCAGGCTCGTGCGCCCGGCCTCCGGCGCGGCTTCCGGCCAGAATCGATCGATCAGCTCTTCCCGTGGGTGATGCCGGCTCTGGAAATAGGCGAGGTAGGCGAACAGAGAAGCCGTCTTCTGGGTCTGAAAGCGGGTGATGACTCGTCCGGCCTGCTGCGCGCTCAGGCGTCCCAGCAGCTCAATTCTCCACGGCTCCGAAAACATGGGCAAAAATCCCGATGATCAGCATGGCGGCTTACACGCCTGCCGGACGTTTCCTCGTTACGCGCGAAATTCCTCCTGTCCGCGACAGGCGAACGTTGCCGCTCAGGTGAACGGTATACTGGATGTGAGGGGAGGGCCCTTCTTTCAGTTTCAACTGCCCGATAAAGAACAGCCTGATATGAAGGCAAAAATGCGCCAGGAAGCGATCCAAAACGAGAATGTGACGGAAAGTCGCCCGCTTTGCCGTGTCGTGTGGCGGGGTCAGATGGACTATCAGGAGGCCTGGGACCTGCAGCGGACTCTGGCAGCACAACGGCTCGCCGGGGAGATTCCCGATACGCTGCTTCTGCTGGAGCATCCGCCGACCATCACGATCGGGCGCAGCGGCAAGGACGTGCATATCATGGCGGCGCCGGAGGCGTTGGAGCGTCAGGGAATCGCACTGGTGGAGAGCGACCGGGGCGGCGACGTTACCTACCACGGCCCGGGCCAGCTCGTCGGCTATCCGATCCTGAACCTGCAGGCCGCGCCGCACCGGCCTGACCTGCACGCCTACCTGCGCGCCCTGGAAGAGACGCTGATCCGCGCTCTGGCGGCCTTCGGCATAACCGCCGGCCGCTTCCCCGGCTACACCGGCGTCTGGACCGGCATGGAGACGCCCCACCCAGAAAAAGTCGCGGCTATCGGGGTGCGAGTCAGCCGCTGGATCACCTCCCATGGCTTCGCCCTCAATATCTGCCCGGACCTTGCCCACTTCGATCTCATCGTCCCTTGCGGCATTCGCGATTATAGAGTTACCTCGCTCTCCCGCTTGCTGGATCGGGAAGTCTCGGTTGCGGAAGTGCTGCCGGTCGTGCAGTCCGCCTTCGCCGAAGTATTCGGTTTCGACGAAGCTTCAACGCGGTAGCTCGCACGCTCCCAGGGAAGGATTTTTGCCGGGATTGAGGGGATGGCCGAACAGATCGCGGCCACCGTTGTCTGGAACGATCGTGCCTGCGCCGATGCAGAGCGAGCCGGGGAGCAGATGGTAGTACGGCATGGCGGCCAGCTTCCGAGGGTCTGTTGGGAGCTCGTGGAGGTCCGTTGGCAAGAGGAGCTTCGGATCGGCGGAGAGACCGGCGAGCTTGCCGTGGATTTTCTCCTGGCCGGTGGCTTTGGCCCATTCCTCCAGCGTCGCATAGACGGTCTGTTCGTCGCGATAGAGGACGCCCTTGCCGGGTGACCAGTAGAGGTTGTTTTCGAAGCGCGATCGGGTGAAATTGCCGATCAGCAGGTCCCCGTCTGCCAGGAAGATGTTATTGTGGTAGACCATTCCCGGCAGGTTCCCCAGCGTCGCGACCGCATGCCAGGGGTTAACGATCGTGTTGTTGTAGATGAGGGCGTCCGAGATGCCGGTATCTCCGAGCCAGAGGCCGATGCCGCTCTGGAAGTTCTTCGATCCGTCGTGGACGCTGATGTTGTATCGAACGATGTTGTTCTTCCAGGGTGAAGCGCCGGGGAACTGGCACAGCAGGTAGCCGCAACCGACGTTGTTGTAGGAGAGATTGTACTGCATCACGGAGTTGGTGACGCCGCCGTCGAAATCGAAACCGTCGCCGTCCTCGCCGGGACTTTTGTTGTCGTGGGCGATGCAGTGCTGGATCGTAAGCCGATCGCAGTTCCAGCCCCAGATGCCGACTGGGCCGTTTCCCTGGCGCGGCATGTCCCAGCCGTTGTTGCTGGCCTCGCAGTATTCGATAAGCGCCCCATCCACGCCGCCTACCACGATGCCGTTGCCGCTGTGGTTGGTGAGGTTCTTGGGATCGCCGGGATTGTTGTCGGCGACGCAGTCGCGAATGAGAAGATTCCGAGAGCGCGGCACATCTTTGTAGCCGCCATCCGTCGAGATGCCGGCAAAGCCGTTGTCGTGGGCGTGGACGCGCAGAAGAGACGTGTTCTCATCGCCGCCCGTGGCCACGCCGGAGAGACGGAAGCCGCTCACCTCGACATCGCTTACTTCCACGTGGCGGGTGCGTATAAGACGGATCCCGCTCCCATCGCTGCCGTTCTTGCGCCCGCAGCCGGTGACCTTTAGATTTTGTACGTGGATATACGCGCAGCCGTCGAGCGTCAGCCCGTTGCCGGCTCCGGCGTCGAGGATAGCCCGCCCGGAGCCGAAGGAGGCGAGGAGGATAGGGCGGCGCGCATCGCCGCTGTCGTTTTGCGTGAAGTCGATGGCGCCGGAGAACGTCTGTCCACCCGCAAACAGGATTCGATCTCCAGGCGAGAAAGTCGTGGCATTGACGCGGGCAAGACTCTTCCAGGCATGGGAAGGGGACGTGCCGGGATTACGGTCGCTGCCTGCCTGCCCATCGACATAATAGGTCGTGTTTCCGGACGAAGCGAATCGCCTGGCAGCGGCGGATCGAGTTGAGTCGGAAGAGGGCATTGTCACCGTGCTGACTCCGATAAAGAACGTTGCGAAGAGGAGGAGTGCGCTCTGCATTCTCACGAACCTGCCGCAGGAAGGGAATCCCGGCGCAGGTCCAGGTAGGCCATCTCCTCCGCCGTGAGCCGCGTGTTCACGGCCTGGACGTTGGCCTGAACCTCTTCCGGCGTCGCGGAGCCGACGAGGGCGAAGATGTCCAGGGGATAGCTCAGCACGTAGGCCAGCGCGATCTGAGGCAGAGAAAGACCTTTGCCGGAGGCGAGCCGCCGCGCCCGCTCCAGCCGCTCGAAGTTGTCCGGAGAGGCATAGCAGGTGGCCGCGATCTTATCGAAATAGCCGGTGAAAGTATCTAGATTGTCCGGCGTGAAGCGCCCGGACATGAAGCCGCCGGCCATGCTCGACCAGGTGAAGAGCGGCATCTTATGCTCCGCGTACCATTGGCGGGCCGGCTCGTTCTGCGGGCCGCTGATGGCCACGCAGTCCGCCCACGGCTCCTTGACCTGCGCGGCCAGCGAGAACTGCGGGCTGCTGGCGGCAAAGGGGATCTGGCCGCTGGCGGCGGCGTAGCGGTTGGCGGCTTCCAGACGCTCCGTCGTCCAGTTCGAGCCGCCGAAAGCTTTGATCTTGCCCTCGCGCACGCACGCGTTCAGCACATCCACGATCGGCTCGACGGGCACGCTCGGATCGTCGCGATGGAGCATGAAGAGATCGACATAGTCCGTCTTCATGCGGGCGAGAATATCGTGCAGATCGGCCAGGATGTCGAAGGGGGTCACGCGCTTGCGGACCTCGTTGTGGTGCGCGCCTTTGGCCAGCACCACGACTTTATCGCGCAGGCCGCGACTCTGGATCCAGCGGCCCAGAAACGCGTCCTTCTTGCCGTAGACGATGGCCGTATCCATGGCGTTGATGCCCGCTTCAAGCACCACATCCAGCAGAGCAAATCCTTTGTCCTCTTCCTCCGGGACCTGCATCATGCCCTGCACGATCCGTGAGATCGGTTTTTCTATTCCCGGCACGTGGCCGTATCGCATCTCTGTCATCTAATTTGGTAGTCCTGTTTGCGTTTTCCGGTCCTCGCTGCCGACAGCCCGGTAGCCATTAATTCACCGCCGGACCTTTCGGCACCTGCTCTGCCGGTAGCGTGAAGGATGTCCATTCCGCGCCGAGCTGGATCGAATCGGAGGGTAAAAGGGAAAGCGGGCCACGACACAGGCTCTGCCTTCGGCGCGATTCCCGCAGGCGAGGAGTAAGAGCCGGAACAGAATTTTTCTCAGATTCGACCTACAATGCGGAAACTTTAAAGTGATTAACACGTAAATAATAAATGGGTTAACTATCTACGGGTTGATTTACAGACGATCCTCCGGAAGGAGAGCGACATGGGAAAGGGTGGAGAAGCACGCGGCGACACCTGCGTCGGTACGGCGGAAGCGAGTCCCGATCCGGACTGGGGTCTGGCGGTCACGGAGACGGACGAGGACGGAGAGGAGCTGCTTCGCGATATGCAGCTAGTAGAACGGATCATTCGTAATATAGGCGCCAACGATCGCTTCGCCTTGCTGGCGACCGAGAGCTTCGTCAATCTGTTCCGGACGCACACGATCCTCTACGAGTTATGGAACGCGCGGCTGGCTCCCTACGATCTCTCGCCTGCCAAATTCAACCTGCTGGCGGTCCTGTATGGTGAGCCGGAGCGCCGTCTGCGCATGTGCGATATCAGCGCGCGCATGAGCGTGACCCGCACGAATATCACGAAATTGGTGGACGGCCTGGAGCGCGATGGCCTTGTGCAGCGGACCAGCCTGCCGGACGACCGGCGCGTGGTTCTGACAGAATTGACTCCCAAGGGGGAGGCTCTGGTGAAGCGCATGAAGCCGCTTCAGTGCGCCAATATGCAAACGCTTTTCTCCGGGTTGAGCGAGGCCGAATGCCGGCAGTTGACGCATCTGATGCTCAAGCTGCGGCAGAGCGCGCTGGCTGCGGCCCGCGCCGAGGGCGCCGCCCTGCCGGAGACAGAATCGTGCGGCCGGGAAGCCGCGATCCTGAACGAGAATTAAGGAAGGGTTCCGCCGATGTTGAAAGAGAAAGACGGACAGGGTCCCCGCCTGCAAGAGCGAACGGGCCGTCCCGAGGAAGGCAATGGAGAAGTCGAGAAACCTGCCACCCTTCCTGCGCCGCAAGGCCGGGAAGAGGCGCGCTCTTATGAAGGCGATAGCCATAATGGCGCGGGCGCAGCAACGGCGCCGGAGAGCCCCGGCGTCACCCAGTCCGGCGTGGAAGAAGGGCCGGAGAAACGGCGCGCGCCGTCCTGGCTCAAGCCGGTCGGCCTGACGCTGGTTGCGGTCGTGCTTATCTGCGCCATCGTTTTTGGCGTGCGCTATTGGAAGTTTGCTCAGACGCACGTCTCCACGGACGACGCCTATCTGACCAGCGACGTCGTGCAGATCACGCCGCAGGTCAGCGGCAGTGTGGCGAAGGTACTGGTGGACGAGAACCAGCCGGTCCAGGCGGGGCAGTTGCTGGCGGTGCTGGACGATTCCACCTATCGCGCGGATGTCGAGCAAGCCAGGGCAGCGCTGGCGGTGGCGCAGGCGACTGCGCAGGGCGCGGCCAGCACCGTCAACGTGACCCAGCAGACCGGCGCGGCGCAGATCGAGCAGGCGACGGGCGGCGTGGCACAGGCCCAGAGCGGCATCGCCTCGGCACAGGCCGACGTGGCGCGCGCCCAGGCGGCGATCGCCAACGCCCGGGCCGGTTACGAAAGCTCCCAGGCGAATGTGAACACCGCGCGGGCCGCGCTCCAGGCGGCCATCACCGCGCGAAAGCGGGCTGTGGAAGCGGTCAATGGGGCGCGTGCCCAGTTGGCGACGGCGCAGGCGGGCGTGCGCTCGGCGCAGGCGAATCTGACGGCGGCGCAGGCCAATCAGGTCAAGGCCAGCCGCGATGCCGCCCGGTATGCCCAGCTCTTTAAAGAGGATGCGATCAGCGCGCAGCAGGTGGACGTCGCCAACGCGGCGGCGACCTCCGCGCAAGCGGCGGTCGATACGGCCCAGCAGCAGATCCAGCAGGCGCAATCGACCGTGGTGCAGCGCCAGTCCGACCTGGCTTCGGCGCGGGATGCCGTGCGCGCCGCCGACGATGCCATCAACCAGGCTAAGGCGCAGCTAGCCGCCGCGCAGGACGCGGTAGGCGCCTCTCAGGCCAATATCCAGCAGATGCAGGCGCAGTATCTGGCCTCGCGGCAGGAGGTGTCGGCGGCAGAGGCCAAACGGCAGCAGGCGCTCGGCCAGCTCAATGCCGCGCGCACCGCGCCGCGCCAGGTGGCCGTCAGCCAGGCCAACCGCCAGACCGCCAACGCGCGCGTCCTGGAGGCACAGGCGGCGCTGGATACCGCGCTCATCAATCTGCAGCACACGCGCATCTATGCGCCGCTAGCCGGCATCGTCAGCAAGAAAACGGTCGAGGTCGGCCAGCAGGTGTCGGTCGGGCAGCCGCTCATGGCGATCCTTCCCAACCATGACATCTGGGTGGAGGCCAACTTCCAGGAGACCCAGATTCGCAACGTGCATCCTGGCGCTCCCGCCGAGATCACGGTCGATACGTTCCCCGGCCGCATCTTTAAGGGCCACGTCGCCTCGCTGGCGGCGGGCACGGGCGCGACCTTCGCGCTGCTGCCGCCGGAGAACGCCACCGGCAACTTTACCAAAGTGGTGCAGCGCGTGCCGATCAAGGTTACCTTCGATCCGGGGCAGCCGCAGTTGGACCAACTGCGCGCCGGCCTGTCGGCGGTCGCTACGATCACGACGCATTAAAAGTCCCCACCGGTCCCTGCCCCCGTTCCCTCCCAATTCTAGGGGAGGGGGCCAGGGTGAAATCTAATACCCTTTCCCTTAAGTGGCTCTTGACTGATAGCGACGGCAGAAGCTATCGGCCTGGCTTCCTCTCTCCCTGTGAAGGAGGGGGCAGGGGGTTAACTATGGCAGCTCAAGTTCAAGCTTTAAAAGGCGCGCAGGCCCATGCAGCGCGCAATGGAAAAAATGGAAAGAGTGCCGCGCCGAGACCGCTGTCCGAGACGCTGACGCCCGGCCTGCGCTTTGTCATCATGCTGGCGATCATGGCGGCGACGATGATGGAGGTGCTGGATACCTCTATCGTCAATGTCGCTCTGCCGGACATGATGGGCAATCTGGGCGCGACGCTGGATCAGATCGGCTGGGTCTCGACGGGCTACATCATCGCCAATGTCATCGTCCTGCCGCTGACCGGCTGGCTCTCCGACTACTTCGGGCGTAAGAAGTATCTGACCTACTCCGTGATCCTGTTCACGGTCGCCTCCTTCTTCTGCGGTACCAGCCGCACGCTGGGCGAGCTGGTTCTCTGGCGGGTGATGCAGGGAGCAGGCGGCGCCGCTTTCCTCTCCACGGCCCAGGCGACGCTCATGGAGATCTATCCGCCCGCCCGGCGCGGCTTCGCCCAGGCCATGTTCGGCATCGGCGTCATCGCCGCGCCTACGCTCGGCCCGACGCTCGGCGGCTGGATCACCGACCGCTTCACCTGGCCCTGGATCTTCTTCGTGAACCTGCCGGTCGGCATCATCGCGGCGACGCTGACGGTCCTGTTCCTGCCCGACTCTCCGGCGGCGGGCGAGCGGCGCAGCGCGGACTTTGTAGGGATTGGCTTCCTGGCCCTGGGATTAGGATCGCTGCAAACCGTATTGGAGCGCGGCGAGGCGGATAACTGGTTCGAGAGTGGCTTTATCACGACGTTGGCGTTTCTCTCGGCCATCGGCATCCTGCTGTTTATCTGGTGGGAATTGCGACCCGCCAACAAGCACCCGGCGGTCAACCTGCATGTCGTGACCAATCGGAATCTGGCGGCAGGGACGGTCTATGCGTTTGCGCTGGGACTGGTGCTCTATGGCGGCGTGTTCGTGCTGCCGCAGTTCCTGCAGAACGTGCAGAGCCACACGGCCGAGCAGAGCGGTCTGCTCTTAATGCCCGGTGGCCTGGCTTCCGCCTGCATGATGCCTGTCGTCGGGCAGTTGTCCAACCGGGTAGATAAGCGCCTCATGATCGGCGTCGGCATGATTCTGTTCGTCATCTCGATGTATATGTTTGCAGGGCGGCTCAATCTGGATATGCCCGACACGGCGATGTTCTGGCCGCTGGCGGTGCGCGGCGCGGCGATCGGGCTGCAATTCGTGCCGCTGTCACTGTTGGCGCTGGGAACGCTGCCGACGCGCAACCTGGCCGATGGCGCAGGCTTCTACAACCTGTTCCGGCAGTTGGGCGGCTCGTTCGGCATCGCCATTCTGGCTACCATCGTAGACCGGCGGATGCATTTTCACTACCAGCGGCTGGCCGAGCATCTCAGCCCCTACGATCCGACCACCCAGCAGCGGCTGCTGGCGATCCAGAATAGCCTTGTGGCGCAGGGCCAGAGCCCGACGGTGGCGCATCAGTCCGCTTATCAGGTGCTCAGCAATATGGTGACGGGCCAGGCCGCCGTCATGACCTATGTGGACGTCTTCAAGTTCATGGGCTGGGTCGGCCTCGGCGCGCTGTTGCTGCTGTTCCTGTTCCAGCGCACGAAAGGCCGGGGTGGCGCAACGGCTGCCGCCGCGCATTAAGAGCCGGGCCGTAAACGACCCGTCTTTTGGGCCTTCGGCATGCGAAGCGAGCGGATGGGTTGCGTGGACACGCCATCTCGGTTGCGCCTGCCTCCCGAAGAACCGTCCTGCGGACGGAGAAGTCAAAATTGGCTGCTCAAGTAGAGCATTCGTACGGGCTCTAGGATGGTTGTGAACGGCGCTGATGCTCCATGAATTGCTTGAGCTGCTCTGCAAGCTGTTCCGGGCTGTTGTCCTGCAGCTCTTCCAGATTGAAGTCCACGCCCGTCTCGACGAAGGGGACCAGGGGGTCGTCCGGCTTGACAAAAGCGACCTGCATAGTGGCTGGATAGTGGTCCTGGATGGAGGTCGGCAGCACTTCCGCCTTCTCTAGCTCTGGATAGTTTCGCGTCGCCAGCTCTTTCGCCTGGATCAGCTTATCGCGCAGCGCGACCATATCGTTGTTTCGCATCCTATTTTCTCCTTCTTGCCGTCGTTTCTTCCTGCTTGTACAACGTTGAAGAGAACAATCGTGTTCCTCCTCTCCCGTAGCGCGGGAGAGGCAGGGCCGATATGGAGCGTAGGCGCTACGTTGCGTGGACACGCCATGTCGAAGCGCCGTCCTACCCAGAGTAAGGGCCGTCGTGGGTTAGGGGATGAGGGGCGTCAGTTGTGTTTCCAGCGCAGCCGGATCGGTGACGGGTTCCTTGCAGGTGAAGTTCTCGCAGACGTAGGCCGTCGGGTGGCCGTTGCGCAGGGGTCGGTCGGCCAGCAAGGGCAGGGACGGAGGCGCGGCTTCCGGGCTGAGGGCCAGCGCGACGACTTTGTTGGGCAGATAGGGCCTAAAAACGGCGCGTATCAAGGCCTGTGTTTCAGGCTCGACCGGGTCCCCGATGAGGGCGATCTCTTTGGGCGTGGAGAGATAGAAGTCCAGGGCGCCGAGCATCCGGGCAAAGCCGAGGGGATGCCGCTCCAGCGCCATGCCGAGCTTGCGCAGGATCGCCTCGGCGCGCTGCCGGTAGGAATCGTCTCCGATCAGATGCGCCAGGCGCAGCAGAACCTCCACGGCCACCGAATTGCCGCCCGGCGTAGCGTTGTCGTCCCAATCTTTGAGCCGCTGGATCAGGGTCTCGTGGTCGTCGCTGGTGGCGAAGAAGCCGGGCTGCTCGGAATCCCCAAAGTGCGCCAGCATCGATTCTACAAGGCTGCGCGCGGCGTCCAGCCAGCGGACATCGAAGGTCGCCTCGTAAAGGCGGCACAGACCCTCCGCATAGAAGGCATAGTCCTCCAGATAGCCGTTCAGCTTCGCCGTGCCGTTGCGATAGGTGCGGAGCAGGCGCAGATGGCCGTCGGCGTCCCGCGTGGTCATCTTAGCGAGCACGAACTCGGCGTTACGGAGCGCCGCCTGCCGGAACGCGTCCCGGTCCAGCACGGCGGCGGCCTCCGCCAGGGCGGAGAGCATCAGTCCGTTCCAGGCGGTCAGGATCTTATCGTCCAGGCCGGGCTTGATGCGCCGCTCTCGGACGGCAAATAGTTGCTCCTGTCCCCGCTCCAGGATGCCGGCGATCTCCTCCTCGCTCAGCCCGAATTTCCGCGCCGCTTCCGGCACACTCATAACGACGTTCAGGATACTCTTGCCTTCCCAGTTGCCCGGCGGCGTTACGTCGTAGACGGCGCTAAAGACTGCCGCGTCGCGCTCGCCCAGGACCTCCTGCACCTCCTCCGGCGTCCAGACGAAGAACTTGCCCTCCACGCCCTCACTGTCGGCGTCCTGCGCCGAAAAGAAGCCGCCCTCCGGCGCGGTCATCTCCCGCAACACGTACTCCAGCGTCTCCTCCGCCACCACCCGATAGAACGGATTGCCGGTCGCCTGGTAAGCGCGCAGATAGACCTGGGCGAGCTGCGCATTATCATAGAGCATCTTCTCGAAGTGCGGGACGAGCCAGTGAGCATCCGTACTGTAGCGATGGAATCCGCCGCCGAGCTGGTCGTAGATACCGCCGAGCGCCATGCGCTGCAGGGTCTTCTCGACCATCGCCAGCGGCTCCGGGTTGGAAGTGCGCCTATACGTGCGCAGCAGAAAATCAAGGTTAGCCGGCTGCGGAAACTTGGGCGCGCCACCGAAACCACCGTTGCGCGCGTCGAAGTGAGAGGCCAGGGCCTGATAGGCGTTATCCAGCAGGGCGGGCGTCAGCACGGAATCCGGGAGAAGCCGGGCGAAGTCACCGGCCTCGTCCAGATGCGAGAGCAGCGCCTGACCCTGCGCCTCCAGTTCGTCACGGCGGGTCTGCCAGGTATGAGCGACGGCCTCCAGAACGCGGCGAAAGCCGGGATGACCGTAGCGGTCTTCGGGCGGAAAGTAGGTGCCGCCGAAGAACGGCCGGCCTTCCGGCGTCAGGAAGACGGTCATGGGCCAGCCGCCCTGTTGGGTGAGCGCCTGGACGGCGTTCATGTAGATCGCATCGACGTCCGGCCGCTCCTCACGATCCACCTTAATGTTGACAAAATGTTCGTTCATCACGGCGGCGATGGCTTCGTTCTCGAAGCTCTCCCGCTCCATGACGTGGCACCAATGGCAAGCCGAATACCCCACCGACAGCAGGATCGGCTTATCCTCTTTTTGTGCTTTTTGGAACGCCTCTTCCCCCCAGGGATACCAATCCACGGGGTTGTGGGCATGCTGCAGCAGGTAGGGACTGGTCTCCTGGGCCAGCCGATTGGGTTGCGCCGGCATTGCAGATTCCTTCATCGGGGTTCTCCTTCCACCAGGAGTACTATACCCACTATGAGGACGTGCCTACGCGGGAATGGTTCCAATGGATGGGCGTTGGGCGTTGGGAAAGACCCAATTCATAAGTTCTCTTGCCTGACCCGGCTGCCGAAGAGAGGCGAAAGAGGGGAGTAGAGATTCCCCAACGCCTAACGCCCAACCTCACCCGCGCAGCGGGTTTAACGCCCGTGAAAGAGGGCATTGGGATGTCTAAGGAGAATAGAAGAGCGTCAAAAGGAGACGAAGCACAGGAAGGCGGTGCCTATGAAAGAGAAACTTGCCGCGCTCTATGCGCTCCAGCAACTGGACAGCGCGCTGGACGCCCTGAAAAAGCAGTACGCGGCGCTGGATCCAGGCCGCGCGGAAGAGGCCGCTTATCGAGCAGCAAAAGCCGCTCACGATGAGGCTGATGCTAATCTGCACACAACCACGACGGCCCTGCGCGACGCCGAACTGGAACAGAAAGCGGTAGAAGCCAAACGGACGGAATACGAAACCAAGCTCTACAGCGGTTCGGTCCGCGTGCCCAAAGAGCTGCAGGCGATGCAGGAAGAGGTCGAGATGCTCGGACGGCAACGGGGAAAGCTGGACGAGAAGATCTTAACCTTGATGGACGATCTGGAAGGCGTTCGCGCTCGTGAGGCGGAAGCCCGTCAAAGGCTTACCGAAACGGAGACCGCGCTGCGGGCCAAGCGCGCCACCTACAAGCAAGAAGCTGAGCGGATGCAGGCACAGGCGCGCGAGCTGGCGGCCCAACGCAAGCAGGCGGCTGCCGCCGTGGCGCCCGATCTGATCCGGCGTTACGAAAGCCTGCGCGCCATGAAAGGCGGCGTCGCGATCGCGCCTCTCGAAGACAACAACGCTTGCGGTGGCTGCAAAATGGGGCTGCCATCTCAGTTGGTGCATCGTGTCCGCGTCGGTACGACCCTCGAATTCTGTGACAACTGTGGACGCATCCTCTTCGATGCCCACTCGAAACCAGGGACCGGGGATTAGGGACTGGGGACTAGGGAAATGCTTACGTCGAAAGCTATCACCTCTGCAGCAGAGCTTTTTCCCAGTCCCTGGTCCCCGTCTTAAACGGAGGACAACGACAGCGTGGAAAAATGGACGGCGCACGTAGACGGCGCGGCGCGGGGCAATCCGGGGCCGGCCGGCATCGGAGTGGTGATTACGGATGCCACCGGCGCGGTGGTCAAGGAGATCGGGGAGCCGCTGGGCCGCACGACCAACAACGTCGCGGAGTATACGGCGATGATTCGGGCTTTGGAGGAGGCGCGGGCTTTAGGCTGCGACTGCATCGCCGTCTACACCGACAGCGAGCTGATGGCCCACCAGGTTAACGGGCGCTACGCAGTCAAAGCCGCGCACCTGCTGCCCCTGTTCCAGCGGGTCCGCCGTCTGCTTTCTCAATTCCATTCCGCCTGCGTTATCCATGTCCGCCGCGAACAGAACAAACGCGCGGACGCCCTCTCCAACATAGGCGCCGACAAAGCGGAGGGGGTGAAAAAACCTCACCCTCCATCCCCCTCTTCTGCGTAAGGAGATTGTCAGGGAGCGGGACGCGGGCCGGGGCGTAGCCCTTCCAGATGTGCGCGTTTTCCTACGCGCACGGTAAGGTCGCTTTCCACCCGGATCTGGCAGGAGAGGCGATACGTGCCGAGAAGGCCCGGCTCCTTTTGCAGCGCCGCCTGCTCTTTTTCGCTCATCGGAGGGGCCTGGCCCGCGAGAATTTCGACGCGGCAGGTCGTGCAGCGGGCATTGCCGCCGCAGCGGTGCAAGATGTCGATACCCGCATCTTCCAGGCAGAGGACCAGCTTTTTTCCGGCTTCCGCTTCAAAGGTCGTTTCGCCTTCCACGGTGATCCAGGGCATCGGAAACGCTCCTTGTCGTACGTATCGTAGGAACGGCATTACATTCCTCCTGGACGAGAGAAAGTCCTACCGGAAACAAGCGAGATCAGGAGAAGATCAGGACCATGAATCGCGAACAGTTCGAAGCTTTGGTGCGGCAACTGGAGGAGTATGCCAGAAGACAGCCGGCCAGCTATCGGCGGCGGGTCGGATTGCTGGCGGCTCTGGGGTATGGCTATATCTTCTTCATGCTAATTCTGGCCCTGGGGCTGCTGGGGTTTGTGGCGTGGGTGACCGCGACCGGCCACATGAACTACGGTGTCGGCAAAGTCGGATTGGCGATGTTAGTTCTGTGTTTCGTGATCGTGCGGGCGCTATTCGTGAGCATTCCGGCCCCGTCCGGGATCCGGCTGCAGCGCCAGGAGGTGCCTCGCCTCTTCGATATGGTGGATAGGCTCTCCGCCGCCCTGAAAGCCCCGCGCTTTCACCGGATTTTGCTGACCGGCGATTTCAACGCCGCCGTCGCGCAGCGGCCACGTCTGGGCATTTTCGGGTGGCAGCAGAACTACCTTTTGCTTGGCTTGCCCCTCATGGAGGCGCTCTCCCCCGAACAGTTTCGGGCCGTGGTCGCCCATGAGCTGGGACACCTGTCCGGCAACCACAGCCGCTTTGCCGGCTGGATCTACCGCGTCCGCAAAACATGGGACCAGCTTCTAAAAAACCTGCAGGCGCAGAAGTCGAAAGCCATCAAGCTTTTTGTCTGGTTCTTCCGCTGGTATGCCCCGCTCTTCAGCGCCTACTCCTTCGTGCTGGCCCGCTCGGACGAGTATATCGCGGACCGCTGTGCCGCGCAGATTGCCGGCGCCAAGACGTGTGCCGACGCCCTCATCCGTATTCATCTTCAGGCTCCCGCGGTAGAAGAGACGTTTTGGCCGGGTGTTTACAAACAGGTGGAAGCGCAGGAGGAGCCGCCAGCGGGCGTGTTTACCTCCCTCGCCCAGGCGCTGCGCGCCGGCACCATGGTGGCGGACCCGATCAAGTCGCTGCATGGGGCGCTGGCGGAACAGGCCGGCTATGCGGACACCCATCCCTCCCTTGCGGACCGGCTCCGCGCGCTGGGCTGCCTGCCGGCGTCCGAGACGCCGGAACTGTTACTGCCCGCTCCCGTAGAGGAGACGGCCGCCGAATATTTCCTGGGCGGCGCGGTCGAGCGCTTGTGGCAAACCCTCGATCAGGTGTGGAGACAGGATGTGACGCCGGTCTGGAAAGAGCGCCATCGGTACGTCCAGACGGCGCAGCGCCAACTGCAGGCGCTTGAAGAAAAAGCGCAGACGCAGCCCCTGACGGAAGAGGAAGCCTGGAAGCGCGCGGAGTGGACCGCCGAGTTCAAGGGCAATGCCGCTGCCCTGCCGCTGCTGCAGAAGATGCTGGCGGCAAAGCCGGAGGATCCTAAGCTACGCTTCGCCTACGGGAGTCTGCTGCTGGAGGAGGGCGACGCCGCCGGAATAGCCCATATCGAACAGGCCATGCAGCGGGAGCCGGACAGCGTGCTGCCGGGCTGCCGGGCGGTCTACGCATTTCTGATGCAGCAGGGACGCGCGGAGGAGGCGAATCAGTACCGGCAGCGGTTCGAGCAGCATACCCAATTAGAGGCGCTGGCGGAAGCCGAGCGCTCTCATGTCAGCGTGGGAGACCGCTTCCTGCCGCACGGCCTCCCTACGGAAAAAGTGGCGGCGCTGGCCGAGCAGTTGGCGTGCTATCTGGAGGTCGCCGCCGTCTACCTGGTCCGTAAAGAGCTTCAATATTTTCCGAATAAGCCTTTCTTTGTGCTCGGCATCCAGCCTGTCGTGAAGTGGTACGAATCCCGTTCCGAAGAGACGGACGGCAAGCTGATACGCAAGATCGCCTCCGAGGTGCGGCTGCCGGGAGATACCTCTATCCTCGTGATGACGCGCAACAAGAAGGTGGGCAGCATCTTGCGGCAGATGCCGGGAGCGGAAATCTTCCGTCGCCAGAAAGGGCGCAAGTAGCCGATGCAGCGTTTGGCCTTATTTCCGTTTCTGGCTGTCGGGATGCTCTGGCTCGCCAGTTTTGCGCCGGCCTGCGCTGCAGAAGCGCCTACGCTCACGCTACGCTCGCCCCATCACGCCTGCCACAACGCCGTCATCCGCTTCGTTCTTCCATCCGGCCTGAAGCAACGCCTCTTCGGGCGTCAGGGTGGGAGTCTGGTGCTGGAGCGGAATACTAAGGGCAGCCGGGAGTGGCTGCTCTGTCAAGTCGGCCTCGAAAACGGGCAGGCTCTGGCGACCTTTGTTCTGCCCGATCTTGCTGCCGGCGAGACGCAGGTCTACGCGCTGCGTCGTATCCACTCCCCCCTCGCGCAGAGTGTCCGCGTCGTCCCGAAAGGGGAGACAGCCGATGTCTTTCTCGGCCCGTCCCTCTTCACGCGCTACGGCACCACGAAAGGGGCGAACAAGCCCTTCTTCTATCCCATTCTCACTCCGAACGGTCATTCGATCACGCGCCGGTGGCCGATGGAGACCATACCCGGCGAGAGCCGCGACCATCCGCACCATCGGGGCCTCTGGTTCACGCACGGCAGCGTCAACGGGATAGACTTCTGGAGTGAGGGGCAGGGAACAGGCCGGACCACGACCACGGCTATCGAAGACATCGCCAGCGGTCCTGTATACGGCGGATTCCGGGCAAAGACGGAGTGGCGCGCACCGGACGGTAAGCTCCTGGCCAACGATACGCGCGAGGTACTTATCTACCCTCTGCCGGATGGCAGCCGCCTGCTGGATTTCACCATCACGCTTACGCCGGTGGGCGGCCCGCTTGTCTTCGGAGATACGAAAGAGGGCACGTTCGGGCTGCGTCTCGCCGATTCGCTCGCGCTGACCGGAAAACAGGGCGCGCATATCCTCACCTCTTCCGGCCAGAGAGATGGGAACGCCTGGGGCAAGCCCGCCGATTGGGTGGATGATTATGGCCCGCTTGGCGGCCAGATCTACGGAGTGGCTATTCTCGACCATCCGGGCAATCTGCGCCATCCGCCGGGCTGGCATGCCCGCGACTACGGCCTCTTCGCCGTCAACCCCTTCTGCCGCTACGACTTCCATCTCGGCCCCAAAGGCTCCGGCGACTATACCCTCCCGCCGGGACAGACGCTCACTTTCCGCTACCGCGTGCTCTTCCACCTGGGCGATACGGCTGCCGCCGGCGTCGCCGACCAATACGCCTCCTATGCCGGCCCGCCCGATGTTCAGCTGCACTGGTAGAAGCAGTTGCTAGTTGCTAGTAGGGGGGCAGCAAGCTGCGCTCTTTCTCTCCCCTCTGCTTACGAAGGAGAGGCAGGGCCGCAAGGCCCGTGGTGATAGGGGGTGAGGTTTTCCTAGAAACTAGCAACTCTGATGCCGTTTCGGGCGACCAGAATGCGGTCGTCGAAGGGCTTGCCAGTCTTGCCGTCGCGGGTGTGGGCAAGACAATATTGCATGATATAGGCTTTTCGCACGTCGGAGTCGGTCAGGTTAGGGCCGCTCTTATGGAGCAGCAGCGAGGAAAAGACGGCCATGCCGCCTTTTCGGATGGGAACCGGGACGCCGGGGTCGGGGCCGTCGTAGCCGACGCGACCCAACTCGCTATCCTTATGGGGCAGCGTGCCGTTCTTGTGGCTGCCGGGCAGCACCCAGATACAGCCGTTCTCGATGGTGGCATCGTTGAGCGCCAGCCAGCAGGTCAAGTACTGTTCAGGCTCGACCGGGGTGTAGCCGTTGTCCTGGTGCCAGGGAAACGGGCGCGGCGTCTCAGGATACTTATACACGGCTTGATTCCAGTACAGCCGCACGTCCGGCCCCAGCAGCGCCACGGCGACGGCAGCCATCTTCTCCTGAGTCGCAAAGGCGCGGATAGCCTCGTCGTGCTCGGCCAGGAAGGCTGTGAACTGAATTTCGTCCGCGCGAGAGATGCCGCCCCGCTCGCCCTCGCGAAGCTGGTCGTTATGCGCTAGCGTATGTCGGTCGATGGCCGCTTCCAGCGCCGCCATCTCCTCCGCGCGGAAGTAGTCTTCCAGGAGAAAAAATCCATTCTGGGTGAACTGCGCTATCTGCTCTTGTGTGATGCGGCTCATCTCTTCCCTCGTATCGTAGCAATCTCCCTTTAAGTTTGCCTCGCCGCCCGTCAAATCCTGTCTGAAAGAGGAATCCGGGCAGGGCGCAGGCGAATGTTGCGAACGGGCGCCGGAAACGGACCTGTTTCCGGCATCCGTATGAGAACCAGCCCCCAATCCTTTGTGCAGTAGAAAGGAAATCAGGCGCATGCGCCGTAAGATCGGCCCTCTTTTCCTGGCTGTGGGGCTTCTGCTGGCCGCCGTGAGCGTTCCGGCCCAGCAGAAGCCGAACGACCGAATCGAATCTTTCACCTTCCTGGACATCACCGATACCCACCAGACCGCCAACGGCAGCAATGCAGCCCTGCAGCAGCTCGTGCAGGACGCCACAAGGATGTCCCCGCCGCCCGCTTTCATCATCGACAACGGCGACGTCACCGAGGCCGGCAGGCTGGACGAGTATGCCCGCTTCAAGGAGGGGATCGCCGGATTGCAGTCCGCGCAGATCCGCTTCTATGCCATACCCGGCAATCACGACGTGCGCTGGAGCCCGGAGGGCAAGGAGGGCTTTGTCAACCAGTTCGGCAAGCTCTACCAGTCCTTCGACTACGGCAACGTCCATTTTATCCTGCTCGATTCCACCGTGGTCCTGGAGCACTGGGGCCACTTCGATAAGGCCGAATTGGACTGGCTGAAGAACGACCTCAAGCACGTCCGCACGGACACGCCGGTCATGCTTTTCATGCACCACTGGATCGGTCGCGACGCGCCCGACGCTCGGATGATCGACAACGAGTTCGATCTGGTCCCCATTCTGCGGAATCACAACGTCATGGTCTTTTTTACCGGGCATGGGCATTCGGACCTCGTCTGGCATACCAACGGAACGCTGACCCTGATGTCGCGCGGGCTGTACCAGGGCTCCTACCTGCGCGTCCAGGTCACGCCGCTGCTCGTGACCATCGACCGGTTCGTCAAGGAGAAGCCGGGTGTGCCGGTCCACATTGCGACGCTGCCCACGACGATAAAGACCAAGCCGTCTGTGCTGCAGGTGGCGTGGGACGATCCGGACATCGCCTTCCTGGAGCGTCGCCGCCCCATGGCGCTGCTCTCGCCGCGCGCCATCACCGACAACCCGGACAAAGAGACGGCGCAGTATCGCATCGACGATGGGGATTGGAAGCCGATGACCAAGGACGCGCGCGACATCTGGCGCGACCAGTTCCTGACCAAAGAGATTCCTATCGGCATCCATGCCTGCGATATTCGCCTGACCACCAGCAACAACGTCACCTACGAGGACGAGCTGATCTTCGAGGTCGAGCGCGGATACAACGAGCCGACGCGCAAATGGGCGGTCGATCTGAACGATGCGATCCAGTCCAGCCCGCTGCTGGTAGGAGATACGCTCTACGTCTCCTCGCTGGACGGCCACGTCTACGCCCTGGACAAGGAGAAAGGCAAGCGGCGCTGGAGCTTCCCGACGAAGGGGCAGTTTTTAGCCTCGCCGGTCATCGCGGACGGGACGCTCTACATCGGCTCGACGGACCATAACCTCTACGCGCTGGACCCGGCGACCGGCCATCCACGATGGCATTACGATACGGGCGGCCCGGTCTTTGCCTCGGCGGCGGAGGCGAACGGAGTGGTGTGCGTGGGCGGCAACGGCAAGATCCTCGGCCTGGACGCGGCCACGGGGACGCTGAAGTGGACGCAGCCTGCCGGCAGCTTCTTCCAATCGCGCGCCGCCACCGATGGCGAGAATTTCTACCTGGGTGGCTGGGACAATACGCTCTACGCGCTCGACGTGCAGACCGGCACGCCGCGCTGGAAGGCGCACATGGGCCGTGCTTTTTACTTCTCGCCGGCCATCGCGTCCCCGTTCGTGACCAACGATCGGGTCTATATCTGCTCGAACGACAACACCCTGCACGCGGTCAACAAGCGCACGGGCAAAGACGATTGGACGGCCAGCGCGCCCAAAGGCGATGACGTTTTCGGGTACTCCTCGCCGGTCGTCTCCGGCACGACGGTCTACGTCGGAGGTCTGGGTGGGCACGGCGACGTTTATGCGCTGGACACGACGGGAAAGTTCCTCTGGCGCACCCCGACCGGCCAGACTATCTACGACTCCTCGCCTCATCTTGCGCCGGACGGCCGGTCGCTGGCGATCATGGGCGTGCGAGGCAACGTCGTCATCCTCGATACGGCGACGGGCAAGAATCTGTGGGCCTACGATCTCGGCCCCGGCAACATCTTCTCCACGCCAGAGTACGATGGCCGCGTTGTCTATACCACCACGATGATGAATGACGTTCAGGCGATCAATGGGCCGGGCGTGGGGAGCAATTAAGAAGGGCAGCGGCGTCTTTGTCGATGAGCCAGGTAAGGGCGCCGTCGGTGGGGGCGATGTTTTGGGAGGGCAGCGCCTCCGGGTCCGGCGGGCCTTCCAGGACGCGGGCCAGCGTCTCGGCTTTGTCCGCGCCTGCGACCAGGAACAGGACGTGCGCCGCGTTGTTCAGAACCGGCAGCGTCAGGGTCAGGCGAGGAACGAGCGGCGGGAGGCCCGGATCGGTGGCGACGACGAGCCGCTGTCGCTCCTGAAGGGCAGGCTTGTGGGGAAACAGGGAGGCGCAGTGCCCGTCTGGCCCCATGCCGAGAAAGACCAGATCGAAGCGCGGCCATTCTCCCTCGGAGAGAGGGAAGAAGGCGCGCAGCTCCGCTTCGTACTGCCGCGCCGCCGCGTCGCGATCGGCCAGATCACCCGGCATTCGGTGAACGTTTTGAGCGGGGATTCCGATCTGGGAGATCAAGGTCTCGAAGGCCATGTGATAGTTGCAGTCCGGCGAATCGGTCGGGACACAGCGCTCGTCGCCGAAGAAGAGGTGAATGGCCCTCCAGGAAAGAGCCTCGCGGAAGGGCGAAGCGGCCAGAAGACGGTAGAGGATCGCCGGGGTCGAGCCGCCGGACAGGGCGACGGTGAAAGGCCTGCCTGCCTGGACGCTCATGGTAGCCAGCGCGGTGAACCGGTAGGCTGCGTCCCAGCTCAGGGCGTTCTTGTCTTCGAAGCGGACGATCTCTCTTTGCGAACGGCTTTCGGTTGGCATGCGTAACTCTCTTTATGCAGGGTTGTCAAAGAGTATACCGTTTTCCATCCGGAGGGTGTGGCTTTGATCGGGGCTATCGCGGGAGACATTATCGGCTCGCTGTACGAGTCGTTCAACATTAGGACGACCGAGTTTCCGCTGTTCGACCATTACAGCCACTTCACGGACGATACGGTGCTGACGGTGGCCCTGGCGGACAGCATCCTGAACGGCATCGACTATGTCGATCTGCTGAAAGACTACGGCCGCAGCTATCCGAATGCCGGCTACGGCGAGACCTTCTTTCAGTGGGTCCATTCCGCGCAGACCGAGCCGTACTATAGCTGGGGCAACGGCTCGGCAATGCGCGTCAGCCCGGTCGGCTTCGCCTACGACACGCTGGAAGAGGTGCTGGAGCAGGCGAAACGCAGCGCAGAGGTGACCCACAACCACCCGGAAGGCATCAAGGGCGCCCAGGCCATTGCCGGCGCGATCTTTTTAGCCCGCACGGGAAGCGATAAGCCCGCCATCAAGGCGTTCATCGAAGAGACGTTCGGCTACTATCTCGATATACCGATCGAGACGCTGCGGACCATCTACCAGTTCGATGTGTCCTGCCAGGGATCGGTGCCGCAGGCGCTGACCGCGTTCCTGGAATCGACCGATTATGAAGACGCCGTGCGCAAGGCGATCTCTATCGGCGGGGACAGCGATACCATCGCCTGCATGGCGGGCGGCGTCGCGCAGGCTTACTATGGAGGCGTTCCGGAGGCTATCCAGGAAGAAGTCTACGCCCGGCTGGACGAGCCGCTGGCGGAGATCGTTCGGGAATTCACCGAACGCTATGCCTGCGGTTGACTCGGCGCTCGCTTTTTAGTACAATCAGGGCATAATCCAATCATCGGGACGACGCATGACGCAAACAGTCTTGACGCGATTTCAACGGTTCCTGCCGACTTTTCTAGTTCTGATCGGCAGTCTCTGCCTTGCCGCCATGGCCCGCGCCGACGCGCGGAGCGTACTGCCGCCTGCCTCCGCTGTGAAGGGCTGGAAGATGATCGGCGCGCAGCGCACCTACAACGCCAGCAATCTCTACGATCTCATCGACGGCGAGGCGCAGGCGGTCCTGAACTACTCCTTCGTCAGCGCCGCACATGCCGAATATGCCCCCGCCGGCGCCTCAAAGCCCGCCCTGACCATCGACGTCTACGATATGAAAGACCCGATCGACGCCTTCGGGCTGTTCGGCAGCGACCGGCTGGGCGGAACTCCCGTAGCCGTCGGCACGGAGGGCGTGCAGATGTCGGGCGGCCTCGATTTCTGGAAAGGGCAGTACGTCGTAAGAACGGCGCTGGTTCAGTCCAGCCTTGCCGATCGAGCCGCACAGTTAGCCTTTGCCAGGGCTGCCGCCGCCCGCATTCACGGACCCGGCGGGCGGCCTGTGATGGTGGCTATGCTGCCGCCGGGATACACCGCGCGGACGGAGACTTACGAGCGAGTCAACGTGGCCGGGCAGAGCTACATCCAGAACGCGGTCAGCGCTCGCTATCCCTCCGCCGGGCCACAGGCGGAGCTTTCGATCGCCGCTTTCGGGTCGCCTGCCGCCGCCCGGCAGGCGTATACTCGTTACCAGTCCTATATCACGTCGTCCAGTAACATGGCGCTCGGCGCGCACCCGGTCGCTCTGAGAGGAGTCGGCGACAGCGCCGTCGCCGTCAAGAGCCGCATATCCGGGCAGATCGTCGCGGCCCTCAAGGGGAGATACCTGATCGTCGTGCGGCGGGCCAGAGACCCCGCTGCCGCCCAGAACCTGGTCAGAGCCGCGCTCAATCGAGCGCATTAGACCTCACCCCTAACCTACCACGGGCCTTGCGGCCCTCCTTCTCCTTCGTAAGGAGAGGAGGAACAAGCGGGGCTTCGTGTTTCAGCACGGGTTTTAAACCCCGTGTGGAGAAAAACAGCGATGGCAGACGGAAAATCGAATGCGGACCGCAAAGATGGCCCTTCGCGACGGAGGTTCCTGGAGATCGCCGGGGGCACGGCGGTGCTCGGCGGCATCTATGGCCTGAGCTGGTTTAATCAGGATGAGTTCGCCACGCCGAGCCGTCTGCGGCCACCCCGCAAGGCGAGTCCGAGCACGCCCGACATCGTCTGCGTCGAGGGCGATCCGCAGACCTACGGCGCTATCGTCGAGCGCGCTATCGACGAGCTGGGCGGCATCGAGCAGTTCGTGAAGAAGGGCGATAAGGTCGCCATCACCCCGAACATGGGCTGGATGCGCACGCCCGATCAGGCCGCCGCCACGCATCCGGACGTTCTCCGCGCCCTGGTGAAGCTCTGCGAGCGCGCGGGCGCTTCCCGCATCACCTGCATCGACTATACCCTCGACGACTGGAAGCTCGCCTTCGATATCTGCGGCGCCAACGCGGCCGTGCGGGGCACCAAAGCGCAACTTCTCTCGCCCACCGAAGCGTCCATGTACAAGGCCGTGAACATCCCCGGCGCCGTGCCCAAAGCCACGCTCGACGGCAAGCCCTACGATCCCAAGCACCATCTCAACGAGATCGAGCAGCGCATCCCGCGCGACATCATGGAAGCCGACTGCTTCATCGTCAATCCGATCGTCAAGGACCATGAGGCGGCGACCATTACCATCGCCATGAAGAAGCTGATGGGCTGCATCTGGAACCGCAAGGACTACCATCGCTACGGCCTGCACGACTGCATCGCCGAGCTGAACGTGTTCCTCAAACCCACGCTGATTCTCACCGATGCCACTCGCGCGCTGCAGACACGCGGCCCGAAAGGTCCCGGCATGGTCACCACGCCGCACAAGGTGGTCGCCGGCATCGACCCGGTCGCTCTGGATGCCTACTGCTGCCAGTTCCTCACCGTCAAGGGAGTTACGCCCGATCAGGTCAACCATCTCATCATCGCCAACAGCCTCGGTCGCGGCCAGATCGACACGAGCCAGCTCAACATCAAAGAGATCGCCGGCCCGAAGGGCGCCTGACGGCGAAAGTGGGAGCCAGCATGAGCGCCGTATCCAGCCCGAAGCTCACTACCGCCGAAGACCTGGAACAGCTCTCCGCGCAGGGACACCGCTACGAGCTGGTCCGGGGAGCCTTGCAGCCGATGTCGCCCACGAGCGAAGAACATGGCAACGCGACGTATCTTCTGACCCTCTATCTGGGCCTGTTTATCGAAGAGCATCGGCTGGGCAGAGGCTACGCGGCGGAAACCGGCTTTCTGATCGCTCGCGACCCGGACACCGTGCTGGCGCCGGACTTCGCCTTTGTCTCCAGAGAGCGCCATCCCGAGACGGTGGCGAAGGCCTTCGCGCCCTTTGTACCCGACCTTGTGCTGGAGACCCGCTCGGCGAGCGACACGAAGGCGCATGTCGCCAGAAAAGTGGAGCGCTGGCTGCAAGCCGGGGTCAAGATGGTGCTGGATCTCGATCCGAAAGCCCGCGCGCTCACGGTACACCGGCCCGGCGCGGAGGCGCAGACGTTAGGTGTAGATGATACCCTGTCCGGCGAGGACGTATTGCCGGGTCTCGCGCTCCCGCTCAGGAAGTTATTTCCGGATGGAGCGCAGCAGTCGGAGCAAGAAGCAAGATGAGCGTCGTATCTAGCCCTAAATCCTATACCGCCGAAGACCTGGAGCGCCTTTGCGCGCAGGGATACCGTTACGAGCTGATTCGAGGAGAGCTGCAAGAGATGGCGCCGGTAGGGATGAAGCACGCGAATGTGACGGTACGCTTTGCCTTCTACGTGCAGCTATTCCTCGAAGAGCACGATCTGGGAGAAGGTTTTGGTGGGGAGCCGGGATGCGTGATCGCCCGAAATCCGGATACGGTGCTGGCGCCGGACTGGGCGTTCATTGCGAAAGAGCGTCTGCCGGACGAGATACCGGACAAGTTCTCGACCATCGTGCCGGACATCGTTCTGGAGACACGCTCGCCCAACGATACCCGTAAAGAGGTGGAGGCAAAGGTCCGGCTGTGGCTGCAGGCGGGCGTGCGGATCATCTGGGAATTAGACCCCAAAGCGCGCGTCCTTACCATCTACCGGCCCGGCGCAGAGCCGCGCACGCTGGGCATAGACGATGCGCTGTCCGGCGAGGACGTGCTGCCTGGCTTTACGCTGCCCATGCGCACGCTGTTTCGCGAGACGGCCCGCAAGGAGTAAGGAAAGGATTCTATGGCCGATATTCCCCAACCGTTCCCTGGAGGAAGGCAACGCTCGGCAAGACGGCCGCTGCCCAATGTTGTCCGCATGGCCGACATCGGCGTCGTGCAGCGCGAAGAGGCCGGCGCCTACGCGCGCTTCACCGCCGAACAGAAGCGCAAGATGAAAGAAGCGCCCGGCAACGTGGCGGCCCATCGTATCGTCGCCATCCGCCGCGCCACGCAGGTCTTTCTCTTCGGCCTTTTCGTCCTCTTCTTCTTCCTGACGACGGCGACCGGGCAGTCCTGGGCGGGGATTCCCAAGAACCTGTTCATGACGATGGACTTCCTGAACACGATCAAGAACGCCATCGCCTCCCATCACCTCGCCATCTATGCCATCGGGCCAGGGCTGTTTATTCTGCTGCTGACGCTCTGGGGCGGGCGCATCTTCTGCGGCTGGATCTGCCCGCTCGGGACCGCCATCGACATCGCCGACCGCCTGCTCTACCGCAAAGGCCGGCTCTTCTACTCCAAGAAACGCAGCGATACCCGCCGCTTCCGCAACTGGAAATATATCTATCTGCTGGTCGGCCTGGGCGCCCTGGTCTTCGGCGTGGACATCCTCACCTTCGGCGATCCCATCTCGCTGATCACCCGCACCTTCACCTTCTGCTTCTACGCGCCCGTCGCCTATCTCTGGAACGGCCTACTCAACGTCTTCGATCATTTCGGCGGCGGGCACCTGGTCTACAATCTGGGCGGCAACCTGGATAGCTGGCGCCTGCAGTCGCTGACCTACTGGAACGGCGTGCCGGTGCTGCTCATCTTCATCGGCGTCCTCGTCCTCTCCGCCTATCAGGAGCGGTTCTGGTGCCGCAATCTCTGCCCGTATGGGGGGCTGCTGGCCTGGATCTCGCGCATCTCCTGGCTGCGCCACTATATCAAGATGGACGGGTGCATCCACTGCATGAAGTGCGAGTTCCAGTCGCGTATGGGCTGTTACGATAACCTGGAAAAGAAGGCGACCGCGGAGGAGATGCACAGCATCAGCGAGTGCATCCAGTGCTTCCGCTGCGAGACCCTTTGCCCGACCGACGTCATCCAGATCCAGGCGAAGGTGCCGGCAGGCATCAAAGAGAGGCTCGGAATGGCGCCCAAAGGAGAGGCGCCCCGCCCTGAGCCGCAGACGGAGATCGATCTGGGCCGCCGGCGGGTCCTGGCGGCGCTGGGCGCGGGTCTGCTCTGGGGCACGACGGCCAAAGCCAGCGCCAGTGAATATCAGGGCACGTTGCGCCGCTACACCCACAACAACAAGGCCATGCGCCCGCCCGGCGCGCTGCCCGAGAACGAGTTCGTGGGAGCGTGTACGCGCTGCGCCGAGTGCATGAAGGTCTGCCCGACCAACGCGCTCCAGCCGGCCTTCCTGGAGACGGGCCTGCAGGGGATCTGGACCCCGATCCTGGTGCCGAGCATCGGACCCTGTGACGAGAAGTGTACCGCCTGCGGCGATGTCTGCCCGACCGGCGCCATTCGCCCCTTTACCTGGCAGGATAAGCGCTACAAGATCAAGATGGGGCTGGCGAACGTCAACCACTCCACCTGCGTGGCCTGGAACGGGGGGCGCGACTGCATCGTCTGCGCGGAAGTCTGCCCGTACTCGGCGGTCGTCTTCAAGGATACCTTCGACGACACGCTGCCGAAAGACCCCAGCCTGCCGATCACCGCGCCCGGCAATAAGGGACGCATCAAGCGCGTGCCGACCGTGGACGAGAAACTCTGCACCGGCTGCGGCATCTGCGAGTACCAGTGCCCGGTCCTGCCGGACCACTCCATCGTCGTCTATACTTTCCAGGAGGACCGCGACTATCCGGAGCCGCACGAAAGGCCACTGGACGGCTTCTACCGTGGCGACTGGCAGTCCCGCAAGGACCAGGGCAAAGACGCCTACTACGCGGCGACGAAAGCGGAGTTCCAGCAGCATATCGACATTGATGGCCCCCAGGGCGCTGCCTCGCCGCAGGGCGCCTACAACCCGAATCCGACTCCGAACCAGTGATTCAACTTCTAATGAGTAGCAAGCGACACCAGGTTGTTTTGATCGGCTCTCTTCTCCTGATCGGAGGCGCGCTCTATAGCCTGCTTAACCATCCAGCAGAGCCGCGCCCGATGCCTCCTGCCTTCACGCTGCCGCCAACTCAGAAACCTGTCGTCGCGCGCCCGGTTGCCATGACCTACGACTTCGCCGTTCCGGTGCTGATGTATCACCGCATCTGTGACCTGACGCCGCGCGAGGCGCGCAGCCCGCTCATGCGCTCGCTGACCGTCTCGCCCGCGCATTTCGAGCAGCAGATCCGCTATCTCGTCGAGAACGGCTTTACCTTTCTGCTGGCGCGGGATGTCGAGGCGGCTGTTCGCGAGCACAGGTCCCTGCCGGAAAAGGCGGTCGTGCTCACCATGGACGATGGCTACAAGGACAATTTCGATCATGCCTTTCCGATCCTGCGCGAATACGGCGTGCCCGCGACCATGTTCCTGGTCTCTGCAACCGTCAATACCGAAGGGCATCTCTCCTGGGACGACGTTCTGGTCATGCGCCGGGAGCAGGTCGGTTACGGCTCGCATACCGTGCATCACTACGACCTGACGCTTCTGCCGGCGGGCCAGGTGGATTACGAGCTCTGCGCATCCAGGCGAACGATCGAGAGCCACCTCGGCGAGCGCATCACCGACATTGCCTATCCCTCCGGGAAGGTCAATGCCCTGGTAGAAGAGAGGACCCGGGCGGACGGCTACCTGGCCGGCTGGAAAAAGGGTGGGGGACCGGTGCAGCCGGAGAACGACCTTTACCTGCTTCCGCGCGTGCGGGTTTGTGGCGGCACGACGATGGCCGAGTTCAAGAGGATCGTCTGGAGCGGGGTCTACGTCATCCGGGAACGGCAGCGTGCGCGGCATAACGCACAGCAGGGAACGACGGCGTGAGTACCGCGCCGTCTGCCTGGACGCCTTCGGACTGGGTCTGCGCCGGGTTTCCGCTGGTCCATCCCGGCGAAGAGATCGTAACGATGGATGCCCTCGTGGCCGCCCTGCAGGCGTGGGTCGATACGGCTACCGAGGAGGACACGACGGCCATCTGCGCCGTGCTGCATGTCGCGCATCGGTTTAAGATTTATCAGGGCGCGGACGGACGGTGGCCGGATACGCTGAATCTCCGCACCGGCTGGCCTGTGGGAGAAGGGCGCACGCTCGCGCCACTGGCGCTGCTGCTCCGTCTCAATGACCTGCTTAACTCTGCAGAGTTCGACGACGTCTGTGCGCTGGCAGAAACAGCAGGAGATTTCGCTTCCACTATCGAAAGAGGTAAATAAGTAGTCTATCGGCACTCACCCACATTCAGGCGTCAGGCGTATTGCCCCTTCGGGCAGGCGTTGGGCGTTAGGATCATCCATCCCCAACGCCGAGCGCCCAACACCCATAACGAGGGGCACGCAAAGGATGGATCGTATTATGCAGCCGAACGAACAACTGGAACTGTTCCAGCAGCAATCCCAGCAGAAGCCGCTCTCCCGACGCGACTTCCTGCGCGTCCTCACGATCGCCGGCACCGCGGGGGCGGGCTGCGCCGCCGCCGCTTTCGGGGGCATCGCGCTGACCCGCCACCAGCGTAGCGAAGTCGCCGCCCTCGTCACCGATGGCCTCAAAAAGCTGCCCAAACGCAAGCTCGGCACGCGGCTGGGCGGCATGATGGTCACGCCCATCTGCATCTCCTCCGACTGGAATCCCGAGCTGCTCGCCTCGGCGCTGGACGTGGGCATCAACTTCATCCATAAAGCCGGCTACTGGCGCCGGATGCCCGACGAGATCAAGCCGCTCCCGCGCGATTCGTATTACACGGACATCACCGTCGATTCCACGCCTAACAATCCGGACGATTTCGACCGGGCTTACAATCAGGTCACATCGGCCCTGGATCGGACCGGTCTGCGCTACTTCGACATCATGCGCGCCCACTTCGGCTGGCACAGCGTGGACGCCTTCAAGAACCAGACCGGTACCTACCGGGCGTTCCAGCGGCTGAAAAGGGAGGGCAAAGTCCGCTACTTCGGCGTCTCGCAGCACGCCAACATGCACGACAATCCCTATCCCTCCTATCCAGAGATCATCCAGGCCGAGATCGACTCCGGCATCATCGACTCCATGCAGCTGTGGTTCAGCTACGGGTTCCCGAAAGACGTCGAGGCGATTTTTGCAAAAGCCAGCAAAGCCGGCATCGGCATGACGGCCATGAAGACCTTCGCCTACGGCGGCGGCCAGATGCGAAATGACCCGGCCCGCATGGCCCAGCTCAAGGCGGACGGCATGCCTGGTCGCGCCTGCATCCGCCACGTCCTTACCACGCGCCGCCCGGACGGCAAGCCGATCTTCCAGACCTGTGTCTCGGCCATCGGAAACATGCAGGTGTTCGAGGAGAACGTCGGCGGGGCCAGCCAGGCGGTGGCTCTGCGGGATGGCTTTCCGCTGTTCGCCTGATACCGGCCCGGTCTCTTCCCTGCGGGGAGAGACGCGCGACGCCTACTGCGCTGCGCTTCCGGGCCGAAGGGACCGGAAGCGCAGCGTTTTTTACAAAACTCTTTCCGAAGGGCGCGGACCCTGCTGATAGGAGCAGGGAGTCCCGCGTATAATCGAGAAAGTACCGGAGATCGCCCTTAAAGGGGTCTCCTGGCACATCATCCCACGAAAAGGAAACGCAGATGGAGGCAGAATAATGACGCAACCGACCGTAGCGATCAGCGTGGACTGTATCTGCGCGCAGCAGGGCAAGTGCTACGTCAAAGAGATCGTAGCCGTCGCGGAGCAGTACACGATTCCACTCACCTGGTTGCTCGGCGTGGCCGAGCATGACCCGATGTCCAATGTCAAGCTCTATCACAACGAATATATCCACCGTATCCCCTCCTGGCATGAGCTTGGCCTCTTCCTCACTTTCGATACCAGCGCCAGCAACACCGTCGAGCGCGGTGACCTCATTCGCATCGGCAAGGACATCCTCAAACAGTTTTCCATAAAGCCCACGGCCTTCCGCGCCGCCGAAGGCGACCTGGAGATCGGCGACCTGCATGCCCTGGAGGATATAGGCATCCTCATCGATTCCACGCCGGGCTCCAGCACCGAGCGCCCGCCCAAGGCCCCCAAAGCGCCCTATCATCCGGCCTACAATCAACTGCACCAGGCCGGCGATGCGAAAATCTGGATCGTGCCGGTCGCCAATTTCGGCGGCGTGCGCGGCTATATCGACGAGGGATTCGATAAGCTCAAGCCGGCCATCGACGCCCATTTACAGGATTCTTCTATCCTCAGTCTGGGAATGTGCGACTGCGCCGACAACAAGGACAACCTGCGCCATGTCGTGGACTATCTCAAGCGGCAGAACGCCCGCTTCGTCACGCTAACACAGTTGGCTTCCGAGCTGAGCGCCGGGCAGGTCGGAGGATAAATACACCTCACCTTTAACCGGGCCGTTCACGGCCCGTCTCTCAGGCGGCTTTGCCGCCGACCGCCCTCGCGGGCGGACTTTAAGCGGATAGGAGTTTGTCTCTCCCTCAAGGGGCGAGAGGGAAACAGGGCAGGTGGAAGGGAGAAAGAGCAGGGTGGGGGTGGAAAAAGAGCGGCCGGTTGCGGTCATCACCGGGGCGAGCAGCGGGATCGGCGCGGCCACGGCGGCGGCGCTGCATGCGGCCGGATTTGCCCTGGTACTGGGAGCGCGCCGCCTGGAGCGGCTGCGGGAGGTCGCCGGCCCGCTGGAAGCGGAGTACCGGCCGCTCGACGTGACGGATCTGCACAGCGTGGAGGCGTTTTGCGCGGCGATCCCCCGCGTGAACGTGCTGGTCAACAACGCAGGAGGCGCGCTGGGCCTCGATCCTCTCGCTCAGGCCAAAGACGAGGACTGGCAGCAGATGTACGACTCCAATGTGCTTGGTCTCATGCGCATGACCCGCGCGCTCCTGCCCAGGCTGGAAGCCTCCGGCGCGGGCCATATCGTCAATGTCGGCAGTATCGCCGGGCGTGAAGTCTATCCCGGCGGAGCAGGCTACAACGCTGCCAAGTTTGCCGTGCGCGCCATCACGCAGGTGCTGCGCATCGAGCTGTTGGGCAAGCCTATCCGGGTCACGGAGATCGCGCCCGGCATGGTCGAGACGGAGTTCAGCCTGGTGCGCTTCAAAGGAGATGCCGAGCGCGCGGCCAAAGTGTATGCTGGGGTGAAACCCTTGACCGCCGAAGACGTGGCCGACTGCATCCGGTGGGCGGTGACGCGCCCGCCGCACGTCAACATCGACGAGATCGTCCTCAAGCCGATCGCCCAGGCTTCCGCCACGTTGGTAGCGCGTACCTGATCTCTCGGATCAGTTTTCCAGCCGGGAGCCGCTGAACGTCCACTTCTTATTAGCGATGAAGTTCCAGACGGAGGCGCAGACGACGGCGACGAAGGTCGCGATGTACCAGTGCAGTTGGTCGGGCTTCTGATGCTGGATCAACTGGCCGGTGAACGCCAGGAATACCAGCTTCATCAAAGACAACTGCAGCAGCCAGCCGACGATGTTGACGGCGATGAACTTGGTGTACTGCTCGTGGTGGCGTCCGGAACCCATGCCCCTGAAGGTCCAGAGGCTGTTCCAGATATAGCCGTTGGTGGCGGCAATGGCGAAGGAGAGAGTCTTGGCGACCCACCAGATCCAGTTGAACCGGTAGGTCAAAACGGAGGAGATGCCCACGTCGATGAGCATGCTCGTAAAACCGATCATGCAAAATTTGACAAACTGACGCAAGCTCGGATGCCGCATCAATGCTGCCGTTGCGGTCATTCGGTATCCTTCCCTCGATAAGCGCGCGGTCGCCCTTCAGGAGAACGACCGCGCGCCGGCATTTTCAAGCCCCTGTCCGAGGCTCTACTTGTGTTGGACCGGTACTGCTAGATTATGCTCCAGTCGCAGCAGCAGGCGAGGATTGCCCGGCTTCTCTTCCGGCAGATACTTCTCGCCGCACCGCTGACAGCGCACATAGCCCCCACCGATGTCCTGGCGCAGGATATCGGTGCGGTCGGCAGGTTGAGCGTCGTCACAGAAGTGAGTCAGCACCTGCTGCCAGTTACGCGTTTCGATCGACCATCGTCCCATGGGGCACCTCCGTTGAATGGAGAACAAACAACCCTGTACCGGCGTGGACATCGTTGCACGCGCCTAACTATTATTATATCTCGAATCGGGGAGAAGAGGCAAGCGAAAAGGCAAAACGTTTTTGGCCTGCGGTCGCGGTTGACACGGGCAGAGGTTCCAGGTAGAATCCAGTCTCGCGGCAAGAACACATCCGCTTGCCGGCGTTTCCAGCGGCTCCCGATCTCAAACGCTACACCAAGGAGAATTCTCAATGCTATCCTCGACCGAAGCTCCGGCCCGCGTGCGCCAGGAAGACGACTCCTGCTTTGTCACAACCGCCTCCGCTTTCGACCGGCTGCAAGCGGTCGATCCGGAAGTCTACGAGGCCACGCTGGCCGAGGTGCGCCGCGAGATCGAGACCGTGCGGCTGATCCCCTCCGAGAACTATACGAGCGCCGCCGTCATGCAGGCGATGGCGACCCCCTTCTGCAATAAATATTCGGAAGGCTATCCCGGCAAGCGCTACTACGAAGGCAACGAGATCGTCGACGAGATCGAGAACCTGGCGCGCTCACGCGCCAAAACGCTCTTCGGGGCCGATCACGCCAATGTCCAGCCCTACAGCGGCTCGCCGGCCAACATGGCGGCTTATTTTGCCCTGATGCGCCCCGGCGATAGGGTGCTGGGGATGCACCTGCCGAGCGGCGGCCACCTTACGCACGGATGGAACGTCAACTTCAGCGGGATCGTCTACGCCGCCTCCTACTATGGTTATAACGTGGAGCAGGGCATCACCGGCATGGACCCGCAGAACGGCCAGCTCGACTACGACGAGATCCTGTCCATCGCCAGGCGGGTGCGCCCGAAAGTGATCTTCGCGGGCGGCACGGCCTATCCGCGCTTCTGGGACTTCGCGAAATTCCGCCAGATCGCCGACGAGGTGGATGCCTACTTCGTTGCCGACATCGCCCACATCAACGGCCTGATCGTCGGCGGCGTTCACCCGGACCCGATTCCCTACGCCGATGTCGTCACCTCCACCAGCCACAAAGCCATTCGCGGACCGCGCGGCGGCTTCATTCTCTGCAAGGACCGCCCGATGAAGGACGATCCGGAGCAGCGTCTGCCCGACCGCATCGACAAAGCGGTCTTCCCGACGCTGCAGGGCGGGCCGCATGGCAATACGATGGCTGCGCTCGCCGTCTGCTTCCGCGAGGCCATGACCGAGGAGTTTCGCCAGTACGCCCGCCAGATCGTCGCCAATGCCAAAGCGCTGGCCGGCGCGCTCACAGAGCGCGGCTTCGATCTGGTGACCGGCGGCACGGACAACCATCTCATCCTCATCGACGTGATGAAGTCGCGCAAGATCCCCGGCAAGCCCTACGCCAGGGCGCTTTATGCGGCGGGCCTGGAGACTAACTTCAACTCCGTGCCCAACGATCCGCGAAAGCCCTTCTCGCCCAGTGGCCTGCGCATCGGTACCCCCGCCGTCACCACGCGCGGATTTAAGGAGCCGCAGATGCTTCAGATCGCGGATTGGATGGACCGGGTCGCTGCCGCCTGTAAGAAAGAGGGCAAGGAGTACCACTTCGACGAAGCGGTCCTGCGCCAGATCCGTTGCGAGACCCGCGACCTCTGCACCAGCGGCGAGTTCCCCGTGCCGGGCATCGAGGTATAAAAACGTGCCGGGCCGATAAACGACCCGGCACTAAATACAAGTGTCCTTCGGACGCGATCTCGTTTCGAAATGTTTTTCCGTCCGGAGGACGGTTGCTTTTGCTGCCGGGTCGTTTATCGGCCCGGCTTATTTATCGTCGTCATCGTCGTCGGAATTTTTACCACGACCACTCGACGGGCGACTGTTTCGATCCTTGTCATCCTGATCGTCGTCCTCGTCTTGATCGTCGTCGTCATTGTTGGAATCGCCACCCTGATCGTTGGAGCGAAGCGGCTGGCCGGTATTGTCGGCATGCTGTCCGAACAGCGACTCCACCTTGTTGAGCAGCGCTCCGGTGTCTACGTTCGAATCGGAATCTTCGCCTTCGACGTGCTGCAGGATGGCGCCTTTGACCTGATCCAGAAGCTTATCCAGACTCATGTTGAATTCTCCTTCCTGAGAGAGCCGCCTGACGGCCAGGCAGCCGAGAGCGTCTGTGTTGCAAGCGGCTACAGTATAGCGATTTTCCGTCTGACCGTCAAGCGGAAAATCGTGCGCAGACGGAAGCGTCCGTGGAGGAGCCGAGAGCGACTAATTTCCCGTCTGGGTGTGCGCCTGGATCCAGTCGGAAATCGTCTGCAGCGCGACCGGGGACATGGTCTCCTCGATCTTCGAGTACTCCAGCGGTGAGCCGGTCTTGCAGGTCTGGAACAGGTGGTTGAGGCCGGTCAGCTCCTTGATGGTCACGTCCTTGTTCCCCGCTTCCTGAAGCGCCCCCTGGATGGCCGGCAGGTTCTCCTTAGGAGGCACTTGCAAATCCTTTGAGCCGTTAAGGACCAGGATAGGGCATTGGACCTTGCGCAGGGCGGTTTTGGGATCGTAGGTCAGAAAGTAGCGGAACCAGGGAGTCAGTAACGTCTTATTTCCCGCCTGCAACTGCTTGAGCTGGTTTTCTGCATCTTTCTTTTCGGCAGGAGAGAGTTGGGCGATGGTCTTTGCTTCGGCGGCTTCGATCTTCTTTTCGGCCACGGCGGGGTCTTTTTCTTGTTTGACAACCGTAAAGATCTGCTCCTGCAGCGCCTTCTCCCGGGCGATCGCCTTCGGAGAGGCGCCATTGGCCTGCGCGATCAGCGCGCCCTGGAGATAGAGTATCTGCTCGCCAGGAATGCCCGTGCCCGCCATGAGGACCACGAACGCCACGTCCTTCGATTCAGAGGCCACGATGGGCGCGATCACTCCGCCTTCGCTGTGCCCGATCAGACCGATCTTATCGGCGGCGATCTCCTTGCGGCCCTTCAGATACTCTACGGCGGCCAGAGCGTCGGCGGCGAAATCGGCGGTCGTCGCCTTCAGGTAGCTGCCGGTGGAGGCGCCGATGCCGCGCTTGTCGTAGCGCAGCACGGCAATGCCGTGGCGGGTCAGGTAGTCAGCCAGCACCAGGAACACCTTATGGCCCAAAACGTCTTCGTTCCGGTTATTAGGGCCGGAGCCGGCAATGAGCACGACGGCGGGAAACGGGCCGCCGGTCTTAGGCCTGGTCAGCGTCCCGGCGAGCTTCACCCCTGCCGCTTTGTTCTCGAAGGTGAGCTCCTCTTCGTCGTAGGGATAAGGCTTTTGGGGCTCCTGCGGCCTGCGAAGCTCGATCGCTTTTTCGGTTCGGGCGAGGGTCAGCGGCAGCGCATTACCGCCCTGCTGCCATTCTCCCGCAAACTCCGTGCCGGCAGCATTGAGCTTGCCTTCGTACACGCCGCCGATGCCTTTCAATTCCAGCCGCAGGGTGTTATCCTTGAAGGTGACCTGGTCGATCGGGATGTCCTTCGCGCCCTGGTCGATGCTGTCCATCGTGCCGGTGAGGGTGCCGCCCGGCTGCTTGTGGATCTTGACGACGAGTCGTAACTGGATGCCGGAAACGCTGAGCGCGCCCTGCCAGATACCCTCGATGCTTTTGGAGGCTGTCTCCTGGGCGTACACCGGCGGCCATAGCGCCGCCAGGGCCAGCAGAAGCAGCATGGATGCGAAAAGGGGTTTCAAGCGCATGTCTCTCCTTCATTACGAGAAGCGTTGTTTATGTGAATCCGCGCAGACCTTACAGCCTGCGGAGATAGCGAAAGCTGAGAATGAGCACGCCGACCAGGCTGATCACGAACGTTAGCCAACAGGTTGTAAGGTAAAGAGTGATTCCGATGTGAGGAATGAGACCCACCGGCGCGAGGAGAAGTGCGGTGAATGCGATCAGCAGGCCCGCCACAAACAGCAGGCGTCCGCTGAACTCATTGGCAGCGTACCAGATGCGCTCGTCGCTGAGGGTCTTGCGTGTCCGGAAGCCGTACCAGAGGTTGGGCTTGACCTGACGCCGAATCAATGGCATCGAGATGCCCATGAACAGAAAGCCGAGGAAAACATACTCCACCATCGATAGCAGCATCGTTCTCTCCTTTCCCGCAATAGTCCATCTTTACTACCGGCTTGCCGGAAAGGGGGTTTCACCGATTGCCAGGCGCTATCTATCTTTTGGCAGAGGTGGCAGTGGTATGCGTACCCGACCGGTTCCGTCTGCATTGTAGAGATGGATAGAAACGGGGCCGAATTTCTTTCCCATCCGCAGCACGGCCAGACGTTTGCCATCATGCGACCAGGAGGGGATAAGCATATCCTCTTCCCGATCAGACCGCTGGGCCTGCCGGAGACCCGTTCCATCCAGACGGACCGTAAAGACAGCCGGATACTGTTTGGTATTTCCGTTCCTTCGGTGGCCGATGGGAAGAAAGGCTGCCAATGCCATCCGCTGTCCATCCGGAGAAAAGGCCACGTAACGAATATCTGCATCCGCCCGACGCGCCTTCGAGAAAGGCAGATGCCGTGGAAAAGGTAGCCGGGAGGCAGATCGCGTGGTAAGATCCATAGACCACAGAGCTATCCAGACTGAGCCGCCGCTCGTGCCGGATCGGGCCCAGATCAGCCGCCGCCCATCCGCCGAGAGGCCGCAACCGATCACGTCATGGGAGGAAGTTATTGAACGGACCTGGCTTCCCTCCACGCTGTAAAGGTCGTGTCCCTGTGCGTTGTATCCAAAGAAGACGATGGAATCCGAGTTGGGCAGCCAGAGCATCTGTTCATTGAACAACTCGATTCCTTGGATAGTGGGGGGCAGCGGAACATGTGAAATGAGCGAGCCGTCGGGAACATGATAGATGCGGATTTCTAGTTTCCCTGTCGTTCCCCCAATGGACGCACACTGACGGCTATCCGCGCGCCAGGCGAATGGTGCGTCCACGCCGGAGGCGATCAGTTTCGTTTGTCGGCTCTGTGTATCGTAGAGCCTGACGACATCCTGCTGCTGAGCCGCCGGTTGCATTTGAGAATTCTGCTGTGCATTGAAGATCAGATACCTGCCATCCGGGGACCATCTTGCCTGCAAACCGTCGGCGCCGCCAGGTAGCGGATGAAATCCAGTTCCATCCGCATTGATGATGTATAGGCCTTTCTTATGAGCCTGGGTATCCCATAAGAAGACGATCTGCTTGCCGTCCGGAGAAAACTCGACCTCGCATCCGCCCAGCATCAGGAAAAGCGCGACGGCTGCGAAGCATGCGCTAAAAAGCCGTTTGAACATGCTCCGCTCCTTTCATCACGAAGAGAGCACGGCAAGGTGACGCTTTTGATGCTACTTCGGATACAACAGGTTGTCAATAGGCCGAAAGTCCCATTGCTAGGCCCAAAATTGATGGGACTATCTACGGGCAGTTGAAACTGCGGCCCCTGGGGCCCCTACCCCATGCCCGAAGTCCCCTTCGGGGACTCATCCTTCACAAGAATTCTCCCTCTCCTTACGAAGGAGAGGCAGGGCCGCAAGGCCCGTGGTGGTACAGGGGGTGAGGTCTATGGGGGTGAGGTCCGCCCGCAGGGCGGTTGTCCGAAGGACCCCTAGACGGGTAATTCATTGCCCGGCTTCATGCCCGGCTAAATGGCTTCGTGTCATGAAGTATGCAGAGTCACGCGCAGGAGCACCCAGCCACCGTTCACGTTGCCGCGCTCGGAGAGGATGCGCGTGGAAAGGCCGGGGACGGTGCTAAGCTCCGGCTTTACGAGGTGGTCGAAATCGTAGCGGGAGGTGACTACGTCGACGTCCGGGTGGGTGGGGGTCAGATAGGGACGCAGGTACGGCAGCAGGGGTTCGTGCAGGGCCTTGGTCTCCAGGGGCGAATAGCGGGCATAGAAGTTCATGCTGGGGCGGCGCGGGATGATATGGTAGTAGATCACCGGCAGCCCGGCCTGGACATCCGGGCGGGCATCCACGGCGATCTGCTGATAAGGAGCGAGGATCTCGCGCTCGATGATCGGATAGCCCTCCAGGGTGACGAACAGGACGACGACCGGGAGCGTGAGGATCAGCGCGCCGACGCCTGCTTTTCGCCAGGAAAGGCTCTTCTTTCTCGGAAGGAAACACAGCCAGGCGAGGGCGCATCCGCCCAGCAGAAGGAGAAACGTTTCCAGCCCGAAGCGCACAATGGAGGGCGCGATCGGCGAGGCTTTAGGCGCAAAATGCGGCGCCAGCGCCATGCCCGCGGCCAGGATAGCGCCGGTGACGGCGGCCCAGAAGGCGCCGCGCCGCAGGGCGCGGTCGTCCGCCCGGTCTGCGCGTGCGGAGAGCGCCCGGTCCAGCCAGCGGCCGATCAGCAGCGCCGCCGCCGGAAAGGCGGGCACGATGTAGTTGGGCAGCTTGGCGGCGCCCAGCGAGAAGAAGACGAAGATCGTCCAGAACCAGATCAGCAAGAACCGGCGGACCTCGCGGGCCGGATCGGCCCTGTCTGCCCGCAGCCGGAAAGCGCGCGGCGTAAAGCAGGCCCAGGGGAAGAAGCCGAGCAGGAAATAGGCGAAATAGGTGACTATGGGCGCATTGTGGACCTTATCCACGCCTTTGAACCGGCCGATGTGCTGATCCAGGATATACTCCCAGTACCAGGTGTGGCCGTTCGCATCCAGCCCACCGGTCCGCCAGATGACCAGATGCCAGGGCGCGGCGATCGCCAGGAAGAGCAGCAAGCCCAGAACCGGCCGCAGAGCGCGCACGTCCGGTACCCACGCGGACACAGGGCGCAGCCGCAGCCGGAAGACGAAGAGCAGGGACCGCCATCCGCCCAGCCGCAGGCGCAGCACGAACCGGTCCAGCGCCAGAAACACGCCCGCCACAATGGCCGGCAGCAGCAGGCCGATGGCGCCTTTGGTCAGCACGGCCAGCGCGCACATCGCCCAGAACAGCAGCGCCCAGCGTGTCCCCCGGCGCTTGTAGCTGTTCCAGAAGCCCACGAGCGCCAGCGTGAACCAGAGCACGAGCAGACCGTCCGTGGTCATCTGGCGCGCATCGACGATGGTCATAGGGGCGGTCGCGTAGACAAAGCCCGCCAGCAGTCCCGCTCGCCGCCCGAACCAGACCGTTCCCATCTGCGCGACCAGCCAGGTCATCAGCAGCGCCGCGAGCGCCACCGGCAGCCGGGCCGCCCATTCCGAGAAACCGAACAGGCGCATGGAGGTCGCCGGCAGCCAGTAGACCAGGATGGGCTTCTCGTAGAAAGGCGCCGTGGTAGCCGTGGGATCCCGGATCGGGCGCGTATTCAGGCGTGGGGTGATGATGTCGCCGGAAAGGGCCATCTGCCGGGCGCAGGTGACGTAGAGCGCCTCGTCCAGATCGAAGAGGGTGATACTGCCCAGGCGAAAGAAGAAGGCGAACAGGCACAGCAGCAGGAGCGCCCACGCCGCCGCGCCCTGGCCCTGAGGGGTGGCCGGGGAAGATGGGGATGCGGGGGCCGGGCCAGGCGCGGTAGAGGGAGAGGCGTTGGAAATGGGTACGTCGGTTTGAGTCATGTCGCTTCGGAGGCAAAGTGCCTGCTTCGCCTGGCAGTTCTGTATCGGCTCGGTCGATTCCTGCTTCCGATTCCGCCGCCCAGCATCCTTCCGAATAGACCGTCACGCCGGAAAACGGAATGCCCCGATTCCTCGCCGCCGCGAGAAGGATATTTGCATCGTCAAGACGAACATAGAGAAGAACCACCGATTGTGTTGAAACAAAAGCCCATCCACTGTCGCGCTGGGAGATCGGACATGCGGGCATCGGACTTTCCGGACAATCCACACGAGCGTGAGACCGGCTTCCAGGCGAACCCGCCCATCACGGCGGTCTATCCGGGTGATATGCCGCTGCAGGAGATCCTGGAACGCCAGCACCTCGACGAGGCCCTTGCCCGCGACGCCCTGCTGCTCCAGAACGTTCAGGATGCCGTGATCGTGACCGATCTGGACGGTATCGTCCGCATCTGGAACGAGGGCGCTGCCCGGCTCTTCGGCTGGACGGCCGAGGAGATGATCGGACGGCCGCTCTCCGATCGCTATCCGGCTTTCGAGCGCGACCGAATTAACGAAATGATCCGGGGTCTGGCCGCCGGGGCGGAGTGGGATGGCGAGTTCGAGGACTACCGCAAGGACGGCTCGCGTGTCTGGATCGACGCCAAGGTGCGGCGGGTCCTCGACAGCAGCGGCAAGCCGGTCGCCCTCATCGGCATCTCCCGCGACATCACCCAGCGCAGAGTGACGGAAGCGGCCTTGCGGGAGAGCCAGGCCCGCCTGCAGCGCGCCGCCTACGAAGCCAGCCATCGCATCAAAAATCAGTTTCAGGTGCTGGCCTCTATGGTGGACATTAGCCTGATGGACGCCGGCGAGACCGTTCCGGCGGAGGAGCTGCGCCGGGTCGGGAGGCAGATCCGCACCCTGTCGGCCATCCACGATATACTGACCTACGAAAAGAAGCAGGACGCGGCCGTCAGTGAGGTGTCGGTACGAACGCTCCTCGATAAAATCTTGTGGATGCTTCAGCAGACGGCAGGCCGCAATCAGATCCGCTATCACGTGGAAGATGTCGTGCTGCCGGTCCAGGCAGGCACCGCCCTGGCCCTGATCACAAACGAGCTGGTCGCCAACGCCATCAAGCATGGCAATCTGGAGACCCAGGTCTCCTTCACGCTTCATGAGAACCAGGGTTGGCTGGAGGTCTGCGACGATGGACCCGGCTTTCCGGAGGACTTCGATCCAAATATTGCGGCCCATACGGGTCTGGAGCTGATCGACGGCATTACCCGCTACGAGCTGAACGGCCAGATCCGCTACGAGAACCGCCCCGAAGGCGGCGCGCGGGTCACCCTCTCCTTTCCCCTGACAACCACCTAAAGAGCGGGCTGCAGGTCGATGAGGGCGCCGCAGACCCAGGTGGGAGCGGGCTTGTTGTAGGGGACGGTCATGTCGTCGGCGAGGATGTCCAGAATGCGGGCGTTCTGCGGGCCGAGCAGGTAACGAAGCGCTTGTCCCACGTCGCGCCCATCGCTCTTGGTAGCGACACAGTGCTGGTTGAATCCCCAGTAGTCTCCCCGCTGCAGAATTGCAAACCCTTCCAGGATGCGCTTGTGGGCCAGGTCCAGGCCGCCCTGCTCCGGCGCCAGGGCTGTCTCCGGGGAATCGCCATAACCGATGCCGTGGTGGAACGGGTCCATCGTGGCGACGACCACGGCGTCTTGCACGATCTCCTGCAGCTCCGCGATACCCGGCAAAATCTCCGGTCGGCCGCCGGCCAGGTAGGGATAGCGGACGATAAGCTCTGGAGCCGTGATGCCGCGCCGCTTTGTTTCTGCTTCCCAGAGATAGAGGAAATTTAGAAGCGAGAACTCTCCGCGCCAGTCCTCCCGGCCCGGCAGTCCCGGTCCCTGAATCCCCCAGGCCGGCTCCTGCGTGACATCGGCTCCGTTCGCCACGCGCACGCGCGCTGCTTCCAGGTTGTCGGTAAGCGCGTGCAGCACGCCGAGCGCCAGCACCCGCTGCGCGCCGCTATCCAGGCAGGTGTGGACCGCCGCGGCGATCTGGTAGCCGCAGACCTCGATGCTGGTGTGCGGGAAGATCACCGCGCCGCCGGACCGCAGCGTAGGGGCCAGGTCCCAGGTGCGGCCCGCCTCCAAAATGCGCTGTGTTTCCTCCGCGCCCAGTGCGGCATGCTTGCGCTCGGTGATGGCTTTGAAATCCGGTATTCCCTGCCGCATAGACCTTCCTCCTGCTTCAGGCCTCCGTTAACGAAGGCCCGACGCGACGACGATTTCAGGGGCTATCCAGGCTCGCCCGCATGGCAGGCAACCGAAGGATCTCTTCTGCAGTTTCCTCGGGCGTCTTGCCGTGCGTGTAGACCACCTGTTTCGGTAGTGACTGCGAAGCGGGATGGGTCAGGAAAAAGCGGTCGGCGATCATGCCACGCAACTTCAGCCGTCCCCGGTCGCGCAGGATCTCGACCGATTCGTCAAGGTCGGGCGAGGGAAGCAGCAGCACCACGTTAGGGTATGGCGCCAGTATCTCCTGAGCGCGTGCGAAGGCGGCCGCGTCCTCATAGACAGAATGACCCGCGCCAAAGTGGATCACGCTATCGGAATGGTCCGCGAGCACATGCTCGACCGCATAGAGCTCGAAGGGTTTCCAATAGCGATAAACGCCAGCAAAGCCTTCCTGTTTACCGATCCGGCGCTCGTCGTCCTCACTCCAGCCGATCTCTTTATAATAGTCCCAGCGTACCGCATCCATGACAACCTCGGGCAGCCCCAGCCGCTTCGAGAGAAGTCTGCCAATGGTGCTCTTGCCGGCGCCCATAGGCCCGATCAGAATGATGTCCGAATCGGAGCGATCCAGCCGGGCCAGGATCTCATCGCAGGTCTGCTCCGGAGTTTTCCCTTTGGTGTAGAAGACCTGCTTTGCCAGGTCGTGATTGGAGTGGTGTCGGATAAAGTGCTCGTTGATCTCTACGCCATCCAAGAGGGTGAATCCTCTCTCTTCCAGGATACGGACCGACCCGTCCACGTCCGGCGTCGGCTGCAGCAGGATCACCAGGTCGTACGGCTGAAGTAGGGCGCGGACTCGTTCCAATAAGGCGGCATCCTCGTAAACGTATTCGTAGGGTCCTACCCCCAGGATGCCGTCCGGATGCTCGGCCAGAGCGCGCTGCAGCGCATGCGCATTCCAGGGCCGGGTGGCGGTGAAATGAGCATCCCAGCTTTGCTCCCATGCCTTCTGCGCCCGCTCCTCGCTGCCGCCGACCTCCTGCCAGTAGCCTGGAGCCATCTCACGCAGACGGCGAAAGGGTATTCCCAGCCGCTCGGAGAGCAGCGTGCCTACGGTAGTCTTCCCGGCCTTATTCGGGCCGAGCAGGAGGATCGGTCGGAAAGTCATCGCTCCGGCTCCTGTTGGTCGGGAGCTTTGGTCTGCCGGGAACGAGGGGTCTTCACGTCAGGAGGCGCGGGTATCTTCGACACTAGCTTCCAGGGCTGGATCCTGCCGAGATGCCGCAGTTCCGTCGGTTCCAGGGCTGCGAAGTCGTAGGCCGATTCCCGCAGCGCGTGGCGCAGGACATTGCTAATCACGATCTCGCCCGGCTCGGCCAGGCTGGAGAGCCGCTGCGCGATGTCCAGACAATCCCCGAGGCCGGCCAGGCGCGCCGGATCCAGCGGGCGCATGGCCACGAGTTGCACGCGGCCCATCGCCAGACTGATATGCGCGCCGCGCCGGGACTGCACGTGATCGATACGGCGCTGCCAGTCGTGCGAGACGGAAGCGGCGATGTCGAGCAGGCGAATCGCGGTATGCATGGCGGACTCGATATAGCCGGGACGATGATCGGGAATGCCGAACAGCGCCACGACGGCGTCGCCCAGAAACTGGAGCAGCATTCCGCCCGCGTTGATGGTCTGGTAGCGCGCCTTGGCGTAGAAGCTGGTCAGGACATGGCGCACGATGGCGTCGTCGGAGGTGTCGTGCATGTAGCTGGAGAACCCGGACAGGTCGGCCATCAGGATCACGACATTTTCGTAGGTGCCCGTCGGTACGAGATCGCGCGCCTCCACGTTCTCGGATTTATGCCGCAGCTCCCGCAGACGCCAGGATCCGAAGTGCCAGAGCAGGTTCTGGCGCAGGGCGGTCTCGCCGTAGCTGACGGGCGCTTCCTCCCCAAACGCCAGCCGGTCCTTAGCCTGATCGATGCGCTCCCGCAGGGTCAACTCCTCGGAGGCGGATAGGGCCGGAAGAGGCTGTCCGAACGCCTCGGTGATCGCTTCGTGCAAGCGGTCCGGTCCCCAGATTTCCAATTTCAAGGCCGGGGGCAGCGCCGCCTGCAGCGCGGACTCGACGGCGGGCCAGTCCGGACGGTTGGTGGCATCGGTCACCAGCACCAGGCGGTTCTCCTGGCGGCCCTGGATAGGCAGCCGGCCATACTTGCGCTGGATGTGCGCCAGAACGGTTTTGGGGTCGAAGCCGCTTTTGACTTCCAGAAAGTAGGGGCAGTCGTCTTCCGGCTCCACGCGCAGGTCGGCATAGCTGCCGTCTGGTCCCAGCGCCCACTCTCGATCGATGCGCACGGCTCCCAATCGGGCCGGATTCCCTCCGGCGTGCAGCAGGCGCACCAGATCGCAGCAGACATCCTCCAGAAGAAGACGGGTCAGGTTCTCTAACTCCATCGGGTTTGCAGCCGGCATGGCTGGGCCTCCTGTTTTCGCCGGGCCGTGAACGACCCAGCTGGCAGGCGGCTACGCCGCCACACGAAGCGAGCGGATGGGTTGCGTGGACACGCCATCTCGTTTGCGCCTGCCTCGCGGAGAACCGCCCTCACGGGCGGAAAGACGAGTTTCTTTGATTCGATGACAAGTATCTGTTCGCTATGCGTTGCTGAGTTCCCTGCAAAGACTGCCATTCTCGAATAAGCCCTCGGCCGAACGGCCGGGGGCTTATTGCATCGGAAAGACAAAGGGACTTATGGCTTTACCGTAAACTTCCTGGCGCTTGTGCTGGACCCCTGGAGCGTGGTCACCACGATCGGGTAAGCTCCGGCGGGAGTAGCGGTATTAAGCTGGAACGTGACGGTGGTGGCCGACACGCTCAGGATGCTCTGAGAGACGCCTGCGATCGTCACCGAGGAGATACTGTCCAGATTGACGCCTGTGATAATCACGCTTGTGCCTGCCGAAGCTCTGGTGGTGGGGGGACTGAAGCTGGTTATGATCGGCAGATGGGTGGGAACCATATACACGGCGCCTGCGCCGTAGGCGCCGCCCGATCCGGTTGCGCCGTAGAAGTTGCCGTCCGGCCCTTCCACCACGCCGGCCAGGGGATGATCGGCGTCCTTGACGTAATGATGGAAATCGTGGATAACGTCGAAGACGCTGCCGTCGGCGTTCAATCGGAAGACCGTTCCCACTTCACGGAAGCCGCCGGCAGCGGTGGTCCCATAGAGCAGGCCGTCCGAAGCCTGCTGCAGGACGCAGACGGGGCCGCGGCCATCCGAGCCGTCAAACGCATGGAGGATATGGAAGTCGCTGCCATCCTGGCGCATCTTAAAGACGGCGCCGTTGCCCCCATCCAGGTAATAACCGGGGCCTCCATGGACGGCCGTGCCGTAGAGCAGGCCATCGCTCCCTTCTGTCATGCCGGCAATGGGATAGGCTCCGTCCGGACCGCTGAAGGCATGAAGCAGCGTATAGTCGCCAGCGGGAGTGATCTTGAAGACCGTGCCGAGACCCCATGACGCGAAGTCGGAAGTCGTTCCATAGAGGTTCCCATCCGATCCTGCCGCCAGAGGTCCCCAGGGTACCGAGCCATCCGAACCGGAGAAGGAGTGCAAGACTTCGAACTTCAGCGGTCGGGTGGCCGTCGGCAGGTCGATTCGGTACACCTCGCCATAAAAGTTCGCCCCGCCAACATACGTCACGCCATACAGGCTGTGCCCCACCAGCGTCAAGCCGTTGGAACCGCATCCATCCCAGAAATTGAAGCGGTGCAGCAGGGTGAAGGTTTTGGTCGCGAGTGAATACTTGTAGACCGAGCCGGAGTTGGTGGGGCCGCCGGAAGTGTTGTCGCCGTAGAGATTGCCTTCCCTGTCGAAGAGAACGCCGCTTTCCGGGTAAGAGCCATCGTTGCCGTTGGTGAAATCGTGCAGGTCGGTCAACTGGCCGGAAGGGCTGACCCGGAACAGCATCCCATCGCCATACTTTCCATTCTGGAAGGTGGTGCCGTAGAAGTTGCCGTCCGGACCCAGGGTCAGACGGCAGGTGGCATAGCCACGGGTGGCCTGGCCTGCGTAGCTATAGAGGAGTTCGTTGGGCAACTGTGCCTGCGCGGGCCGAACGGACACCAGACTCAGAGCCAGGCAGGCGCCCACCAGGGACGTAGAGGCGGCGAAGACAGACAGAAATCGAGACATCCTGAGCTCTCCTTTCCTGTTATAGGGTCATGTGGATATGTATAGAGCGCGTGATAGCACGCCTGCTTCCTTCCAGCATGCGAGCGGATCACGGACAGCAATCCGTTGAGGCTATTATACGGGACGAGCGTTACGCTACCGTTACAGCATCGTTACAAAGCCCCCACCTCCGATTCCTCCTCGAACCTTCGGAATGCCGGGGGAAATGGGGAGCGCGTCGGCGATTGGAAGGGATAGGCGAAGCCGCGGGTGGGGGCCATAAGGGCCGGAACTCATAAACTCTGGAGATGGATACTCATCAGCCGGCACAGGTGCCCGAGTGTTGCGGGGTAGAACGCGTGCTGGACGCTATCGAAGGCTGCCATGCGCTGCCGAATCTGCTTGAGGAGCGCGACGTCGTGCGCGCCGTAAGCCGCCCATCCCCACCAATCCAGATGCTCCAGGTCTTGCTCGCTGGCGACCCGCTCGGGCAGGGTATCCGCGAAGAGGGTCTTCATGCGGGCGAAGAGCGCCCGATTGTGGTCGCTTCCGGGAAGCCATGCGATGGCCATCAGGTTTGCCATCACGTCTGGGTACCAGGCCTTAAAGCCGCGGGCGTGATAGCCATCCGGCTGCAGCCCGATAAGATAGGATTCGGTCGATGGGTCCCAGAGGTCGTGCGCGACGGCGGTCTCCATGCGGCGGGCGAGACGCTCTGTTTCTTCCTGGAGGGGAGCGAGATGGAGGAGGATCGCAAGACTGGCTGCCGCGTGAAGTCCCTGCGCCGTCTCGGTGTTGTCCATGGTGTACATCACCGGATAGGTCGGCTTTGCGAGCGTGAGACCGTTGGGCTGCAGGGTCAGCTTGATGGCATCGACCGCTTTCTCGATGGAAGCGCGCTTATTGTCGAGCCATTTGAGGTCGGGAGAGGCCCGATGGATGGCGAGGAGCAGACTGAGGTAGGTGGCGGCGTAGGAGTCGGTCGAGTCGTAATCGCCGGTCGGCTTCCATGCGCCCGGCGCGCCGGTGTAGTCGTAGACGGTGCCGTCCGGGTTCTGATGCGCCGCATACCAGCCGGCCCACCGCCGGGCGGCCTCAAGATAAGAGGAATCGCCTGAATCCCGATAGGCAGCCACCAGGCCCAGCGCCGCGAAGTTAGCGAAGTAGGGCATGACCCGGGTCGCGCCGGCGGGGAGCACATCCTGGGCGATGGCTCCATCCTGCGCCTGATGCGCCCGTATCAGGTTTGCGGCCCGAACGATCGGGCTTTGCTCTGCGGCAGCCATAGGCATAAGAAAGGCCAGGAGCGCGACGGCCTGTGCCAAAATCAGGCAGACAAACATAAAGCCTGTCCGAAGAAGTGGCTTATCATTCCCGCGAATGCCGAAAGCCATCGATGCGCTACGGCGCGTTTGGAATGAACGGCTGTTGCGGCATCTTGCCCAGTGTGTAAGCGTTCTTCCGAAGATTCGTTTTGTGCGTGGAAGCCACGCCGGTATAGAAATAGACCCCCACCGCGATGACGAGGATGACCACCGCCGCAACCACAGCGAAAATCGGATTGACTTCTCGTTTCAACGTTCGAAACCTCCACAAGTCAGGTATAGAGCGTCAGGCATTGGGATTTGATACCCAACACCTAACACCCAAACGCGATAGACGGCGCCCAGGCCCACGGCGTTCCTTGCCGTAGGCCTGAAACGCAGTATAGACTAGTTAACCGGGTCGGCGGAAGACCAGTCGCCCTTATCGCTGATCCGCAGGCCATGATAGTAGCCGTCATAGAGGCCCGACGGGTCAGGAGGCATCACGATGCTGGGCGGGCCGCTGAACTTCGCATGGCCGTCGCAGAAGACGGCGTTGAGGCCGTTGAAGTGGCGCTTGACGCCGTAGAGCCAGATTTTCGGGTCGGAGTACAGCCAGTAGCGGCGATACTGGCCGTCCGAATCCTTAACTTCATAGCCGATGAAGGTGCCCCACAAAATATCCGCATCTGCGTACATCGCCAGCGATGCCGGTTCCTGCAGGACGGCCTCGGCAACGGGCTTATAGGTGAAGATAAGCTCGTTGTCGCCGTAGTTCACCTTATAGTTCATCGGGTAGTTGCCGTTATAGTAGTAGTCCGTATTGCTCGGGCAGGAGAAGATACCCTGATTCTTGACGTAGGGCTGGAGAGTATCCCAGAAGCCCAGCGTGGGCATAGTAATCCCGGTAACAGGGTCTTTCGGCTGGGTAGGCGACCAGCCCGGATATGGCTGCCACATGAACGTCTCGTCGTAATCTTGAACGTACATCATCGTGGCGAGGCCTATCTGCTTGAGGTTGGACATGCACGAGATAGCGCGGGCGCGCTCTCGCGCCTGGGCGAAGACAGGGAAAAGGATGGCTGCCAGTATCGCGATAATGGCGATAACTACGAGCAATTCGATGAGGGTAAAACCTTTGCGTGCATTCCGGTACATCAGGATGTCTCCTTTGTGTGAGTGATGTGCTTGCAAACAGAGATCGGATCGAAGGGAACCTGCGCGGAGGCGTGTCTCCGGTTCCGCATAGGTTCGGAGAGCAGAGTTACACGCCGCCCGGGGGCGGCATCGTCGAGCCGCGGACGACGAGCTCGGTGGGCAGGATGTCCTGGCGTTTGGGCTGTTCGCCGTACGTCAGCCATTTCAGCAGCTTCTCCGTCGCCAGACGCCCCATCGCATCGAGGGGCTGGCTTACCGTGGTCAGAGGAGGCGTGATATGTCTTGCCGACAACGGATCGTCGAAGGCGACGAGGGAAACGTCTTCGGGAACGCGCTGCCCCGCTTCCCGAATCACGTCCAGGGTTTCGAGGGCCGAGTAGTATCCGGCGCAGAAAAAGGCCGTCGGCCGGTCGGAACGCCGCAGCAGAGAACGCACCTGATCGCTGCGTGTCTCGGCAGAGGAGAACGAAGACTCCGTCGCGATGGTAAAGTCGCTCGGCAGGCAGAGGGAGCGCGCGGCAAGAACGGCTTCGTAGGCGTACAGCCGGTCGCGCGCATTCGAGCTGGCGCTCAGCGTAAAGACTCCTGCGATGCGCCGGTGTCCGAGATTCAGCAGATGCTCGACGGCAGCGCGCGTGCCGCCCACGTTGTCGCTATCCACGAACGGCGCCTGCATCTCCGGCCATGCGGCGCTTACAGCCACCAGGCGCTTTCCGGAATCGAGGAGGCGATGGATGTCCGGCACATTGCCGTACAGAGGATCGACCAGGAGGTAGCCATCCAGGGAGGCGTCGTCCGGCTGCGAATAAAACCCCTTGGCGCCCAGAATCGAAAGCATCACGGGCGCGTCGGAGACCGCTTGCCGCATGCCGCGGAACAAGGAGCCCAGGTAGTAGTCCTCCAGCATACGGCCGGCGTCCACTCGGGACACAACCCCGATATGGAGCGTCTCCGGGAGCGGAGGATGGAAGCCATCGGAGATGAAGGTCCCTTTCCCCTGCTCGCGATAGAGCCAGCCCGCATCGACCATCGCCAGGATGCCTTTATTGACAGTCATCTGGCTGACGCCGAGTTCGTGCGCCAGATCGCGCTCGCCAGGCAAGCGCGCTCCCGGCCGATAGGTGCCCGTGCGGATGCGCGTCTCCAGCAGTTGCTTTACCTGCAGGTAGCGGGGGAGTGGGTTTTTCTTGTCGACCTTGTTGATCATGAATTTCGTGCCGAATAGTGTTCCAGTGTTATAGTGTACTATAACAATATTCAAGCGGCTTGTCAAGGACTTTTTTTGAATTTTTTTCAGACAAAATTCAAGCACGTGTTTTTAATGCCTTTGTAATGCCTGAGCAGGCATGTCTTCCGACGGATTCGGCCGGCATTAAAGGCCATTATATCAGGCGCTATTGTAAAAGCAAGGGTAAAAACAGATTTTGTGACAAATTTTTTGTCGAACGGGCGGTCTTTAGCCCCCAGGCGATCACGAAAAAGCCCCCGACCGTGCGGTCGGGGGCCGTCATCTTCCCCCTCTCCTTACAAAGGAGAGGGAGTTAGGGGGTGAGGTCTTACGGACCGACAGTGAAGTTCTTGGGACTGTAGCCCACGCCATGGGCAGTGGTCACCACAACCGGCCAGGTGCCTTGTGGGGTGGCCGCGTTAAGCTTGAACTTCAGCGAGGTAGAAGTGGCGCCGGACTGTACCGTCTGGGCGACCCCGTCGATGGTGACGGTAGCGCCGGTGAGGTTAACGCCTTTGATGCCCACGATCGTGCCGCTCGAAACGCTGCCCGAACTCGGGCTGACGCTCTTGATGACCGGCAGTTGGGTCCCCAGCATGTAGGCCGTGCCGCGATTGCCGTTGGTATTGGCGCCGCCCTGGTAGGTGGTGCCATAGAGGTTGCCGTCGGGTCCTTCCGTCAGGCCGTCATACGGATAGATGCCGTCCGTGTTGTAGGAGCCGAAGCTGTAGATGACGTTGAAGACGGAGCCGTCCGTGCTGATCTGGAAGACCGTGCCATTGCCATTGGCGCCGCCGTAGAGGCCGGTGCCATAGAGCATGTGGTCCGACGCTTGCAGCAGCGCGCCCTGCGGGTAGTAGCCATCCGAGTAGACGAAGCTGTGCAGGCTGTTGAAGACGGAGCCATCCTTGCTGATCTTGAAGACCGTGCCGGCCCCGTTGGATCCGCCATACTGGGTGGTGCCGTAGAGCATGCCGTCCACGCCCTGGATGAGGCTGCCTATTGGCTCGTACCCATCCGAGTAAGTGAAGTTGTGGATGGTAGTCAGCGTGCCGCTGGAAGGCGAGATCTTGAAGACCGTACCATAGCCGTTGGTACCTCCCAGCACGGTGGTGCCATAGAGGTTCTTGTCCGATCCCAGGACCAGGTTGCCGAAGGGATTGGCGCCATCCGCGTAGCTGAAGCTGTGCAGGACCTGGAAGGTCAGCGGCTTGGTAGCCGAAGGCAGGTTCAGCCGGAAGACGATGCCGTAGCCGTGCTGCCCGCCGTAATAGGTGGTCCCGTAGAGGCTGGTGCCGCTGATGACCACGCCGCCGGTCAGGTCCGCCCCTCCCGTTCCGCTGAAGCTGTAGAGGTTGGTGAAGGTATTGGTAGAGGGCGAATACTCGAAGAGCGTCCCGCTGCCATTGCTTCCACCATACCAGGTGGTACCGTAGATGTTGCCCTTGCTGTCGAAGGTGACACTGCCCTCGGGACCGGCGCCGTCGGAATAGCCGAACGGGTGCAGAATGGTCACCTTGCCGGCTGGGGTCATCTTGTAGAGGACGCCATAGTTGAACAGGCCACCAGAGTAGGTCGTACCGTAGTAGTTGCCGTCTTTGCCCAGCGCCAGGCTGCCATATTCAGGATACTGGCCGTCGTGGAAGCCGTTGGCAAAGTCGAAGACGGTGGTGTAGGTAGAGCCTGCGGTATCGACCGTATAGAGCGTGCCGAAGTTGACGGCGCTGCCGCTATGGCTGTAGTAGGTGGTGCCATGCACCAGGCCGTCGCTTCCCAGAATGGCGCCGCCGTAAGGATTGTAGCCGTCGGTGCTCGGGTTGAAGCTGTGCAGATCGTTGAAGATGGTCCCATCGGTGCTGACCTGGAAGACCACGCCGTAACCATTGGAACCGCCATTGACGGTAGTGCCGTAGAGCTTGCCGTCGCTGCCCTGAGTCACCCCCGACCAGGGGTAGTAGCCGTCGGAGTAGTTGAAGCCATGCACCACATTGAAGGTGGTGCCGTCCTTGCTGATCTGGAAGACGGTACCGTACCCGTTCGGGCCGCCATAATCCGCCGTGCCGTAGAGCATGCCATCGGTCCCCTGAATGAGGGTGCCGCTTGGATAGTACCCGTCCGTAGAGTAGCTGAAGCTGTGAATGACGTTGAAGACGGTGCCGTCGGTGCTGACCTGGTAGACGGTGCCGTAGCCGTTCGGGCCGCCCTGTTGGGTGGTGCCGTAGAGCATGCCGTCACTGCCCTGAGCCACGCCACCATAGAGGTAAGCGCCGTCCGTAGAGTAGCTGAAGCTGTGAATGACGTTGAAGACGGTGCCGTCGGTACTGAGCTGGAAGACGGTGCCGTAGCCGTTCGGGCCGCCATAGAGGGCGGTGCCGTAGAGCATGCCGTCGCTGCCCTGGATCACGCCGGCCTGGGGATAGTACCCGTCGGTATAGTAATAGAGGCTGTGGATGGTGCTGAAAACAGAACCGTCCGTGCTGATCTTGTAGACCGTGCCGTAGCCGTATTGGCCGCCCTGTTGGGTGGTGCCGTAGAGCATGCCGTCGCTGCCCTGAGTCAGGCGGCCGTAGGGATAGTATCCATCGGACCCGCTGAAGTCGCGGAGCGTGGTCAGATGCCCGGTGGCATCGACCTTGAAAACCGTGCCGGCATTGTTGACGCCGCCATAGAGCGTGGTGCCATAGTAGCTACCATCGCTGGCCTGCGTCAGCGTGGTGTAGGGATTTTCACCGTCGGAAAAGGCGTTGAAGCTATGGATGACGGTGTCGGTCAACTGTGCCTGCGCCGGCCGGACCGAGGCCAGACCCAGCGCCAGACAGAAGACCGAAAGGAAGAGAAAAGAACGATGCATGATGCTTGCCTTGTTCGTACGTGAGAGATCGCCACGTAACATGTTGCAGCCCTCCTGTGAAAAGATAACTACCGAACGAACGGTGATGAGAAATGTCCCCCAGGTACAGGGACAAGAGGCGGATAGTGCGCCAAGAGAGTAGAGTCTAAGGCTTCTGGGTTGCTCCTTCTATTAGCGAAATAGGAACATCAGTACACCATATTGCAAGAACCGTGCCATTTAGCCATAAAAGCCCCGCCTTAGCTAAAAATATTATTAGCGAGGCAAAAACGCATGGTGATAAGCGCTTGTCTGACTGTTTGGGGGAATTTATGGCCGGGAAAATGGCAGGCATCCAATGTATGATGGACGCTCTCGCTCCCCTGCGCGCGGGCTGGCACTAGGGAGGCCAGCCCCAGAGAGGCAATAGAGCGGCGAGCCCACGGAGGGCTCGCAAGGAGAGAGAACCGAACTGCAAACCAGTACTCCTTGGAATGAAGGATTGGGGCTCTTGTGCAACGGGGCAAGGTCCCCTGTCTGCCGGGCCGGTTTATGATCGCTCGCAATGTTGCCGAGTCGTGCCAAGGAGGCGTGCTCTTGCTTTGGGAGCGCCCTATGCCGGGCCGGCAGCGAAGGATTTAGACAGAGGAGCAGACGCTGGAGCGACGGGACTTTCGTACGTCTGTCCATACCAAGCACTTAGTATACTGCATGAATCGTGCCATGTCGCCCGTAATTTCTACAGAAATTGAAATTTTTTTTCAATAACGTGGCTAATACAACCCCCGCTCGGTTTGCCAGGAAGCTTCCAGGCCGGAGCTCTCTGCCCCTTTGAGGACCAGATTTCTGAATCGAATTCATGGAACGAGCGTATGGTTGACGGCATGGCCGGTCGTGCCGCCGGCGGAGGCGATTTCAGATAGAAAAAGAGCAGGCCGCCGATACTCTGGCGGCCTGCTCTATCGGCACTCTCACCCAGTTTAGAAAGGAGGTTTCTCTGTCATCACTCACCTTTCTATACGGCGCCCTGATTTCGGGAAGTTCCCGCGTCATCGCAGCCGAAAAAGAGAACGGATTTTTGTCGGTATTCCTCCTTCAGGGCAGGGCGACCCGCAGGCCGCCGGAGAACTTGCCCTGCGTAAAGGTCCCGTTCACCTGCAGATTGATGAGCGTGCCGGTAGATCCCGCCGAGCCGGGAAAGGTCAGGGTGGTCGTCGTCCAGGTCCCCGGCGCGATGTCGCCAACATTGACGGGCAGGGTCGTGCTCGTATGCGTCTTCCCCAGGCTGGCGATTGTAAGGGTCACGCTCTGCGCGGTCTGGTAGCCCGTGTTTTTGAGGCTGATAGTGGCCGTGATGACCCCCGTCGCGTTATCACGAGTCAATGTCGCCGCGATCAGGTTGACCGTGGTGTAGACGATCGTGAAAGGCCTGGACGCGGAGACCGGCTCGCCCGGATCGGCCACGGCGATCTTCGCCGTTCCCGGCGAGGCTGTCAGGGTATGGGGGACGATGGCATAGAGCCGGGTCGAGGAGACGGGAATGGTCGCCAGCGAGGATCCGTTCCAGGTAACCACAGCGGCCGGCATGAAACCGTATCCGGAGACGATCAGAGTCAAATCGGGCGAGCCGGCATTGACGCGGCTGGGCGTCAGATTAGTGATGACCGGCGCCACATTGAGGCGAAAGACCGTGCCCTCGGAATGGGCGCCCCCAGAGTAGGTGTTTCCATAGAGATTGCCGTCTTTGCCGAAGACCAGCGCGCCCTCCGGCCCTTCTCCGTCGGTGACGCCGAAAGCATAGAGCGTCGTCAGCGCGCCGGCCGGCGTGATCTTGAAGACGGTACCGTAGAGATTGTAGCCGGCATCGCCGTAGGTGGTGCCGTAGAAATTGCCGTCGCTGCCTTCCACGAGGCCGGCGGCCGGATAGCAACTGTCCGCGGATCCGAGGACTCCGAAGCTGTAGAGGGAGGTCAGCGCGCCGGCCGGAGTGATCCTGTAGATGGCCCCGGTATTATTGCCTCCTCCGCTATAGGTGGTGCCGTAGAAATCGCCGTCACTGCCCAACAGGAGGCCGGTAGGCCAGCGGCCATCCGCGCCGGTGAAGCTGTGCAGGAGGCTGAAAGAGCCGTCCGGGGCCAACTGAAAGACCGTGCCGGCGTCGTAAGGCCCGCCGAAAGTGGTCGTTCCGTAGAAAGAGCCGTCGCCGGACGGAACGAGCGCGCCAACGGGCCTGCCGCCGTCTGTGGGGGCGCGGGTGAAGGCGTGCAGTACGGTGAAGTCGCCGGCCGGAGAGACCTTAAAGAGCGTGCCCCACTTCCCGGCGCCGCCGGAGGACGTGACGCCATAGAAGCTGCCGTCGCTGCCTTCCACGAGCGCCGCGTAGGAAAGAGCGCCGTCGGCGCTGCCCTGTAAGGCGTGAAGCACCGTAAAGGCTCCCGATGGGCTGATCCGGAAGATCGTACCGCCGCCATTGGCGCCTCCTTGAGTCGTCGTGCCGTAGAAGGCGCCATCGCTGCCCTGCAGCAACGGCGCGTAGGGATACAGACCGTCCGCAGAGGCGAAGGCGTGCAGGGTAGTCAGCTTGCCGGCGGGCGTTATCCGGAACACCGTACCCACCGAAGCGGAGCCGCCGTTGACGGTCGTGCCGTAGAGGGCGCCGTCGCTGCCTAAGATGAGATTGGCGTAAGGGCCGGCTCCATCCGAACTGTTGAAGGCGTGCAGGGTGGTCAGTGTTTGAGCGCGCGCCGGGACCCATCCGGCCAGCAACTGGGTAAGCAGGATCAGCCAACAGGCGACTTTGCATGTCCTCATCGTGTGTCTCTCCTTAAGCAACCGGTAGTAAGAAGCAGAGCATCCCTTCCGCTTCAAAACAGAAGAGTGCAAAAAGTGTGCCAAATCGGGTTATACAGCGTGTGTGATGTATTTCACTTGCAAGGGATGCGATTTTGCGCTATATTGTAAGAAATCGACCGCGGATATTAGTCGCATCTATTTCCGGAGGGTTAAGATGGTCTCAAGCAATCCTGCCACCGTAGCGGTCAAGCTGCTGGACCGCAAGCCGCCGACGGTTTTTAACTATGCCGCCTTGAAAGTGCTGGCCGGGCTGCGCCATCATCCTTATTCCCATCGCACGGCCTTTGAGTCGGTGGGAGCCGCGAGCGGCGGGCATGGCTTCGGGCGGGTGCATTTTTTTGTGGAGACGCCTCCGTTTCTGCTGGACTATCCGCATCCGCAGGTCAAAAACGTGGCGCTGTCCGAGGTGAAGTTTAATGTGGAGAAGGCGCGCGAGCGCGGCGGCATCTGGGTGGTCTTACGCCCCTTTGCCCGAGGGGTTCAGGTCCAGATCTATCCGCTCCAGAAAGACCGGCAGGGCTGGTGGAAAGTGGAGATCCACAATCTCATCCGGACGATCGTGGAGAGCATGCCTTCGCAGTATGTCATCGCAAAGATGAAATTCGACACCTCCGATGAGGTGCTGATGGGGATCACGCGCTTCGAGCCGGTTCCCAGCATTCCCGCCAGGGCGAACATGATTCAACTGTTGCTTGCCGAGCGTCAGGTAGGGAAGGATTTGATACGGTAATGGGTGTTGGGTGCTCAGGACAAATTCCGTAAGACCCTATACCGAACTCTAAACCTGGCGCGGGCGCGCGGGATACCGGAGGCAAAAAAGTACCTCTGTCGTCGGAAGGCGAAGCAAGGGCGGCAGAGGTACTGAGAAAGAATGAGCGTGTTTCCCACCTGATAACTAAAGACGCAACCGGACGCTCGGTTGTTCCCTGTATTTTTACCGGGTAACAGGGCATCGGTATTAAAATCGTGTGACGACATCCGCTATCAATCCCCTCCTTCTTCTTTTTTCGGAACCTTTTGAAACGTCTCGTACGCTTGCTCGAGATGGCGCACGAAAGCGCCCGGCTCGATCGGCTTGGTGATATAGGCGCAGGCGCCCACATCCCAGGCCTGCCGGATATGCTCCTCATCGGTATAGGCCGTCAGGATGACAATACACAGCGGCTCCGCGGCCCCTTCTAAAATGCGCTGTGTCGCCTTCAGGCCATCCATGTCGACGAGCTCGATATCCATCAGCACTATGTCGGGACGCTCCTTTGCGACTATGTCCAGGGCCTCGTCGCCCCGGTTGGTCTGACCCGCGATGACCATGCCCGCTCTGGTCAGAATCCGGCGCAGGTGCATCAGCACCACGCCTTCGTCTTCGCAAAGGACCACCCGCTTGCCTTTCAGATTCACGGTCATCTTCCTTCTGTCATTCTCCTTCTTGTTCCCTGGTAAGAATGCCCCTATCAAAAACAGAACCCCATGCATAGAACATGGGGTCAGGGCCTGTCCCTTTCGATTGCATCCACCAGCGAGTAGACGATTACCGGGCGGGCGGGGTTCCCCAAAATTGCTCGCGAGCGCCAAGCAGGTATACTGTCTATAGGCGTCTTATCGCCGGGAAGGAAAAGCCTGAATGAAGCGTTGGATCCTGATCGCCTGTGTTCTGTTTCTGGCCGGTTGTGGCGGAGGCAACGGCACGCCTACACCGGTCGCCGACTTCGCCGGCAACTGGGTAGGGAACTGGGGCAGCGAGGTATGGAACGGCTCCACTACGGTTCAGAAAAGCGGGATCGTGAATCTCAGCATCGACAAAACCGGCGCCGTCAAAGGCAGTTTCACGCTAACAGGGCAAAGCACGCCTGTCCTGACCCTGACCGGCCAGCTCACGGCAAGCACCCCGACCGACACGGGCACGTTTACCGTTACCGATACCACGACCAACCCCAACACCAACTACACCGCGACGGGGCAGTTCGGCCTGACGGACCCTACCAATATCCAGGCCTCTATTCAAAGCACCAACTCCAGCGGGTCGGTCGTGGACTGGATCGACATGGGATTGAACCCGCAGCCGGCGTCGGCGGCCGTCAAAAACAGGTAAGTCCCTATCTATTACGCGGTTTACAACGGCATACTGGTCCTGCTGTCTCCTGCGATCGCGGGCTATTTGCTGCAGCGGTATCTGTCCGGCAAGTCCCGACCGGGTTGGCGGGAACGCTGGGGCGTTCTGCCCGACGCCCTGCGCCGGCAGCCGGACTGCCGGCCGCGCCTCTGGATGCACGCGGTCTCGGCGGGCGAGGTCGTGGCCGCCGTGCCGATCCTCAAAGAGCTGCGCGTGCGCCTGCCTGATTTCAGAATCCTCTTTTCCGTCATCACGCCGGCGGGGCATGAGATGGCGGCGCAGCAGGCCGCGCCGTTCGTGGACGCGATCTTCTATTTTCCCTTCGACCTGCCCTGGGTCGCCCGGCGGGTGGCGAGGACGATCCGTCCGCAGGCGTTCGTCAGCCTGGAGAGCGAGCTGTGGCCTAACGTGCTGCACGCGCTGAAGCAGCAGGGCGCCGCGACCGTCATGGTCAACGGACGTATCTCCGAGCGCAATTTCCGGCGCGCCCGCCGGATGGGCAGCCTGGCCGGCTGGGTCCTCTCGCATGTAGACCGTCTGCTGATGCAGTCGGAGGGCGACGCCGAGCGCGTGCGTGCTCTTGGCGGGGGACATCTGGACCCCAGGCGCGTGGCCGTACTGGGCAACTCCAAGTTCGATCAAGAGATCACGCCGCTTTCGGCGGCGGAGATCCAGGCGCTGCGGACGGAGTTGAAGCTGCCGGAGGCGGCGCCGGTCTTCGTGGCGGGCAGCACGCGCAGCCCGGAGGAGGAGGCGCAGGTTCTCGAGGCGTACAACCGGATGCGCGCTCGCTTTCCCGACCTCTGTTTAATCATGGCTCCGCGCCACATCCAGCGCGCTGAGGAAGTCGTGGCCGCCGCAAGGGCGACCGGGCTGGCGCCGGTCCGCCGTACGCATTTGGCGGAGGCCGGCGCGCCGGTGCGTCAGATCGTTCTGGACACGATCGGGGAGCTAGCAAAGGTCTACGCCGTCGCCACGTTCGCCTTCGTCGGCAACAGTTTTCCGCCGGTCGTGAAGGGTGGGGGACAGAACATCCTCCAGCCGCTCGCGCACGGCAAGCCGGTGCTGTTCGGGCCGCGCACGGCGACCATCCGCTCAGAGGCGGCGCTGGCGATTGAGGCGGGCGTCGGCTTCCGCGTGGAAGACGGGAAGGCGCTGGCGGCGGAGGGGATTCGCCTGCTGGAGAATCCGGCGGAGCGGCAGGCCATCGAGGCGCGCGCGCTGGCGCTTATGGCCGCCAACCGGGGCGTCTCGGCGCGCTATGCCGAAGCGGTGGCGGAGCTGGCGCAGACGGTCCCATGAGCGCCGCGGACTATCTGCTCTCCGTCTCGCGCGGTCGGCCCGGCCTGATCCCCGGCGCCCTGCGCCTCGGCCTGAGCGCGCTGGCCCCGGTCTACTGCGCCGGCCTGGAGGCCTATCTGCTGCCCTACCGGCTCGGCATTCGCAAGCGGCTGCGCCTGCCCTGCCCGGTGATCTCCATCGGTAATCTGACGACGGGCGGGACAGGCAAGACGCCGATGACGCAGCTCGTGTGCCGCCAACTGCAGGCGCGCGGTCTGTGTGTCGCGGTCCTGATCCGGGGATATGGGGGGCAGCACGAGCGGGGCTGTGCTCTCGTTTCGGATGGGAAGCAGGTCCTTCTGAGCGCCCGTGAGGCCGGCGATGAAGCCGCGCTCCTGGCCCAATCGCTGCCGGGCGTTCCCATCGTGACGGGTAAAGACCGCCGCGTCACCGGAAAGCTGGCCTGGGAACGGTTCGCGCCGGACGTGATCGTGCTGGACGACGGCCTGCAGTTCTGGCAACTGCACCGGGAGCTGGACATCGTGCTGCTAAATGCCTGCGAGCCCTTCGACAACGGCTGGACGTTTCCGCGGGGGCTGCTGCGCGAGCCGCCCTCGCATCTGCGCCGCGCGGGTATCGTGGTGCTGACCAACGCCCGGCGCGCCGGGCCGGAGCGAACCGCCGCGCTGCGGGCGACGGTCAATCATATAGCCCCAAATCGTCCCATTTTCACCGCCGACCTGATCCCGACCGGTCTGCGCGTGCTGTGCGCGGAGACCGTCTATCCTGTATCCTGGCTGGAAGGGCGGCGTGTCGCGGCCCTTTCGGCCATTGGCAATCCGGCTTCCTTCGAGTCCCTCCTGGAAGAGCTGGGCGCCATCGTGGTCAGGCGGTTCCGCTTCCCGGACCATCAGGCGCTGACACCGGCGGATCTGCACACGACACTCGCCCATGCCCGCGAAGCCGGGACCGAGGCGATCCTTACGACCGAGAAAGACGCCATTAAGATGCCTTCGATTCACACGGAAATGCCTCTGCTGGCCCTGCAGGTCGCTATGATGATCGATAGGGAAACGGAGTTCGTGGAGCGGCTGATAGACCTTACCCAAGACCTCACCCCCTAACCGACCACGGGCCTTGCTCCGCGTAGGACGGTGCTTCGCACCTACGCTTCGTATCGGCCCTGCCTCTCCTGCGTAAGCAGAGGGGGAGATTTTGATGTGGTAGTCCGCGCAGGCGGACAGCGACAAAGGAGCAGGGCGCCATTTCTCCGCTTTGTAGCGCATAATATACACAACTTATGTCTGAATTCAGCGCATCCCATAGAGAAGAAGAGACGGCCTCGCTGCCGTTGCGGAAGCGATTCGATCGCCTTGCTTCGCGAATCGCGCTGCTGCTGGTCGGGCCGGTGCGGGCGATGCCCCTGCCGATGGCCAGAGCGGTAGGCCGCGCGCTGGGCGTGCTGGTATATTATATGTTGAGAAAGCGCCGGCAGGTGGCGCTGAAAAACCTGGAACTGATCTACGGCGGGAATACGGATAGCAGCGAGCGGAAGCGCATAGCGCGGGCGGTCTTCCGGCATTTCGGGGAATGGGGCGCTGAGTTCGTCAAGATTCCGCAGTTGAGCCGTGCCGACGTGGATCGCCTGGCGACCGTAGAAGGTGAGGAGAATCTGCGTCAGGCGCTCGCCTCGGGCAAGGGCACGCTGCTCATTACCGGCCACTTCGGCAACTGGGAGTTCATGGCCCGCTGGCTGACTACCCACGGCTACCCGCTTAACGTCGTGGCGCGGAAAGCCAACGACCCTAACGCCGAGAAGCTGCTCGTCGATACGCGGGAAGGCAACGGGGCGCATGTCTTCTCGCGGGGAAACTCGGCCCGCGCCGTGCTGCAGTGCCTGAAGAAGAACGAGGTCGTCGCCCTGCTGCCCGATCAGAACGCCGCCGACGTGTTCGTGCCGTTTCTCGGCCACCCGACCGGCACGGTGGACGGCCCGGCGGTCATCCATCTCAAGACCGGGGCGCCGCTGTTGTTTAGCTGGTGCGTTCGCACGCCGGAAGACCGATTTCATATCACCTTCGAGCCTCCGGTGATCGTCGAATCAGAGGGGGACCGCGCTACCGATGTGGCGCGCGTCATGACACTCATCAACGCGCGTCTGGAGGCGCAAATCCGCCGCCATCCCACCCAGTGGCTCTGGCTGCACGATCGCTGGAGAGCCTCGCCGGAGGTCTTCCAGAATGCAGAGAAGCAGGCTCACCTGCTCGATAGATCGGTTGGCAACGGACACAAAGAGGAGGATTCCGAGTATCGTGACACTGCCCGCCGTTGACATGGCGTCCGTGCGGCGCATCCTGATCATCAAGCTGAGCGCCCTGGGCGACATCATCCACGCGCTGCCGATCACGGCGGCGTTAGGCGAAGCATTTCCCGACGTTGAGTTGACCTGGGTGGTAGAGGAGGCGTTCGCGCCCCTGCTGACGGGCAATCCCTACCTGTCCCGCATTCTCACGCTGCCCAAGGTGCATACGCGGCGGCTGCGCTCGGCGAAGTTTCGGCGCACCTATTTCGGCGGGATCCGCAGCCTGCGGGAGGACCGATATGATCTGGCGCTGGATTTACAGGGGCTGACGAAGAGCGCCCTCCTCGCCGTCGCCTCCCGCGCGCCCGTGCGCCTGGGCTATCATTTCCAGCGGGAGGCGGCTCCCTGGCTGGTACGCCCGGTGCCGCCGCGTCCGCAGAGCGCGCACGTGGTGGAGCACTATCTGGATGTGGCCCGTCATCTGGGCGCCGAGCCGGATCGGGTGCGCTTCCCCTTCGCGATACCCGAAGACGCGGAAGAGAACGTGGTTGCGATGCTGTGCGAGGCGGGCATCGATCCGCACGCGCCGTTCGTCACGGTCAACCCGGCAGCCGGAACGGCCCTCAAGCAGTGGGGCGCGGCGAACTATGCGGCTTTGATGGACGCGATCCAGGAAGATTTGCGCCTGCCTGCAGTCCTGGTGACGGCGGATCTGGCCGTCGCCGCGCAAGTGCGCAGAGCGGCCCGGTATCCCTTCGGGGACCTGGCGGGCCGTACGGACCTGAAGCAGTTGGCAGCGGTGCTTCGCCGGGGCGCCGTCCACGTCTGCGGGGATACCGGCTCCGGCCACCTGGCCGCCGCCCTGGAGTGCCCCGTCATCTCCCTGATCGGACCCAGCGAGCCCGAGCGCGTCTGCCCCTACGGCCAGCGCGCCAACACGATTCAGTATCGCGCGCTCTGCGGCGGCGCCTGCCGGCACCATCACTGCCAGTACGATCGCCCAAAGTGCCTGGAGGCCATCATGGTCTCTGAGGTGCTGAACCGAATTCGCACCTTTACTCCGAGCCGCGTTGCGGGCCGTGAGTAGCCGGGGTAAATAGACCTCTCCCGCCGCTGCTGCGCCTATCCAATCGCCGACGCGCTCCCCATTCCCTTCTCCTTCGTAAGAAGAGGGGGAATAAGAACGATTTACATCTAAGGATGGAGTGGAAATGGACGTTATCCCGGTCGAATATCCCGTACCGAGCCAGGAGACCAGCTTAGAGCTTTGCCGGCAGTTAGAGCATGGCCATATCCTGATGCTGGCGAAGACGCCGTTTATGCCCTCCGAAGAGGACTGTGAATTCCTGCGGGCGCAGCGCCAGTCGGAGAGCAAGGCGCACAAGAACATCGCCTATAAGCCGCATCTCGACCGGGCGACCGGCACGACGGGACAGGCTGCCGAGGATGGGGAGCGTCTGCACCGGATCCTGGCGCAGTATTCGCGCGGGGCGCTCGCCTTTCTCGGCGAGATGTTTCCCAACTACGCGCGTGTCTGGAAGGTGGACTATGCCAGTTTTCGCCCGGTCGAGGAGGAGGGCCGAGTCCTGCCGCTGCGGCACCGCAACGACCTGATGCATCTGGATGCGTTTCCGACCCGTCCGACACACGGAGGCCGGATTCTGCGCGCCTTCACCAATCTGCACCCCACCAAGGACCGCGTCTGGGGCACGAGCGATTCGTTCGAGGCGCTGGCCGAGCGCTACGCCGAGGCGGCGGGATTGAAGCAGGTCACCAGCCCGCTTTCGGCAGCAAGGCGCCGCGCGGCCCGGGCCGGCCGTCTGGTAGGCCTGAAGGTGCCGGCCCGCTCGCCCTACGACGAGTTCATGCTCAATTTTCATCACTTTCTCAAGAGCAACGAAGCGTTCCAGAAAACGGGCAGGCGGCATACGTTCGCGTTCCCGCCCGGCGCCACCTGGATCTGCTTTACCGATCAGATCGGCCATAGTGTCCTCTCAGGACAATATGCCTTAGAGCAGACCTGCATCGTGCCCTATGAAGCGATGGTCCAGCCGGAACTCTCCCCGATCGCCGTTCTGGAGCGGCTCGCCGGCCGGCCCCTAACGGACTCTCGCGAGGCGGGCCGGATTCCGGCTTGAGCGAGCACGGCATGACGATCTCGACCCTACCCGACCTGAAAACCATCCGGCGGCTGCTCATCATCCGGCTGAGCTCCATCGGCGACGTCACGCACGCCCTGCCTGTCTCGGCAGCGCTCGGGGAGGCGTTCCCGAACCTAGAGATCAGTTGGGTCGTCGAGGAGATGTCCGCCGATGTCGTGGCCGGTAACCCGTACGTGCATGAGATCATCATGGTGCCGCGGGAGCGCTGGAAGCGGGCGCGGCTCTCTCCGCGCGTCTGGCGGGAGTATCTCGAATTCCTGGCCGGGCTGCGGCGACGGCGTTTCGAGGTAACGCTGGACCTGCAGGGCTATGCCAAGAGCGGCGTGATGGCGCTGGCGACCGGCGCGCCGTACCGGTTCGGAGGCTGGCGGCTGCGCGAGGGAGCGCAACTGGCCTCGCGCCTGCTGCCGCATCGGCCCGAAAGCGCGCACCGGGTGGAGCGGTTCCTGGATGTCGTGCGGGCATTCGGGGCGGATTTGAATCCGGTCCGCTTCCCGTTCTCTATTTCCGATTCCGCCCGCGCCCGTGCGGAGGCGCTGCTCTGCGCGGGCGGTCTCTCGCCGGAGGCGCCTTATGCCGTACTCAATCCTGCGACGGGCAATCAGGTGAGGCGCTGGGGCGCGGCGCGCTACGCACAACTGGTAAGCCTGCTTGCCGAAGCCTACCATCTGCCCTCCGTGCTCATCGGCTCCGAAAAAGACATCGCGCTCTGCGAGGAGATTCGCGAGATTGTGCAGCGGGTCCACGCGTCGCCTCCCGCGATCCCCGTGCCGCTGAATCTGGCCGGGAAGACCGGATTGAAGGAGCTGGCGGCCGTCCTGGAGCGGTGCGCCGTGCAGATCAGCGGGGATACCGGCTCCGCGCACATCGCCGCCGCGCTGGGACGTCCCGTGGTGGCCTTGTTCGGGCCGACCGACCCGGCGCACGCGGGACCCTGGAACCAGAGCGGCAACGTGCTCTGCCATCGGGAGCTTTGCGCGGCGGGCTGCGGCCCGCAGCGATGCGCCCGACCGGAGATCGTAGCCGGCGCTATGGCAGAAGCCGGTAAAAGCGGATACAATAGAAGTCGAGGGAAATCCACCACCGCGAGCTGCCTGGCGGCGATCACGCCGAACGAGGTCTGCATGAAAGTCGGACAGAACCTGCATGGCTGAGAAAAGGGAACCCAGGACCGTCTCCCGAAGAGCAGAGACGGCGCGTGATGCGCTTGCCGCGGCCGGGCGCATTTTGGTGCTCGCCAAGTTTCGCTTCATGGGGGATACGATCGTGGCGACGCCGTTTCTGGGCCAGTTGCGCGGCCAGTTCCCGAACGCGTTGATCTCGCTGTTGGCCTCGCCCTCAGCCGCTACGGCGCTTGCCGGCTGCCCGCACGTGGATGCGATCCTATCTTTAGAGACAGCCGGGGTGAGCCGGTGGCGTCATAGCCGGGAACTGCTCGATCTGCTGCGGCAGGGCGACTACGACGCCGTCTTCCTGTTGAACCGCTCCTTTCACTGCGCCGTGACGAGCGCGCAGGCCGGCATTCCGGTACGCATCGGCTACGCGACCGACCTTCGCAGGCCGTTTCTGACCTTGCCGGTCCCCTATAGCTTCGACCGGCATGAGGTGGAGTGCCATCTGGATATGCTGCGGGCGCTGGGCCTGCCGGCGCAGCCCCAGCTTCCCGAGCTCTGGATCTCTGAAGAGGAGCGCAGGCCGATGGCGGCGCGCTTGACTGAGTTGGGCTGGCCGGAGAACAGACCCTTGATCGGCGTGCAGCCAGGCTCAAACGACGCCGCTATCCGCGAATGGGGGGCGGAGCGCTACGCCTGGGTCGCGGACCGGCTGGTCGAGGAAACCGGCGGCAGCGTGATTCTGATGGGCGGCGCGGCGGAGCGGCCGACAGCGGCGCGTATGGTGGAAGCCATGCGGCATCCCGCCTTGAACCTGGCGGGGGAATTGAGACTGCGTGAGGCGCTGGCTGCTATAGGGTTGTGCGACCTGTGGCTCGGCAACGACACGGGCTTGCTACACGCCGCCGTCGCGCAACGGGTGGCCAGCGTGGGGCTTTTTGGTCCCAATAAGGTCCTGCGTTGGGGGTACGCCACGCCGCGCCATCGCTCGCTGGTAGTCATCCCGGACCGGCCTGCGCGAGACGACACGACGGTGCGCCGCTGCCTGGACGCCATTCCTCCGGAAACGGCGCTGGAGGCGGCGCGGGCTGTCCTGCGCCATCCAAAGCGGCAGCCGGAGGAGGCCGCTTACGCGGCGCCGGCGCCGGACCCTGCTGCCGCGCGGTCGCCCTATTTTGACGCGACCCTGGCCCCGGCGCTCGCTCCCGTGAGACGGCGATGAAACGGCCCCTCACCTGTACCGGGCCGTGAACGACCCGGACCTCACCCCCTAACCCCTCTCCTTCGTAAGGAGAGGGGGAGCGTTGTTCTTATCTTCTACCTCCGCCTGGAGGATAGAGCAGCTCAGGGAAGAGGGTACTAGCTTCTAATAGAGTCCCCCCTCCCCTAAACTTGGGGGAGGGGAAGGGGGTGGGGGCCTATGCCCGCAGTAACCATTTCCAACCTGACGATAGGGAGAGCGGAAGGGCCGTTGGCGCTCATCGCCGGGCCGTGCGTGGTCGAGAGCCTGGAGCTTTGTCGCCATGTCGCGGCAGAGGTGCTCGCCATCACGCGCTCGCTGGGCATGTTTTATATCTTCAAGGCCAGCTTCGACAAGGCCAACCGCACCGCCGTGACCTCATTTCGCGGGCGCGGCATGGAAGACGGACTGGCGGTCCTGGCAGCCATTAAGCAAGAGTTCGGCGTTCCGGTTTTGACGGACGTGCATGAGACCTGGCAGTGCCGGCCGGTCGCGGAGGTATGCGACGTGCTGCAGATACCGGCGTTTCTGTGCCGGCAGACCGATCTGCTTCTGGCCGCCGCGGAGACCGGTCGCGCCCTCAACATCAAGAAGGGACAGTTCCTGGCGCCCTGGGACATGCGTAATGTCGTGGAGAAGGTCGAATCGACCGGCAACCGCAATCTGTTGTTGACGGAGCGCGGCGTCTCGTTTGGCTACAACACGCTGGTGGTGGATATGACCAGCCTGCCGCAGATGCGTGCGCTTGGCTATCCGGTCGTCTTCGACGGCACGCACAGCGTCCAGAAGCCCGGCGGCGGCGCGGGCGGGACTTCTTCCGGCGGCCAGCGCGAGTTCATTCCGCACCTGACGCGCGCCGCCGTTGCCACGGGCGTGGATGCGCTGTTTTTGGAGGTCCATCCGGGGCCGGAGAAGGGGCTTTCTGACGCCGCCTCGATGCTGCCGCTGAGCGATCTGCCGGGACTGCTGCGCCAGGCGGTCGCCATCGATGCGATCCTCCGCGAAAGCGGGAAGAAGGGAGCGGACGAATCGCGATGAAGACGGCGCTGATCACCGGCATCACGGGGCAGGACGGTTCCTATCTGGCCGAGCTGCTGCTGGAAAAAGGCTATCGGGTAGTGGGGGTGGTGCGCCGCTCCAGCACCGAGAACTTCGAGCGTATCGCTTCCATCCAGGAGCGCGTCGAGCTGGCGCAGGCCGATCTGCTCGACCAGTATTCGCTCATCGAGGCGGTCCGCTCCGCCGCGCCCGACGAGGTCTACAATCTGGCCGCGCAGTCGTTCGTGCCGACAAGCTGGAACCAGCCGGTTCTTACGGGCGAGTTCACGGCGCTGGGCGTAACGCGCCTGCTGGAGGCGATCCGGCTCGTCAACACGAAGATCCGTTTCTACCAGGCCTCCTCCTCCGAAATGTTCGGTAAGGTCCGCGAGACACCGCAGACGGAGATGACGCCTTTCCATCCGCGTAGTCCTTATGGCGTCGCCAAGGTGTACGGCCACTTCATCACGATCAACTACCGCGAGAGCTACAATCTCTTTGCCGTCTCCGGAATCTGCTTCAACCACGAATCAATGCGCCGCGGCCGGGAGTTCGTGACGCGCAAGGTCTCCGACGGCGTGGTGCGCATCAAGCTGGGGCTGGCAAAGGAGCTGCGGCTGGGCAACCTGGAAGCGCGGCGCGACTGGGGCTTTGCGGGTGATTTCGTGGAGGCGATGTGGCGGATGCTCCAGCAGGAGACGCCGGAGGACTACGTGATCGCCACCGGCCAGACGCACTCGGTGCGCGACCTGGTCGAGGTCGCTTTCAGGCACGTCGGGCTGGAATGGGAGAAGTATGTCGTTCAGGACCCGGCTTTCTACCGTCCCGCCGAGGTGGATTTGCTGGTCGGCGATCCGGCCAAAGCGCGGGAAAAACTCGGCTGGGAGCCGAAGGTGACGTTCGAGGAGCTGATCGCGCAGATGGTGGATGCCGACCTGGAACGGTGGCAGAAGATTCTGCGGCACGGATGAAGCCGGTGATGGATGCGACAGCGCGAATTCTGGTCACCGGCGCCAACGGGTTCGTCGGGCGGCATCTGATCGCCCACCTCCTTGCCGAAGAGGCGGATTCGCGCATCCTGGCGGCTGTGCATGGAGCGCACGCACAGGAACTGTCGCAGCCTGCACCCGATTTTCCGGAGGCGGCAGGCTGGCCGGGCGGCGATGCCGGCGGGCGTATTCGGGCTGACGGGCTGGATGTCTGCGATGCCGGCCAGGTGGACGCTTTGCTGCAGGAGTTCTGCCCGCAGCAGATCTATCATCTGGCGGCGCGGGCTTCCGGCGCCGACGCCGACCGCGAAGCCCTCTTCGCCGTCAACGTCGGGGGAACGCGCCACGTATTAGAGGCTGCCGCGCGTCTTTCCGAGCTGCCGCGCGTTTTGCTGGTCAGCACAGGCTACGTGTACGGCAATACGGACCCTGAGCATCCTGCGCGCGAGGAGGACCCGCTCGCGCCTACGGTCCGCTACGGTCTCTATACCGATAGCAAGATCGAAATGGAAGCAGTTGCCAGGGATTTTCCTGGCCTGGCTCTCATAGTCCGCGCGTTCGCGCATACCGGGCCGGGGCAGATCGAGAGCTACGCGGTGCCGGCGTTCGCGCGGCAGTTGGCGCGGATCGAGCGCGGGCTGGAGCCGCCGGTGCTGCGCGTGGGTAACCTGGAAGCGCGCCGGGACCTTTTAGACGTACGGGACGTGGTCTGCGCTTATGCTCTGCTGATGCGGCATGGCGTGTCCGGCCGGGTCTATAACGTCGCCAGCGGCCGGCCGATCCGGATGAGAGAGGTGCTGGACCGGCTGCGCGGGTTTTGCCCGGTAACGACGGAGGTTACGGTGGATCCGGCCCGTCTGCGTCCAGCGGACATCGCCTGCTCGACGGGCGATGCCTCTCGTCTGCGCGCGGAGACGGGCTGGCAGCCCTCCCGGACGCTCGATCAGACTCTGCGCGCTACACTCGATTACTGGCGCGCTCAGAAATCCGGGCTGCCCGCGGGGCCCTGACCCGCTGCCCGTCTGGCAGGCCGCTATGCGGCCAATCTCCCTTTCGGGCAGACCAGAGCGGATGTTAGCCTCCTCACCCCTTAACCGATCATGGGCCTTGCGGCTCTGCCTCTCCTTACGAAGGAGAGGGAAAGACCTCACCTCCCAACCCCCTCTCCTTCGTAAGGAGAGGGGGAGATTG
>DASRCN010000023.1:0-60439 GCA_035653075.1 Chthonomonadaceae bacterium | reverse complement strand
GAGTAGGATTAGTTGCGTCTTACACTAACAATACTCCGCTCGGTTGCTTAGAACCGGAAGCAGATATGGAAATAATTTCAAATTTTTTCTGCCTGCGTGTTAAAATGCGGTCAGGTGAGTCTTCTTGGTTAAAACCGAAATCTCTGATACCACACTCCGCACGGACCTGATCGTCAAGGCGCGCTTGTACGCCCGCGCAGGTATCCCCGAATACTGGGTGCTCGACCTCAACGCCCGCCAGCTCCATATTCATCGCGAGCCTGCCGACGGAGAGTACACCGTAGTCACCATCCATGCGGAAAACGAAACCGTCGCCTTTGCTTCCCGTCACGACGCGCCCATCGCCCTGGCCGACCTACTCCCACCTGTCTCCGCCTGATTTTTTCGCATCGCAATAGAAAAGGGTGGTGGAATGGATAGAGGTGATGTCTATCGCATCATCGTAAAACGTATCCTGCAAGAAGTGGCTGACATCACGCCCTCGAATGAAAACATTTGTACAGAGTTCGCTGTCGCCTGAAAATTGACTTAATGCCACACTTCTGGCATATCGAGTTGCTCGGAATCCTCCGTGAGACCATTTATGAGTTCAGGAATATCGTTTCCTCGCCGAATACAGAAGTCGTGAACGGTCTGAGCCGCCTTTTTGAGGCTCTGGGCCTTCTCGGCCATAAGCGCGTTCACCATGACCCACACCAACCCGGCAGGCAAGTCCTCGGAATAGTCAGGCGTGATGAGCCCATATTCGGATTGAGCCTGCCGAAGCACTCGTGCCAGAAATTTATTATGATTTGCATCCGCCATAATTCCTCCCGATCACTATCCTGTGCGCCTTACAACAAATACCAATGACCGTTAATTGCCGTTGAGGTGACGGTGGAGGAATTGGAAGGTGCCGACACCGTGGATGGCGTGTGGGCCGTTGAAGAATTCGATCTCGGTGCGATCACCGAGGCCGAGCAGGTCGTAGCGGCGGCGTGTCTTGGCGAACTCGTAGGCGACCCACTCGTCGGGGGCGACGCCATCGTCGTGGCCGCGCTCTACCATGAACGGACGCGGGAAGATCAGTCCGCTCATCTCCGCATAGTTGAAGGTGTTGCCCAGGTCGAACTCCATCATGTCGTACTCCGGAAGGAGCAGATAGCTGTACGGGCTGCGCATGGAGGCGTTCTTCCAGATCCACTCGTTGTAGTTCGCCGAGCAGATGGAGAGGCAGTAGCGGTCCAGCAGGGCGGGCACGCGCATGGCGGTCTTGCCGCCGTAGCTGATGCCGTAGAAGCCGATGCGCTGCGGGTCCACAAACGGCAGCGTGGTAAGCCAGTCTAACGTCCGCTCGTGCTGGCGGACGATAAAGGAGAAGAGGGTCAGGTGGAGCGGCTGCGCTTTGCGCAGGAGCACGCGGAACCGGTCTTCGCCGATATAGGGGTTCTGCGGCGCGTAAGTGACGAAGCCCTGCTCCGCCAGCTTAACCGCAAACTGGTGGTAGCCCGGATCGTTCACGTCCGGGTCGGCGACATCCTGCGACCGGCCTTCCAGACCGTGCTGGCAGACCACCACGGCGCGCTGCTCGCCGGGCCGGATGTCTTTTGGAACGAGCAGGGTCCCGTAGGCGAAGACGTCCGGATAGACATCCAGCACGACCTCGTAGCCGTGCAGTTTCGGCGTCTCGTAGACCAGCCGGGAGCGGGGATTGAGAGTTAAGGTGGGAGACGGCAGGCGACCGACGATCTCGTCCCAGAAGTAGTCGCGGTACCACCGGCAGCTTGCCTGCCAGGTGTCCGCGCTGGTCGCGTCCGCTTTAGACCAGAACGCTTCCCGGCGATAGGGCGATTCGCGGATCAGATACTCGATATGGCCCGCGATCTGATCGATCTGGCGCTTCCGCCGCGCCTCGGCATCGAAACCAGGGCGGACACTCTTCGGCGGTCTCCCCGGAGCGGCCAGGGGCCTCGGGCTGCCGAGCGCGCTTAAGAAGGCGGACAGCGTCGCGTCCGTTCCCGGCGGGCCGTCGCCATGACCGCTTTTCACGAGAGTAAACGGGGCGACGGGATGCAGCCCCTCCACCAGATGGCAGGCTCGCACGTATTCGGACTCGACGGCTGCCAGCGGCGGCGTGGTCAGAACACCCGGCGCCGCCGTATCGCTGTGGCCGGGTGAAGGAGACGGCGGACCGGCGACCTCGGGATGGCGGCACGCCTCGATCACCAGGGCGCGCGGCGCGATCAGACCGGCGATCTCGGCGTCCCCGAACTCCGCCAGCATCCCGAAAACGTTGCGATAGATCGGCTCCCGCCAGAGAGGCTCCCGCGGCTGAAAATACCCACAGACCGCCGCGGCGTCGATGCGCGGATCGATAGCCGCCGCGTAAAAGGCGATCAGGCCGCCCTCCCCATAGCCTATGACCCCGATCGAGGAGATTGGCGATTGGCTTGCTGCAGCGCGGCGGGTGGCAAACCAGTCCACGGCGGCCAGGACCTTCTGCACCTCGTAGCCGAGGATGTGCCGGCCCATCTCGTAGGCGGCGCGGTAGAGGAACTCGCGGTGCGGCTGGTTGGTCAAATGGACTTCGAGGATGCCGGAATAAGTGTCCCGGCGGTCGATCAAGACCGGCACGAGGACACGGCAGCCATTCTCCGCCAGCCGTCGCGCAAACTGCGATTCGAGCGGCACGCCGGGCGCCATCCCGACCAGCATCTCCGGCGTCTGGTCGCAGTCCGGCAGCGCCACCACATCGGCCAGCGGCGCGCGGTCGGGCTGGAGCAGCAGCCCCTCCCCTTCCACGCCGCGCAGCACGCTCCAGCGGACGGCATAGACCTTATAGCTCGCTCCCGCGCCTGCTGCTGCCTCCGGTCTGCCGCTCTCCAGGACCGGAGCCTCCATCCGCATCGCCGCCGGCTCCCGCGCGTCCACCACGCCCAGCATCTTGCGGAATCGCGCCCGGTTCGGCTCGATGGACCGGGCGTAAGCCTCCGGCGAAGCGAGATCGCGCTGCCAGCGTGCCTCTCGCCGGTCGGCGCACCGGTCGATCTCGCGCATGAGGAAGCGGTCGATTCCCGCGACCATCTGCGCCGCCAGATCGCCCTGCAGGGTAAGCGGCTCGGTCCCCGGCAAGGGTTCCTCCATGTCGGTCCCTCCTAATCGCCGCGCAAAAGCGCCTGCGCCAGGATCTTCTCGGCGACTTCCATCGTTTTGACCGCATCGGAGAAGTTCGAGCCGGGCTGCGTGCCGGTCTTGACGGCGTCGATGAACTCGCGGTTCTTGGCCTGGAACCCGCCGAAGACGAAAAACTCGTCGCTGCCGGCCACTTCGCGGGTATCGTAGGTCACGCCGCGCGTATCGCCGTCGGCGTAGAGCGTGCCCAGGTTCTCGTGCTCGGCCTCGGCGCAGATGCCCGGCGCGTGCATCTGCACCCGGAAGGTGCGGCGTCCGCTGGTCCAGCTATTGAGCATGACTCCCGTCGCGCCGTTGTCGAAGCGCAGGAGGGTGGCGATGAAGTTGATGTCGGGCACGATCACGCGCCGCGTCACGCTCTCGAGGGCGACCACCTCGCCGCCGCACATCCAGCGCAGCGTGTCGATGGCGTGGACGCCGTCGTCCATCATATGGTCGCGCGCCGCGAGGTAGGGGTCGATGTTGCACTTGTAGAACTCGCAGACGGCGTGGGTGATCGGCCCGCGCTTCAGGCACTCCTCGCGCAGCCGCACGACCATCGGGCACGACCGGCGCTGAAAGCTCACCTGCGTGATGCAGCCCTTTTTCTCCGCCGTATGCGCCAGGGCGCGGGCCTGATGGATCGTGATGCCCATCGGCTTCTCGATATAGAGGTTTAAGCCTCGCTCCAGGCAGTCCATCCAGAGTGGGTACATCACGTCCGGGTTGCCGATGACGTAGACGGCATCGGGCGCGACCTCCTCGATCATCTGCCGGTAGTCCGTGTAGCGCCGCGCGATGCCGTACTTATCCGCCGTCGTGTTCAGCCGGTTGGTGTCCAGGTCGCAGATGGCGGCGATCTCGACATCCTCGAAGGAGGCGAGCGAGGGGTAATGGACCGAATTCGCCATCCCTCCCGCGCCGATCATGCCCACGCGCACTTTGTTCATACCTCACCCCTTACTGGGCCGTGAACGACCCGTCTAGCAGGCGGCTACGCCCCCGCTCCTGCGTCGCTGCCCTGCCGGGCGGACCTCACCCCTGTCCAATCGCCATCGGTGCGGGGTAACGGCCCCCCACCCTTCCCCTCCGCTTACGAAGGAGAGCGGGCGTTTTGGCGATAGGTTTGCACCTTGACCATTGGCTATTTCCGGCACTATGCGAACAGGGACTTCGCGAAGGCGATGTCTTCGGCGATCAGGCGATCGACCGATTCTTCGTCGGTGTATTCCGCCGTAAGGCAGACGACTCCGCTGTAGTCGCGCCGCTGTAGCTCCGCCGCGACGCGCGGCCAGGAGGCCAATCCCTGCCGCCCGCTGGTCCAGTAGGGCTGCCAGGCCGCGACCTCCGCTTCCGGCCCGTTCGTGCGCTGCCAGAAAGCGTTTTTGAGGTTCACCATGCACAGATAGGACCAGACGATGTCAATGGCTAGCTCCGGCTCTTCGCCGTCGAGCGCGTTGTGGGCGGCGTCCCAGACGGCGGCGACCTGCTTGGGATCGTACTTCTCGATCAGATGGCGCAGGCCCATGGCGTTGCTGACGCTCTGGCCGCAGTGGTTCTGAATGCCGAGAGTCACGCCGTATTTGGCCAGTAGCGGCACGAGCGCGTCGTATTCGCGCTGCAGGGCCGCCTCGGCTGCCATATAGCCTTCCGGCCCGATGTCCCACACGCAGATGCGGATGATCGGAATCCCCAGGTTCGCGCAGGCGGCCATTGTCGGCTCGTCCGTCGGCCCGGCGACGCTCTCGATCTTGAGGCCGTGATCGGCCAGCATCTTGACCGCGACCGGCAGGTCCCTGCCCACGTTCTCCGGCGTCACCTGAAAACCGGGCCGCACCGGCAACTCGACGCCGTCAAAGCCCAGCGCGGCGACCTTGCGCGCTAGCTCCGGCAGCGGCAGCGTCTTCCACGGCTTGGTGAACACGGAAAACCTTACCTTCGTCTGGCTCATTCCCTCTCTCCCCTCCTCTACGATGGGCCGGAGGCTTCGGCCCAGTTCTAAATCATCTGATGGCCTTAGCTTCACCGGGCCGCCTTTTCTCTCCTTCCGGAAACCAGGCGCTGACGATGGGATTCCATATATGGCCTGAATTCCTGCCCCCTTTTTCTCGCCCCCTTTGGGTATCCAGCGCGCGGCAAGGCCCTCCCTGGTTTGGAAGCAACGCAGGAGGCAAAAGAAAAAAGGCCGAACAGGGCGTTCGGCCAAAAAACAGGAAGTGGGTCCGAGGAGATTGTCTTACGGATCTAATTCTAATCCAGTTATATTAAGAATGTATTAGCGTCCTGTTAAATTTTCGCGTTAGAATTCGCTTGTCGGGGCCAGAGGAGCGTTCACGGCCCGGTAAGGTAGTCGGAGCGGGCTTCGCGGGCGAGGGTGCGCCGGTAGCGGGCCAGTCGGAGGACTTCCTGAACATCCGGGGGCTGAGGCAGGGTGGTCAGGTCGGCAGTGATCCGGGCATTGACGCGGCCGTAGCCCATCGGCAAGGAGAGAAACCCTGCCGCCGCAAGGATTTCCTGGAACTCGGCCAGCGCGCCGCGCAGTTGTCGCAGGTTGGTCGGGCGCGCCAGCGGCAGATAGGTACGCGTCCAGGTCTCGATCTCCGCCAGCCACCAGCTATCCCCCACGCGCCGATGCACGAAGCGATAATAGATCGCCGCCTGCCACAGCCGGGGCTGGCAGGCAAAGGCCTCCTGTCCAAAGACCGGCAGGCCGAAAAAGGGCGTCAGCGTCTCTTCCGAGACCCGGAACCGCTGCACCAGCCATTCCCAAAGCCAGGCTTCGGAGGAAAAAGCGCGGACCGGGGACTGGGGATTAGGGACTGGGGAAGAGGAATGGAAAGTGGGCGCGTTGGGGTGGGCGGCATCCGGCCAGGAAAGCAGCGGCCAGGGAAAGTCCAGCGCCAGCAGCGGCTTGCCGGGGAGACGGCCGGAGGGACGGAGGGCCTGACTCTCCGGATCCGGGCGGAAGCGGGCTAAGGTCTCTGCCGGCAGTCGCTCGCCAACGGCATCCAGGAACAGCAGGGGCGCGCCATCCCAGAGCAGGGCGCGCTCCAGCTCGGCCGTGCGCAGGACCACGGAAGCGTTGCCTCTCTTTTTTTCCGCAGAGGGCGTTTCGCGGATGAGACGCGAGCCGCCCAGCAGCCATAAGTCCTCGATGCCTGCCTCCCGATAGAGCCGGTGCCGCCGGCGCCATTCGCGGGCCGAGAGGTCGGCGCACTGGTATTCGAGGGCTACCCGACGAGGCTTGCGGCCTCCGGTAGATAGGATCGCCAGAACGTCGGCACGCTGGTTGGTTTCCGGAATGGTCGCCTCGACGACGATCTCCGCCTCCGGCAGCCGCTCTCGGAGCCAGCGCGCGATCAGCAGCTTACCCGCGCGATGCTCCTCGGTCTCCGGCTCGGTTTGCGGCAGGGTACAAACAGCGCCCGGCAGATGGGCGAAGTGGTGGGCGCGCACCGTCCCGGCGTGCAGCACGACCGGCGCGCCGCAGCCCGGACAGGTCAAGGCGCGGGCGTCGGACAGGCGGCGCAGCTCTTCCGGCGTCTCCCGTCCGATCGTGACGCGCCGCTCGCCGTGGCAGGCCGAGAGTAAGTTCTGACGGTTCGAGGCGCTGCCGCTCATCGCCTGGCTCCCAGATCCAGGGCGTAGAGCGTGTGGTCGTTCGCCGCAAACAGCTTCGTGCCGTGCCGCTGCGCCAGGGCTGCGAACGCGACCGGCTCGGTGTCCATGCGCCTGCGGCAGTTGTAGCTGTGGGCGCAGTAGTCCGGAAAGGTAGTCTTCAGGACCAGATAGCTCACGCCGAGCCGGCGCAGATCGGCATCCAGATGCTCCGGGGAGTCGTAGTGGATCGAATCCTGGAGCCAGTAGTCGGGCAGGAGGGTGTCCGCGCGGTAGTAGGCGAGATTGTATTCGAAGGTGCCGACGAGGATGCGGGCGTTGGCCGGCAGATGGGCGTTGGCATATTCAGTGACGGCATAGTCGGGCATCTGTGCGCGCAGATAGGCTTCGCGTGATACCCGGCCCGTCGCGACGGCGATGGCTTCCGGCAAGGTAGGCTCCTTAGCATGGAAGCTCAGGATCGCGGCGAGAACCGCCGTTACCGTGCAGAGCGCTGGCCCCACGCGCCGCTCGGCGTTGCGGAAGAGGGTCGCCAGGCAGGCCATCGTCGCCGGGAGCACCGGCATGAGGTAGCGCGGGCTGAGAAAGCTGCCGATGCAGATGCAGGCCAGGAAGGTCGCTGCCGCCGCCGCCGGGATCGCCGCCGCCGAGCGGCGCGTCGCGCGCAGGATGAGCAGGCCCAGCAGCAGCCCGGTGGCCGCCAGCAACCCGTGCGTGATCTGCAGCACGGCCGGGGTCGGCGGCAGGCCCGGCGGCGTGTTGAACATCAGGTGGCCGAACTCGAACCGGCGCCAGCCTGCCACCGACCACTCGATTCCGGGAAAGAGGCCGGGGAACATGGGATAGAACGGATCGCCGGTCAGGACCCAGGTGCGCAGATACCAGGGGGCGGCCACGCAGGCGGCCAGGAATCCGTACTGCAAGGCGCATAGCAAGAAGTCCCGGCAGCCCTCCCTACGATCGGTCAGGGCGCGCACGAACGTGAAGGCGATCAGGACCCAGAGGCCGGTGATTTTGGTGGCTACGGTCAGGCCGGTGAAGAGGGCCGAAAGCCGGTTCCAGGTCCCTTCCTGCTCTCCGGACACGGTGCTGCGATGCAGGGTAAAGAGCGCCAGGGTCGCAAACGCCGTCTGTCCCACGTCCGCCATGGCCAGGGTCATCTGATGCCAGAAGCCGCCGTAGGAAGCGCCATCGACGATCAGCAGCAGGCAGATAGCAGCGACGCCCGCGAACGGCCCGGCGAGACGGCGAGCGAAGAGGAAGAGCGTGGCGAGCGTCACGAGACCGAAGAGGTAGGGCACGATGGCGACCGGCGAGGCGGAAGAGAAGGCCAGCAGCAGCGTGAACAGCATCTCGACGCCGAGCGGCCAGTTGGTCTGCGTGAGGGTAGGCAGGTAGCGGAAATGGCCCGCCTGCAGGAAGCGGAACGCGACGGTGAGATGGTAGGAGACGGCATCGCCGTAGGAGGGTGGGGCGAGGGCGCGCACGTAGAGCGAGGCGAGCAGCAAGGCCAGTCCGGCGATCAGGGCGCGCTGCCACCCGTGCGGCGCGCGGAGGCTCTTCAGGTACTGTCCGCTCTCTATGAGCACGGGGCGCATGTCCGGCAGCAGCAGCGCCGCCAGCGCGGCGCACGCCCAGCGGAAGACGACCGGATGCCCGATGTTAAGGGCGAAGAGACCGAACGGCAGGAACTGCAGCGCGCCCAGGCCCAGGCCCATCTGCAGCGTGCTGCGCTCTGCGGGGTCCACGACCCCCAGACGCAGCCAGCGCAGTAGGCGGCGGCCCAGCGCGCCGGCCAGCAATGCCAGCGCGAATATCTCCAGGGTGCCCAATATCAGCGGAGGCATTCTTCTTTGTGTCTGGCTCCTTACAGGCCCAATGTTTCCTGATATACGCGCTCGGTGCTGGCGGCCATCGCCTGGATGCTGAAACATTCGGCCTGGCGCTTTTGGCCCGCATCGCCCATGCGCTGGCGCAGGCCGGGATCGCGCGCCAGCCGGTTCAAGGCTTCCGTCAGCGCCGGGACATCGTGTTTGGCGACCAGAAGGCCGGTCTCGTCCTGCGCGATCAGCTCGGCATTGCCGCCGGAGCGGGTGGCGACCAGCGGCTTGCCGAGCGACATAGCCTCCATGATGGAGAGGCTGCACGCCTCCTCCCACAGAGAGGGCTGCACGACGACGTCGAGCGCGGCGATGACCGCATCGCTGTCCAGCCGCCAACCGAGAAAGTGGACTCGGTCTGCCAGGCCGTGGGCCGTCCTATAAGCGCGTAATGACGCTTCTTCCGGCCCCCGGCCCACCACCAGGCAGACGGCTTTACGGTCCACATCGCGCATCGCTTCCAGCAAAAACCGCTGGCCCTTCTCCCGCGCCAGCCGCGCCACAATGCCGATCAGTACGGCATCCGCCGGCAAGCCCAGCTCTTCGCGAAGGGGCGCCGGGGCGCCGGCCTGCTCTCGCACAGGAACGCCGCCGTGAACCGTCGCGACCTGCGATTCCGGCAGGCCGCCGGACAGCAGCGCATTGCGCACGGCGTCGGAGACGGCGATGATCTTAGGATAGAGCATCCCGCCATACACCCGGCGCTTGAATCCGTTCCAGGGCTTGACGATGTAGCGGGTCAGCACGCGGCCCTGCTGATGGACCAGACGCGCGGCCGTCGCCGGAACGACGTAGTCGGGAGAGAAATGGGTGTTGACGATGTCGTATTGGCCGTTGCGCAGGACGCGCATGTAGGGTCCGAGCGCCGACCAGTCCCGTTGCTTGCGCAATCGCAGGGGAATCGTCTCGAGCCCCTGAGCCTGCGCTTGCTGCCAGATCCACGTATCGCACCCGGCGGCGATATGCACCTCATGACCACGCTCGCGCAGCCCGCACGCCAGGTGCAGGACCGATTTCTCGATCCCCCCACTTCCGAACAGAGCGCTGGCTACCTGCAGGATTTTCAAATCTCAACTGGCCCCCACCCCCGACCCCTCCCCCAATTTTAGGGGAGGGGAGATTCTATTGCTCTCTTGTGCCTCTGCCTAAAGCCGTTCCAGCCTGCAAGCATAAGGCACCGTGTAGGGGCGCTGCTTGCTGCGCCCTGACGCCCCTACATTAAATCTCCCCCTCTGCTTACGAAGGAGAGGCAGGGCCGCTAGGCCCGTGGTGAGTGAGGTGAGGTCTCTCTCCCTCGCTCCTAGTCGAAGAAGCAAACTCACATCCGCTTAATATCCGCCCGTGAGGGCGGTTCTCCGCGAGGCAGGCGCAAGCGCCGCTCGCTTCGTGTGGCGGCGTAGCCGCCCCCTAGACGGGTCGTTCACGGCCCGGCTAAAACCGCTCGGTAGGGAATGAGGGGTTGATTGACGCCGGACAGAGGACGCGCTATAATAAGTGTTGCTTCCAAGAGAGTCCGGCGCGGGCGTAATCCAATGGCAGAGATAGTGGTCTTAAAAACCACACAGTGTGAGTTCGAGTCTCACCGCCCGCATCACGACGCTTCCGGATAGGAGCCGAGGATACGCACGAAGAGCGAGTGCTCCTTTAAGAGATTGATCGCCTTCGTCACCGGCGTGTCCCGCACGTGGCCCTGCATGTCGATGTAGAAGAGATACTGCCAGGCCGCCGCTTTGGTCGGGCGGGATTCGATCATCGTCAGGTTCACGTCGTACTTCTCGAAAGCGTTAAGCGCATGGACGAGCTCGCCGGCGCGATTGTGGACCGTGAACATCACCGAGGTCTTGTCGCGGCCTGTCGGTTCCGGCTCGTTGTACCCCAGCACCAGGAAGCGGGTGCGGTTGGTAGGATCGTCCTCGATATGCTCGCAGAGGATGGGCAGGTCGTAGCGCTCCGCCGCCAGGGACGTGGCGATGGCCGCGCCTTCTGCATCCTGCGCCGCCATCTCCGCCGCCTTCGCCGTGCTGGACGCCTCGATCTCCTCGACGTTGGACAGATGGTTCCTGAGCCACCGGCGGCACTGTGCCAGCGGCTGGAAGTGCGAGTAGAGCCGCTTCACCTGCGCCAGCGATTCACAGCGTGTCAGCAGGTTGTGCAGGACCGGCTGGTAGATCTCCGATACCACCCGCAAATTCGAATTGATGAAGTTATCCAGCGTCTCCGGCACCGCGCCCGCCCAGGAGTTCTCGACCGGCACGACGCCATAATCGCAGTGGTTGCGCTCGACTTCGGCGAACACATCGGTGATGCTGTCGAGGGCCTGGAACTCCGAAGAGTTGCCGAACTTAGCGATCCCGGCCAGATGGCTGAAGGTGCCTTCCGGCCCCAGCACCGCCACCGAGAGCGGCTTTTCGAGCGCGCGGCAGGCCGAGATGACCTCCCGGTAGATCGCGCGCACGGCAGACGCATCCAGGGGGCCGGCGTTTAAAGAAAGCAGGCGCTTGAATACCACATGCTCGCGTTCCGGGGTAAAATAGTGGGAACGGGCACTGGATTTGGCGTGTCCTATCTGCTGCGCCAACTGCGCGCGACGATTCAGCAGTTGGAGCACCTGTTCGTCGATCTGATCGATCTCTTTTCGCCATTCCGGCAGACTCATACGTGCGGCCTATCCTCTCGCTGATCAGGTTGGCATCTATTCCCGGCGCAGAAGCCTTTTTCCTGCTCCGTGTCACGCACCCAGGCCGGGATGAGTGATTTTATGATACCTCTTGTTTAGAGGAGAGAGAAGGCATTTAGACCATGGCTCGTGGCAGTTGGCTGCGACGGCATACGCGCAACGGCGCTGCCGAGAAAACCGTCCCCGACGGAATGTGGAGCAAATGCCCGCATTGCGCCGAGATCATGTTCGCGCGCGATGTGGAGCGCAACCTGTCCGTCTGCCCCAAGTGCGACTATCACCATCGCCTGTCCGCCACGGAGCGGCTGGCGCTGACGGTGGACGAGGGCAGCTTCGAGGAGATGGACGCGCACCTTGCCTCCTGTGATCCGCTCTCGTTTCCGGACTATACCGAAAAGCTGGAGCGGGACCGCGCCCGCACCGGCCTGGAGGAGGGACTGATCACCGGTCGGGCGCGCATCGAAGGGCAGGCCATCGTGATCGGCATCGCCGACTTTGGCTTTATGGGCGGCTCGATGGGCAGTGTGGTCGGGGAGAAGCTGGCGCGGGCCATGGAGACCGGAGAGAAGGAGCGCCTGCCGGTCGTGCTATTCACGGCCTCGGGTGGGGCGCGGATGCAGGAGGGCTTGATCTCCCTGATGCAGATGGCCAAGACCAGCGCCGCTGTCGCCCGCCTGGACCGGGCCGCCGTGCCCTATATCGTCGTGCTCACGCACCCCACCACCGGCGGCGTCTATGCCTCCTTCGCCTCCCTGGGCGACATCATCCTGGCGGAGCCGGGCGCCACGATCGCCTTTGCCGGACGGCGCGTAGGTAACCAGGATATGGGCATCAAGCTGCCGGACGATTTCCAGACGTCCGAGTTCCAGTTCCGTTCCGGCATGATCGACCGAGTCGTGCCGCGCAAAGAGATGCGCCCCACGCTAGGCAAGCTCCTGGCATTCTTTGCGGAGGATAGGACCAATGCTCAACAACCCGCTTGACTTCGAAAAGCCGATCGCCGAGCTGGATGCGCTGATCGCCGAGCTCAAGCGGATCGGACACGATCCGGAAGCGCGGGCGGACGCCAAGGCGCGTGGTATCGACGTCCAGCAGGAGATCGCCAAGGTCGAGGCTCTGCGCGAAGAGAAGATGCGCCAGATCTTCGCCAATCTTTCGCCGTGGAATGAGGTGCAGATGGCACGCCATAAGGATCGGCCCTACACGCTCGACTATATCCGGCTTCTCTTCGACGATTTCCTGGAGCTGCACGGCGACCGCACCAACGCCGACGACCCGGCTCTTATCGGAGGGCTGGCCCGCTTCCTGGGCGAGTCGGTGGTGGTGCTGGGGCACCAGAAAGGCCGGGACCTGAAGGAGCGGCAGCGGCGCAACTTCGGGAGCGCCCGCCCCGCCGGGTACCGGAAGGCGCTCCGCCTGATGAAGATGGCGGAGAAGTTCAACAAGCCCCTGATCGTTTTCGTGGACACCCCGGCCGCTGCGCCCGACCTTATGGCCGAGGAAGAGGGGATCAGCCGCACGATCGCCGTGTGCCTGCAGGAGATGGCCCTGCTGCGCGTTCCGATCGTGGCGGCCGTCATCGGCGAAGGGGGCAGCGGGGGCGCCGTGGGCATTGCGGTGGGCGACCGGGTGCTGATGCTGGAGCATGCCATCTATTCGGTCATTCCGCCGGAGGGCTGCGCGGCTATCCTCTGGAACGACCGGAACCGCGCGCCGGAGGCGGCGGAAACGCTGAAGCTGACAGCCCGGCACGCGTTCGATCTGGGACTGGTGGATGAGGTGCTGGCGGAGCCGCTGGGCGGCGCGCATCACGATGTGGCGGGTATGGCGGCGACGCTCAAACAGGCTATCGCCCGGCATCTTTCGGCGTTGGGGAAACTCTCGCCGGACGAGCTGGTACAGGCACGCTACCGTAAGTTTCGGCAGATGGGAAAATGGGAAGAGACGCAAAAAGCGGTGGGGGTGATCGGCCCTTCGGGCCGGGTGAGTGGGTGAGCAAAGCCCCTCACAGAGTACGGGGAGTCCAATCCGCCAAAGGACTCCCCGTGTCGTGTCGTCCCCGCTTGTGACGTCAGCGCCCCCAGCGTCACTTGCGTGAACTCCACGTCTTTAAACTCTCTTATGTCAGGCGGGATTGCCAGGAACCCGATCCGGCTCTAAGAAGAGCGATGTACCGGCCGATTCTGGCCAGTTCGGCATATCGCCGCTTTCGTTTCCCGCACGCTATTCAAAACGCGTGCGGTGTTTTTTTGTGACAGCAGTCCCTATGACAAATTTTGTCCTGTGGAGATGGTTATTATTCGGCGGTTTCGCGGTCAGAAGAGAGGGTGAGAGGCGCTGAAAATAAGAGGAGAGAGGAAGGCCAGAACCTTCCTCTCTCCTCATTGTATCTGGTCGCCAAAGAGGCGGCGGCTCCTATGGATAAGGCGGCGCGGTCTGTGCGCCATTGTCCATAGGGATAAAGGTTCCTGGAATGACGCCGGCGCGCTCGTCCCGGATCTGATCTACCAGCGGACGCGGCGCCAGGAAAGGCAGCAGCAGCGCGCCCAGCACGAAGGGACCCAGAACCGTCTCCATCCCATCGACGACGAAATCCGGCACGGCCAGAAACGGCAGCAGGAGCGTGAGGAGACCCTCCAGCGGGATTTCCAGGGAGACGAGCAATGCCGTGAGGAGGCCGCCGAGGATCAGCGCGAGCAGTTTCCCACCCAGGGGTATGCGCCGGTCCCGAAACAGGGCGAAGCCGAACCGCACGTCCAGCAGGCCGCCTCCGCGCGCATGCGATGCGACCGCGCGATGGACCACCCGCTTTCCGAAGAGATGCATCAATAGATTCAACATAAGGGACGAACTCCTTCCACCATCCACTACGGTCTCACAGCGCCTCCGGTTTCGCCACTCTCCACAAATACAAACGCCCTCCTGACTTTTTTGGTCAGGAGGGCGTCTATTCTTTTAGGCCACAGAGACTCTACAGCAGCATCCTCAGGGACATCTCCTGCGAGCTTCTCCGTGCGGTACTTCGACGAGGCTGAAATTATGAGCGCAGTTATCGTCGCGCCAGGCGTTTCGCGTTCCGGTTTTCTGGCGGGGGATTCCAGGTTACCTCTCCGTCAGGGAATCGCGACGGGGTTTCCCTCGTCTCAGTACCTAACCTCGAATTCCGAGTCCGGTGGCGTCATCGCTCCTCTCCTTTCGTCCGTGCAGCCCACGAGGGGCAGGTTTTCCAGCGTTTCTGTCTCGTGGCGCACCTCCTAAGAGGGTTTTGATTATCCGTCGCGCCGCGGCATCAACTGTATCTACGACGGATCGGGTCATTAGACGCTTCCCTTTTGTTCACCCATAAGTATACGCCCCACCCCGATTTAAGTCAACCCATAAAACCGATTTTAGCCTAGTCCTTTAGTAAGGTGTAAAATGTATACTAATCTCTTTCTACGTTCTTTCCGATACCCGTTTAAGTGGAGACCCGGCAAGCAAAACCGGGGTAGAATATCCCTAGAACGGCGCGAGGATTCGCAGCCGTCTCTCCCCTGGTTGGAGAGGAAGGAGAGATCGCTCATGCTATCCCATTCGTGCGCAGGCCCGGCTCGCATATTGCGGCTGGCCGCCTGCACGGCGCTGGCCGGCGCGGCCCTCTGTCCCGCCGGCGCGGCGGGGCATGCCCGCCGCTACGTTCTCGATCCCGGCACCGTCATTCCGGTACGCCTGGACAATACCTTAAACTCGAAAGACGCCCATGCAGGAGACGTCTTCACCGCGACGGTTACGGACCAGGGCAGCGATGCCCTGCCCGCCGGAACCAAGGTCGAAGGCATGGTCCGCTCGGCGCAGCCCAAGCACGGCAAACAGCCGGGCACGCTGGATCTGGCGTTCGACCGCGTCGTCCTGCCTGGCGGCAAAGCCTACAACATCGATGGGTCCGTGATCGGGCTGGACAACAAAAGTGTCAAGCATACAGCCAGCGGGCGGCTGGTCGCCACGCCGGCCCACCGCACCGACCGGCTCACCTACGTCGGCATCGGGGCGGGCGCCGGGCTGCTGATAAGCGTGCTGACGCATCGCAAGAGCACCTTTACGGACACGCTGCTGGGTGGCGGATTGGGCTACCTGTACGGCGCGCTGCAAAAGGGCCATTCCAATACACGCGACGTCACCTTGAAGTCAGGGACCAAAATCGGCGTGCGCCTGAACAACCGCCTCGCCTTCAACCGCTGACCCGTCTTCATCCCCGAGACCTCTTCCCCCTCTCTTTGCGAAGGAGAGGGGGAATTTTATGGAAGCGGGACGCAGCGTGAGTCAGCCTCCATTTGACAATTGCCGGCCCTTTTGGTACCATAAGCAGCAGAAAACGTTGAAGAAGCCGAGTAGCAGGAGACCCTGGAACCCAGAGAGCCGCTGAGGCTGAGATAGCGGTTTCCATTCCCTGTGAAGACCCTTCCGAGTGCGAGAAGGAACGGCCCTACCGGGCTCAGTAAGTCTCGACGGTTTGCCTCCGTTATCCGGCCCAAGGCGGCGCGTGATCCGAGAACGCGTCGTAAAATGCGGTGGCACCACGACACCCCCTCGTCCGCATGACAGGGGGTTATTCTGTTTGGAGGTGTCATCGTGCAACGCGTATGGACGACCGAGATCGGTACGTATGCCGGAACGCGCGTCCGGCTGGCAGGCTGGCTCCATCGCCTGCGTCAACTCAGCAATGTCAGCTTTCTCATTCTCCGCGACGGCAAAGGGCTGGCTCAGATCGTGATCGAGGATGCGGCGTTAGTCGAGCAACTGGCAGCCCTGCATCCGGAAACGGTCTTAGCGGTCGAAGGTATGGTCGTGGCGCAAGCGCAGGCGGCCATGGGCTACGAGCTGCATGAGCCGTGTATCCAAATCATAGCGCCTGCGGCAGAGCCGCCTCCCTTCGAGATGTTTCGTCCTGTTCTAAAGGCGCAGCTTCCATTGCTGCTCGATCATGCCCCGATCGCGCTCCGGCATCCGCGCCGGCGGGCGCTCTTTCAGTTGGCCGCAGCGACGATGGCGGGGTTTCGTCAGACACTTCGGGAAAACGACTTCGTGGAGATCCAGACTCCCAAGATCGTCGCATCGGCGACCGAAAGCGGAGCCAACGTGTTTGCCATCGACTATTTCGGCCACCGCGCCTTTTTAGCGCAAAGCCCCCAGTTCTACAAGCAGACGATGGTAGGCGTATATGAGCGTGTCTTTGAAGTGGGACCGGTTTTCCGTGCCGAACCCCACGATACCGTCCGGCATCTGAGCGAATATGTGTCGCTGGACCTGGAGATGGGCTTCATCGAGGACCATACCACGGTCATGCAGATGTTGACCCAGGTACTGGCAGGCATGCTCCAGGCGCTGCGGCAAGAAGCCCAGGATGCGTTGGACAGGTTGGAGGTGACCTTGCCCGAGATACCTGCCACCATACCGGCCATCCATTTTGCGGAGGCTCAAGATCGGATCAGCCGCGAGACGGGTGAAGCGGTGCATGGTGAGCCGGATTTGGCGCCGGCGCACGAGCGCTGGCTGGGAGAGTGGGCACGGCGCGAATACGGCTCGGATTTTCTCTTTGTCACCGGCTATCCGATGGTCAAGCGTCCGTTCTATACCCATCCCGATCCCCACCGACCAGAGTTCTCCAATAGTTTCGACCTGCTGTTTCGCGGGATGGAGCTGGTGACCGGCGGCCAACGACTGTACCGATATGAGGACTATCTGGCCGCCCTGGCCTCCCGTGGCTTAGACGCAGCCGCCTTTACCTCCTACCTGGAGCCATTCAAACACGGTATGCCGCCGCATGGTGGCTTTGCGATCGGTCTGGAACGCTGGGTCGCGCGGTTGGTGGAGGCTCTCAATATTCGGGAAACGACACTGTTCCCACGGGATGTCCACCGGCTAACGCCCTGACAGCCGGTCCACTCGTCCATCACCCTCCCAGAGCGTGTCCGGAAAACCTGCCCGCTTCTTAGCCGGGCCGTGAACGACCCGGCTGGCAGGCCTTCGGCCAACCGCCCTTACGGGCGGAAAAGCCTGTCTCCTCGTAGGAGTACCGAGTTGTCGGACAGGCTCTAAATCATGCAAGTCAAGGAGCATGTTCGAATCGTCTACCCTGCTTGGTCTGGCTCCGGGATCTGCAAGTCGTGGCCTATCTTACGCGCCAGATAATCATTGATTTCTCGATGCCGGGGTACAGACGAGCTTGCCTGTACCGCGCGATCGTGTCTATTTTATCATATTCCCATAAATGGATGATCGCTCTTTCGCCAGCGTGAGGTTGGTGGCGCGCATCTGCCGGACCAGGTCCCATTTGGGCCGGTCCGCTTCGTCCACTACGCCGAAGGCGTAGTCCTCGCCATAGACCAGATCGGGGCCGTGACCCGGCCCGCGCCCGGTCAGCGGCTCATCGCGGTACTCGAACCAGACGGCGCCCACGCAATACGCGCTGCGGGCCGCCTCCAGCATCGTCTCCGCGTAGAGCCGGCCCGCGTCCGCGTCGTCCTTGCTCCACACGGAATAGAGCCCGAAGCCGCGCGTACCGGCATAGAAGGGAGGAAAGCTGAACTCGCCGAGCAGAACCGGCTTCTTCGTCTCGGCCATCAGCCGGTCCAGCAGGGAATCGGAAAACGTTTCGGCGTACCGGTCGTAGCCGATCACATCGCAATAAGGCGCGATCAGCCGCCAGTCCTCCTCGTTTTGCCACCAGCCGGGCACGATCCAGAATCCGAGATAGAGGTGGCTCGGATCGATCTCCTTGACCGTCTTGTAGAGAAAATCGTAGTAGCGCGCCGCAAAGTAGCGCCGCAGCGCCTCCATATCGGCGTCCGGCGCGCGAAGCGGCGCGGTCGTGAGCGCCTCCCGGCTCGCGCCAGAAAGTCCCCAGGCCGCCGCCAGCTTCTCAAGATCGTCGTGGTAGAGCGTGCCGAGCGCGTAATCGACGAGCGCCGTCTTGGCCGGGACGGCGGCGGGCTTGCGGAGAATGTCCGCGATCTCGGCCGTCGTGATGATCTCGTCGTACTCGTTGCCGATGGACCAGCCGACGATAAAGGAGTCTTTTACATGCGGCGCGATCTGCCGCCGCAGCGATTCGCGCAGCTTCGCCTGGATGGCCGGATCGAAGATGTCGGGATGGCGCGCGACGTTAGGCACGTCGCCGTGCTCTAAGACGGGCAGTGAGGGCACGCCTTCCAGGATGTCGCTCCACTTGCCCGCGCCGGAGAAACCCCAGCGTTTCAATCGCTCGATGGCGCGGCGCTTCACCTCCGCCTCCCAGTCCGCGCCGTACTTGCGGATCATGTTGGCGGCCCGGAAGGCGACGTAGTCCGCCCCTTCTCCGTTTCCCCAGGGATCCCGGCTCCAGGCAGAAGCAAACTCTCCCTCTCTGGGCGGTAGCCAGGCGAACAGGTCCTCGCGCCCGGTGACCGGCGTCGCCTCGAAATGCGGCGAAGGGATGCTGCAGACGCCGGTGTAGAAGCAGGGATGACCTTCCGGCGTAATAAGCCACCACTTGCCCGCATGCGACTCGACGTGGTAAAAACCGGTCGGGCGCGAAGTCCATCCCAGCCCGGTCGCGCCGCCGTAACGGTCGTACCCTGATGGCGCCGGCATCGCGGACAGCCGCCGGCCCTCCTCCGTCGTGGCCGCTTTCAGGTCCGCATCGTCTCTCAGTTTGCCCGGCCACTCCGCGTAGCGCGCCTGGCCGTAGCGATCGATCAGCGGGCCGAGCGCGCCGGAGGCGGGCCGGTGGATAAAGCGAAAGGTCGCCTCGACGGTCAGCGTCCGGTCAGGATCGGTATTCCAGGGGAGCTTTGCAGGCGTTTCCGGCTCGAAAAGGAAGACGCCCAGAGGCCGCGAGGAATCGGAAGGAAACGCGTGGCTTAGATGCCGGCCGAATGAGTCGGTGAGCGTCAGCGATTTCTGCACGATCAGATAGTCGGCGGGCGCGGCGGCCCAGTTCGGTTGGGTGTCGGCCTCGACCGGCCCTTCCTGCGGCGCAAATCCGCCGTCACTGCGGGCCAGCTGCGTGCCGTCGAGCCACAACTCCGCCGACCCGGGCCCGATGACGGCCCGGACCGTATAGTCCCGGTCATACTGCCAGGCCGGGACCGCCTGCGGAAAACGCCAGGCGTGGCCGTCGGCCACGCCGAGGATCAATTTGTTCGTATCGAGCTTGCAGGGCGTTAAGCCTTGCCGCGGATTCTCGAAGTCCAGGTAAAAACCGCGTTTATTGTTGAAATCCGACTGCGAAGCCAGGTACAGACGGTTCTCGTCAGCCCAGACCGGCAGCGCCACACCCAGCAGCCCGGCCAGCGCTCCAAAGGCGCCGAGAGCCCGCCGCCAATCCCTCGCATGCGCCTGTCAGCAGCGCCGCCTACCCAACTGCTTCATAGCTGTATTCTCTCCAGGATCTTTTCCAGTATTGTTTCGCCGGAGGTCTGCTATACACCTGCCATGTCCAGAGATTGAAAATCCCCGGCAGAGACCTTACCCCCTAACCCCCTCTCCTTCGTAAGGAGAGGGGGAACTCAGGGCGTCGGCAGGACACTTGCCTGTTACAGACAAGGGTTGAAACCCCTGGTGGACACCGCTACGGCATTCGCGCCACTTTGAAGCTGCCCGGCTTCTCACCAGGCACGACCTTCCAGCCTGGCTTGAGAGAGAGTTTCCAGCCATCCCCGGCAAGATGGTCTGCAGAGGTAGGCGCGCTGACATAGGCCGCAGAGAAGGTCTTATTGATCCTCGCCCCTTTCTGGGCCTCGATCGTGCCCCAGGTGTCGCTGATGGTCGTGGTCGGGTAGACGTTGCCCTCGTCTCCCAGCGGAACCACCTCATTGGGATTGAACGAGAAATTCATGTGCGCGAGCGGCAGTTCCAGCACGGGGCCTGTGACCAGGATCCGTCGATACTCTGCGATGGCGTGTTCGCGCTCTCGCTCGCGTTTGTCCTCGCTGGTAAAAATGTCCGCCGGGCGATAGGCGTTGGCCCGCTCCACCGCCGCCGATTCCAGGGGGTCGGGCGCCTGGAAATGCTCCGCCGCCGCCAGCAGCCCGGAAAGGGAAGAGGCGGGCGTGAGGCCCTTACGCCAGTCCTGGGACCCCATATCCAGCAGGAGTCCGTAGGCCGGCCCGGTCTCGTAGGCGAACGAATAGGGATAGCTGGGCCGCTGCGCGTCCACTTTCAGCCGCCCGGCCATAAACCAGCGGTTGGATTGATTGTCCAGTCCGTCCAGAGCGATGCCGGTGTATTCCGCCAAGCCCTCATGGACCTCCATCCGGTCCTCTTCCCGAGCCGCATCGGGATAGAGGGAGCGTCGGTAAGCGCGGAAAGTCAGGGCATCGCGGATCGCCTGGGATCGCTCCGGTCCCCAGGAGACCAGCGCGACCGAGAGCGCCCGCCATTCGAGCCGCAGCCAGGTCCGGCCGTCTTTGTCGTCGAGATGGACGTTTCGGGCCTGGCCCGGCGGCAGGCCCAGATCGTTTTGAATGCGGTGGAACGACTCGTGCATCATCAGCCGGGCGCGCGCGATCCTGGTGTCGGGCATGTTGTCGAAGGGTATCGTCGTCCAGGTGGTCCCGCCAAAACGGGTGGAGGTGTTGCCGGTCGGAAACTCCGGCCCCACCTTGCTGATGTAGACGCCATTCTTCTCGGTAAGCCTGTGCTCCGGATCCGGCTGATTAGCGTAGATGGTGCGGGTCTCGGTGTCCAGAAAGATCATGGGACCGTAGAGCGGCCGGCCCCAGAGCTTGCCGCCATCGGCATCCGAGGCGGCTTTTGCTTCGGCGAAATACTGCTTGCTCTGGCGGATCCTCGCGGCCTCATCCTCTATCGCAAGGAGCGGGACTGCCGCTGCCGCGCGGGAGACCATTGCCTGCGTGTTCGCTCGCTGTGCAGGGTTTCCGGGGGATTGTGGCGCAAAGCCCACGAGAATAACCGGCAGTACCGGCCATAGCAGCACCATGATCTCTATGCCTCCAGAGAAGGGAATGACGAGAAAGCGTGAGAGGCAGCCATCTGCTGCAAGGAACCGAAGTGACAACCACTATCATTATACTGCGCAACGAGAGGAACATGACAGTCCACGGCGATCTCGTGAAACGTCCCCTGCCCCTTTCTCCGCAGAAAAAACAGCCTCTTCCAGTGAACTCCAATGCTACCGATGCAAGCGAGTAGAGCCTTACTTTGCGGCAAGTCTTATGGCAGAGCGTCTTCCAGGAAGAGCAGGAGATCGCCTTTTTCCGGTATCAGTGTTATACTTAGTAGAGTGTGCGAAGGAGAAGACAGCCATGAGCGAACAGTCTAACTTAAAGCAGGAACCCGACTTACGCACGGACGCCCAACGCTTCGAGGATGCCCTGCGCGTCTCCCTGCGCGCTCCAAAAGCGAAAGTGGACGCCATGATAGCCGAGGAGAAGGCGAACAAGCAGAAGTAATATGGGCAAGAACGCTGCCCTCTTTCTGCTGCTTCGTGCCGTGTTTGCGCTCGTCTTCTTGCTTGTACCTAAGATCGTCTCCCACTTTCAGCCTCAACCCAAGCCGCCGACTTATCCAGTCGTCACCGCCTTTCGTTGTTGCGGCGCTGTCATCGTCTACCCCCAAAAGCCTGCTAAACGCAGGTGAGTCTACCGGGTAAGTACCAAAGATTTCCCCGATGGTCAGGCTTCGCATTTGCCGGCCGAAGGCGACCGCCGTGATCGTGAGGGCGCCCGCGATGAGGGCGGCTGCACATCGCCTGCTTCGGCCCACCTGTCTTCGAGCAACCTCTGCCGGCAGTGCGTCCACCTGTTTGTTCATCCTCGTATCTCCTTCTGGGATCCCCTTTCGCTTCCTGGGAGTCGAAGTCCTTGCTGCCTTCTTCGTGGAGATCCCGGGCGGTTCGCTCTGGACGTTCTCTGGTATACTCTTAACATGACGTTAATGAGGCAGGAATAATGAAGCAACGGCGGACCCTGCGGGTAGGAACGCGCGGCAGCCTGCTGGCGCGCCGACAGACGGAGATCGTCGTTCAGAACCTGCAAGACCTTCATCCGGGTTTGGAGGTAATTATCGAGGTCGTCCAGACGACCGGCGACCGGCGTCGCGACGTACCGTTCACCGAGGTTGGCACCAAGGGCATGTTCGTCAAGGAGATCGAGCAGGCGCTGCTCGACGGCGTGGTGGACATAGGCGTCCACAGCCTCAAGGACATGCCGGGCGAGATGCCCGCCGGACTGGAGCTGTCCTGCATCCCGGCCCGCGAGGACCCGCGCGACGCCCTGCTGACCCGCGACGGCGCGACCCTGGACGATCTGCTGCCTGGCTCGGTCGTGGGCACGAGCAGCCTGCGCCGCCAGGCGCAACTGCGCTACTATCGACCGGATTTGCACTTTACCGAGCTGCGCGGCAACCTGGACACGCGCCTGGCCAGGCTAGACGCCGGGGAATACGATGCCATCGTCCTTGCGTGCGCCGGTCTGGACCGGCTCGGATTAGGGGATCGCATCTCCCAACGGATCGAGACCGAAGTCTGCGTGCCGGCGGTCGGTCAGGGCGCGCTGGCCTTGGAGATACGGGCGGAGGAGGAAGCGACGCGCGAGTTGCTGAGGCCGCTCAACGATCCCGACACGCTTGATTCGGTCACTGCGGAGCGCGCTTTTCTGGCCGAGCTGCAGGGCGGCTGCACGGTTCCGGCCGGCGCGTTCGCCATGGTGGTCGGCACAGGCCTCGGCCTGCAGGCCGTGATCGCCGCGCCGGATGGCTCGCGGGTGTTCGGGGAAGTCGCGCCGGGACCGCGGGAGGATGCAGCCTTTCTGGGGGCGCAGGTCGCCCGGCGCCTGCTGGATGGGGGAGGCCGGACCATCCTGAATGGAAAGGGATAACACGCCGGAATGGCTGAAGAAGTGGATTTCCTGGTGATCGGAAGCGGCCTGGCCGGGCTGACTTACGCGCTGCACGTCGCCCCGTACGGCTCGGTCGCTCTGCTCACCAAGAAGAACCGCGCGGACGCCAACAGCAGTTGGGCGCAGGGCGGCATCGCCGGGGCCTTGGCCGAGGACGACTCCTTTGAGCTGCACAAGCGGGATACACTGATTGCCGGCGCGGGCCTGTGCCATGAGGATGCGGTCGAGGTGCTGGTGCGCGAAGGTCCGGAGCGGATACGCGACCTGATCCGGCTGGGCGCCCACTTCAACATGGAGACCGACGAGACGGGCCGGGAAATCCTCTCGCTGGGCCGGGAGGGCGGCCACTCGCGCAACCGCATCGTCCACACGGCCGATTATACAGGCTGGGAATGCGAGCGAACGCTGCTGGAAGCGGTCCGCCAGCAGCCCAACATCCGGGTCCTCGAACACCTCTTCGCCACGGATCTGCTCCTGCTAGAGACTCCGCAGGGTGCCATCTGCGCCGGGGCGCAGGCGCTACATGGCGCCTCCGGGGAGATGACGACCTTCCGCGCGAAGGCGACCCTGCTGGCGACGGGCGGCTGCGGTCAGGTCTACCAGCACACGACCAATCCGGAAGTCGCCACGGGAGACGGGGTCGCGATGGCGTGGCGCGCAGGCGCGCGGGTGGCGAACATGGAGTTCATCCAGTTCCATCCCACCACGCTCTACCATCCGGAGGCCCGTGCCTTCCTCATCACCGAGGCGCTGCGCGGCGAGGGAGCGATCCTGCGGCACGCCGACGGCGAGGCTTTTATGGCGCGCTACCATCCGCTGGCCGAGCTCGCTCCGCGCGACGTGGTGGCCCGCGCCATCGTCAGCGAGATGCGCCGCCGCAGCGTCCCCTGCGTCTATCTGGATGCTACGCATCTGGACTCCGAGTTCCTGAAAGAGCACTTCCCGACCATTTACGAGCGGTGTCTGAGCGTCGGCATCGACATCACCCGACAGCCGATCCCTGTTGTACCGGCCCAGCACTATCAGTGTGGTGGGGTGGTCACCGACCTGGACGGCGCCACGAACATCGCGCGCCTCTATGCCGCCGGAGAGGTCGCCTGCACGGGTGTTCACGGCGCCAACCGTCTTGCCTCCAACTCGCTTCTGGAGGCGATGGTCTTCGGCTACCGGGCGGCGCGGCACACGGTCGAGCACGCCGCCGACCCTCTGCCTGCAAACGTCCGCCCTGTCGAGCCGAAGCGCGAGTCGTCTGCCGGGATCGAAATCGCCACCCCACCAACTACCGGCGCTCTGTACGCCGAGGTGCGGCAAACGATGCAGCAGCGGGTCGGCATCGTGCGGACGACGGCGGATTTGGAGCAGGCGCGGTGCGCGCTGGAGAATATCCTTCTGACCCTGGCCGCCCGCCCTGGAACGACCGCTGACGCCTGGGAAGCCGTCAACATCGCGCAGGTGGGCCTGCTTATCGTCGAATGCGCCCTGCGCCGCCACGAGAGTCGGGGCCTACACTTCACCCTCGACTATCCTGAACCCATCGAGAGCGAGCGGCATGACACGATAGTTGCGAGTTACTAGTCGCTAGTTGCTAGTTGAAGAGTGGCTTTTGAGAGGCTACCCACGCTAGCAATAGGCACGGAATAACTAGCAACTAGAAACCAGTAACTAGCGACCCATGTCCATCGGAACCGTCTATCTTATTGGCGCCGGGCCGGGGGATCCCGGCCTGATCACGCTGCATGGCCTGGAGCGGCTGCGCACAGCCGATGTCGTCGTCTACGACCGGCTGGCGCATCCGGCGCTGCTGGAACACGTCCGTCCGGACGCCGAGCGTGTCTATGTCGGTAAGGCGAGCGCCGCCCACGCCATGAAGCAGGCCGATATCAACGCGCTGCTGGTCGAGCGGGCAAAGCAGGGAAAGACCGTGGCGCGCCTGAAGGGCGGCGATCCGTTCGTCTTCGGGCGCGGTGGTGAGGAAGGGGAGGCGTGTCGGGCAGCGGGCGTACCGTTCGAGATCGTGCCGGGCGTGACCTCCGCTATCGCCGCGCCCGCCTATGCCGGCATCCCCATCACGCACCGGGATATGGCCTCCTCGTTTGCCGTCATCACCGGCCACGAGCGCGACGATGCCAAAGAGTCGGGCCGGCGCGAGCCGGGAGCCGCCGAAGGCAGGCGCGACTGGGCGGGCATCGCGAAGGGCGCGGACACGTTGGTGTTTCTGATGGGCGTGGAGGCGCTGCCGGAGATCGTCGCGCGGCTGCAGGAGCACGGCCGATCGCCCGAAACGCCCGTTGCCCTCGTCCAGTGGGGCACCTGGCCTCGGCAGCGGGTGGTGACAGGGACCCTGGCGACCATCGCTGCCGAAGTCGAGCGCGCCCAACTCACGCCACCCGCCGTCTGCGTCGTCGGCGAGGTGGTCCGGCTGCGCGAGGCTCTGCGCTGGTTCGACGATCCGCAGGCCCGGCCGCTTTTCGGCAAGCGCGCCCTGGTGACGCGGGCACGCGAACAGGCGAGCGCCCTCTCGGACCTTCTGCGGGCGGCGGGCGCCGAGCCGGTCGAGTTCCCGGTCATCAAGATCGCCCGTAGGGACGATTATGGCGACCTGGATGTTGCTCTTGCGCGCCTGCCGCGCTATGCCTGGCTCGTGTTCACCAGCGCCAACGCCGTCCCCATCGTGGCCGAGCGGCTGGAAGCGCTGGGGCTGGACGCACGCGCGTTCGGCGGCGTCCGCATCGCCGCCATCGGTCCGGCGACGGCCGAAGCGCTTTCTAACCTTCTGCACCTGCGGGCCGACTTCGTGCCCTCCGAAGCTGTGGCCGAGGCGATCCTGGCCGAATGGCCGGACGAGGATTTGCACGGCAAGCGCATCCTTCTGCCGCGCGCTGCCGAGGCCCGCGAAGTCCTTCCGGAACAGCTACGCGCGCGGGGAGCCGCCGTCGAGGTTCTGCCTATCTACGAAACACAGCTTGACGCCTCTGCCGCCGAGAGCGTGCGCGATCAACTGAAGAACGGCGAGATAGACGTCATCACCTTCACTTCATCCTCGACCGTCCGCAACTTCGCGCAGGCCATCGCCGGCGAGGACCGGGAGCGATTGCTGCATCTCGCCGGCAGAACGCTCGTGGCCGCCATCGGGCCGGTCACCGCGGAGACGGCACGCGAGAACGGCCTGGAGCCGCAGATCGTCGCCGAGACGCACACTATCCCCGGCCTGGTCGCCGCCCTGGAGGGCTACTTCCATGCACGAATTGATTCGCCGCCCGCGCCGCCTGCGCCGCAATGAGACCCTGCGCCGCCTGGTGCGCGAGACCCGCGTTACCCTGGACGACCTGCTCTATCCGCTGTTCGTTACCTGCGAGCGGGAGAGCCGCGAGATCGCCTCTCTGCCCGGCATCTTCCGCCTGACGGTCGACGACCTGTGCCGCGAGGCCGAAAAAGTGGTGGAAGCCGGCATTCCGGCCATCATGCTCTTCGGCATTCCGGAGGAGAAGGACCCGGTGGGCAGTCAGGGATACGCCGAGGACGGGATCGTGCCGCGCGCCATCCGCGCCGTGCGCAAAGCGGTCGGCGACAAGCTCTTAATCGTTCCTGACGTCTGCCTGTGCGAGTACACGAGTCACGGCCATTGCGGCGTGATCGAGAACGGCGACGTCGCCAACGATCCCACGCTGGAGCTGCTGGCCCACGCTGCCGTCTGCTACGCGGCGGCGGGCGCGGACGTGGTCGCGCCCTCGGACATGATGGACGGCCGCGTGCGGGCGATCCGGTCGGCCTTAGATGAAAACGGCTTCTCGCAGACGGCGATCCTGGCCTACAGCGCCAAATACGCCAGCGGCTTCTACGGACCGTTCCGCGAGGCCGCCGATAGCGCCCCGCAGTTCGGCGACCGGCGCACCTACCAGATGGACCCGCCCAACCGGCGCGAGGCCCTGCGCGAGATCGCGCTGGACATCGAAGAAGGCGCCGACATCGTGATGGTCAAGCCGGGCCTGTCGTACCTGGACATCCTGCGCGACGCGCGGGAGCGCTTCGACACGCCCCTGGCCGTCTACAACGTCTCCGGCGAGTACAGCATGGTCAAGGCCGCCGCCCGCAACGGCTGGATCGACGAGGCGCGCGTCGTCGAGGAGATACTGACCGCCTTTAAGCGCGCAGGCGCCGACATCATCCTCACCTACCACGCCCTGGACTTTGCCCGCCGCTCCTCCCGCGGATGATGGAAACACCCTAAGGGAAGGATAAGGCAGGCTTTGTTAGAGAGTCTTCAGCTAAACCGTCTGTCGGGTGCTGTGGTATAATGGGGAAACCTTACCGGCGGATTTTAATGATAATGCTGGATCGCTACCTGGAGAAATTACGATGATTCAAGAGGCTTTGCAGATAGAAGGCACTTGGGAGCAGATCGCCGCGCTTGGCAAGAGCCTGGCAGGCCGCCGCGTGCGACTGACAGTGCTTCCCTCACAGGCAGTAGGAGAGCCTGCGGAAGCTCGTCCTATTGAAGAAGTCTTTGCCGAAATCATGGCCGATATGCCGGAGGAAGAGCGTGCCAAACTTCCCTCCGATCTCGCCGAGCAGCACGATCACTATATCTACGGATGGCCGAAAAGGTGAAATGGGTCTTTGCCGACACCTTCTACTGGCTTGCTCTGGCAAATCCTGCTGACCAATGGCACACAATAACTCTGGAAGCGAAACAAAGGCTCGGTCCGGTTCGTTTGGTGACGACGGAAGAGGTCTTGACGGAGTTTCTTGCGGCCCTGTCAGGGCTGGGAGAGTTCTATCGTTCCAAATCCCATGCTCTGGTTCAACAGATTCTGGTTGATCCTGATATCCTTGTCCTACCCCAATCGCACGATTCATTCATCGCCGGGCTGGAACTCTATGGAAGCCGCCTGGATAAATCCTACAGCCTCACGGATTGCATTTCTATGAATACTTGCCGTACTGAAGGCATTACCGACGTTCTTACAAACGACCATCATTTTACCCAGGAAGGTTTCCACATTCTGATCACACGCTGAGCGGCCGGTAGCCGGGCAGGGGAACATTTTTTGGCGTTGGAATCTCCAATAATATAACAACAAGGAGAACAGGCCCTCGATTGCGAATAAGAGTGCCATGAAGAAAGACGCGGGCGCCGAGAACAAGGATACAGAGATGAGCCGTATGCCGCAGACGACTCCTGCCACCACAGACTCCAGCGACTATCTGCAGACGCTGCTGCAACTGGGACAGACGCTCAACTCCAGCCTGGACCTCAAGCAGGTCCTCGAAACCTCCATCGAGCAGGTGATTACTTTCGTGGGCGCCGAGCGCGGCTTTATTCTGCTGGTGGACATCGAGACCGGACGCGTGTGGGGCGAGGCCGTCCGCAACATTGAGAAGGCCGCCCTCGAAGACACTCTCTCCGAACGGGATGAGACCAACCGTGCCGAAATCAGCCGGACCCTGGTGGACTACGTGCTGGACAACCGGCAGCCGGTCATCTCGCACAACGCGATGGAGGATCCGCGCTTCTCCGCCCGCCAGAGCGTCCAGCTCTCCCATCTGCGCTCGGTGCTGTGCGTGCCGCTGATGGTCCAGACCCGCCTGCTGGGCATCATCTATCTGGATAACCGCGTCAAGTCCGGCCTGTTCACGGACCGGCACCTGGCGATGTTGTCCGCATTTGCCAATCAGGCCGCCGTCGCCATCGAAAACGCGCGCCTCTACGAGAATCTGCGCCGCTCCCTGGAAGACCGCCTGCGCCTGCAGGATGAGCTGTACCGCCAGGAAACGCAGCGTCTGGCCCTGGAAGAGGCCGGACGCCTCAAATCCGAGTTTGTCGGCTTCGTCGCCCACGAGCTGAGCAACCCGCTGACCACCATTCGCGGCTATATTCAGACCCTGATGGCCGACCCGCAGATCGAGCCGGCCATGCGGGATGAGTTTTATGAAGCCATTGAGGCCGATGCCGACCGTCTTCTGGATATGATCCATGAGCTGCTGGACGTCTCGCGTCTGGAAGCAGGCCGGCCGCTCACGCTGCATGTCAAGACGGTGGCGCTGGTCCCGCTGATCGAAAAGCAAATCCGGCGGCACCGGATCTACAAATACTTCACCCGCGATCACACGCTCGACGCCGAGCTCGCCCCCGACCTCCCGGAGACGATTGAGGCGGACGAAGAGAAGATCAACCATATCGTCGCCAACCTGCTCAGCAACGCCATTAAGTATTCTCCTAAGGGAGGCCGGACGATGCTCAAGGCGGCGCCTGATGGCCCGGAGCATATCGTTCTGACGGTCGTCGACGAGGGTGTGGGGCTGAGCAAAGCGGACCAGCAGCGCCTGTTCCGCAAATACGAGCGTATGGAGCGGGAAGAGATCCGCAAGATTCCGGGGACCGGACTGGGACTATTTCTGGTCAAGCATCTGGTGGACCTGCACGGCGGGGAGATCGCCTGCGAAAGCGTTCCCGATCAGGGCGCAATGTTCCGCGTGCGGCTGCCGGTGCATCCGCCCTCTCCGTCTAAGTGATGGAACCTCGCGCTCCGGCGGCAGACGCCTCTGCGCCGTCGTCCGTCTCCCCTGTGCAAGGCAAGCCAGCGTCTTCCTCCAGGCCTCGACCTTCTCCCTGGCTCCTTCTCACCGCTGGCTATCGGCGGATCGCCGGATGGGGCTTTGCCCTCGCGACGACGCTGCTCGTGGATACCTTCCTCTTATTCGAGAGCACGCTGGATGTCCGCGTCTACGGGCTGGAACGGCTAAAGGCGCTCCAGCGCGCCGGGCATAATCCGCTGCTCGTCATCTGGCATGGGCAGGGCCTGCTGCCGATGACCACCTTCCGCCAGGAGAACCTCTGCCTCTATGCCTCCCATAGCCGCGAGGAGTCCTATTCTCGAGCGCTGCGAATATTGCGCTGGTGGACTCTGCGCCTCGTGGAGCGGTTGGGATATGCGGTGCTCGATGCGGCGCAGTTCAAGAGCGAATCCCGGGGTGTCCTGAAGTTTGTGGATGTGCTTCGCTCCGGGACCGGATCGGTAATTGCCGCCGACGGCCCGGCCGGCCCCATTTTCAAAGCCAAGCCCGGTCCGGTCTTTCTAGCCAAAAAAGCCGGGGTGATCTTGCTGCCGATCGGAGCGGCGATCACGCATGGATTCCAGCTCGATAACTGGGACCGCTTTGAAATCCCCTGGCCCTTTACGCAAGGAGTCCTCGTGTTGGGCGAGCCCCTTGTCATTCCGTCGGATGCGAACGACGAACAATTGGAGCAGTTTCGCCTCGGATTGGAGAGCCGGATGCAGTCCTGCGTGCAGGAAGCGGAGCAACGCCTCTCAGGAATGCATGTGACCCTTCCAGGCTTGCCATCCACGAGAGAGACTGCCTGAGGGCTCCAGGAACAGTCGCCATATGCCATACTTTAGCCAGGCACATTGAGCCTGTAAGAAGCGGACGAAAGGAGAGCATCATGCAACGTCGCGAAGTTTTCCGGCTTCTCGGCGGGTTAGCCCTGACGAGTCTTGCCGGTCTCAGCAGCATCGGGAATGCGATTGCCGGGCAGAAGGCGACTAACGCCATGTATGCCCACTGCGCCAAAGCCTGCTCCGACTGTATGACGGCCTGCGCGGCCTGCTCGAAACATTGCGCCTCCATGATCGCGGCCGGCCAGAAGCAGCATGCCAAAACGAAACGCCTGTCCGACGATTGTCGGGACATCTGCGCCGCCGCTGCCAAAGTCTGTTCCCGGCGCGGCCCGATGACGGCGGCGATCTGTGAAGCGTGCGCGGCGGCCTGTGATGCCTGTGGCGCGGAGTGCGGCAAGTACCCCACCATGCAGCCGATGAAGGCCTGCACGCAGTCGTGTGCCGCCTGTGCCAAAGCGTGCCGGGAGATGATCCAGGCGCTCAAAGGCTGATCTCGATCGCCAGGCCACGCGAATCAGGCTTTGACCACCGCGTAGCCGGCGATGCGGTTGATCTCCTGGATGAGGGTCTGGCGCTCGGCCTCATTGGCGCAGCTCAGGATGACGGTCTCGGGCCGGGCGGTGGCTGCGTCCGTATAGTGCAGGCGCAGGGCGGGCCGTGTCGCCAGACCGACGTAGAGGCGGCCCGGCTCCGCTTCGCGTAGGCTGCCCGGCTGGATGATGCTGGCCCAGATTCCGGCCCGCTTCGACGTGGTGACGCCCATGAACCGGCTGGAGGCGTCGATGTTCGAGGCGAACGCCTGCTCGCCCGTCTCCAGGGTCACCATGCGGGCCGGCACGTCGAGGAAGCGCTGGGAGTTCTTCTCATTAAGACTGAGCTTCCCGGTCAGGCGCAGATCCAGTCCGCGCTGCGGATCGATGACCGGTGGAGCAAAGCTGGAGCTGCTGACGACGGCCATGGGCATGCCGGCGGTCGTCTTCTGAAACACGACGTACTTCTGCGCTAGCGTGATGAGGGCCAGCGCCAGGACCAGGCCGCTGAGGACGGTCGTGGTGATCCAGAGTCCCGGATCGCCCGGATGCGCGCCATCTTTGACCATAAAGTCCAGATCGATGGGGAATTTCGTGCCCTTAGGGAGCGAGCCGATCTCCTCCATCACTTTCTTCCGCATCTCGGTGTCAATCGGCACCAGCATCCCTGTCACGGTCGTCTTGTAGGGCGTCTCCGCGCCGGTATCGCCTTCCAACTGGACGAAAACGCCGTGTTCGCCGTCCGAATCGACCAGAGGGACCCAGCTATTCTGAACGTTCTCGTTGTCAGACGTCTCGGATTTGCTCACCCGCTGGATCGCCAGCTTGGGGACGAGGGTGCCGGAGACGGTGATGTAGTTATGCTCGGTATTCTGATGCGCAGTAATGGCGGCGAGCGTGGTCGTGCGCGGTTTGTCGCCGTTAACCACGGCGTCCCGCGTCTCCACCAGTCCGATCCCGAAGAGCAAGATCAGCCCGGCGATGGCCGCCAGGTTGATAGGAACGAAGTTCACGCGTGTATGGCTGAGCCGTTCGCTCACCCGCGCGATAATGCCCATGAGACGATAGAGTAGATTCACAGCGCAAGATCCTCCTTAGAAAACACTTTATGGCTTAGCTTCCTTTATTATGCCGGCGTAGCGGCCCAGCCAGTAGGGCATCAGCCAGGCCGAGCCGTCCTCTTCGTCGGCGCCGGTCTGGCTGCCGCCGGAGACCTCGTAGGGATTGCCGTTCCAGCGCATGAGCTGGCGCTCGCTCATAGGCAGGGCGGTCGTCGCCTCTACCTTTACTCCGCCTTCCCAGGGCGTCTGGCGCAGGCTGATGTCCAGCCGGTGGGAATTGTCGATACGCCAGTCGATCAGCTCCCACGGCCATGCCTGCAGCTCCGCCACCGCCGCTTCCACGTCGCCAGGCCGCCCGGTCGTTTCGCCGTAGACAAAGTCGAAGAACGGGCTGTGCTCCGGCTGCGCGAACTTCCAGCTTCGCTCCAGGCTCTGCAGCAGTATCCGGCGCGTATCCGGATCGTGCTCCAACTGCATCAGCGCGTAGTACATCATGAATGCCATCTCGTCGTCGGAGTAGTTGACGTTGTACCAGGGCTCCTCGACCTTCTGTGTGACTGTATTGAGCAGATAGTGCTGCTTCTCGATCAGCTCGTTGTACTTGGCCGTGTACTTCGGGTCGCCGCAGATATGCGCGGCGATCTTGAGGTAGGCCAGGATTTCCAGAGAGTTGAGGCCCCGGTCTTCCCACCGGTCCGGATCGTCGTTCATGTATTTGGGCGCCCAGACGCCCCAGAGCGTCATGCGGCCGGTGGGACCGACGAGCGTCAGATCGTGGTTGAGGATATTATCCGTCAGGGCGCGCACGTTCTCACGGATCGCCGCCTTCTCCGCGTCGTCGGCGACCAGGTCGTAGTAGACGCTATACGCAAAGTAGTGCCCGTCGGTCTCATCCGAGGAGGTGTCCTGCTTGCACATCACGTTCGGATCGACCGGTGACGTGTACCAGATCTTGTCCGTTTCGCCCGGCACGCGCACCGTCTCGTTGGGATCGTAGCCATCGACCTCCTCGCCCTTGTGGAAGATGGCGCGGGCCGGATAGCCGGGGACGCCGGTGTATTTCATCAGGTCGCGCATGGCCCACATGGATTTCTTCGCCAGCGCGCGGGCTTTAAGGTCGTGGGTGGCGGCGTAGCGGAACGATTCGGCGGCTACGTAGATGGAGGTCCACAGGCCGTCGTTATCGCTGGCCTCATAGAGGACGCCGCCGTTCACGTCTCCGGGCTTTTTGAGGATGCAGCCGGTCACGAAGCCATACCGATTGTGGCGGGCCGCCGTGATCTCCTCATAACGGGCCGCCTTCTTCTCCAGGGTCATCGGCAGATCGTAAAGATGCGCGACGCCGCCGTCGGTCGCCACCCACGCCGAGCCGTCCGGCGCCGCCGCAATGGCGTTGATGGAATTCCCCGGCAGCCAACGTGGACCCCAGTAGTATTCCCAGGTCCCGCCTGCAGTGTAGCGGCAGACTCCGTTGGTGGTCCCGGCCCAGATGTCACCGTTGGGAGCGAGGGCCAGGCAGGTCACCTCTTCCCAGGGCAGGCCGTTGCGCCGATCCATCGGGTTCCACCAGTCCGCGCCATCGGTGGCAAAGAGTCCCACGTTGGCGCCGAGCCAGACGTGCCCATGCTTATCGGCGGCGACGCAGGTGAAAGTCGGCTCCGCGTCGATATAGGGCTGATGCGTGCGGTAGTGCAGGGGTCGTGTCAGTGGGACCAGCCGGTTTCCCTCCAACTTGAGCGGCCCCTGATCTGTAACGATCCAGAGCCGGCCATCGGGCGTCTCCGCGGCGCTCAGGACTTTCTCGCCCGACGGAAACTTTGCCGGCACCAATAGCGGCATCGGCGTGGTGACATGCTGGCTCGCCGGTAACGCAGTCCACTTTCCTCCGGAAAAGGCCGCCGCGCCCGCTTCCGTCTCCACCCGCACTTGGTCTCCATCCACCACGACCGCCGTGATCCGCTTGCCGGGCAGGCCGTCCCGCACCGTGTAGCGGTCGGCCATCCTTTGCGGATAGGTGGTCAGCATGTAGACCGGCGGCGCGTCAGCCTGAGCCGCTAAACCCGCCAGAATCCCGATGAGACTGCATAATCCAGACGATACCGCACGCATTAAAGTCTCCTTTTCATCCATCATTCGTGTTCGGGCGGCTGAAGCCGCAGCAACAAGAGCACCAAGTCCGCCTGCGCGGACTGCTACGGTAAGCTTTTGCCTCAGCCTTCCAGCCTCTACAGACTTAAGGGGAGAGGAAAAAGCCTGACAGTTGCAGTCGCCGAAGGGCGACTTCGCGCTCTTGTTGCTGCGGCTTCAGCCGCCCGAAAAATCGAAGGTCCCCGCAATGGGTAAACCCGGAGAAAAGCGGGTAGTGTGGCTCCTTATATTTAGAAGCGCTCGAAGCGCTCGACGTCCATGACGAAGCAGACGGCGCCGCCGACGAGCACTTTGACCGGGCTGGGCATGAAGGTCCCAACAGGAGCCGCGTCGGGGGGAAGGACGTTGACGAACTGCTCGCGGGTCTTGCAACTGTCGCTGATGAGCTGGATGAGCCGCTCCAGCTCATTGGACTCCACGCCGATGAGCAGCGTCACGTTGCCTTCGCGCAGGAAACCACCCGTACTGGCGACCTTCGTGAACTTGAAGCCGCTGCGGAGCAAGGCTTCGGTGATCTTATTTTTGTCGCGGTCGTGGACGACCGTGATGACCAGTTTCATGAGGGGCGCCTCTATAAGGTCAATGAGTAAATGAAAAGCCAAAACCATTTACCCATTGACCTATTTACGCATTTACGCTGTGAAGATGGGCGAGGGCGCGCTGGATGTGGGCGTAAATGGCCGCGTGCAGCGTGTCGATCTCCGCCGTCGCATCGATAATGACGATCCTAGCGGGATGATTCTGCGCTTCGGCCAAATATCCCTCCCTGACGCGCTGGTGGAACTCGAGACTTTCGGCCTCCATGCGATTACCCGCATGCTGACGAGGCAGACCGATTTCCGGGGAAGATCCAGCAGGAAGGTGAGGTCGGGAACAAGCTCGTGAGCGGCAAAGGCGTTGAGCCGGCCCACGATATCGCGGTCCAGGCCGCGCGCGGCGACCTGATAGGCCATGGTCGAGTCGGAGAAGCGGTCGCAGAGAACGATAGCGCCTTCGTCGAGCTTGGGGCGGATGATCCGCTCGACGTTTTCGGCGCGGGTCGCCAGAAACAGCAACAGCTCGGCCCGCGCCGACATACTCTCATGGAGAACCAGGTCCCGCACCGCCTCGGCGATCGGGTCGCCGCCGGGCTCCCGCGTCACACAGACTTTCCATCCCTCCTGAACGAGGGCGGCGCAAAGCATGGCGACCTGAGTCGTCTTGCCCGCGCCCTCGATGCCCTCGAAGGTGACGAACAGCCCGGTTCCGGGCGAGACCTTCTCCATGGGTTTATGCCCCCTGAGGCAGGATGCGGACCCGCCGCTGCGGCTCGACTCCCACGCTCTCCGACTGGAGTTGGTAGCGCTCGATGAGCTGGTGCTGCAGCCGGCGCGTGTAGGAGTTGGCCGGAGACAGCTCCACCGCCTCATGGGTGCGTTTCACCTGATCGACGGCGTCCTGCGCCTCCAGCAGCGCGTTCTCCATATCCTCCTCGCGCTCCTCACCCGGTCCCAGCCGGAACATTTCGCGAATGATGCCGGCGATCTGGGCATAGGTGTTGCTCTTGACCACGTAGACCGGCAGGCGCCGCTGAGAGGCCTCCCGCATCTTGCCCGGCTCGCGCTTATAGGTCGCCTTGAGGGCGAGCACCACGTCCGCGTCCGTCACGTCCCTGGCGATAGAGGCCGGCACGTGCGACTCCGCGATGGCCCGGTCCAGCCGGCTGCGGCTGACGCCATAGGGGAAGATCCGAAGCGGCTTGGTGGCCGAGGCGTGTTCCGCGACGGGGCCGGCGCCGTTGAACAGGCGCATGTTAGAGCGCGGCTCCTCGTCGTCAGCCTCGCCCATCTGCGGCGCGGAGGTACGCGAGGGAATCCGCTCCATGCGCTCCGGTCGGGGGCCGCGACCGTTGCCGGCGGAGCGAGAACCGGGGGAGCCGGACTCTTGTCGGTCCCGGTCGGGAATCTCGCGGATCAGCGGCCCGGTCTCGTCGGCACGCTGCACGACCTCGATCTCGCCATCTTCGTTGCGAACGCGGATTTCGGGGCGCGGCTTGCCGCCTCGCAGCAGCCGGTCCACCGTCTTCTCCACGTCCATGTGAATGGCCAGCTTGTCCATATCCAGAATCTCGATGATCACGTCGAAAGTCGGGGGCGCCTTGCGCTCCAGAACCGTCTTCTGGGTGCCCCGCCGCTTGGCCTCATCGTCCGAGAGGGTGACGGCGTGGATGCCGCCGACCAGGTCGGAGAGCGTGGGGTTCATCATCAGGTTTTCCAGGCTGTTGCCGTGGGCGGTGCCGATGAGCTGGACGCCGCGCTCGGCGATGGTGCGCGCCGCGAATGCCTCCTGCTCGGTGCCGATCTCGTCGATGACGATCACTTCGGGCATGTGGTTCTCAACGGCCTCGATCATCACGTTGTGCTGCTCGTCCGGCGTGGCGACCTGCATGCGCCGCGCCCGCCCGATGGCCGGGTGCGGGATGTCGCCGTCTCCGGCGATCTCGTTGCTGGTATCCACGATGACGACGCGCTTCTTCAGCTCTTCCGAGAGAACGCGGGCCATCTCGCGCAGCTTGGTGGTCTTGCCGCGTCCAGGCCTGCCCAGCATCAGGATGCTCTTGCCGCTCTCGACCACATCCTGAATGATATCGATGGTTCCGTAGACGGCGCGTCCGATGCGGCAGGTGAGGCCGACGATGCGGCCCTGGCGATTGCGGATGGCCGAGATACGATGGAGCGTGCGCTCGATGCCGGCGCGGTTATCCTTGCCAAAGGCGCCCACGCGGGCCACGACATATTCGATATCGGCGGTCGTGATCGGCTCTTCGCCCAGTTCCACGACATTGTCCGGGTAACGCGCTTCGGGAATACGCCCCAGGTCCATGACGATCTCCAGGAGGTCATCCTGGCCGTTCGCCTGCTCCAGGTGGGCGCGAATGGGCGGCGGCAGCACTTCCAGCAACTGGCCGAGGTTATCGGTGACGCGCTGCTGGTGTGCGGTCAGGGGCGGCCGGGTTGCGGACGAGTCCGACAGTTGGAGGGCGGTCGCGGCGGAGGTCACGCCGATGGGGACGCTAAGACGTGGGTTAAAGTGTTGCGTACTCATTGCGTTCGTTTAGAGTGCTCCTTGTCGCGTTACGCGCAGGCAGGCTTCACGCGTCTGCCGGAAACACGACGCGACGATGGCGGGCGGGCATAATGACCGACGCCTCGGCAGTGCCGGCGAAACCGGCACCCACCACACCCGCAGGTTGTTACTCGTCGGACGCCCGGCTTGCGGCACGGGGCGCGACGACCGCGCCGAAGGGGCTCTCCTGGCCCGGATGCGCGGCGGAAGGACAGCAGGTCGGCCTGCCTGCGTCACTGATCTCTCGTCTGGAGATTTGATCTTCAGCTCGGATCCACCTCGAAAGGCTTCTACTTTAACTGACCGATATAGGGGAGCGAAAGTTTCCCCATTACACTATAGCGAAATGGCCGCCTTTTGGCAAGCGGCTTTTTTTAAGTTGCTAGTGGTTAGTTGCTAGTGGCTAGTGATTCCTCGCCTATTGCTAGCGGGGACGGCCTTCCAGAAGCCGCTCTTTGCTAGCAGCTAGCGACCAGTAACGAGCAACTTTAACGAGACGCTCCTCTGCTATGGCGGGCAGAGGAGCGTTTAAGGGCTTTTCCTGACATCGTGGATCAGGCTATACATCGGAGGCGTACCCCAGCTTGGCCAGCAGGTCCTGGCGTGTGCTGTCGGAGTAGCCTTCCATCCGTTCGTCAAGGGTCTCCTCTGCCGGCCCTCCCACGCCGAGGGTAAAATCGGTCTCTTCTTGCAGTTGCTGTTGCTTGATCTGTTGGAGGGCCTCGTTCAACTGCCGCCCGATGATATCGAGAATCTCGTCGGCGTTGGTTTCCGGCCGCACCGGAATCTGCAGCGTTATCATCAAGATGGGCGTATTCATCGTGTTTCTCCTTACCCCTGGATCCCTTATTAGTACCTACCCGTACTAATAGTATCCTCTATCGGACGCCGAATCGCAAGGGGAAAAGGCGGATTTTTCTCCCTTTTTGTCTCACGCCCGAACATGCTCTTCTCTTACTCTCTACTACGAGCAAAAGAGGCGGCAGGTTTTCATTCAGGTCGAAAGAGGAAAGGAAAGTGTGGCGCAGGCGCCGCCTTCCGGGCGATTCTCGAAGCGCACTTTCCCGCCCAGATCCAGCCGGCTCAGGCTCTCGATCATGTCCATGCCGGTGCTGGCGGTCTTATGAGGATCGAAGCCCTCCGGAAAGCCGGGGCCGTCGTCGCAGACTTCCAGCTCGGCCGTGCCGTCCTGTACGTGGAAGGTAACCTGGACCGTGCCCGTGCTGTATTTGAAGGCGTTGCTGATCAGCTCGTTGGCGATAAGCGCCAGGGAGGTTCCCTGCTTGGCCGACAGCCGCGTATCTTTCACCTGAAACTGCAGCGAGCGACCGGCTGCCGCCTGTTTGAGCAGGGGCAGCAGCCGCTCCAGCACGGCTCGAGACGAGAGGAAGAGGGCTTCTCCGTCGGTCGCGGCCTCCTGGGTCAGCACCTCGTGTACGCTCGCCAGGGTGTTGATGCACGCTGCCAGCCGCCGCAAATCCTCCTGGGTGACCTGATCGTCATCCATTAGGCGCATGTCGATCATGGCGGCAATGAGCTGCAGGTTGTTCTTGACCCGGTGGTGGGTTTCGGTCATGGCCCGGCGCAGATGCCGGTTCAGCCCCTCGATCTCGGTCTGATGTTGCGCCAGCGCCTCTTCCGCGCGCTTGCGCGAGCAGAGGTGGCCGACCGTCGAAGCGAAGAGCGTGAGCAGTTTCTGCTGCTCCTCGGTCAGCGGTCGGTTCTCCAGCAGGTTGTCGGCGTCGATGCAGCCGATCACCTCCTCGCCGTCCCAGAGCGCGGCCAGGATATGCCAGCCCTGTCCGACCACTTCCGCCCGGTGGTTGCGAAGCGGTCCGTCGGTCACGCTGAGCGAGGGAATTTTGTTCGCCAGGATGGTGCCCATAGGCGACTTATCGCCGACGGCGATTCGCTGGCCCCGCTCATCCCGGAGGTTACCGCTCTCGTCGGTGCCGAAGGCGCCCTGCGCGAAACCCGGCTCCGCCGTTCGGAACCAGATGCCCAGCCGGTCGAAGCCCAGGCGGCTGCGTCCCAACTCTACGGCGCGGCGGCACAGCTCGTCGAAGGAGGGCGCCAGGGACAGCTCGTTGCCGACGGCAAGAAGCGTTGCCAACTGGGTCTGGAATCGGTGCTCCGCCTCCTGGCTCTTGCGCAGCTCCGCTTCCACACGCTCGCGCTCGCGCAGCTCGGCCTGCGTCTGCTGATAGAGAAAAGCGTTGCGGCTGGCGGCGGCCATCTGCAGCACCAGGCCCTCCAGGATCCGCAGGTGGTAGTCCGTATAGGCATCCAGACGGCTGCTCATCACCTGAACGATGCCGAGCACCTGTCCTTCCAGCTTAATGGGCACCAGCAGCGCCGAAAGGGAGCGCGGCTTATCCTCCTGCGGCTTATCCCGTACCGTTCCCTTCGAGTCGATGTGATAGACGACCGTCATCTTTTTCTGGCGCTCGTCCAGATCGGGCACCAGCAGCGGTTCGCCGGTATGGATCACTTCGCTCTGCATGCCCCTTCCCATAGGGGCGAGAGGAACGGGAGGAAAGGCGGAGACGTCGACGTATTCCCCTTCCACGTAGGCATAGGCGCAGCGGATCAGTTGCGTCTGAGCGTCGAAGGAGGAGACGAGCAGGCTGTCGCAGTCCATCTGCCGGGCGATGAGCCGGCGCAGGCCATCGTAAATCTGGTTGGGATCGAGGGTGCTGCCCAGCAGGCGTCCGGCCTCGTAGAGGAGCTGAATTTCGGCGGCCTGTTCCTGCAGCGCCTCCTCGGCCCGTTTGCGGGGCGTGATGTCGCGCAGGTAGATAAACAGGCCGTCTTCGTAGGGGTGAATAGAGGCGTCGAGCCAGGCGCTGCAGGAGGCGCAGTACTCCGTGATGGTAATGCGGGTCCGCTCCGCCATTGCCTGCCGGCAGGCGGAGTAGAAGCCCGTTTCGACCATGCTGGGGAAGGTCTTCCAGATGTCCCGGCCGAGCAGGAGGTCACGCCCATGCTTGCAGCCGGGCAGGATGCGCCCGATGGCCGGGTTGGCATAGGTGCAGCGCCAGTGGGCATCGATGGCGAGAACTCCATCGGGAAGGCTTTCCAGGATCTGTGCCGGAAGGTGCGCCGCTTCGCCGGCAAGGCGTTCTCGCAGGCGCGTCCGTGTTTCGTTCTGCTCCTCAGAGTGGCTCACTGTCTTCCCTTAGGGCCACAGTCTCGGCGGAGAGGGCGGGGCCGTGCTCTTTGGTTCGCCTTTTGGTCTCTTTCTTCCTTCTGGCCGCTTGTTGCACACAAGACCTTCTCATTCTCTACGGGCGGCTGAAGCCGCCCTGCTAAGGCCCCCACCCCCTTCCCCTCCCCCAATTTTAGGGGAGGGGAGATTCTATTGCTCTCTTGCGCCCCTGCATCATGGCACGCGGCCCTTGATCGACGGCATCGAAGTAGACCGCCGGATTCTATTGCTCTCTTGTGCCCCTCCATTCTCTTAACCTCCATCGCCCACATGGGGAGAGGGGGAGCTAATGCGATAGCTTCCGCCTCTGCTTATAGGCCAGAGAAGCTTTAAGCACAGGTACAAGCGGGCAATCTAGTCCCCCCTCCCCTAAAATTGGGGGAGGGGCAGGGGGTGGGGGCCTTAGCAGGGCGGCTTCAGCCGCCCGTAGAAAGAGACATGGGGAGAGTTTGGAGTGGTCTCCTGTTAAGGGACTGCGCCTGTCAAAAGACGGCTCAATTTCTCCGTGTCGATGTTCCCGCCGGAGACGACGCACGCCACCTTGCCGTTTCCTGCCATCCCCGCAAGCGCGGCGGCGACAGGCGCGGCCCCCGCCCCTTCGGCCACGACCCGGCTGCGCTCGATCAGAAGCTTGATGGCGCGGGCGACGGCTTCCAGGGAAACCACCTGCGAGCCGTCCAGCAGACGCCTCGCCAGCGCAAACATCTCCGGAAAAACGCGGGGCGCGCCGATCCCATCCACAAAGCTCGGCGTGTGCGCGACCTCCACCGGCTGGCCCGCCGCCCAGGACGCCGCCAGCGGCGCCGCCGTCGCCACCTCGCAGGCATAGATTCGGATGTCGGGCCGGAGCGCGCGCAGAGCAGAGGCGATTCCGCAGCTAAGCCCTCCGCCGCCATACGGGATGAGGACCGTGTCTACATCGGGCAGATCCTCCAGGATTTCCAGCCCGATGACGCCGTTGCCGGCCATCACCGCCGGATCGCTGAAGGCATGGATAAATAAGCCGTCCATGCCGGGGTAGCGGCGCGTGCGGTAGATGTCGATCCAATCGGCAAAAGGCACTTTGACGATCCGGGCGCCCAGCCGCTCGATGGCTGTCAACTTCGTCGCGGGCGCGGTCTCCGGCACGACGACGCTGCAGGCCAGGCCCCTTTGTCGCGCGCACCAGGCGACCCCCTGCGCCATGTTGCCGGCGCTGGCCGTCCAGACCCCGTTTGCAAGCTGCCCGGCATCTGCCTGCTGAATGGCGTTGCTGGCGCCTCGCAGCTTGAACGAGCCAATGGGCTGCAGGTTCTCCAGCTTGAGAAAGATCTGGGCGGGCGCGCCCTCGACGTTCAGACGCAGCAGAGGGGTCCGAATAACGGTTCCCGCTGTGCGTGCCTGCGCGGCGCGGATGTCTTGCAGGGAAACGGGTTCCAGTGCATCCATATACCTAATCGATCTCGACCTCCGCCTCGATCTCGACGGGGATTTCGAAGGGCAGCTCGGCCACGCCGATGGCGGAGCGGGCATGCTGGCCTACCTCCGGACCGTACAGTTCCAAAATCAGATCGGAGAAGCCGTTGATGACCTGCGGCTGGCGGGTAAAGCCGGGAGAGGAGTTGACCATGCCGAAGACGCGCAGCCAGGCAGTCACACGGTCCAGATCGCCCAGCGCACGTTGCAAGCTGCCCAGGATCGCCAGGGCGGTCAGCCGTGCCGCCGCGTATGCTTCCTCGACCGATACTTGCGCCTCCACCTTCCCGAACGGGCCAATCAGAGCGCCATCAGGCGCCTGCGGACCGTGCCCGGCAATGTAGACTCGGCTGCCGCGTACCCGCGCGAACGCGAAGGGCAGGCGCACGCCGGGCGGCACTTTGACAGGCGGCGGAAGGACCAGCCCGAGCGCTTCCAACCTGGCTTCAATCTGCATTTCAGCCTCCAGGCAAGGGAAAAGATGGAAGGGAAAAGGGAAAAGAAAGAAAGCGATCTTTTACTTTTCCCTTTAACCTTTTCCCTTTCCCCTTGCTTGCCACTCGTGATCGAGAATCGCGAAGAGGAGGGTATCTTCCCAGCGGCCTCGGATCCATTTGTTTTCGCGCAGGTGGCCTTCCTGCCGCATGCCGATCTTTTCCAGGACGCGCGCTGAGGCCTGGTTTTCCGGGCGGCATTCGGCGAAGATGCGATGCAAGCGTAACTCGTCGAAGCCGTACTGGACGACCCGGCTGGCGGCCTCCGTCGCATAACCCTGTCCCCAGTAGCGCCGGTTCAGCGTGTAGCCGATTCCGGCTTCATGCAAATCGGGATTGTGCGCGTAGAGGAGGCATTCCCCGATCAATCGCGACTCCCCTTGCACAACGATGGCGAAGCAGTGGCCACGCCGCGTCCCCTCTTCCCGGCCGGCGGTCATATTTTGGATACGCCTCTGCGCCTGATCGATCATCGTTCGAGGCTCGCCTGGCTGGTAGCGCATCACCTCGGGATCCGACCAGTATTCATAGACGGCATCCATATCCTCCGGCGTAAACGCACGCAGGAGCAGGCGTGGAGTCATCAACATGGTAGTCGCTTCGCTAAGTTGTCAGTTGTCAGTTGCTAGTTGCCAGTTGAAACCGGTTTTTCTGACAACTGGAAACTGACAACCGACAACTGCTTTTCATCTTCCGCTGGTGAGCAGAGTCAGGGCGGCGGTGACGAGAGCGCCGGTGTTGGCGCGGTCGGCAGCGCTGGCGAAGACGCGGTCGGCGGCACGGCGGGCATCCGGACGGCTGTAGCCCAGGCCGACCAGCGCCTCGACGACATCCTCGTAAGCCGCATTCTCCTGGGCGGTCTGCCGGCCCGCTGCCGCCTGCTCCGCCCGCTGCTCGAAGGCGAAGGCCGCCATTTTGTCGCCCAGCTCCAGGCAAAGCCTCTGTGCCAGCTTCGGCCCGACGCCGGGCACCCGGGAGAGCATGCGCGTGTCGTTGGTGGAAAGCGCGCGGGCGAGGTCCGGCACATCCAGCGTCGAGAGCAGCGCCAGCGCCACCTTCGGGCCGACTCCAGAGGCGGAGAGCAGCAGCTTGAACGCCTGCAGCTCGGTCACGTTATTGAAGCCGTAGAGGCTCATCTCGATGGCGCCGCTCTTGTCGTCCCGCAACAGCAGTTGCGTTATTAACGTGACTTTGCCGCCTTCGTCCGGCAGCGCCGAAAGCACCGTGATCGGTACCAGCACCTGATAGCCCACCCCGTTTACGTCCAGGATGACGCTGTTGGCTTCTTTACGCGCCACGATCCCCGTCAACTGCGCTATCATACGTGACTTCTCTACCTATTCCTGCCCCCATTCCCCTTCTCCTTACGAAAGAGAGGGCGTCAGGGGGTGAGGTCTGTTTTTTCGGTGAGGTCGAGGAAGCGATCGACCTGCGGCGCCACGTCTGCCGGGACCTGCGCGCCAAGGGCTACTGCCTGTGGCGCGAGCGCTTCCATCTGGCGCGCCATCTGCCGCAGCCGTTCCAACTGCTCTCGCTGCCCGGAAAGAGGCGCCGTTTCCAGGGCGGTCCGGCTATTCTCCTCGCCGAGCTGTTCCTGTATCTCGGACAGGGTATTTGCGACCATGCGGGACATCGCCAGGGCGTCCAACACGTTTCCGCGGGCGATCTTCTTGGCCGCGATGGGCAGCATCGCCCAGAAGAAGAGAATTCGCTCCGTCACACATTGAGCGCGCTGCTTCTCGGTGGGCGGTTGCTGCGCTGGAAGGCCGGCGCGGTCGAAGAGAACACGGGCATCGGAGGGAAGACAGGCATGGCTCTGCGGCTGCCAGTACCAGTCGATCTGGTGCGGCCCGGTCTCGCCTGGATAGAGCGCGAGCAGGTAGGCGCCGCCCGGCGGCGCGTTCTGCGGCGCTTCCAGGATCAGCAGAGGGTCCCCGAGTTTGCCGGCGAACTCGCGCGTGCGCCCGGCGACAAAAGAGTAGTAGGCATCCGAGATCACCACCCACAGGTCCAGATCGCTCAAGGCATCCTCCGTGCCCCGGCCCAGCGAGCCGGCCAGCCAGACCGCCACGACCCGCGCGTCCGCCTGCAGCGCCTTCACAGCGCGCTGCAGCAAATCCTCTCTTTCGCGTGTCCGGGTCTGCAATAGATCCGTGTCCACTCTCTTCGTCCTCTCTGTATGCTCCTTCTCTCCGGTAATCTCTATTTGGACTTGCAGCGGCTCTATCTCCACGCGTTACTCTCCTTGTAATTAGGTGAGGGGGCTAATAAACGACTTTGTTGAGCGGATATTCGACGATGCCTTCGGCGCCCGCTCGCTTCAGGTTCGGAAGTAGATCGCGCACCGTGCTCTCGGCTACGATGATCTCGATGGCGACCCAGTCCGGGCTGGAGAGCGGGGAGACCGTGGGCGTTTTGAGGGCAGGCAGCAGGGCCATCACGGCCTCCAGACGCGAGCGCTCGACGTTCATCTTCAGGCCGACCATCTGCTCGGCGTTGAGCGCCCCTTGCAGGAGCATCGCCATGTTCTCGATCTTGGCCCGCTTCCAGCCATCCTGCCAGGCCCGCTCATTGGCGACCAGGCGCGTGGTGGAGACAAGCAAAGTGTCCACGATCTTGAGATTATGGGCGCGCAGGCTGCTGCCGGTCTCCGTATTGACCACGATGGCGTCGGCCAGGTCCGGCACTTTGACCTCGCACGCGCCCCAGGAGAACTCGACCGACGCCTTCACGCCGTACTGGGCCAGGTAGCGCTCCGTCAGACGCACGTACTCGGTGGCGACCCGCTTGCCCTCCAGGTCCTTTGGGGAGGCGATATCCGAGCCGTTCAGAGCGGCCAGCACCACGCGGATCGGATTGTGCGTGGTTTTCGAATAGCCCAGCTCCGTGACCTCGACCACGCGCGAGCCATTGTCCTCGATCCAGTCTTTACCGGTCAGGCCGACGTCCAGGATGCCCTGCTCGATGTATCGGGGGATCTCCTGCGGGCGGATGAGCAGCGGCTCCAGTTCCGGATCGTCGGTGCTGGGATGATAGGAGCGCCCGCTGCTCATGCGGAATTCATAGCCTGCCTTCTTGAACAGGGCGAAGGTCGCCTCCTGCAGGCTGCCCTTCGGGATGCCGAGCTTTAGTTTTCTTTCCAATCTCGTCCTCGTCCTGGAGTAGTTCAGATAGTTTCTCATTATAGCATAGCAGACAAAGCAAAAGGCCGCCACGGGAACGCATTCCCGTGGCGGCCGACTTCGGTATGGAGCCTGGCGCGCGTCCTAGCTGACCAGGTCCCGCAGCGGATGGGTACGACCCCGTTTGCGCAGCTTCATCAGGGCCGTCGATTCGATTTGGCGCACGCGCTCGCGGGTGACTTCCAGGGCGCGCCCGACCTCTTCGAGCGTGCGCGGCTCGTCGCCGTCCAGGCCGTAGCGCAGCACGATCACGTCGCGCTCGCGGTCGGTCAGCTCGTTGATGGCCGCCATCAGCTCGGTGCGAATGGCCTCTCGCGTCGCCTCGATGGCCGGATTGTGCGCGTCGGGCGCCGGGATCAGGTCGGCCAGGCGGCTATCGCCTTCCTCGCCGATCGGCGTCTCCAGCGACAGCGGATCGACCGCGCCGCGCAGCAGCTCCGTCAGCTTCTCCTCGGTCATGGTCATGGCCGCCGCCAGCTCGGCGCGGGTAGGCATGCGGCCCAGGCGCTCGCGCAGCGTGCCGCGCGTCTTATTGATCCGCCCCAGCGTATCGGTCACGTGGACGGGCAGGCGAATGAGGCGGGCCTGATCGGCGATGGCGCGGCTGATAGCCCGGCGGATCCACCAGATGGCATACGTGCTGAACCGATAGCCCTTGCGATAGTTGAACCGCTCGACGGCGCGGATCAGGCCGATGGTGCCTTCCTGCATCAGATCTTCGATCGGCAGGCCGTTGCCCAGGTACCGGCGCGCCACCGAGGCGACCAGGCGCAGGTTCGCCAGGATCAGCGTGTCCTTGGCTACCCGTGCCTCGTCCGGGGTGCGCGCGGTCTCCATGCGTTTCGCCAGCGCGATCTCCTGCTCGTGAGTCAGCAATGCCATGCGGCCCGCGCGCCGCAGCCAGGCCTGGGTACTCTCTTCCAGGTCGGAACCCGGCTCCAAATCCTCCGGCTCGTCTCCATGCAATTCCGACGCAGCCAGGATCGGCGGTCGCGGCACCAGGACCACGCCGCTGGCCTCAAATTCTTCGATCAGGTCCTCGATCGCTTCCGGCTCCAGATCCTCATTATGGCTGAGCGCATCGGCCAGGTCCTGATCCGTCAGGTACCCCTGCTTGCGGCCACGATCCCGCAGATGCTCCAGCGTTTGACTTAGCGGTGCGGGCATACTGCCCTCCCTTCTGTCCACGTCCAAACCCTACACTTTTTAACTATCCTGCGTGGCGGTCTCTCTCCTCTATCGGCGCGGGCCGCTCCTTCGGCAAATTCCCCGGTAAGAGTACCTGGCGCACCGGCCGCCTTTCCCATTATGGCAAGAAGGCTTTATCGACCGTAGGGTCATTTTCGACACAGACCAAAAACGCGCGGATTTACGGAGCCATCCATCGCGCCTTTTGCCTGTTTATACTGAGATAGCCTGCCTTCTTGACAGGATAGCGTAGTTAAAAGTTTCACTCGTAGTTATCCATTACGCATGAACTCGGAATAGGTTCACCGAAATGAGATAGATTTTCCCCTCGGACCTTACCCGACCTCACCCCCTTAATCGACCACGGGCCTTATGGCCTTGCCTCTCCTTACGAAGGAGAGGGGGAGACGGAAGCGAAGGGCAAAAAGCCGATCCAGGTAGGGAATAGTCTACTATATAGTACGCATAAGCCCCATCAATTTACGCCCGCTCGTCCAGCAGCCGGGCCCACGCGATCTGATCCATATCGAACTCTTCCAGGCTGTTGGTCTCGCGGTTCACCGCACTGACGATCCTCTGGCCCACCTTACGCGGCTCGATGGTGTAGTGGGGCGCCTTCAGGCCGCGCGGAGGCCGCAAGCAGATTTCCACATAGCGATGCTTGAGTATGGCGATGGACATCAGGACCTCGATCGCCTTGCGCCCACCCAGCGCGTTCATCGGAACGCGGACTGTCTCCCCGGCGCGGCCAGCTTCCGCCGTCCCGACGCCCCAGGGCTTCCCGTCCTCCTGCGCGATCCGTTCCCAGTTCAGGGCGCCTTCCAGGCCCTTGCTTTCTTTACTCCGGCGGCCCGTCGAAAGACGGAAAGAGGTCTCCGAAGAGAGAGGCCGCATCTCCTGCCGGAAGGCAGGCTCGGCATCGGCGTCGTCGGAGATGGGCAGGTAACCGGCCTTGCGCAGCTCGCGCAGCAGCTTCTCCGGATCGTCCGCGCGCAGCAGCGCCACCGTATCGCCGAGCGTGCGGACGAAATAGTCCTTTAGCTCCCGGCGTGCCTGCAGCTCCTTGAGAAGTAGGGGCGAGTCCACCTGCAGGTACATCTGCGCCCGCCCGATGCGGATGTGCCCGTGCTTTCCGCCTACTTCCTGAATGAGATACTCTACATTTTGGGGAATGCCGGTGCGCGCATGAGCCTGAAGGAATGCCAGGATTTCCTGAGTCGCTTGGCCGCGGTCCAGCGCGCGGCGGATCGACTCGCGGGTGAGGGAGACGGTATTGCCTGCCGCGCCTTTGGCAGGCGGATCGGTGAGGGTGAGCAGCCGGTAGAGGGTGCTCGCGTCGAGATAGGGCGGCACAAAGATCTCCGCGTTGGCCTGCAAAATGAAGGACTGCTCTCGTGGCGCCTCCTCCGGCTCCTCGGCTTGCGGAACGCCCAGCAGGCAGGCGCCGAGCGGAGTCAGGCGCCAGGCGGCGGCTTCCGGCAGCACGGCGCGTTTGGCAGCCTCTCCTCGCCGCGTGCCGGTCTCCCGTTTGGGCCGCGCGGGCGCCTCCTGCCAGCCCAGTTCCACCAATCCCAGCCAGGCCAGGCACTCCCCGACCAGCGCGCGCACGAACGCCAGCGGCGAGGGGACAAGGTCCTCGCCCATCCGGCCCCCATGCGTCAAGAGCAGCGGGCAGCGGAAGGCCAGCGTATCCGCCAGGGAGCCGATCTCCAGGAACTGATCTCCAGCGTTGGCGGCCAGAAGCTCTAGCACGGCGTGGCGCATGCGCAGAATCCCGTCTGCCGGGCGGTAGTCGCCGGCTTTTTTGAGGGGGTCTTCGTACATCTCGGCCCAGGTCGTTCCAAAGCACCACGCGGCATAGAGCGTCCGAGTCTGCGTGCGCGGGTCCGCGCACAGCCAGGCTTCGCCGCGCGGGGTAAGCGCGTAGACCTGCTTCTCGCCGCGCGGGGCGATCAGCTCCGCCTCCCGGCAGAGGGCGTAGAGGAAGCTGGCATAGCGCTCCTCCGGCTGGCTCAGAGCGCGGGCGATGTTTTTCAGGCTGGCCTTATGGATGTGGCCGGTGTTAGTGCGGACGGCCTCCTGCGCCGCCAGGGCGGCCAGCAGCCCGACGACGTCGCGGAGGAGCGTGGTGTGGCGCGTAGTGGCGCGTGGGGACTCTGCAAGCGGCTGCGGCGAGGGCAGCGGCGCGGTCCAGAAGGACTGGTCCGCCCCGCCGGCGAGCGTCCGCAGCAGATCGCCGGGCAGGACCAGGAACAGATTGAAGCCGTAGCCGTGGGCGACCACGTGCAGGAGGCCGCGCGCCAGCAGACGGTCCACGGCGTTGCGCTCCCGGCCCTGCTTCCAGCGGTCCTGCCAGGCATAGCGGAAGAAGTCGTCCGTGCGCCCGCCCAGCACGGCGCTGGCGACCTCCAGGGCGGAGGACACACCGTTCATCTGCACCAGATATTCGAGGACGGCGCGCTCCTCCTCGTCGAGCGGAGGCTGGAACCGCAGGCTCGGCGCGTTGTCGATCAGGCAAGCGCGGATCGCCTCCGTGAGGTCCTGTTTGGCGTCGCGCTCGACGTGCAGGCCCAACTGGTAGACGATTCGCTTGAGGGTGGGGACATCGTAGAGATTGAGGCAACGGGTCAGGGGATAGCGATCGGGCAGGGAAGCCGGCACGTGCTGGCGCACCGGCTCCGGCACGTAGGCCCCTTTGGCCAGCCGGAAGGCCAGTCCCTTATCCTCCAGAGAGCGCAGCACGCCTTCCAGGGCTTCTTCCAGGTCCCGCCCGCCGGCCGCCTCCAGGACCGTTTCCCACGGCACGACCTGATGGCTCTCACCCATGAGGAGCAACTGCAGCAGGCGCAGCTCGCGGGAGCTGCATTCCATGATGGCGGCGATGACCGATTGCGGCTGGCTCAGCTCGTTGGCGAGCAGTTGGGCCAGCCGGCGCTTATCCGGGATCAGAGCCAGCTTTTTGGGGTCCACACGCCGGAAGGCGACCACGGCGCGCAGGCGCTCTGTCGGCAGGCCATAGAGCGCTTCTGCCAGCGATGCCATCGTTATCCTTTCTTCCACGAGGTCAAAACCCCGTGCTGAAACACAAAGCCCGCCTTCGCGGGCTAAAGGTTTCACTTAGGAGAAGCAAAACGAAGTATTGTAGCACAATAAAAGCATCGGGGGCGAGGTAGCTTCCAGAACTTTGAACTGGTCCAAATGGAAGCAGGGCTCTTTTATAGGGCAGTTGAAACTGCGGCCCCTGGGGACCCCTGCTCGAACCTTCGGATGCCCAAAGTCCCCTCCGGGGACGGCTCCCACCCCCTTCCCGTCCTCGAACCTTCGGAATTCTAGGGGAGGGGAGGCTGTACTGGAAGCCAGTCGCCGAAGGGCGACTTCGTGCTCTGGTTGCTGCGGCTTCAGCCGCCCGATGAAAATTGAGTTCTACAGCCTGTTATGGAATAGGGGTTGTTTTTCTGCCTCCTTCGCTGGGACAGCGATACAGGAGCAGGTGGCCCGGCAGGAACCCGTTTTTGCAAAGCGGGCCGGGTTGTGCTAAAATAGGGCGTTCCTTTCTCGCGGCCCCGCCTCCTGGCGGGGCCGAACGGATGATATTAGCTACTAAATATTACGGGCGGAGAGCGATTCCCGACACCATGAGTGATAACGAAGTCCTCAAAGAAGCCGCGCACGCGCGCTCGATTCTGGCGACCGACTGCGGCAGCACGACCACCAAAGCGATTCTGATCGAGCAGCAGCCGGACGGCCAGTACCGGCTGGTCGTGCGCGGCGAAGCGCCCACCACCGTCGAGGCGCCGTTCGACGACGTGACCGTCGGCGTGGTCAACGCCGTGCGCGAGGTCGAGGAGCTGAGCGGTAAGAATATCCTGGGAGCGGATGGACGGCCCAGCACGCCGGCCCGCGACGCCAAGAACGGCGTGGACCTGTATCTCTCGACCTCCAGCGCGGGCGGCGGCCTGCAGATGACCGTGGCGGGCGTGGTGAAGGCCATGAGCGCCGAGAGCGCCCAGCGCGCCGCCCTTGGCGCGGGCGCCATCATCATCGACGCCATCGCCGTGGACGACGGGCGCAAGGAGTACGAGCGCGTTGAGAGGCTGCGTCAGCTTCGCCCCGATATGATCCTCATGTCCGGCGGCACCGACGGCGGCACGGTCAGCCATCTGGTCGAGCTGGCCGAGATGCTCGTCTCCGCCGATCCCAAGCCGCGCCTGGGCATCGGCCTCAAGCTGCCCATCATCTACGCCGGCAACAAGGACGCCTACGCCCAGGTGAAGGCGCTGCTCGAAGACCGGGTCGCGCTGCGCCAGGTGGACAACCTGCGTCCCACGCTGGAGAAAGAGAACCTGCTTCCCGCCCGCGAGGCGATCCACGAGTTGTTCCTGGAGCACGTCATGCAGCAGGCGCCGGGCTACGGCAAGCTCTCCACCTGGACCAGCACCGGCATCATGTCCACGCCCAACGCGGTCGGCAAGATCATGCAGACCATCGCCGCCCAGCGCAACATCAACGTCCTGGGGGTCGATATTGGCGGGGCGACCACGGACGTCTTCTCGGTCTTCGGGGGCACGTTCAACCGCACGGTCTCGGCCAACCTGGGGATGTCCTACTCGATCTGCAACGTGCTCACGGAGGCGAAGGTCGACAACATCAAGCGCTGGCTGCCCTTCTCGCTCTCGGAGGCGGAGCTTAGGAACCAACTGCGCAATAAGATGATCCGCCCGACCACCATTCCGCAGCGGCTGATCGACCTGCAGATCGAGCAGGCGGTGGCGCGCGAGGCCCTGCGACTGGCCTTCGAGCACCACAAGTCGCTGGCGCGCGGGCTGATGGGCGTGACCCTGGAGAAGAACATCGGCAACATCTTCGCCCAGGCCGGCAGCGGCCAGACGCTGGTCAACATGATGCACCTGGACATGATCGTCGGCTCCGGCGGCGTGCTCTCGCACGCGCCGCGCCGCGCGCAATCGGCCCTGATGATGATGGATGCCTATCAGCCGGAAGGCTTTACGCTGCTGACGGTCGACTCGATCTTCATGATGCCCCAGCTCGGCATCCTCTCGACGGTCCATCCGGAGGCGGCCACGCAGGTCTTCGAGCGCGACTGCCTGATCTATCTGGGCACCTGCATTGCGCCCGTGGGCACCGGCAAAGAAGGCGAGCCGTGCGTGACCGTGCAGATTTGCGGCAAGACGGAGACGATCCCATTCGGGACCCTGCGCGTCTATCCGCTGGGCTTCCAGAACGGACAGGATGGAGATCCGGAGACGGCCGAGGTTGTAGTCACACCGGCCAAAAGTTTCGACGTGGGCGCGGGCAAGGGCAAGGAGATCCGGCGCGTGGTGCAGGGCGGGGTGGCAGGCGTTATCATCGACGCGCGTGGCCGGCCGCTGCAGCTTCCCAACACCGACGAGGCCCGCATCGCCAAGCTGAAGGAGTGGCTGCACGCCCTGGACCTGCCGGTGGCGGAGTAAGCCCACCCGTGGTGAGACAGGGGGTGGGCCATGCGCCCGACAACCATAGACCTGTTGCGCTGTCTGTGCGGGACAGGGGAGACGCTGCGCGTCGAGGAGACAGAGGCGGACGGCGGGCGTATTTTACACGGCGCGCTGGTCTGCTCAGTTTGCGGACAGCGGTATCCGATCGAGCAGGGGATAGCGCGGATGCTGCCGCCCGGCCTGGAGGCGGAGGCGCAGAAGGCGGCCAGCAGCGAGACGCTGGACCCGGAAGAAGCCGCGCACAAGCGCCGGGAGATGGCCGCGCGGGATGCGCAGGTGGCGCACTACGACCGGATGCCCGGCCTGGCGCTGTTCGGAAGGCTGGAGATCCCGCTGACGCTGGCGCAGATGGCATTGCGCCCGGAGGACACGCTGCTGGAGGCGGGATGCGGCACCGGTCGCATGACCCCGATCTTCGCAGCCCGCTGCCGGTCGATGGTCGCGGTGGACTACTCCTGGGAGTCGCTGCGCGTCTGCCAGAACAAGCTCGAAGCCGCCGGAACGTCTAACGTGGACCTGATCCAGGCGGATGCCTGCGCCCTGCCGTTTCGCGACGGCCTGTTTCCGAAGGTGGTCTCCTGCCAGGTGCTTGAGCATATCCCGACGGCGGATAGCCGGGCGCGCATGGTCGCGGAGATGGCGCGGGTAGCGCAGGACGGCGGCGACGTGGTCCTCTCCGCTTATCAGCATTCGTGGTTTACGCGGCTGTTCGGGCAGAAGGAAGGGGCGCACCGGGGTGGGATCTATTTCTACCGCTTTTCCCGCCCGGAGCTGAACGCGCTGCTGACCCCCTCGCTGGAGGTGCAGCGAATGACCGGCGCGCTGGTCTATCACTATCTGGCGCGCTGCCGCAAACCTTTCAAAGAAGTAAATGCGTAAAGGAGTAAATAGCCCCTTACCCCCTCTCGCCACGGGCCTGGCGGCTCTGCTTGTCCCACAAGCAGAGAGGGGACCGAGAGGAAACTGAAGGATTAGAATGGCCGTGATGGATACGCAAGAAACACCTGTCACCCCGACCCCCGACGTGCCGGCCCGCCCGGAGCGCCGCGCGACCCTGCGCTTCCGCCAGCGCGAGATGAGCCGCCTTTCCCTGGCGATCAGCTTGCTGGTGGTCGCGGGGCTGATTTTCGGCGGCTACCGTGTCTTCCTCAATTTCAAGTCGCAGCGCGATATCGTTATCGCCAAGAACAATCTGCGCGTGCTCTATCAGGCGATGCATCTCTACGCGCAGGACCACGATGGGCACCTTCCGCCGGCGCAGACGTGGACGGACAGCATCGAGGGCTACCTGTCCGCGCCGCCCGGCACGCCCGGCGGTCGGGAATCCTACCTGCACGGTCCGGGGGATGATGCCGTGGTCGGCTATGCCTTCAACGATCTGGCCGGCAACTATAACCTGGAACCGAACGGCAAGGAAGCGGAGAAGCAGATCCCGGATGACGAGCTGCCGCTGCTCATCGAGATGCCCGACGCGCCGCGCAATGCCCACGTTCTTATTCCGCCGCAGGGCAACGCGCAGGGCGTGGAGGCGCTCGCCAAGATCCTCGCCTTCCCGCACTACGCCAGCGATCCGAAGAAGGCGACCACCTGCCTTATCATGACCAGTGGCTCGATGGAGACCTACACACGCCAGGATTTGAGTCAATGAAATAGAGTTGCTAGTTTCTAGTTGTCAGTTGCTAGTTTAAGGAATGGCTTCTGGAATGCCGCTCCTGCCAGCAACAGACGACCGCTAACTAGGAACTGGCATCCAGCAACTAGAAACTAGCAACTTTCAGGAGCACAATGGGGACTGCCTACACGCCGGGCCTGACGGTCAGCGCCCGTACACGAGTCGAAAAGCTGCGCCGGCTGCCGCTCAAGGGAACGGTGCTGGTGAAGGAAGGACAGACGGTCCTGCCGGACACGGTCGTCGCGCGCACGGAGCTGCCGGGCCTGATGCAGACGGTCAAAGTGGCCGAGCGCATGGGCATCGAGCCGGGCGACCTGGAGAGCGCGCTGCGCGTGAAAGTGGGCGATAAGGTCGCCGTCGGGGATGTGATCGCCGAGACGAAGGGGCTGTTCGGCCGCTTCTTCAAGAGCGACTTCCGCTCGCCCGCGGGCGGGACCGTCGAGCTGATCTCCCCTACCACCGGCCACGTCGGCATTCGGGAGGCGCCCACGCCGGTCGAGAAGGACGCCTATATCCAGGGCACGGTCACGCGGGTGCTGCCCGGAGAAGGTGTGGCCATCGCGTGCGAAGGCGCGCTGGTGCAGGGCATCTTCGGGGTCGGTGGCGAGCGGCGCGGGGAGATCACGATTGTCGTCAGTGGCGCGGACCAGCCTCTCACCGATGCCATGCTGACGGAGAGCCACCGTGGCAAGGTCGTCGTGGGCGGCTCCAACGTCTCCGGCGCCGCCCTGCGTAAAGCCGCTGAGGTCGGCGTCCTGGGCATTGTCGTGGGCGGGGTGGTGGACCGTGAGCTGATCGACTACCTGGCCGCCGCGCTGAAACAGCCCGGTTTCGACATCGGCGTGGCGATCACCGGCCACGAGCCGATATCCTTCACGCTGGTCATCACAGAGGGCTTCGGCACGATCCGCATGGCCGACCGCACCTTCGCATTGCTCAAGTCGCTGGAAGGCAAGATGGCTTCCATCAACGGCGCCACGCAGATTCGCGCGGGCGTCATCCGCCCGGAGGTGATCGTGCCCCTGGCCGACGCGCCCACCGGCGCCGCCCTCTCAGACGACAGCGAGGAATCGGGCCAGCTCACGCTCGGCACGCCTATCCGCGTCATCCGCGAACCCTACTTTGGCATCCTCGGCAAGGTGACCGCCCTGCCCAGCGAGTTGGTCAAAGTCGAGTCGGAAACGATGGTGCGCGTGCTGGAAGCCAACCTCGAAGACGGCCGCACCGTCACTATCCCTCGCGCCAACGTCGAGATCATCGAGACCGCTTGACAGTCGCGATCCAGAGTGTCATCATGTTTTTGCTCACGGGAATGGTTTAGCTATGGCAGAATCAAAGTCTAAACAGAGGCCCAGCATGCCAGGGGAGCCACTAGACCGGCATATTGAGATAACACCAGGAATCATAGGTGGGAAACCGCGAATCGCCGGGCATCGTATTGCCGTGCAAGATATTGCCATCTGGCACGAGCGTTTAGGCATGAGCGCCGATGAGATCGCCACCGAATATGATCTGACGCTTTCCGACGTTTACGCGGCCCTTGCATATTACTTCGACCACCGCCAGGAGATCGACCACGCGATTGAGGAAGGCCAGGCCTTCGCCAAAGCCCTGCGCCAGAAGACACCCTCAAAGCTCGAACAGAAGCTCCGAGAACAAAAGCGGTATGGGATAGGAGATTAAGTTCTATACCGACGAGCATGTTGCTAGAGCGGTAGTGAACGGGCTGCGCCTGCGCGGCGTGGATGTACTGACGGTGGTGGTACTGATCGTCCTCGCTGATGGCACCTACAATGAAGCTGGTATCCGCGAGGATCATGGTTTGAGCGTCCGACGATTCCTGGTCTTGCCAAAGTCTTGCATATGCTTGGGATTGGTAGACAGATCGGCCGGCAGTCCCTTGATGGCGCCAATTTCCTGAATCACATCGGCAAGGCTTTTACCGCCGAAATCGCCGCTCTCCGGCTTGTCCTCAAAAACGTTGAGTTCCACCGTAGCATTGGGCGGGATTTCGCTGCGATGGCTGAAAACCTCGTCCACTGTTCCCCGGTATATTCTGCTTGGTTGGCGCGCGTCTGATTGTGCCATATTCCTTTCCTCCAGCAATGTGCTTATCCTCTGTGATGCCTCACTTGCCTTAGTAGGTCAACCGGCGCCGTGCCATCCCCAGTGCGCCCATTGCGAGACATCTGGCGTGGTCAATGCTGCAACGCGGGCCTCATAACGGCGCTGCGCGGCATCGTTCCAAAATTCGCGCCAGTGCCCCCGTGCCGCTATGGAAAAACTGACGGGACTCCTTCCAAACGTTTTGATCTGAATTCGGTGAACCCGAAGGAATTCAGGCGACCAGCATGGAAACGGACCCTGATGCAGGATTACGTCCGTACCAGAGGAAACGAATGGCACAGAAGCGGCTTGATGGCCCTACGCAGAGTATGCGAACCGATCCCTACGAAGTGAAAGCTGGCGCAGCCATGACCCGCAGAGAATGGATATACGGGGCGGCAGCGATCGGAGCGGCGCTCGTCGTCCATCCGGAACCAGGCGAGGCGGCAACGACCACCGCCTCGCCTTTCCTCGTCGGAGCGGGAAAGCGAATCATCACCCCCGACCCGCTGTTGCCCGTCTCCGGCGGAATGGGTCCTACGCATCCCGCCCACGAGAAGCGGGGAGAACTGACCGCGAGAGCGGTCTATCTTCGGCGAGGCGATATTGGTATCGCCATCGTTAGCCTCGATCTCCTCGGATTCCCTTCGGTCCTCGCCGATCGCGTTCGTGCCCGCGTGCCGCGCCTCGTCGCCGAGAATATTATCATCGGCTCGACGCACACCCACAGCGCGCCGGACTGCTATGCATTCCCGGACGGCCAGGGCGGCCACACCGGGGATCTCGCGTATATGGATCGGGTCTGCGTGCTGGCGGCCGAAGCCGTCAACGAGGCTATAGACGCCGCGCGTCCCGCCCGGCTCCGAATCGCCACCGGAGAGGCGCAGGGCAAAATCGCCTACAACTACTACGCGCCGGACCTTTACGATCGGCGCATGGGCGTGATTCAGGCCCTCTCCCTGGAGGGAAAACCCATTGCCACCCTCGTCAACTACGCGATCCATCCGGAAGTGCTGGGCAACGCGCAGGGTATCCTTAGCCCCGATCTCTGCGGGCCTCTGTATGACCGCATTGAAGAACGCGCGGGCGGCATGGCGATCTTTATGAACGGCGCCCAAGGCGGCATGGTCACGGCAGATAACCGCCTCCTCGACCGTGTGAAAGACCCCCTGCGCGGATACTGGGAGGACGCCCGGACATGGGAGGAGTGCCTCCGAATTGGGCAGACGATGGGGGACGAGGCGCTGAGAATCGTGGGAATGGCCCCGGTTCAGGAGAATCCCGGTCTGTTCTGCCGAAGCGCCCTGGTGACGATTCCCGTGCAGTCCCCGGAGATGTGGTTCGTGGTGACCAACTCACCGCTACGCTATCCCCACAGTAAGGATCGCGCCATCCAGGTACGAATTAATCTGGTAAACCTGGGTGACTCCCAGATTCTAACCATTCCAGGGGAGGCATTGCCGAACATCGGTTTCTACATCAAGCGGAAGATGCAGGGTGCCCATAACCTTCTTTTCGGCCTCACGAACGACGCTTTCGGCTATATTCTGACCCGGGTCGATTTCCATAGCTTCCCGCGCTATGATTACGTGTCCCAAACGTCGATGGGCGAGATGACCGGCGAGATTCTGATAGAGACGTGGCTTGAGCTGATAAAAACGAGCCCACGACCGGAGGGGCGGACGGCGTAGCAAGAAGCCGGAAGCTACTCTTTCGTTCTGCCTGTGGAAAGGACCCGCTGTGAGGGGGCCAGGGCGTTGTCGAGCGCGTCGACCAGTGGGGCGGACCACAGCGCCAGCGGCTCGGAAGCCGTGCGATTGTAGGCTTCGGCCGCCTGATTATAGGTCGGCAGCAGCTTGCGCGTATCGCAGAGGCATTCGATCAGCTTCGCCCGGCCGTACGTCTTCTCGATCAGAACATCCATCTTCCATCCCACCGTGTACCAGGGTCCCTGGATGCCGAAGAAGGTAAAGCCCACCTGGCGGATTTGCGCCTCTGTGGTCAGCTTGCCGTTCAAAATGTCCAGGAAAAACGCTTCCACTTTCTTGAGATCGGTGTTGAAGTTCGCCATATCGCGGTCCCAGCGCACCCGATCTTCCGGCTTGCTCACCTGATGCGGATGGATGTCCGGACCGCCCGCCGCCGCCAGCATGGCCGCGCCTTCTCCGAACGCGCCGAGCCAGGTGAGGATCGCCTGCAGATTCGGCGGCAGCTTTGCGATCTCCCTGGCGGTCTGCCGGGAGGGGCAGCAACTGCTATAGCCGATATGGTGCATCTCATGCGCCAGGGTGTTCTCAAACTGCTCCGGAGTGACTTCTGGGTCCAGATAAAGATAGATCGCGCGGCCCATTTTATCCTGGAAAACAAAGCTGTTCGTTTTGGGCTTGATGAGCGGATAGATCCGGGCTTTGATCTGCGCGTGCTCCGGCAGGTAGGCCAGAGACTTCTCCGCGGCTTGCGTCACATCCACCTGCTGCCAGCGCGTAAGGGTCGTGGCCAGAGCATCTGCTTTCTCCAACAGCGAGTCGGAGAGGACAAAGGCTTCAAACTCTGCATCTGTAAACGGCCGTCCCATCGCCTGCTCTCGATTTTTGAGGCGCTTGTAGCCCTCGCTGGCGAAGAGGCGCTGCCAGTCGGCGTTTTCGACCGTCTGGTGGGCTTTACGTTTGGCCAGGATCGCAAGTACGGCCTGCGCCTCGCCCGTATCCATGCGGACATGCACCTGCTCTTTCGGAGACGCCTGAATAATGCCGGCGCATAGCGAGCCTAAAAGCCCTATCTGCCCGACCATCATGACCACGTACAGATACCGGACCATCGCTCCTTCCTTTCCAAATGCCATAGACGGTACTATATAGAGTCGGTTAGCATGGGAGCACATAGGCGGTTGGGGAAATGGTAATCATCCAGCAAATACATACCCTCTGGACCAAAAAATCTCGCGGTGGGCCGGGAGCGGTGCAAAGGAACGCTGTTCCGGAGGTCGCTAAGGTCCCGTTGCAACAGGTGCAGGTATCCGAGGTTTCTCTGCTCCTGCATCGGCTGACCTACCGCGAAAGCAAAGGGTTTTCCTGTCCTTACGAATGCCAAGAAGAGAATCCCAGCGTCAGGCCCATTCTGGTCGGCTGTGTGACGATAGATCATGGTGAGGACATTATCGTTGCTTCTTTCCGCTATACCATGGAGTGTGGTGGCGCACCCTATCGAGGCGGCAAGCAGAAAACCCTTCAGATCGGTACGAACGAATGGGGCCAGATCGTTTATAATGGCCGTTTCGCGCCCGAATGGGAAGGCGATTGGTGGTATGAGAAGATGGTAGTCAATGTGGGTCTTTTCGAGCCGCCATCCAATAGCGTCTTTACCCGCAGCAAGCCGACCTACCGCTATGCAGCTATAGGCCATTTGTATTGAGACTGTGTGTCGTGTGCCGGGCATGGAAATACCCGCCTGGAGGGCCTTGGGCCTGCGTAGCGAGCGGATGAGTTGCATGGACACGCCATCTCGCTTGCGCCTGCCTCGCCAAGAACCGTCCTGCCGGACGGAAAAGCCAGGCAGTAGAACGTGTCCGAAGGACACCCGGCGCGTTAGCGCCTCACAGCGAAGGACTTTAGTCCATCGCTGTCGCATGCTCGGCCGACCGGTTGGAATTTTGAGATAGCGGAGGCCATCAACCGAGCTATGCTTGCTCGGTATTCGCGGACCGGAAGGCAGCGGATATGGGTAAATACTATCTCGAAACCAAAGCGAGCGAGTGGCCATGCGACAGCGATGGAATTCATTCTATCGCGCATGCATTCTTATCGTTAGGCCGAGGAAGGATGATATGAAAAACGCGGATGATGCAGTGCAAAGTCGCCAGCAACCGGGCAGTGCGGATGCCAATACGGTGAGCGCGCCACACCAGGCAGAAGTTCCACATAAAAGCAGGATCATGTATATTGAGCGTAAGGCGGGGCGTCTGATTGGGGAGGCGCGTATCGGTCGTGTGACGTACTCGAAATCGGGCCGAACCATTTACTATGGCGGCAAGATGTTTCGCCGGCAGACCGGCTTTAAGAGCACCTAACAAAACCGGTTAGGTTGCTGTTAGGATTATGGAAGAAGCAGGTATGGCAAAACCACTTCTTCCCGATGAACTCTGGGCACTGATCGAACCGATCCTGCCCCCGCACACTCCCTCCCTCAAAGGAGGAC
>DASRCN010000022.1:0-39759 GCA_035653075.1 Chthonomonadaceae bacterium | reverse complement strand
TTCTCGATAGAGTACCAACAAGCGGGCACAAAACCAACTACTCCTAGAGTACCAATGAGGTCTAGTTCAGTCCGCACGAAGCCCGGAAGCGTGATGCCTCCGGGCTTCCTACTGTCCAGGTGCGTCAAGTCTATAAGTACCGAAATAATCCTGCGGCCCATTGGAAACCGACCTCATCCGTTCGCTTGCTTGACATCGGCCCCGTGATCCGTTATGATAGGGGGCGACCGTACTACCCATCGAAAGGAAAAGGATATGCGCTGCTCAAATTGCGGTAAGGACATCCCATTTAGCGGAACCGTTTGTCCCTATTGCAAGGCCAACAAGCAGGGAGATCAGATTGGCTGGGCGCTTGCAAACGTTCTCGGCTTTGTTTTCGGGATAATAGGCGCGTTTATTGGGGATGCGATCTGGGGGTTCGGTGGAGGAGTCGCCGGGTTTATCGTGGGCTTTATCACTGGGGTCATAATGGGATTTATCCAGGGGGACAAGGCGACCAAAAACATCCGGGCCGCCGCCCAGATTAAAGCCCAAGCGGCAGAACAGACGCGCATAGACACCGAGGCTGTGGCGTCCCGAATGGCCTATCCCCAACAAGAGTACGAGATGCTGGCCTCCGGGGCTTATAAGAAGTGCCCGCATTGTGCGGAAGTGATCCGCAGCGAGGCCAGTGTGTGCCGCTTCTGCGGGCGCGATGTGGCCCAGGTGGATTCATCTAAGGAGCGCGCTATATGAGCGAGAGAGTTAGCGCGCCATGCGGTCTGCCCTCGCCATAAAGGGCAAATGAAGGGCCGCCGTGCCATTTACGACGACCCCACCAGGACTTCACCATTGGAAGGCGTTATGCCCACTATCTCAGCTTAATCCGACGGCGGCAGGGGCCACGAACCCCTTAGCCCCTCATCTTTTATGGCGCTTAGCTCCGCAGAGCGCAGCCGGTACTTTTTCGCCACACGGCGCTCGTACTTTCCGGTCAGGTCTTCCTCCCGTTGGTTCTTCTTGCCGATCTGATCCAGCATGGTCTTCTGGTCTGCATCGGTCAGGTCAGAGTATTGCGCCTGCGCTTCTGTACTAGCCCGGTCGTCTGCCTCCCCGATCTCATAGTAGATGGCCCGGCGCTGGCTTTCCGAGAGCTTACGATGGATTTTCTCCCAGGCAGCGGGATCGATCCCTAACAGACGATCCAACTTCGCGTTCCCCAAACTTTTTGGTGGATCGACACCAGACTTGAAATAATCATCCACCAGGTCAATATCCGCCTGGCAGTCGCTCAGGGTAATGGTCGGATCGTGCTTGTCCTTTGTGGTGGGGTGGAAGTCGCAGCGGCCCGCCGTGTAAGGGCCCTCTATGTCCGTTCCTTCCTTATTGGCGAAGACGAACATGCCGGTCGGCTGGTACTTCTCGTAGAGCGTCTTTGCGGCGTGACGGATATTGGCCTCCAGAAGTTGCCGACTGAGCCCGGCCGGAACGACGATCTTCGCCCGCAAGTAACGGGCATCGCCCTCTTTCGAAAAATCTTCCTTGACGATCTTGTAAACAGGATTTGTGTCTGCCGGAACGGCAAAGACTGTATCGGAGGCATCCTGAGATGCAGGGGCTGCCGAAGAGGATGTGGCTGGGGTGTCCGAAGTGGTCGTTCCGGATGGCTCCGGGCTGGAGCATCCCATGAGACAGGCCGCAAGCGGCAGCGACACCAGGAGGGCAAATCTTTTCATTTCGCGTTTCCAACCTTTCTTTGTTATTATGGGCAGCCGGGGGCTAAACGACCGAGCCTGCCATTTGATTTGCCCGTATGTCTTCCTCCTGGGCAAGCAAATATCCTTCTGCGAATTAAAAGGGCCATTAAGGAAGGCCCGGAGGTGTTCCCTCAGAGAAACTGCATTCACGTGCGCACAAATCTGAGCAGCCGTTCAATCTCGCCTTGATCGGCTTCCCGAAGGGCAGCCATATACTCCGTGCGCGTGCGGCCTGCTTCTATCAATGATGTCGAGCCCCAGGTAAAAGTAGATTGCCCATTACGTCGTAATAGGATATTTGTCGCCAGCCGGGCATGACGCCCATTTCCATTCGGGAATGAATGTATAGCGGTCAGTTTCCAGTGAAAACGAACAGCCAACTCGTCCCAAGACGCCTCGGGATCATTTTCGATCTGGTATTGTGTGTTGTCACATAGTTGTTGCAATTCAATGGCAATCTTCTCCGGTGCGATCCCGATATTTGTCTCGTATCTACGGAATGAACCGGCCCACTTCCACGTTTGATCGAACATCTTCTGATGGAGTTTCCGGAGAGTGGTGAGAAGGAGCATGTTCTTATTGTCGCCGCGAGCGCGCCTAGCCCAGGTTTCCGCCTGGGCGATATTGCGCGCCTCAAACTCATTGAGATCAGCTTGAGTGAGCAGGTCGGGGATCAGTCCGTTAAGACTGTCTGGATCAAGAGGTGTGGCCCCTTCCGGATATTCTATTTCGAACATTCTTCTTTCCACAGATCGCGGCTCGTTGTCCGAGCCAGTTCATCCGTAAGCTCAGAGATCGCCTGTTTTTGCTGGATAGAGATCAATCTCTGGTCTTCCAGAGCCATCGAGTGCCCAATATCCTCGAAAAGTTCTTCGGCCCTGCGCCCTGCCTGTTCACGGACTATCTCATCAAGCGAGCGGCGTGGAACGAAACAATACACTAAGTCGCAGTCCATTGCTTCGGCTGCCATCTGCAGGCGTCGAAGGGTAATCGTCCTCTCGACCTCTGCCTGTTCCATTTTTGAGACAGCAGATTGAAGAACGCCGAGGCGTCTTGCCAGTTGCTGGGCTGAAAGACCGAGAGCCTCTCTGATTTCACGAAGCCATCCTCGCTTAGGGGTCGGCAAATCCCGTAAATTGATCGATCCGGAAAGAAGTAGGCGATCTAGCTGCTGTCGGCGTAGAGTCTTTGGGTAAATGGTCAGTGCCATGATATATTCCTTTCATGGAATTATTTTACCACATTTTTATTCCCTATAGGGAATATATCTGGCCTTTTTTTATTCCCTATAGGGAATACATCAGCCACCTCCATGCCCGCTGTGCCCAGGCTCTCGCAAAACCCTAAGGATGGGCTACGTAGATCGTGTGTACAGCCGGATTTTCCTTGTGCGCATGCGTAAATGATTTTTGCGCAGCGCCAAGTCTCTCCAGCGCGCCCGCCGGATCCTTCCCGGCCTTGATTTCCATCGCAGCCAGCAGTTTTCCATCGGTGCTCAATAAAGATATATCCGGTTCACTGCTAAAAACGATCGCGGTCCCATTGGTCAGCGTAAAACCCTGATACTCTGTCAGATGCGCGATCATATCGGCCTCGTCGATCTCGGATACGGCGACAACACCGCCCCCTCGCTTATGAAAGGTAGCGATTTTGCCCTCCTTCAGGAAACCGCTGACGATAAGCCGGCGAACAACCGCTTCTCCCTCTTCGCCGATCGCATTGCGCCATGCTCCATCTATCTGTGCGCCTGCGGAAGCCAGCAGAAGAGCCTCGATATCACGCTCCGAAAATGTCAGTGTGCTGTCTATAATGGCGCTTATATGCCGGTTGAACAATCGGCAGGCAGTCACCGCCTGGTCGTGAGAGAGAGCAGAGCGGAAGCCTCTCTCGAACTGTTCGATAGGCGGCAGCGCCAATCGCTTGGCTCCCTTCTGGGAGATAGCGGCGACGCTACGATAATAGGCGAGGAGGCGGGGATTCTGCATGCAGATAAGCGGGTGGGCAAACACGCGGATCGGCTCTATGCTGGAATTCTGTATCTGTTCCCAGGCGCTTTCACTTACTCCCCAATCGGTGCGCTCCTCCCATCGGTAGGCGTTGCCTACACGCGCAAGTTCTTCTATCTGCATGCTGAAGGCGGTAAAGCCAAGCTCATTCAGTTTACGGTAGAAGAACGTGGAGCGCAGTCCATAATCTGCTTTCTGAGCTTCGAGCAAGAGGCGCCTTGTCTCGTCGCTCACCGCTTTCTCCAGAAAACGATGCTTTCGCGAACGGGGACGCGCCCATAGCGCCCCATCTGCTGACTGCTGTTGCCTTTGTAGCGGGTGATCCAGATGGAATCGGTGACGAAACCGGCAGCCTCTGCCAGCTCGGAAAGCATCAGATCGACCGGGGTCAATTCCCCCTCAAACCGCGCGTTCGCGACCACTAGAGCCACCCGCCCACCGGGTTTCATCAGGCGGGCCATCTCCTGAATGACATGGTTCATGTCCTCGAAATACCCTGTTATCATGATAGGAATACGCGGGTTGTTCAGCCGCTTGGGAGCGATATTCGCCTGAATCTCATTGAGGGCGGGCAGGCGTACATCACTGGTCGGCGCGGGCCGGGATTCGATATGGGAGCGAAGGAGACTGTGACGAATCTGCTTTAGAGCCGCAAAATCAGACGCGAAGAGCAAAAGCAGCTCGAGCGAGTAAGTTCTGGAATAATCGTAACGGTTTAGATAAGGCGGCGAGGTGATGGTGGCATCCACGGTTCCCGTGTGTCCCGGCCCGAAAGGGATCTCGCGCGCATCGGCCTGGTAGATGACTGCCGGGTGCTGCGCGGCCACCTCTCCAAACAGCGAGGTCTCTGCCTGCAGATCGAGGAGCATCTGTGAAAATTGGGCGGCGAGAGCCGTTTCGACGGGGGGAATCTTACGCTCGACAAGCCGCAGAAACTGCCCGTCTTTGGACGTAAAGCTTACCTGCTCCAGAATAGAGAGCAGACCTAAGAGCAGAAAATTCCGGGTCGCTTCCGAGATGTCTTTCAGGTTGAGGATGGTATCCCGGAAAAAGACGAGCCGATCCTGCACCTCTGCCGGAAAGGCAAGCGAGATGATCTTGACTTTAGGAAGCTCACGGCTACCAGGAATATAAGGGGCATGCAGTACCCGCGATATGGCCGAACGCAGTTCTTCGAGATCGTAATCCGTCTGAAGCTTGACCCGCGAGACAAAAACGGAGATGGGCATGATCTCCGTTCCGAAAGCGCGGTAGCCAAGCTGTTGGCAGGTAAGCAGCGTCGTCCCCGAACCGGCGAAGGGATCGAAGACGAGACTGTCGGCCGGCAGCCGCCATTCCTCGGTCAATATCCGCTCGACCAGCGCTCGGGAAAACCCCTCCTTGTACTTAAACCAGGAGAAAACGGGCAGTTTTTTATTAGGAACACAGGTGCAGAGGCTGCCAAAATGCAAGCGCTCGACAAGGCGGCTTCCATATTTACATTCGAGAGCTTGCCGCGCTGGATCCGGGCCGCTCAATTCCTTTTCGGCAGAGGGAGGCGGCGGCGAGGCGTCCGTATCTTCCAGGCCATAATCTAATCGGAGCTGCTCCTTGACCGCAAGGATGTCGTTTTCGATCCCTTCCTCTGGTTCTTCCTTCACGGTCAGCCCTTTATTTCCGTAAGCCGGCGGCTCCAATATCTCCTCCCCAATTCTCATTAGTACAGGGCTTGCTCTGACTCCTTGTCGAAGAGATGCGACTTGTCCATGTCGAAAATGACTTCCAACTTGTCGCCGATTTTGGCCTGGGAGGCGCTGTCGATCATGGCGATCAGGGAGATATCGCCCGCCTTCAGGTACATCTCCACGTCGTTGCCGAGCGGCTCGATCACATCCACGTCCACGCTGACCGTATTGCCCGGCGTCGCCTTTACCAGCCCGCCGAGCGCCTTATCGTAGATGTCTTCCGGACGGATACCGAAGATGCAGGTCTTGCCGACGTGGTTGCGGACGCGCTCCGCCTGCTGCGCCGGCAAGGTGACCTGGAAACTGCCGGCGTCGGCGATCGTCTCGTCGCCCTTCTGAACGATCTGGACGGGCACGAAGTTCATGGCCGGAGAGCCGATAAAGCCCGCCACGAACAGGTTGGCCGGATGATTATAGAGCGTCAGGGGGCGGTCTACCTGCTGGACGACGCCGTTGCTCATCACGGCGATGCGGTCGCCCATCGTCATCGCCTCGACCTGATCGTGGGTCACGTAGACGGTGGTGATTCCCAGGCGCCGGTGCAGCTTGATGAGGTCCGCGCGGGTCTGCACGCGCAGCTTGGCGTCCAGGTTGGAGAGCGGCTCGTCCATCAGGAAGACCTGCGGCTCGCGGACAATGGCGCGTCCGAGCGCCACGCGCTGGCGCTGGCCGCCGGAAAGCTCCTTGGGCTTGCGCAGCAAGAGCTGTTTGAGGCCCAGCATCTCCGCCGCCTCCTGCACGCGCCGGTCGATCTCCGTGCGGGAGAACGTGCGCCGCGAGTTGAGGGGCCATACGCCGCCCGTCGGCGTCCGCTTCAGGCGCAGGCCGAAGCTCATATTATCATAGACGGACATGTGGGGATAGAGGGCATAGTTCTGGAACACCATGGCGATGTCGCGGTCTTTGGGCGAGACATCATTGACCAGCCGGTCCCCGATATAGATCTCGCCGCTGCTGGCCTCTTCCAGCCCGGCGATGCAGCGTAGCGCCGTGGTCTTGCCACACCCGGAAGGACCGACGAGGACCATGAACTCCTTATCCCGAATCTCCAGGGTCACATCGTCCACTGCCGTTACTTTATTGAAGCGCTTGGTCAGATTTTTCAGAAGCACACCAGCCATGTACGCACGCTCTCCTCGAAGCCCTTACGCACGATCGCGCGGCTCCTTATAAGCTCAGATGGAGGCATTATAGGAGCAAACCGGGCGCTTTGTCAAGCGAAAGAGCAGGGAAAAGATGGAAGGGAAAAGGGAAAAGAAAAAACCGTCTCTTCCGCTTCCCTTCTTTTCCCTTTGATCTTTCCCTTCCATCTTTTCCAGCAGCCATCGCATTTGACTTCTATGCCTGTTTCCATGTCCTTGGTTTTGGCCGGGCCGTGAACGACCCGGACCCCACCCCTGTCCAATCGCCATCGGTGCGGGGTAACGGCCCCGCACCCCTCCCCTCTCCTTCGTAAGCAGAGGGGAACTTAAGGAATTCGGCCAACCGCCCTGGCGGGCGGAAAATTCCAAATGCGATAGCCCTGCCATCTTTTCTCTTAGCGGTTGCCTGCCGATATGGAATATGCTACTATTAAGACTGCCTTCTACGGAAGGCTGCTTGCCGCTGGGAGAGCGTCTGGCTCTCTTTAGAGGGTTTCTGCGCCGGGTGAATCGCCATGGAAATCACAAAGCAAAGCCCGCCCCAATTGCCCGATAGCGCCTCGGCCCCGGGCCGTGAACCGCCGGTGGCAGACGCGGCGATCCTGCTGCAGGCAACGCAGATGGTCGCGGCTGCGAGCACGAGCGGGAAAGCTCTGGGAGCGTTGTACGCCTGCCTGAAGGCGCATTACGGGCTGCGTGCCCTGGCGCTCGAAGTCGTCTCCGGCACGGCGACCCGGCTGCAAGCTTACGGAGAGAAGAACCTCTTTCAGGAGGCCGGAGCCGAGGAGGCCCGCCTCCATATCTGTCCCCTGCAGGACCGGTATGCCCCACCGGGCCGAATCCTCTATGCCCTGCCGCCGCAGACGTCCCTGCCGCCCGGCCTGCCGGAAGCGATCACCGCCCAGGTCGCGATGCGGCTGGGCCAGGAGCGGCTGATCCAGCGGGCCGAGGAGGCCGAGATCAAGGCCCGGCAGCGCATCAGCGAAGTGGGCGCCATTTATGAGATCGGCCAGGCGATCGACCAGATCGAGCTTCCCCGCCTGCTGCCCATGATCACCGAGCGTGCGGCGCACCTGATGGACGCGCAGGCCTGCTCCCTGATGCTGGTGGATGAGGAGGCGCAAGTGTTGCGCGTGCGGGCCAGCCACGGCCTGCCCGAGGATGCTCTGGAGCAGGATCAGCAGATCGGCGAAGGGCTGGCGGGCCTGGTGGCACAGACCGAGCAGCCCTTGCTCATTACCGGCATCTCGGAAGATCCCCGCCTGGAAGGCGTGACGCTGCGTCCGGAGATCAGCTCCTCCATGCTGGTGCCCATGAAGAGCCGGGAGGGGAAGGCGCTGGGGGTAATGAGCATCCGGCGTCGAGCCCCTGCGCCGGACTTTACCGAGGACGATCTCAAGCTATTTTCGGTCTTCTCCACGCAGGCCACGCTCGCCCTGACCAACGTGCAGCTCTACGCCGACCTGAAGCAGCGCGCCGCGGAGCTGGTCAAGATCTCCTCCTTGTCGCGCGTGCTGATCTCGACCATCGACCTGGACGAGCTACTGGGGCGCGTGGCGGACGACGTCTGCCAGGTGGTCGGATTCAAGCGCTGCAGCCTGTTCGTGCGGGACCTGCGCAAGCCGCTGTATGTGCCGCGCGTGTGGCGCGGCTACTCGGACCTGCTCCTGCGCCATCCCGTGCGCGAAGGGGAGGGGGTTATCGGGCTCACGGCAAGCGGCAAGGAGGCGCTTATCTTCAACGCCCACGATCCGGTGCCTGCCGGCCAGGAGCGGCAGCACATGCAACTGCGCGGCTTCGCGCGCTCCCTGGGCGCGGATGCCTTTATCGCCATTCCTATCCTGACCGGCCAAGACCGCTGCATCGGGGTGCTCGTGGCCGATAACAAGGGCCGGCGCAATGCGATCACGCCGGAGCAGAAGAGCCTGCTCTCCGCGTTCGTCAACCAGGCCGGCATCGCCATCGAGAATGCCCGGCTCTATAAAGAGATGCAGGAGAACCTGCATAACCTGCACCGGCTGAAGGCTTATACCGAAAATGTACTGCAGTCTATCGGAGCGGGGATCGTCTCGACCGACTGGCAGGGGAGGATCGTGCGCTGGAATCGCGCGGCGGAAGAGACGCTGGGCCAGCAGCCGAACTACTTCCGCAACAGCCTGCTTTCGGAGCTGATCGAGCGGATCTGTCTGCCGGATACCGAGCAGAATCTCCTCCTCTCGCTGATCGCCCAGGTCCTGGAGACCGGCGAGCGTGTCCACCGCCATAAGCTGACGCTGCATCCGGAGGGGCGGGAGCCGATGACCTTGAACCTGATGCTCTCGCGCCTGACGGACCATAATCAGGAGCGGGCGGGCGTGGTGCTGATTTTCGAGGACGTCACGCAAGAGGTGCATCTGGAGGCGGAGCTGGAGAAGATGCGCCGGCTCGCCGACATCGGCCAGCTTGCGGCCAAGATGGCTCACGAGGTCCGCAATGCGCTCTCGCCCATCAAGGGCGCGGCGCAGATTTTGCGGGGAGAGACGGAGGCGCAGGGCACCACGACCGAGTGGTCGGATATTATTCTGGCGGAAGTGGACGGCCTGAGCCGCCTGACGAGCGAGATGCTGAACTTCGCCCGCTCTACGCCGCTCAATCCGCGCCCGCTGATCCTCAACAGCTTCCTGATGGGCGCGGTGCAGTCCCTGGCTGCCTTCCTGGCCGAGCATCGGGTGCTCGTAGAGTGGAAGCTGGCCGCCGACCTGCCGAAAGTCCTGGCCGATCCGATTCAGCTCGGCCAGGCCGTGCGTAACATCGTCATGAACGCAGCGCAGTCTATGTCCGAAGGGGGCATGCTTCAGATCGACACGGAGTACGATCCGCAGGACTGCCAGTTGCAGATCCGCTTCCGCGACACCGGCGTGGGCATTCCCCCGGACGAGCTGGAGCGCATCTTCCGGCCCTTCGTCACCACGAAGACCAAAGGAACCGGCCTGGGACTGCCGATCGTGCAGAAGATCGTGGCGCAGCATGGAGGCCGTGTCGAGGTGACCAGCCAGGTGGGAGCGGGTACCTGCTTCACCGTGCTGCTGCCTCTGAGTCCGCCTTCCGATCTGACGGATCTTGGCGAGGAGGAGACGCCGATCATCAGCGCCCAACTGACCAGCCCGATTCCGGACAACTAAAACAGTTGCTAGTTGTCAGTTGCCAGGGAATGGCGCTGCCCTCGCTAGCAATAGGCGACCCGCAACGAGTAACTAGCCATTATGCCGAACTCAACGCCTGCCAAAGCCTATACCATTCTTGTGGCCGACGACGAACCCAATATCCGCCGCGTTCTCGAAGCTTTCTTTTCCAAGCAGGGATATACCGTTCTCACGGCGGAGAATGGCCGGCGCGCCTTGGATCTGGCCTCGGCCCATCCGGTAGACGCCTTGATCACCGACCTGATCATGCCGGATATGACCGGCATCGACGTGCTCAAGCAGGTCAAGCAGGTCCATCCCCAGTGCGCCGCCATCGTCGTGACCGCCTACGGCACCATCAAATCGGCGGTGGAGGCGATGCGCTACGGCGCGTTTCACTATCTACAGAAGCCGTTCGACATGGACGAGGTCCAGATCGTCCTCAAGAACGCGCTGGAGCACCGCGCCCTCCTGGCGGAAAACCAGGAGCTCAAGCAGCAGCTCAAAACCAACGTCAAGCTAGGCATCCTGGACTGCATCAGCGATAAGATGCAGGAGGTCTATAAGACCGTCGAGCGGGTCGCCGATAGCCGCGCGACCATCCTTATTCGGGGCGAGAGCGGAACCGGCAAGGAGCTGGTAGCGCGGGCGCTTCACTACAACAGCGCCCGCGCCGGCAAGCCCTTCATCGCCGTCTCCTGCGCCGCCCTCCCGGAGACCCTGCTGGAGAGCGAGCTGTTCGGCTACGAGAAGAACGCCTTTACCGGCGCGGTCGCCGCCAAGCCAGGCCGCTTCGAGCTGGCGAACACAGGGACCCTGTTTCTGGACGAGATCGGCGACATCCCGCCGGCCATTCAGATCAAGCTGCTGCGCGTCCTGCAGGAGTGGGAGTTCGAGCGGATCGGCGGCACGAAGACCATCAAGGTGGACGTGCGCCTGATCGCGGCCACCAACAAAGATCTCGAAAAGGCGGTCCAGGAAGAGAAATTTCGCAGCGACCTCTACTACCGGCTCAACATCATTTCTATCTTCCTGCCGCCGCTGCGAGAGCGCCCGGAGGACATTCCGCCCCTGGTGGAGGATTTCCTGGGCAAATACAACAAGGAAAACGTCCGCAAGCTTGCGCGGGTCCACCCGGATACCTGGGCGCTGCTGCAGGCCTACGCCTGGCCGGGCAACGTGCGCGAGCTGGAGAACGTGATCGAGCGGGCCGTCGTGCTGTCGGAGCGCAACGCGGAAGTTCTCACCCCGGACCTGCTGCCGGTCCCGGTGCGGTCCGCGCTCTCCCCGAAATAAATCTTAGAAAAAATTAAGTTTACAAAAAAGGTAGCTTTTAAAGCCGAACAGGCATGTTTGGCACGAAAATTGCAGGGTAGAGATAAGACCAGCATCCGCGTCCTGAGGCGCCTATCTGCTCTGTAAAAGACCGCGATGTCGTGCCGATGGCGCTACCGGGCCGGGACCTTGCTCCTGCTCCTCCCTCTCCCTTTGAGCGCATGCTCTTCCATCTCTCTTTCAGCGAAGGATCGTGACGGCATGGTCGCACGTCAGGCAGTACCCTCTATCCTTATCGCGGATGCCGAGACCTATCTCTGCCGCGTGTTCGAGGCAAAGCTTGTCCGGGAGAACGCGTTTCGCGTCGTCGCGGTTACGCGTGGGGAAGAGGCCATGCAGGCCGCCGTCGAGCATTCCTTCGACGTGCTGTTATGGGATGTTCGCCTGGGGGGCGGCGATTCCTGCGGCTCCCTGGCGCCGCTGCGCGCGCTCTGTCCCGACGCCGTCCTCCTGCTGACCACCACGGATGACCGCCCCTCTCAAAGCGCCTACCTGGACTCCCTCGACGTTACGGATGTCCTTGTCAAGCCGTTCGGGCTGGACACGCTGGTGACGCGCATCCGAGCGGCGTTGATGGCGCCTCCGTCCGTCTCTTTGTCCACCTGTATCGATCTGGGCCGTGTCGGCCAGCAGATCTTGCTTTCCAGTCCGGGCGGCCGCTGTCGCACGCGCGTCCTATCGGCGGACCAGAATCGCTTTCGGGTCGTGGGATCGCCTCGCGTGGAGACGCCGGAGGATTTCGCGCCCGGTCGTCCGGTGCGCGTGGAGGTTAAGGGCAAGGACGCGCTCTACAGCTTTCGTTCGCGAATCGCTCGTTTTCGGGAACATCCGGTGGCGTCCTGGGAGCTGTTGATGCCGGGCACGATCCGTCGGGAGCAGCGCCGCAAATATCCCCGCCGTCCGGTACGGCTGCCGGCCACGCTGCAGCAGGGCCGGCCGGCCGCGCCAGCCGCTTCCTCGAAGGTCGCTACGAACCGGCGCGCATCTGCGGCCGTATCCTTGCAGGGGATGACGGCGGATTTGAGCCTGGGCGGCTGCAGCCTGATCTGCGAGCAGTGGCTGCCGGTCGGCACTCTTGTGACTTTCGACCTTCACCCGGATGCCGAGACTCGTGTCTCCGGGCGCGGGTGCATCCTGCGTATGGAGCCGCTTATCAGCGCGCTTCCCGCTCCGGCGCGTTACCGGATCGCCATGTCTTTTGATGAGATGGATGACGCCGCCCGCCAGCGCCTCCGCGATGTGCTGGAAGCTACCTAAAAACGAATTTTTGCTGTATAATAGGTTAAGCGTGCTGCATTCCCCCTGCCATGTATCTGCCCCCCGGCGTCTCCGGCTCGAATCGGTAACATTTTTGGCCGGCAGGACGTACACGTAGTTGAAGTCTTTCGTGGTCAACCCCCAGGACCATTCGGGAGGAGGAGATTCCCATCGATACCCCACGCCTCTCTACGCGCCTGCCTGCGCGCCGCCTGACGGCGCTACGGCCGTCTGCCTGGCTTCTTCTCGCCGCTGCCCTGCTGCCGGCCGTCCTGGCCGGCTGCGGAGGGGGCGGCGCTTCCAATAATAATTCGTCTTCCGGGGCCAATAACACTCTGGGCGGCACGGTGACCGACGTCAACGGCTCTCCCATCGTCGGAGCGAAGGTCCAGATGGGCAGCCAATCCACGACGAGCACCCAGTTCGGCGCCTACGCGCTTCCCATTGCTGCGGTACAGACCCCGACCGTGCAGACCGTCACCGCCAGCGCGACCATCAACGGCCAGAACTGGAGCGGGCAGAACACGGTCCAGATTCAGCCCAATCAGGCGACCACGTCCAACGCGCAGATCGTCCTTTCCAACACGGCGACGCAGGGCGCGATTACGGGAGTGGCGCAGGACAGCAGCGGTCATCCGCTGCCGAACGCGCGGGTCTTTGCCGCCGCGCCTGCAACGGCGACGAGCTTCTCCACGCTGAGCTCGTTCGTCGCCTTTACGGACCAGAGCGGCAAATTCACCATCCCCCGTATGCCGCCGCTGGCTGGCGGCGCGGCCTACACGGTGACGGCCTCCAGGGCAGGCTATGTGAATGCGAATACCAGCGCTGTGGTGACGACAGGCCAGCAGACGAGCGTCACGCTGACCCTGACGGCCTCCAGCGCCGGTTCCACGCTGCCCACGCCGCAGAACCTGGCCGCGCAGTCCATTACGACCCCGACCGTGCCGACCCGCGCCGCCGGAGCCTTCACAGACCATGCCTTCAACGCGATCCGCTACCTTATTCTGGCCCGGCGCGGACTGCTCGGCCACCGCGCGGCCGATTCGGCGCGCATCACGCTGCGCCGCCGCCTGACGCGCAACCCGCCCGCCGGCAGCCTCATCGAGAACGACGTGTTCTGGGACTACGCGCCCTTCAACACGCTCTATGGCTACGATATGCTGCGCTCGATCGGCGACGCCACACACTTCGCCTCTATCGCTCTGCTGCTCGATCCACTGGCCGACCGCTTTGCGGACAACGACGGTATCCTGACGCCGGACACGACTTACTACTACAGCCTCGCGCGCCTGGATACCATCAGCTATCCGGCCAACGGCACAGAGGGGGACCCGGTCGAGCCGCCCGTGTCGGTCGAGCCGCTCAATGCGATCTCGCTGACCGCTCCACCCAACGGCCAATCGGTGACCGCTACGCCGACGCTCTCGTGGACCGGCCTGTCACGGGCGGCTGCCTATCAGATCCTGGTCTACGCTCAGTTTCCGAGCTACCAGTCGGACACCGATCCGAACGGCGTGAAGCCGATCTGGCCGCAGGACATCACGAATCCGGGCTCCAGCCTGGTGACGGGCGCATCGACGACCTCGCAGGTGTATCAGGGACCGGCGCTGCAGTCCGGCCACACCTACTATTGGGCCGTGCTGGCGATCGATACGACCGGCACCGACTTTTCGATCAGTCCGATCCGGTCGTTTACCGTGCAATAGAACACCGGGTTAAAACTTCGTGCTAATGTACGAAGTCGAACCTTCGGGCTAAACCAGTGCCGGGCCGTGAACGACCCGTCTGGCAGGCCGCTATGCGGCCACACGAAGCGAGCGGCGCTTGCGCCTGCCTCGCGGAGAACCGCCCTTGCGGGCGGACCTTAAGCGGAGGTTAGAAACCTCACCCCCTCACGATGTCGGGCCTTGCGGCCCTGGCCTCTCCTAGTACCTTCGGAAGGGGAGAGGGGGAGATTTCAGTTTAGAAGGAGGGATTCCGCTTGAAACGTCTATTTTGCCGCCGCATGGCGGTCTTTGGCATCCTTATTCTAAGCGCGCTGGCTGCCTCCGCGGCCGGGGCGCAGAGCTATCACAACATCGTCAACAGGCGCTTTGCCACCGTGGGCGCTGGACCGCAGTCCGCGCTGATCATCGACGTCAAGGACGCCAGCGACACGGCTGCCGTCCGCCAGGCCGCCCTGCAGGCGTACCAGGCCGTGCTGCAGTCACGCCGGCCTGCGCTGATGCGAGAGCTGGACTTTATGCGCCAGCATCGCCTGGTCAAACCCAATGAGCATCTCGACTTCAGCACTGCCGTCATGGTGCGGCAGAATGGGCGGCTGCCGATGCCGGCATTCGACAGGGGCACACGCGCGCCGGGGCCGAGCGGCGATCTCAAATTCGTCTTCCCCACTTCCGGTACCGGGGCGTGGGACGCGAATACCGTGGGCGGGCTGGAAACGCTGACCCAAACACTTTACACTGAGCTAAAGAACATCCTCGGGCCGCCGCTCTGGAGCGGAACCGTCACCGTCCTCAATCTCGATCCCACGCTGGGCAAGGTAAGCGAGCCTCTGGGAGCGATGATGATCGTGAACGAGGTCAACGGCCAGCCGAATGTCGAGATCGACTTCCCCACGTTCTCGTCCTACGAGACGCAGTTTCTGGCGATGGCGCAGGTGATGGCGCAGGCGTTCCATGGTCCCTACCGGATCGGTTATGATGCGTGGGAGATCGGCATGGCGCGCGCCGTCGCGGTGATCGCCGCGCGCCAACTGCAGCCGCAGATCACGGCCGCCGGCCAGACGGTCAACCCGGCCAACGGCTTCTATTTCACGCCCGAATACGATCTGCTGAACGAGCCGCCGCTGGCCAACAACACCTTCCTGCCGCCTAACAAGAGCAATCAGCCGTTCAACCCGGCTACGCTTTCGGGCATGCTGGTTCCACGGCTGCAGATGTCTTCGACGGCCTGGCTCAAGGTCTACATCGAGAATTCGAGCTTCTTCCAGGCGTTCAATGCCAGCTACTACTATGCGTTGGCGACGCAGGGATTGAGCGTGGCGAACAACATCCCGCTCCTGGTCGGTCTGGCCGCCGCGATCGTTCCCACCGTGGAGATGCAGACGTTCCCCGTCTGGTACCAGAACCAGTACGTCCTCGATACGAGCGTGACGCCGGGACCCAAGCTTTACGCCTATCCGCAGCCGACGTTCCCGGACCAGACCACGAATACGCCCGGAGGCGTGGCCGTCTTCCTGGTCTACTATCAGACGACGCCGACCGGAGACGAGCAAGACCTGAGCGGCACGATCTATCCCATCTATTGGGATTACACCTTCACCAACCATCTCACCTTTCAAAGCGGCACCAGCGTCGTTGCCATCTCCAACGGGTTCGGAACCGTGGCTCCCTTCCTGCAGAATATCGGCTCGCCGGACACGATGCGTATCGCGATGGACTTTCCCATCAACAGCGAGTACGTGCGCGTCTATTTCCCGGCCAACGAGACGGGCACGGAGTCGAATCCCAACGATTTTTCCGGAGTGGTGGTCGGCGCAGATACGGGCACCCTGGGCGTTACGTTTGAGGGCGGCGGCACGGTCACCACGCAGGTCGTACAGGGCGCCTTCGGCGCCGCCAGCTCTGGAGCAGTGCCCAGCGGTTTCAGCAAGACCCTGCTGAACTTCTCGGCGAACGGCCAGCTCTACAAATTCCAGCGCAACACGGCCTTTAACGATACGCCGCCGTACAACGTCTCGCCCATTTTCGAGCTGATCGTGCCAGGGCAGGTCGTGACGCTGTCGCACACTTTTGCGTCCGGGCCGCAGATGGTCTCGCTGCCTTTGCAGCCGCTGAATCCGGACCTGGCCGGCGAGCTGGGCATCACGCCAGACACGGCGCTCCTGGCGCAGTGGCGGGAAGACACGCAGATCCAGCCGAAAAACCCGGACCAGTACATGCGCTATCCCTCCATGCCGCTCTATCAGCCCGGTTACAGCTTCTGGAGCAACTTCCCCTCGGCCGTTACCGACAACAACCTGCTGGGCGAGAACATGGATGTCCAGCGGGAGGTCAGCATCGCGCTCAACTACGGCTGGAACCAGATCGGTCCGCCTTACAACGCTTCGGTCAACGTGACGACCGATCTGGCCTTTACCGATCAGGGAACGCTCTATCCCGATCTGAAGACCGCGCAAAACAATAGCATCATCGCGCAGGGCATCTTCGCCTATTCCTCGTCTTCCGGCTACGTGGACATCACCTCCGCCACCGAAACAGGCTTCCCGCAGAATACCATGCAACCGTGGCAGGGCTACTGGATCCGCGTGTTGGTCCCCGAAGGGGTGACGCTGACCTATAGTACGGCGAGCAGCCGCGCGGCGAAGCGCGGACAGCGCGGGAAGATGACGCGCGTGGCGTCGTCTCGCCCGACCCCGCCCGATCCGGACGGCTGGCGCGTGCCGCTCGCGCTGCAGGATGAGGCCGGCCACGCGACTTCAGCGGTCCTGGGCCAGTCGTCGCGCGGCGCGGACTCCTTCGTTCCTTCCCTGGACGAGGCCAGCCCGCCGCCTTTCAGCGGGAACGCGACGCTCGGAATCCGCTTCCCCCATTCGGACTGGGACGCCGGCTTCGGCGGGAGCGGCGGCGACTTCCTGGCGGACATCCGTCGCGCCAACACGAAGTCCCAGTGGGATGTGACCGTTACGGTGCCGGCGCCGAACGCCTCCTACACGCTCTCGTGGAACGGCACGGCCACCCTGCCGCGCAACACGCGCCTGACCCTCCTCGATCCTGAGACGGGCGCGCACCAGATGATGAACACTACCTCCAGCTACACGTTCCGATCCGGCACAGCGCTGACCCACCACTTCCAGATCGTAGCGGAGCCGCATCTGGTCAGCCATCTGTTCATTCGGAACGTGGCCGTGCTGGCGCCGCTCAACACCGGCGGCAGGGCCATCCGGTCGATGAGTATCTCGTACGAGTTGACTGCTGACGCGGAGGCGAACGTGGAGATCCTCCAGGCAGGTCATGTCGTCCGGCACCTCGTTACAGGGCGCGCGGTCACGGCAGGAGTCAATCAGATGCCCTGGGACCTGAAGGACGATCAGGGACGCTGGCTGGCGTCCGGCGCGTACATGGTGTCCATCACGGCGCACACGCCGGACGGGGAGCAGACGCGTCAGATCGTGCCGCTGCTGCTGACGCGGTAGAGGAGAAATGAACGGAATGCTACCAAAGGGTTTTCAGAATAAGATCGGGCGCGTGGGCGCGTGGATATTGGCTGTGCTGGGCCTTCTCGGCCTGATGGCCGCGTCGACCGGGTGCGGGGGCGGGGGCGGAGGGGGCGGGGGCGGCGGCGCGACGACCACCGTGACCGGGACCGTGCTCCAGGTGGATACGGCCAGCGCCCCCGCCCATGTCGCCACCGTTACCATCGGCGGGCAGACTGTGCAGACCAATAAGGACGGCACGTTTAAGGTTGCCGGCGTCCCTATTACCGCGACGACGGCGGTCGTCAGCGATACGGCGGATAATCTGGGGACGCGCACGCTCGCCATCCAGCTTGCGAACGCCCCTGCCAATGACCTGGGCAACATCTACCTGTCCGCGCAGGGCTACACGGCGACGGTGACCGGGCGCGTGGTCACGATGGTCAGCGGCCAGACGCAGCCGGTCGGTGGCGCGGTCGTCACGATCTCCGGATCTTCCGCCACGACGGCGACCAACGGCACGTTCACGCTGAGCAACATGCCCGTCGGCCTGGGGACGATCGCCGGAGAGATCATCGGTCAGGTGACGGCGTCGGGCTTCCTAACGAAGACCATCACGTCGGACCAGCTCCCCATCCCTCTGACGGCGGGAACCAATAATATCGGGGACTTGCTGATCGCCCAGCCGAGCGGCAGCACACCGCCGCCCCCCTACACGATCACGGGCACGGTGACCGTATCCGGCAAGCCGGCGTCGGGCGTGCCGGTGTCGATCTCGCTCAATAATAACAACCTCGGTTCCACTACGACGGACTCGAACGGCGCGTACTTCTTCTGGGTCGTGCCGGGCAAGTATACCATCACGGCGTCGCCTTCCGGGGTAACGCCCAAATCGGAGCAGGTGACGCTACAGGAGGCGGACGTGCCCATTACGGCGCCGACCCTGAGCTTCTAAGAAAAATAAACCACCCTTACCCAAGCCAGCGCGTACCGGCTCTTAGCCTGCAGAGAATAAACCACCCGCTCGCTTCGCTCGCTAGAGCCACAGAGCACACAGAGGAAAAGCCAATGCGAGAAAAGCAAGAAGACAAGAAAGAGGCGAATTCAAATAGAGAAGCCTGTACCTCTACTATCCGTAAAGGGAGAGCACGGAGAAAAGCCGATGGCCCCTATAGCGGGAGGGTTTTTCTCTGTGCTCTCGCTCGTCCTGAGGAAGAGGTAGCGGCTTACTATAGGTACGGCCTGATTCTGTTTTTCTCTTTTGTTTTTCTCGCATTGGCTTTTCCTCTGTGTCCTCTGTGGCTCTAGCGAGCGAAGCGAGCGGGTGGTTTATTCTCTGCAGGCTAAGAGCCGGTACGCGCTTGCAGGAGGTCGAGGAGGGCCTGCATGGGAGGGGGAAGGGGAACGGTGAAAGTGAGCCGCTCGCCGGTGCGCGGATGGGTGAAGGAGAGCGAGTAGGCGTGCAGGGCCTGCCCGCCCAGGGCGGCGATAGCGCGCTCGATGGCGGCGCGACGGGCCGGGGTGAAGACGTTGGCCGGGACCTTGCGCAGGCCGCCATAGAGCGGGTCGCCGACGATGGGGTGATGGATGTAGGTGCAGTGGACGCGAATCTGGTGCGTGCGCCCGGTGTGCAGCCGGGCCTCCAGCAGGGTAAAAGCGCCCTCGAACGTCTCCTGGACGGTCAGCTCCGTCTGGGCCGGGCGCGCAGTGTGGCGTGGATCGGTGATGACGGCCATCTTCTTGCGGTCGATGGGATGCCGTCCGATGGGCGCATCGACCGTCGCGCTCTGGAACTGCGGCTGGCCCCAGACCAGCGCCAGATACCGCCGCTCCGCCGTGCGGGCCTGGATCTGCGCCTGCAGGCTGTGGTGGGCGAAATCGCTCTTGGCCACGACCAGCAGGCCGCCCGTGTCCTTGTCCAGTCGATGGACGATGCCCGGCCGCAACTCCCCGCCGATGCCCGATAGGTCGTCAGCGTGCGCCAGGACCGCATTGACCAGCGTGCCGCGCTCGGAGCCGGGAGCGGGATGGACCACCATGCCGCGCGGCTTGTCGATGACCATCAGATCGGCGTCCTCGTAAAGGATAGGAAGCGGAATGGCTTCTGCCTCTACGTGCGTGGGTTGGGGCTGTGGGCGGGTCACCGTGACCGTGTCCCCTTCACGCACGCGATAGCTCGCCTTCTCTCGCTTCCCGTTGACCCACACGCCCTCCGGCGCTTCCGCAGGCATCTCGATCAGACGCTGGGCTTCGGCGCGCGTTGCGCCTTCCAGTGTCCCGGCCACAAACACATCCAACCGCTGCCCTGCCTGCGGCGCTGCAATGAGGCGCGTTTCTTTCGTCTCGGCGGCGTATTCGCCTTCCAAATCCATTCGCTTCCTACCACTTCTTTAGACGGTCCCGTGCAACCTGCCTGCGATAATGCAGCAGGAAAGATCGCTCCATACGGGAATCTTACCCCGATGCGTTATAAACCGTTCCGCTGGACATGCTATACTCTTGAAAGGGAGTGAGATTTACCATGAGCACCAAAAATACGCCTGTTCAAGTGACCTTGAAGTTACCTGGTGATGTCTACGAGCGCGTAGCACACGAGGCCGCACAGGAGCAACGGCAGTTAGAAGACCTGTTGAGTAACCTAGTGATGGAGGGGCTAGCTGCTAAAGAGACCGTGCGGAATATATTGGAGCATGTCGCCGAGCAATACCAGGACCGCCTTGCCCGAGAAGGTAAACGGCGTCAATCGCCGGATGAAGTGCTGGAAGAGCTTCGGCATTTGAGGGAACAGGTAGCAGGTGAGCTCTATCCGTGATTCATGGGTGTCGCTAGACACCCATGAATTCCTATTTGCCCTTCGCAAGGAGGCACGGTATCCTGCTTGTGAAACCCTCCTGTTCGATCTGTTGAGCCGGCTTCAAATCTACATGCCGCTACAAATCCTCGTCGAGTTACAACGCAATCTGACCGCGAATGAGATGCGTGGTCTCTTGCTTGCCCTGAACCGATCAAAAACCATTCAGTATGATTACGCGCCCGTTTCCCTGGATTTAGTCATTCCGTGGGAACGACGTGGGGCCAAGAAAGGCGATGCCGTCATAGCGGCGCATCTTGAGTCTGCGGGCGTTCATTACTTCATCTCCGAGAATCGCCATTTTCTCAGCCAGTTGCCGGATTTACCGTTTATCGTACTGACCAGCGAGGAGGCAGTCCAGTTGCTCAAAGACGAGGATACCATTTCATCTTAATTCGAGAGTGATGGGGCCGGCGAGGCCGTCTTTGCTCCAGGTCTGCCCTTCGCTGTTAGCCCACTCCGACGCGCTGTGGACGGTGGCGTCCGTGTTGCTCTTGACCCAGGTCCCGTCGGCTAACTGGACTGCCAGGGTCAGGTTGCGGAACTTCCAGGCATCGCCACATTCGGTGCGGACGGTGAGGACGTTCTCTTTGCGGATCCAGGCGAACTGGTCGGGAGCGAAGGCGACGGTCTCCAGGTTCCAGGCGTCGTGGTCGTTGTTGGGGATGCGGCTGAGGGTGTGGCCGTTGAGGTCGATGAATTTGGCCTGATACTGTGGGGCGCTGTCGGCGCCGAAGACGTCGATGCGCAGCCGGGCGGCCCGGATGTGCGCCAGAGCGTCCGGCGTAAGGCCGCTCCAGCCGACCGGGGGTGTTTTGACGGGTGGCGGCGCGTAGATGGCCTGCTCGGAGGAGAGGGAATCCAGATTCTTTCCCTGCAGCGCGAGCATCTGGCCGCCGCCGGCCTCCAGTGTCAACCTTACGGTATGGCCCGCAATGGATCGCCCGCGCCGGCCTTCCAGGATACGGATACCGGTGACGGCAGGCGCAAACTGCAGCGTGACCTCGCGCTCCGGCAGGTCTCCAAAAGTATTACTGGCGCGGCAATCGACCACCATCGCCAGCGGCGCTTCGCCCGGCCGGGTCAGAATGCCCACCAGCAGGTCGTCGCTCATGGTCTCGATCAGCTTGCCGGGGGCTGGGGGCGTGAGCGCCTCCGGCGGCAACTGGCCTGCCGTGTCCTCCGGGAACGGCCAGGGGACCTGCCGAGCGTCGAAGGCGGTCCCGAACAGGCCCGTCGAGGCGCGGCCCATGACGAGCGGCCCCCATAAGCCGATGCGATGATTGATCCGTTTGGCCACGGGATAGAGAGGCGTCAGGGCCTGACGGGCTTCGGCGTCCGTGGTATAGGGACCGGATCGCTCCAGTGCGCCGCCGCCATAGGTAAAGTACCAGATGCCCTCCGCTCCGTAGGCCAGGGCGGCATAGGCCGGGAAGCGGATCAGGGAGTCGCTGGGAAGGTAGGCCGGCGGATTTTGGTGCTTTTTGACACGGCTCGATGCGGAGAGTTCGGCATTGGGCCGGGTGGTGTTGAACATGGGCCAGAAGAGCAGTCCCAGATCCCGGCACCGGCGGCTGATCCCGGCGTAGGCTGCCGCGTACTGGCGAGCCAGCGTCCGGGCGGGCAGATCGCCCTGGTAGAGCGTGGGATAGATTTGTGGGTCTTCGATAGGGTTGTTGTGGGTGGCCAGGTTTTCGGGGGCGATCCAACCGCAGAGCCAGGGCATGAGCCTGGGGCCGGGCTGATTATAGAGAAACCGGGTGCAAGCGGCAGAGCGCTCGGAGACGGCGCCCTGGTCGTCACCGATGAGGAAGCCGATCAGGGCGGGATGCTGTCCGAAACGGTCGTAGAGCCACTGCAGCTCGACGAGGCTGGCCGGATGGTGGAGAGGATGGGAGTCGGTCGGGCCGGCTTTGCCGCCCCAGGGATGGTCGTTTTTGGTGTAGGTGTCGAACATCACGCCGAGGTCGTATTTTTTGGCCAGATCCAGCTCGCGGACCGCTTCGTCGGCGTGGGCGTAGTCATCTAACTGCATGTAGCGGCCGATCATCACGACGTTGAAGCCGGCGTCTTTGTAGAGCTTCATCTCGGCGTCGGTCGCGCCCGGACCCCACCAGGCCCCGATGACGAAGTCTTTGCATTTGAAGTCCCATCTCGCTTTGATGTTCGTGTTCTCCAGGGCTTGCGCGAAGCAGGCGGTGGTAAGGAGGAGCATGACTATAATTCCCAAGATGTGCCGAAGGTTGAAGATGCCCTCTCTAACCGGGTGTTGAAAACACCCTGCCCGCTTGCCAGAGGTTGAAAACCCCTGGCAGGACAAAACAAGCGTCCTGCGGACGCACAATCTCATAGCTCGATGCGTCCGCAGGACGCTCGTACTTTCCCGCCGGGTGTTGAAAACACCCGGCCTTGAAAACGACCGTCCTCCGGACGGAAACATATGCATCTCTTTTCCTCTCTTGATCCTGCTCACCAGTTGATGGGATAGACATTGATACCGGTGAAGCAGCCGACCAGAGTCGTTAAGCCGCCGGCCAGGAAGTCGCCGACGATGAGGCCATAGAAGAAGGGCAGCGATTGGCGGTAGAGACGCATGCCGCCGTAACGCAGGATGAGCGTTTTGACCAGCCAGGCCAGGAAGAAGGGCAGCCAGATTTGGTTCATGGTCGGGGTGTTGGCCATGGCGTAGCCGACCGGATGGAGGAACCAGCCGGTGAAGCGGGTCCGCAGGAGCATGAGGGCAGTGGTGACCAGAAAGCCGGAGGCGATGGCGAGGCTGCCGGACAGGTCGGGCTTGATGGGCGTTTTGAGCGTATCGGAGAGCTGATCGAAGGGCATGCGGCCCATGGAGGTGCGCCACTGGTCCGTGCGGGCGCCGGCGCCGTAGCCGTACCAGATCATCAGGCCGATGGCGAACGAGACGGCGATGCCGAAGAGGATGGCGACCACGAGCGCGACGGTCAGGCGGCGCTTCTCGACCTGGAGGGTATCGGCCATTTTGTAGGCGTCGAACTGGTTGGGCATGGTCAGGCAGCGCAGGTCGAAGCTGGCGATGGCGTTGCGAACGTAGGCGAGCGCGGTCAGGTCGGCGGGCGTGTAGATGAGGGTGCCGAAGGTGGAGGTCATAACGTGGTAAGCGTCCACTTCGGGACCGAACAGCCAGGCGTTGCCGGTCTCGGCGCGGATACGGGCGGCGGCGATCATGTAGAGAAAGGCCAGGACGATCACGACGAGCGCCACGGCGGCGCGCATTCCCGCCGCCATGCACCAGGCGACCATGAGGGCCAGGCAGAGGCCCAGGCCGATAAAGGCCAGGCGGTAAGGCATCGGCTCGGCGGCGTCCGGCAGCGGCCCGCCGTTCTTTTTGCGCGCGAACGCCTGTCTCCATACCTGCCGCAGATAGTCGCGGGAGAGCCAGAGGCCGACGAGGGTGAGGGCGAGAAAGGCGCCGGCGCCCTGATGGCCGAGGAACGGCCACGCGCTCTGCCCGCCGGCGGTGGCCCCGGCGCTGATGCCCGATGCCGCCCCATAGATGCGCTCCAGCTTGGTGACGAGCCAGAAGAACCAGCAACTGAAGGTCATCTCGACGGAGAGCAGGTAGGCGATGCCCAGCACGAACGGATAGAAGGAGATGGGCGTGGGACCGATGGCGTTCCAGGGCGGGGCGGTCAGGAAGTTGGCGATGTCGGGCTGGTCGGCGGTACGGGTGGGCAGGTAGGGCACGGGCGGTATGTTGAGGTGGATCGTGTTCATCACGTCCACGGCGAAGGCGAGGGCGAAGCCGAGCCAGAGCAGCCGGTTGCGGAAAAAGCCGTCGCCTTCCCGGATGATCTCGACGGGCACGGCGACGGTGGGGAAGGCCAGGCGCTCGCGGTCGATCCATTGGCGGCGCAGGAGGACGACGATGCAGAGGGTAGCGAGGGCGAGCAGGGCCAGAAAGCCGACCCAGGCGAGCATCTGGGCGCGCCAGACGCTCCAGGGGACATGCGCATGGCCGACGTAGAAGCCGTAGAGGGCGGATTTGTCTTTCAGGGCCAGCCAGTCGGGGATATACTTGCCGAACTGGCCGATCCAGTTGTTGCTGGCGTCGGCGTAGTGGAAGGCGGCGGTGATGGTGGGAACGATGAAGTGGATGCCGCCGGAGGAGGAGATAACGGTCGAGACGGCGAGCATGGCGTAGATGACCAGCAGCTCCGCCGGGGTGAAGGCAAGGCGGCGCAGGAACCGGGTGAGCAGAATGTTGATGGCGACCACCAGGAGCAGCACGTTGAACGCGCCGACGGGGATGCTGGTGTTGGCGAGAGCGGTATGGCCCCGACCGCCGAGCACCAGCTCCGCCCAGTGGATCCACAGGTCGGTGAGCGCCGTGAAGACGAGGCCGAGCAGGAGCGCCCGCCAAGTCAGGCCGGACGCGCGCCGCGCGCCCTGCGGGGCGGGTCGTTCCTGTGTCGATGCTTGTTCGGCAGAGGTAGACATATTGTTCGGAAGCTAAGATACGATAGGGATGGGGCGACACTCCTAATGATTATGCATTGCCAGGGTTCAAACCTCTTATCGGGAAAGACAACGTTGCTCGGTGTACGAGAATGAATTCCGTCGCCATCACGATGGAATGCATTCCGTTCGCGTTGGCGATGGAATAAATTCCTTCGCTGCTACGCGCCGGGCCGATGGAATGCCTGCACGACGGACTGAAGTCCTTCGCTGTGAGGCGCTGCGCGCCGGGTGTCCTTCGGACACGTGCCAAAAGGCTCTCTGTTTGGCACGGCTTATCTGCGAAGATGTCCGCAGGACACCCCGCCGAAGGCTACACAGCGGAGGAATTCATTCTGTTGTGTTCTATGTAGCTCTTGCCCGAAGTGTTGGCCTGGGTTCGGCAGATACTGTCTGCTGAATCTGAATCGCTCGTGGACGAGGAGCTCATCGAGCGAGCGGCAACTTCCTGCCTGAAAAGGAAGATGGCGGCGCGATTGCGAATCTGGCTTCGCGTTAACATTGCAGGAAGCAAGGAGCTTTCATGTCCGAAAACCCGGTCCCCTGGCGCAAGATCCATACGCTGCCGGACAGCGCCGCGTTGCGCGGCTATCTGGCGGAGCTGGGCATGGAGATGCCTGTGGACGACCGCCTGCTGCCTGCGGAGCGCTCACCGCTGGGCCAGCCGATGACGGCGGGTGCGCTGACGATCTGCAACCGGTTTGCCATCCAGCCGATGGAGGGCTGGGACGCGACCCCGGATGGCCGCCCGACACCGGACCTGTTGCGCCGGTGGCGGCGTTTCGGAGAGTCGGGGGCCAAGCTGATCTGGGGTGGCGAAGCCTTTGCCGTCTGCCACGAAGGCCGCGCCAATCCGAACCAGCTTTGCTTCAACGCGCACAGCCTAGAGGGCCTGACGCTCCTGCGCCAGACGCTCGTCCGCGCCCATGAGGCGCGTTATGGCGGCGAGGGGCTGGTCGTGGGGCTGCAGTTGACGCATTCCGGCCGGTTCTGCCGTCCCAACGAGAAGACCCGGGCCGAGCCGCGCATCGCCTATCACCACCCGATCCTCGACCGCAGAATGGGGCTGCCGGGCGACTTTCCGATCCTGACAGACGCAGAGATCGAGAGCATCATTGGGGCATATGTGGCGGCGGCGAAGGCTGCGTGGGAGGCCGGTTTCGATTTCGTGGACGTCAAGCACTGCCACGGCTATTTAGGGCACGAATTGCTTTCGGCGGTCGACCGTCCGGGCCGTTACGGCGGCGCGTTCGAGAACCGGACGCGCTTTCTTGCCGAGATCGTCCAGGGCGTTCGGCGGGAGGCGCCCGGCCTGGCCCTCGCCGTCCGTCTTTCGGCGTTCGACTTCCTGCCTTACCGGCCCGACCCGCAGACCAGCCGGCCCGGCAGACCCGGCCTGGGCGTACCGGAGGACGTGCCCGGCAGCCCGCGCCCGTATCGTTACGCTTTCGGCGCCGATCCCTTCCATCCAGAGGACCGTTACGACCTGACGGAGCCTTGCCGGCTGCTCGCGCTCCTGCAGGGAATGGGAATCCGGCTGGTCAATATCACGGCGGGATCGCCCTACTACAACCCGCATATCCAGCGCCCGGCCTGGTATCCGCCCTCGGATGGCTACCAGCCGCCCGAAGACCCGCTGGTCGGGGTGGCGCGGCAGGCGGCGGTGGTCGCGCAGCTCAAGGCCCGGTTACCCGATCTCGTGTTCGTCGGTTCGGCCTACACCTACCTGCAGGAGTTCCTGCCTCTGGCGGCGCAGGCGGCGGTCGGGCAGGGGCGGACGGACCTCGTTGGGATCGGCCGGATGGCGCTCGCCTATCCGACCCTGCCGGCGGATATCCTGTCCGGCAGCGGGCAGATCACGCGCCCCAAACAGCTCTGCCGCACGTTCAGCGACTGCACGACGGCGCCCCGTAACGGCCTTCCCTCCGGATGCTACCCGCTGGACGAGCACTACAAGGCGAAGCCGGAGCGCAAGACCCTGGTCCAGCTCAAGCGCGCGGCCGGCCGGGAGGAGGGATAGGATGGACCTGACCCATATCGCCGCCAGGCGGCAGATCGGACGCAAGGTCTCGGGCGTGGCAGCCATGCTGCTGCCGTTTACGGCAGAGGGTCATATCGACGCAGATTCGTTTGCCCGCTGCCTGCAGGCGGTGACGCGGTGCGGCCTGCGTCCGGCGGTCAACATGGATACCGGCTACGTGAACCTGCTCGCGGCGGAAGAGCGGGCGCGGGTGCTGCAGATCGCGCAGGAGACGCTGGCCGGCCAGCCGTTTATCGCGGGCGCGTATATCGAGGGACAGGACGGCGAGCCTGCTGAGCTGTATCGACGCGAGATCGCCCAGATCGCCGAACATGGCGGCACGCCGATCCTGTTTCAGACGTCCCGGCTGCACGGCGCGCCGGTCTCCCAGATCGTTTCCGTGTATGAGCGCGCGGTCTGCGACGTGCCCGAAGCGTACGCCTTCGAGCTGGGCCGGATGTTCGCTCCGAATGGAGAGATCTGGAGCGAGGAGATCGTGGCGGGCTTGATGCAGATTCCGGCTCTGCGGGGAATGAAGCATTCCAGCCTGGACCGACGGATCGAGATCGCGCGCCTGGACTTAAGGGACCGCGTCCGGCCCGCGTTTACGGTCTTTACCGGCAACGACCTGGGCCTCGATATGATCGAGTACGGCAGTGACTACCTGCTGGGCCTGGCGGCCTTTGCGCCGGAAACGTTTGCCGAGCGCGACCATCTGTGGGAAGCCGGGGATGCCGGGTATCTCGCTCTGGCCGATGCGCTGCAGTTTCTGGGAAACGTGGCGTTCCGGCCGCCGGTGCCGGCGTATAAGCATTCGGCGGCTGTGTTCCTGCATCTGACCGGCCGGATCGCCACGGATCGCACGCATCCGCGCTCGCCGGAGCGGCCCTCCTGGGAACGAGAAATCCTCCGGTCGTGTGCCGAACGCCTGGGGCTGTTGTAATCAGCCTCCGGTCCGTAAACGAACCCGCCAGGAACAGAGAGGAATCATCTGTCAAAGCGTAGGATTAGAATGACAACAATGCGACAAAGGATGTGAGGATAGAAATACAGCGATGAAGATTCTGCTCTTCTGCCTGGCCTGGATAATGCTGTTGCCGCCTATCTCAGATGGAGCGTGTGCCCAGTCTGGCGGTACGTGGGCGTTTGACCCGCCGAAAGACAGCTTCGGCACGAACGCCTTACTGGATCTGCGAAGTCTGAACGAGAAGACCGCCGGGGAGTCGGGATTTGTGAAGCGCACGCCGGATGGCCGGGATTTCGCGCTGGGCAATGGGCAGCCGGTCCGGTTCTGGGCGGTCGATGAGTATATCCAGAACACCAACGACGCGGATGCCCTGGCGCACAAGGCCCGGTGGCTGGCCAAGCGCGGCGTGAACATGGTGCGGGTCCATTCCGTCCTGGCGCCGACGAAGCCGGGCTCGCAGATCACGGATGTCAATCAGGAAGAGGTGGACCATATCTGGCGGCTGGTCGCCGCGATGAAGAAGGAGGGCATCTACACGACCATCTCGCCCTACTGGGCGATCCCGGTCAAGATTCAGGATTCGTGGCACGTGCCGGGCGGCCCCGACCAGAGCGCGGCGGCGCTGGTCTTCTGGGACAAGACGCTGCAGACGGGGTATAAAGCCTGGCTGCGCGCCCTCTATGCGCCGGTCAATCCGTATACGGGCATTCCGCTCGCCAAGGAGGCAGCGGTCGCCATTATCCAACTGCAGAACGAAGACAGCATGCTGTTCTGGACGATCCAGAATGTGAAGGGGCCGCAGTTGACGGCGCTGCGGACGCTTTTCGGCACGTGGCTGCAGCGCAAGTACGGCTCACTGGGGCGCGCGAACACGGCGTGGGGCGGGGAGCAGCCCGGAGCGGACGCGTTCCAGGAGAAGCAGGGCGACGACTTCGCGCACGGACGGGCCGGAATCTACATCGCGTGGTGGTGGACGCAGCCGGCGACCGGCTACAACGCGAAGCGGCTGGCCGACCAGCTTGCCTTCTTTGCCGATACGATGCGCGCCTTCAATGCCGAGATGACCCACTATCTGCGCGAGGACCTGGGCTGCCGGCAGCTCATCAACGCCGGCAACTGGCGGCCCGTCGATCCGATCCATCTGTTCGACGTGGAGCGCTACAGCTATACCGCCGACGACGTGATGGGCGTCAACCGGTATTTTACCGGCGAGCACGTGGGGCCGGACAACGGCTGGGCGATCCGGCCGGGCGATAAGTTCACGAACGCGAGCGTGCTCCTGGACCCACGCGCCCTTCCGACGAATATTAAGCAGCCCGCGGGCTATCCGTTTATCATTCCGGAAACCGAGTGGGTCGCGCCGACCGCTTACCAGTCCGAGGGTCCGTTCCTGATCGCCGCTTACGAATCGCTGACGGGCGTGGACATTTCGTACTTCTTCGCCGATGGCGACGTGCCGGAGTGGCAGCCTCCTTTTATTCCGCTGCCGTGGAACCCGCCGACCGGGAAGTGGAATATTGCCACGCCGATGCAGCTCGGTCAGTTTCCTGCCGCCGCCCTGCTCTATCGCAAGGACTATCTTCAGCGGGGAAAAGTGGTGGCGCATGAAGAGCGGGCGCTCGACGATCTGTGGGAGCGCCGCTCGCCGCTGATCGCCGAGGAGGGCGGCTTCGATCCCAATCGAGATGCGGGCGACCTGCCGCCCCGGAGCGCCGTCAAGACGGGCGTCGATCCGCTCGCCTTTCTGGTCGGTCCGGTCGAGGTCGTCTACGGCGGCGATCCTGCGAAGAGCTCGGTGATCGATCTAACGCCTTACATCGATACGCAGAACGAGCAGGTCAAGAGCGTCACCGGGGAGATGCGGCTGAACTACGGGACCGGCCTCTGCGTGGTGGATGCTCCGAAAGCGCAGGGCGCGACCGGTTCTTTGAGCAAGGCCGGCACTATCGCGCTGCACGATATCGCTCTACGCTCAACGAATGACTATGCTACGGTGCTTGTGGTCTCGTTAGATGGGCAGCCGATCCGTACGTCGAAAAAGCTGCTGGTGCAGGTGGGCACCATCGCCCGCCCGACCGGCTGGGAAGACAAAGACGCCACCTGGACCAGCCAGGACGGCAAGACGACCTATACGGGAAAGGAAGTCGTACAGACAGGCAAGAATCCCTGGCAGATCGTGGCTACGCAGGCCACGTTAACGGTGAAGAACCCGGCTCTGACCTCAGCCACATTGCTCGATGCCAACTTCAACGCCGTGAAGACGGTCCCGATCTCCCATACCAGCGGCGGAATCCGCCTCCTCCTGCCGCCCGATACCATGTATCTGGCGCTCCGGTAGGGTGGCCGCTAAGAATGGGAGTAGAACGAATTTACGGCGGGCTGACCGGTATAGTTGGCGCCGGCCTGATCGTCCGCTCCGAGATACCGGTACGGCAGCGCCACTTTTGCCTTTCCCTGACGCTGCAGCAGATGCCGGGCGCGGTTGTAGACGAATCCGGCTTGCCGGAGGTCCCTACCAAGCACGGACAACGTGGCGGGAGGGGTGAGGCGCAGGTTGGCATAGTCCAGATGGCAGAGGAGCAAACCATCCAGCTTGAGCCAGGAGACCGCCGATTGCAGCAATCCCAGCTTGTCGCCGACGTAGTGCAGTCCATGCACGCAGGTGATGAGATCGAAGTCCATGTCCGGCTGCCATATCGAGATCGAGGCCGCGTGCAGCCGCAAGCAGGACAGGTCGGGCGGGTAGGCGGAGAACATATCGACCAGATCGACTCCGACAAGCGTGACGCGGGAATCCCATTTATGCCGGGCAAAGTAGAGGGCCGACTCGATAAGAGCGTTCCCGGCCCCACAGCAGAGATCCAGCCAGGAGACGTGGGCGCATGTGGATAAACGCTCGGTGAAAAATGCCAGCGGATCAAGGCCAAGTTCTCGGGCATAGCTGTTGGTCCCCACGACGCCCCGCTCACGGTTCATGCGCGCATTGGCGACGATCTCGGAGCGGATCAGGGCCTCCTCGTCCAGCAGTGCCGTGGAGGGTTCCTGGTCACGGTTGCAGTCCATATTGTCTCTTCGCCTCGTAATAGAATTGGATCTCTTCGGTACGTAAAGTATAACGTAGAATCTACTCGGGCGGCACCTGGGATCGGGCTGTATCTCTTTCAGCGTCCCGGCCGGATTCATGCCGATTGGCAGCAGATCACGGCCTTTGCCGTCATAACGACTATCAGGAGGCAGCGATGCTCATCGAATACCCGTATAGCCAACGGTATCTGTTCACGGCTCTGGAGGCGTCTCCGGACCTCTTCGATCGCCTGCTGGAAGGAATCACTCCCGAAGAGACGGACGCGCGACCGGACCCTGAGCGGTTCACGATCCGAGAAGTCATGGCGCACCTGGCGGAATGGGAAAACGTTTTCCTGGCCCGCATGACCCGGATTTGCGAGGAAGAGACGCCGCTTCTGGAAGGGTACGACGAGGGGCAGCTTGCCATCGAGCACGGCTACGACCGCACAGACCCGCTGGAGCAATGCGGGCTGTTCCGAGAAAGACGCGCCCGGCTGGTGGCCTATTTGCGGTCACGCTCACCCGAGCAGTGGCAGCGCGCCGGAAACCGCCCTGAGATCGGAGCCATCACGCTGGAGGCGCTTGCTTTCCTCGTACCGCTGCACGACACCTATCACCTGCACCAGGTACAGACGTGGCGCCAACGCTCTAGATGAAAACCCGTCGACTCAGAAACGGTGCGAACTCTTTACGAACTTGAGAGCGAGTCTGCGGGCAGGTTACCGATTCACTGGAGCGTATCCGGCTGCGATTATGTCCTTTTAGCGCCATGCAGGCCACATGCCTGGCAGGCTGCCCACCTTCTGTTTTCGGTTTGCGGGCAGTTAAAACTGCGGCAACAAAGGCACAAAGTCCCCGGAGGGGACTGCATCAGCAGGGTTTTGCCTCTGCCTTCTAGCCTCATCAGGCTTTGTGTTTTCGACCGGATTTCGACTCGGCTGTGGACTTTGGGGGAGATGAATGATCGTCGATGTGCATACACATGCCATGCGGGCTGCGGAGCATCTCTCGGACCAGTTTGTCCGGGAGGCGGACCGGGCGCGCGGCTACCCGCTCGATCTGACGGTCGAGTTCGAGGCGTATATGCGCGCTATGGAGCCGGTAGACCGGTGCATTCTTTTCGGGATGAAGGCGCGGCACACCGGCTTTTACGTCCCGAACGAGTGGATCGCCGCCTTTGCCGCGCGGGCGCCGGACAAGATCATCCCGTTCCTGTCGCTGGATCCGACGGAGCGGGACTATCTGGAAGATTTCGAGCGGGCGCATCAAGATTTGGGAATGCGGGGGATCAAGCTGGCGCCCATGTACGCCAATTTCGATCCGACCGATCCCCGGCTGGACACGCTCTACCGGCGCGCCGCCCAGGCGGGCTTGCCGATCCTGTTCCACGCCGGGACGACCTTCTGCCAGCTCGCGCCGCTCAAGTACACGCGCCCCGCGCTCTGGGATGAGGTCGCCATCCGGCATCCGGACCTGCGCATGATCCTGGCGCACCTGGGCCATCCCTATGAAGGGGAGGCCCTGGTGACCGCCCGCAAGCATCCGAACGTCTATCTGGATCTGTCGGCGCTTTATTATCGTCCCTGGCAGCTCTACAACAGTCTGATTCTGGCGCAGGAGTACCACGTCACGGGGAAGATTCTGTTCGGCTCCGACTATCCGTTTGCCACGCCGGCGGATTCTATTACGGGCCTCTATGCCCTCAATAGTATGGTCGAGGGCACGCATCTTCCGCGCGTCGCCGAGAGCGCCCTGGATGAGATCCTTCATCGAGACAGCCTGCAGGTATTAGGACTATTCCCCTAAGGCCCCCACCCCCGTCCCCTCCCCCAATTTTAGGGGAGGGGAGATTCTATTGCTCTCTTGTGCCTCTGCCTAAAGCCGTTCCAGCCTGCAAGCATAAGGCATCCTGTAGGGGCGCTGCAAGCTCTTGCACGCCAAATCAAAGTGCTTTGAAAGGGCACAAGACCTTTCTGAGAGGGTGAGTCTATCCGAGCCACATGTAGAGGTATTTGATGATGCGGCGGAAGACATGCACGCGGCTATCGTCGCGGCTGATGCCGTGGTTGTCTTTGGGATAGAAGGCAACGTCGAAGTCTTTGCCGGCCTCGATGAGCTTCTGGACCATCTGCACGGTGTCCTGGAAGAGCACGTTGTCGTCCTGCATGCCGTGGATCATGAGCAGATGCCCCTGCAGCCCGTTGGCGAAGTTGATGGGCGAGCTTTTCTTGTAGGCTTCCTCGGCGTCCTTGGGCTCGTCGAGGCGATGGCGGGTATACCACTCATTGTAGTGCTTCCAGTCGGTCACCGGGGCCACGGCGACGCCGGTCGAGAAGGCGCCCGGCCGGGTAAACATCACCATCTCCGTGAGGAAGCCGCCGTAGCTCCAGCCCCAGATTCCCAGGCGAGCCGGGTCCACGTAGGGCTGCGCCTTGAGGAAATTGGCGGCGGCGACCGCCTCGTCGGCATCTACCTGCCCGAGCGAGCGGTAGTAGCCGGTCGCGAAGTCGGCACCATAGCCCCAACTGGAGCGGAAATCTACCTGCAGGACGACCAGATCAAGCGCGGCGGCCATGTAGGATTCCAGCAGGCCGCCCCAGCCGTTCTTGGCGCTGTCGGCGTAGATGCTGTGCAGTACCGCGCCGTACCGCTTGCCGGGATCCATCTTCGGCGGCAGCCACAGCAGACCGTGAACCGTCTTGCCGTCGATGGAAGTGAAGGTGACTTCCTGCGGAGTTACGAGCAGAGCCTTCGCGAACTCCGGCAAGGCCGAGGTCGTCAGGCGCTTCGGGATGCCCGGCTTATCGCTTATCGCCGCGTAGTAGATGTCCGGCGGGTGGGTACGGTCCTGGGCGTCCAGAATGGCGTGCCGGCCGTCTTCGGAGAGGGTCGTGCCGCGCAGGCCGCCCCCGGTCGCGAACGTGGGGGACGTTATGGGCAGCGGTCCAGTGATCTCGGTCTTCTTGCCGTCGGGCGCCAGCCGGTAGACGCGCAGCTCTTGCGGGCTGTGCTCGGTGGACTCGTAGATGATGTCGTCGCTGTATTTCGGGCGGTCGAAGCCGCCCACATCCCAATCGCCTGCGGTGACGATCTTCGGCGTGCCGCCGCTGGCGCCGATCTTCCAGATATGGCGCCAGCCGTCCCGGTCCGAGCCGAAGTAGAGGCTCTGGCCGTCGCGGCTCCAGCGCACGGGCCGCCAATCGTTCATATAGCGGGTAGACGTCTCTTCCAGGAGTTGGCCCGCCCGGCGCGTTTTGATGTCGAAGACGCGCAGCCGCCAGGACTTGAAGTCGCCGCCCATCTCACTCAGCGCCACGTGCTGCCCATCCTCGGACCAGTCCGCGCCGTAGTTGTAGAAATGGGGCGAGAGGCCCTCCACCCATTGGATGATCCCGTCGCCGGACACGGAGACGATCCCGACCTTCTGCACATTCTCCGATTGGCCCACGAGGCCGCGCTTGCGCGTGCCGGCCTCCACAGTCTCCTTGGTGTAATCGGGAATAATGACGGTCTTGTCGCTGCTGGTGTCCGACCAGGAGATGAGCAGGTTCTTGCCGTCCGGCGACCAGTCGTAGCCGCTGACGGACGTGTTGGCTTTGGTGACGGTGGTCAACTGGCGAATGTCGCCGGATTGGCGGTCGAGGAGGAAGACGTTGCCGCGCGCGAAGGAGATCCACTTGCCGTCGGGCGAGTAGTCGAGCTGGCCGACGCCCTCCAGCGCCATCAGCCGCCGGCGCAGCGGCCCCTTGCCCTCCGCCGGGACCTCGAAGATGTCGCCGTGATAGCCGAACAGGATGGTCTTGCTGTCCGGCGACCAGATCGGCGCGCCGGGTCCGCCGTCGTACTGGATCTCTTCCTTTTTCTCCTGTTCGGTGCGCTCGTCATCCTGGCGGGCGATGCGCGGAATTTTGGCCGCATCGGTCAGGCGGATGGGCTTGCCGTCGGGGACCTCCAGGACATAGATGTCGCGCAGGCGGTGGCCCTCCGGGTTCCAGAGGAAGGCGATATGGCGGTTGTCTTTGGCCCAGCGCACGGCGGAGGGCGGCGAGCCGGTCAGATAAGGCTGCGTGAACAGCCGCTCGAACGGGATCTCGGTCCTGGGCAGATCGGTATGGACCCTCTGCACGTTGGAGGGCCGTTGCGCGCGGCCTATAGAGGCGAAAGAAAGCAGGAAAAAGGCCGCCGGCAGGAGGAAAGATAGCGCCGGGAGAGCCGGCGCGCGGCGTGTTGGGATCATGAGGTCGTTTTGCTCCTGAGAATGAGAAGTGGGTATGCGTCGAGGCAATGATCCGCGCGCCCCAAAGCGGCGGAATAGCGGAGAAGACGCTGCCTTCTCCGGAATCATTATACGCTATGCGACGGCGAGAAGCCTTTTCAAGGGAAGGAGCCGGAGGCGCCATGAAGATCACCGATCTCAAGACCACGCTCATGACCGACGGCTGGCGAAATTTGATCTTCGTCGAGCTGGAGACGGACGCGGGCCTCACCGGCCTGGGAGAGGCGACGCTGGCGAACCGGACGGAGGCGGTCGTCGCCTACCTGCATGCGGCCAAAGAGAAGTATCTTCTCGGCGCATCGCCGTTCGATACGGAAGCGCTCTGGCAGCGGATGTATTCGGGCGATTTCATCCGGGGCGGCATGATCGCCTGCGCGGGACTTTCGGCGGTGGACATCGCCTGCCACGACATTCAAGGCCAGGCTCTGGGTGTGCCGGTCTACCAGCTATTGGGCGGGACCTATCGCGAGGCTGTTCCCTGCTACGCGAACGGCTGGTACACGGTCGAGCGCGATCCGGAAGCGATTGCGGAGCGGGCGGAGGCGGTCGTCGCGCAGGGATATAAAGCGTTGAAGATCGACCCCTTCGGCGCGGGGGCGGGGGAATTGACGCGTCCGGAGCGGGAGCGGTCGGTCGCCATTGTCGAGGCGATTCGAGAGGCGGTCGGGCCGGAGGTCAATATCTTCGTGGAGGCGCATGGCCGATTCGTGCCTGTGGAAGCCATTCGCCTCTGCCGCCTGCTGGAGCCGTATGAGATCGGGTGGTTCGAGGAGCCGTGCTCGTGGGACGATCCGCTTGCCTGGCGCGAGGTGAAGGATAAGGTCGGGGCGCCGATCGCGGGCGGCGAGCATTTCTGCACGCGCTACGGCTTTCGCACGGTCATCGAGAACCGTTGCGTGGACATTCTGCAGCCCGACGTGCTCTACTGCGGCGGCTTGACGGAGATGCGCAAGATCGCCGCCTGGGCGGACGCCTACAGCCTGCTCGTCGCGCCGCACAATTCGCAGGGGCCGGTTTGCACGGCGGCGACGGCGCATGTGGCCCGCGGCCTGCCGAATCTCAAGATCATGGAGGTGTTCGACGACTTCATGCCGCCGCATGTCAAGCAGGCGGTCCCCGGCTGTCCGGCGGTGGTCGAGAGCGCCATCATGCTTACAGAGGGTCCTGGCCTCGGCATCGCGTTAGATCATGAGGTCGCGAGCCGGCATCCCTACACTCCGATCCATTTCGATCTGTTCGCCGAGGGCTGGGAGCGACGGCAACCCTCACACCCACCTCACCCCCCAGCCCCCTCTCCTTAGCAAGGAGAGGGGGAGATAGTGTGTAGGGGCGCTGCTTGCTGCGTCCCTACATGCGGTACTTTCTTTGAAAGGGGAACGAGAAGGAGAATATGTGTTGATTCCTGCGAAAGATTCAGAGCTATTCGATTGGATCGCGGCCCATCTCTATACCGCCGTCCTCAGCGATAGCTGTGATGCGCTCGGCCACATGCAGCAGGCGCTGGGACCGGAGATTCGGCCTGTCGATGAGAATTTGACTCTGGTGGGGCGGGCCAAGACGGTCCTCTGGAGCGACGCTTACCACGTTCCGGACAATCCGTACGAAGGGGAGATACGGGCGGTCGATTCGATCCGGCCGGGGGACGTGGTGATGATGGCGACCGGGGCTTCAAAACGGAATGCGCCCTGGGGCGAGCTGATGAGCACGGCCTGCGTGAAACGGGGCGGCCGGGGCGCTGTGACCGACGGTCTGATTCGCGACGTGCGACGCATTCGCGCGCTCGGCCTGCCGGTCTACGCAGCGGGCTACAAGCCGGTCGACAGCCGGGGACGAGGGCTGGTCATTGCGCACGACATGCCGGTGGAGATCAGTGGGGTGCGGATCGAGCCGGGGGACCTGGTCGTGGGCGATCTGGACGGGGTCGTTATCGTTCCGCGCGCCATCGAGCGGGAGGTTCTGGAGATGGCTTACCAGAAGACGGTCGCCGAGAATCATACCCGTGAGGAACTGGAGCAGGGCCATCTCCTGGCCGAGGTCTACGCCAAATATGGCGTGCTCTAAGTGAGCCCAGCGGAGGGTCCTAATTCCGGAAGATCGAAGTAGTGAAGGGCGCCGGGCAGAATGACGCTGTAGATGTCGTGCGTGTCGTAGTGGCGGGAGGCGATCCACGCCGCGAAGCTTTCCATCCCGTCTACCACTTCTATTTGATGGATTCGGTTGTCAAGCGCGGCTGCCAACTGCCCGTAGAGGCCGTGGCGGCCATGCGCGTAAAGGCGAATGTCATCTGCGTTAAGATTGGGCCACTGGCCGATCATATCCAGGGCGCGCAGCACGTCGTAGGTGCGCAGCGAGACGAGGTCGTCGTTCAGCCAGAGGAGATCGGTGGAAAATTTATGGATCACGCCATAGAAGTCTTCGGGCGCCTGTAGCGTGAGCGAGCGGGGGCGCAGACCCCCGACGCCGGAGACGTCGAGTACCAGGACGGCCCGGCCTGCTTCGCAGGTTTGCCTGATCCAGTTGCCATGATCGTGCAGGCGGCTCGTGCCCCCGTCCCAGACAGCCAGAGTCACCGGCAGGCGCTTCCCGTCGTGCTGAAAGGAGCGGAACAGGCGCCCGTGGCCGAACAGGCCTTCCTGCGACCACCAGAGGCAGGACGCAACTTTTAACTCCTCGATGCGGGTCTCGCTGTAGAAGCGGGGATTGAGATCGCAGGGCCGGCGATCTTTCTGGACCTTCTCCCGCAGCCACTGTAGGGCGCGCTCCCGGCGCTCCTCATCGGGTATTGCCCGGCGCTGCTGCTCCCGTTCGCGCAGGCGCTCGACATTAGTCTCGTGAACGAAGGCGGCATCCGGAAATTCGGCGCGCACCTGGCCGGACGCCGTACACCAGAGACGGCTCGGCTCGAAGGGAGCGAAGGTGAGCGTTTCGGGATCGGGCTGCGTGCCCAGCAGGTGGCGGGCGAAGAATTGGGCGGCGGCGCGGGCGAGGGTGGGGGTGTAGGCGTGCGTGGAGATGTCTTCCACTAACTCTAGATCGTCTTCCTTGCCGGCCATCTCCCAAAAGCGTTTGCAGCGCGCCACCGTGCGGCGCGTGCCCTCGATCGGGAAGAAGTCGCCCGTTACCGCCAGCGCGCACACCGGGCGCGGCGTCATGGCGATCAGGATGTCTTCGTGATCGAATCCGTGGGCGGTAAAGCCGCGCCAAATCTGCTCGGCGTCCTGCGCGCCGCCAGCGGCCAGATAGCTCTCCCGGCTCATGAGGAATGTAGCGGGCGCGGCGGCTGCGATGCGCGGCTCGGCGAGCATCATCAGGCAGGTCTGGGTGCCTCCGCCGGAGCTGCCGGTCACGCCGATGCGGCGGCCATCTACTTCCGGGCGGCTCTGCAGGTAGTCGATGCCGCGCATGGCGTCGTGCAGGAAGTAGCGGGCCAGACTGTCGCCGAGGGGCAGACACTGCGCGCCTGCGTAGTCATGATCGATAGTGCAGGCGTCGATCGTCTCCACCTTCAGGGATGGCTCATAGTAGCTCAGCCGCTCGCCCTGGCCGATGGGGTCCTGTGCCAGGACGATCAGGCCCGCTCGCGTCAGGATCTGGCAGACGCTCTGATACTGCGGCGTGTGCTTCGCCAGGGGATGATGGCCGCAGAGGAATAGAACGGCGCCGCGCGGCTCCCGGAGGCCATCGGGCAGATAGAGGTTGGCGGTGACGTAGTGGTGGGGCCGGGACTGGAAGATGATTTTCTCAATGTGGAATCCCTCCCCTTCGACCGTGCCGACCGTGCGGGCTTCCAGAGACAGCTCCGAAGGTGGCAGGCCGCCCAGCGCGGCGAGGAAGTGTTCGCGGATGGCCTGCTGGCGTGCCTCCAGCGCCCCTCGCGTCGTGATGGCGTCGCGGGCCGCATCCCCGGCTGCGAATGCTCGCTCGGAGCGGCGATAGATGTGCTGCTTCAACTGGTCGTGGACATCATAGAACCAGTCGCCGGGCGCGTTGCGCTCCAATTCTGAAAAGCTGGTCATTGGCCCCCACCCCCGACCCCTCCCCCAAGTTTAGGGGAGGGGGGACTCGATTGAGAAGTTTGTACCCTCTGCCTAAAGCGGCTCTTGTCTGGAAGCAGAGGGCGCAGCAAGCAGCGACCCTACATTGCGCCCTGAGGGGTTTTAACCCCGTGTACTTTTATAGACCACCGGGTTGAGCTTGCTGGCGGCGAGCTCACCGGGCTGGATGCCGGGATGCCAGGTCTTCAGGTCCAGCAGGCGGTTGGGATTGTCGGGATTGTGCATGATGCGCGTGCCCTCGGCAAAGAAGATGATGGTCATGACCTCGCGGGTCGTGGGACTTGCGTTGCCAGGCGCCGAGTGGAGCGTCCAGCCGGAATGGAAGGTCGCATCGCCCGCTTTCATCGCAGCCGTCGCCAGGGGATAGCCGCGCTCTTTGACGAGGGCCTCCCATTTTTGTTGGGATTCATCGGAGATAGCCAGATGCCCTAAAAAGCCTTCTTTATGTGAGCCGCTAGCGAAAGTCATTCCT
>DASRCN010000021.1:0-47204 GCA_035653075.1 Chthonomonadaceae bacterium | reverse complement strand
TTCTCCTGGCTGCACCGGATGCGCCGCTTGCGTATCCGCTACGAGCGCCGAGACGACATCCACGAAGCGTTCCTGCTGTTGGGCTGTGTGCTCCTCTGCTGGAACGCTTGGCTGACAGGGTTTTGTTAGGTGCTCTAAGTCTTTTTGAATAAGCTAAAGCAATATCTGGTGGATGGTTCCCATCGCTATCTCTAATGACTAGCACAGCATCCTTTTCCATCTGGGCAATCTCTACAAAGTGTTCTAGACCTTTTCGTTTATCAATGTTACCACACCCTTTTGCAGGCACGACCTGGCTGATTATCCAATGAGATAGGCCAAGATGCACTAGCACTTTTGTTAAAAGTGACCCAACAGATTTGTCGTCACCTGTTCCCTCAACAACGACTCCGAGCTTAAAAGTTGTCATCGCGGCTACGCCGCCGTGAAGTCGATTGCTTGCTGGCCTGATGAACTAAGAATACCAAGCTTAAGCAATTCTCCAGGCGAAGTCAATTCTCTCCGGATCTGGTCAATGACCCCTGCGGATATCTGCCCAACTTTCGTCTCTCCGTCCACCATATTTACCACGCGAATGTCCTTCGGTTCAAACCAATCAAGCAGGTCCGGATCATGAGTCGTGATCATAACCTGCGACGTCAGTGCAGCCTCCTTTATTACCTCAGCGATGACTCGCGCCGCTCCTGGGTGTATAGCTAGCTCAGGCTCTTCAATCGCGAGTAAGTTTGCTCGGCGATTGTTGTATAGAGCTGTCAGTAGGGCAAGCGCACGTATCGTTCCATCTGATTCGAGTCCGAGGTCAAAGGTGGGTGCCTTCCCTTCTTTCTTATTATGAACCAGGCGGATGGATAAGAAACTTCCAACTTGCTGCACTAGAATTTCCGACACTTGCGGAATAACGGCATTAAGAGCGTTTTCTAGCTGAGTGAACCGCGGCTGGTTACTACGACGTAACCGCCTCAGTACCGCTGCCAAGTTTTCTCCGCGCGGGAGGAGACTGCGATCATTTGCAAATCTCTGTGGCTCACGAAGTTGGTCAGGAAATATTGTATTAGCGTTGCGTATCGATCAGAAATCTATGTAGTTGTCTTTCGTGCGGGCTACTAGAAACCGGGATCCGACCGAGAGCCAAAGCATTTTCAGGAACAACAAGACTTGTATTTCCGCCAGATCGCACTACCTCAGTGCCATGACGCTCAAGCAGCGGCTTTGGCCGTCCGTCAACCTGTAGTTTCTCGGATTTGACCTTGTACTCACCTCGTCGCTCACTTCCAAGGATCACCGAATATTTTGCTGTCTCCTGCCTTGGCGTGCCGTCTCTTCGGCCAGAAGGCGGCAGGATTTCAACAGAAAAGTCAACGTCCAGTTGTACATCATACGGGCGACCTTTTGGCGACCAGAATCTAAGTGCGCTCATTCCGTTACGCTTAATGATTGCGAAATCAAGGCTCTCCTTAACCGCATCTGCAAGAAACTGGACGGCATCAATTATATTGGATTTGCCAGTACCATTAGGACCAACTAACACAGTTAAAGTCCCAGTATCCAGGCTGACATCTCGTAGGCTCCTATAATTATGAGCCCCGATTCTGGTTATCCTATTCATGGTTCTACTATCCCTTCGCTATCGAATTACTGCGAAGCTACTGAATGGTCGCTTTCCATCATTCAACCATCAGCAGGCAATAATCCTGCACGACGCCCTGAGCTTTCTACATCTGGCTCTTAACCTGTCCCCGCATGGTCACGGCGGAAGGATGAACATCTATCCATGTATTGCGGGGTGATGACTCTGCATTAGCCGATGACGACGTTGACGAGCTTGCCGGGGACGGCGATGACCTTTCTTACCTGCTTGCCGTCCAGCTCGGCGCGCACCTTTTCGCTCTCCAAGGCCAGCTTCTCGATCTCCGAATCAGGCATGTCCACCGGCACCAGCAGACGGTCGCGTACCTTGCCGTTGACCTGCACGACAATGGTGATGGCCTCCTCGGCGGCGACCTCCGGATCGAACTGCGGCCAGGGCTGCCGGAAGGTGAAGCCTTCCTGGCCCAGCCGCTCCCAGAACTCGTCGGCCAGGTGCGGCGCGATCGGCGACAGCAGCAACGTCAAGGTTTCCAGCACCTCGGAGATCAGGATGGCTTGCGGCTCCGTCGGCGCTTTGTTGCCCAGCTCGTTGCGGAAGGCCGACAGGTCGTTGGTCAGCTCCATCAGCGCGGCGATGCAGGTATTGAACCGGAAGCTCTCAATGTCCTCGCCGACCTTGCGAATCGTCTGATGCAGCTTCCGGCGCAGATTGCGCTCCTGGCCCTCAAGGGAGGAGATCGCTCCCAGGTCCGCGCGCCAGTCCGGGCGATAGTGCGGGCGCAATTCCGTCCACAGCCGCCAGACGCGGTTGACATAGCGGTGAGCCGCCTCGATGCCCGTGTCTGTCCACTGCACCGTATCCTCGAACGGCGCCACGAACAGGCCGTAGACCCGCAGGCTATCCGCGCCGTACTTCTCCGCGATCTCGTCGGGCGTGACGACGTTGCCCTTGCTCTTGCTCATCTTCACCCAGCGCCACACGATCTGATCCGGTGGAAACGTCTTGCGCTCCTCCGGACGCAGCACCTTCCAGTCCTCAATCGGCTCGTCGCTGTCGGTGTCTTCGCCGTCGCTGACGTCCTCGTCCTTGCGGACCTCACGGCCCGGCGTGTGAGCCAGCAGCATCCCCTGGTTGCGCAGGCGCTGGAACGGCTCCTCGAAGGCGATCAGGCCCGCATCGTACATCACCTTGGTCCAGAAGCGCGCGTACAGCAGGTGCATGACCGCGTGCTCGGCCCCGCCGACGTACAGATCGACCGGTAGCCAGTAGTCCGCGGCCTCGCGGCTAAACGCCTCTTCATTGTTATGTGGATCGGCGAAGCGCAGGAAGTACCACGACGAGCAGGCGAAACCGCCCATCGTGTCCGTCTCGCGCCGCGCCGGGCCGCCGCAGACCGGGCAGATGGTGTTGACGAACTCCGGTATACCTGCCAGCGGCGACTCGCCCGTCCCCGTCGGCTGATACTTCTCCACGTCCGGCAGCACGACCGGCAGTTGGTCTTCCGGCACGGGGACTTCGCCATCCTTCGGGCAGTGAATAATAGGAATCGGCGCGCCCCAATACCGCTGCCGGGAGATCAGCCAGTCGCGCAGGCGATAGTTGACGCGGCCCTGCCCGATGCTTTTTTCCTCCAGCCACCGGATGACTTTGTTGACGGTCGTCTTATCGTTGGGCGAGCCGGCAAACGGGCTGAGGACCATCGTACCGGTGTGCGGCGTCGCCTCCGTCATCGCCTCGATTGTCTGGTCCACCGAAATCTGGTAGACCAGGACGATGGGAATATTGTATTTCCGGGCGAACTCGAAGTCGCGCTGATCGTGCGCGGGCACCGCCATGATCGCGCCCGTGCCGTAACCCATCAGGACGTAGTCGGCGATCCAGATGGGGATCTGCTCTCCGTTGACCGGATTGACCGCATAGGCGCCGGTAAACACGCCCGTCTTGGCGCGCTCCGTGCTCTGCCGCTCGATCTCCGTCTCCCGCTGCGCCTTGAGCTTATACGCCTCCACTTCGGCGCGCTGCTCCGCTGTCGTGACGACGTCCACCAGCGGATGCTCCGGCGCCAGCACCATGAACGTCGCGCCCCACAGCGTGTCGGGCCGCGTGGTGAAGACCCGGATCGTCTCCTCATGCCCGACGACCGGGAAGTCCACCTCCGCGCCCTCGCTCCGCCCGATCCACTCGCGCTGCATCAGCTTGATGCCTTCCGGCCACTGAATGGTGTCCAGGCCGGAGATCAGGCGGTCGGCATACGCGGTGATCTTGAAGTACCACTGCGGCATAGGCCGCTTCTCGACCGGCGTGCCGCAGCGCCAACAGCGCCCGGCCACCACCTCTTCGTTCGCCAGGCCGGTCTTGCAGGAGGGGCACCAGTTGATCGGCGTGCTCGCGCGGTAGGCCAACCCGCGCTTATAGAGCAGCAGGAAGAACCACTGCGTCCATTTGTAGTAGTCCGGGTGGCTGGAGTTGATCTCGCGGCTCCAGTCGTAGGAGATGCCCACCAGCTTGAGTTGGCGCTTGTAGTTGGCGGCGTACTCCTCGACCATCTCCTTGGGGTTGCGCCCCCGCTTGATCGCCTCATTCTCGGCCGGCTGCCCGAACGCGTCCCAGCCCATCGGGTGCAGGACGTTGAAGCCCTGCATCGCCTTCTGGCGGCAGGCGACGTCCAGCGGCACGTAGTTGCGGCAGTGCCCTACGCTGATACCCGCTCCGGACGGATACGGGAAAAAGTCCAGCCCGTAGAACTTGGGCCGGTCGCTTTTGTTCTCGGCGTGGAACAGCCCCGCCTCTTCCCACCGCCGCTGCCATTTCTTCTCGATGGCGCGGAAGTCGTAACGCTCGGTCTGTTTCTCCTCGGTCATTTCTGGTCATCCCCTCAGAAACAGTTGTCAGTTGCTAGTTATCAGTTGTCAGAAAAACCAGCTTCAACTGGCAACTAACAGAAAAACGCCTGGCGGACCGCAGCGGTCGCCAGGCGGGAACATCGGATCGGAAAGGTCGGGCGACCGCTCAGCAGGCGTGCGCGCGGGTAAGGCGCGCAAGAAGGAGCAGCGCCGGCCATTGGCCGTTATAAATACGACGATCGGATGCCATGCAAGCCATTCCAGACGGCCTTTCGATCCATGAGATGCAAGAGTGTGAATACTACCTTCTTTATTATACGTTCTCTGGAGCGTTTCGTCAATTCGCGCGCCCGGCCTTTCTGGATCTACTCCGCAACCGGATACTTTTTTACGGGCTTATGGCAACCTCGACACCATCTCCGGCTGGTCCCAGGCAGGCCTGATTCAGGCCAGCGACGGCAACTTCTACGGCGTTATCCTGGGAGGCGGAACCAACAATGCCGGCACCCTTTTCAAAATCGCTTCGGATGGTACACTGACGACGCTCTATAGCTTCTCTGCCTTGAATGGCGCCAGCGGACAGGTGGTCACGCTTAAAGTTGCCGGCACCTTCACGGGCGGCACGTTCGCCGGCTCTCTGAAGGTCACTCTGCCGTAGAAGCCTGCCCTGCCTTTCGGTAAGCAAAAAGATGGCCCGATACGCTGAAGCGTATCGGGCTATGCTACTCGTCCGCGCAGAGGCTGCACGCAAGCCCCTCTTTCTAGGGCGCGGCACAAGATCGCCACCAGACCCACAGGCGGTAAGCGTGGGTCGAACAGAAGCATGAGAGGTATGGTTGTCGATGAGAGCCGACCGCACCGGCGCCATCCGGTTGGGCCGATACGGTCCCGAGGAGAGCCGTCCGCTCCGACGACGGAGCAAATTCGACATGCCTATTCTACGGGAAAACTGGCGATAGGGGAAGAGAATTACATCACAGCGATGGTGTGAAATTCATCACAGCCCCGCCTGACCGACCGAATTTATGCCTCAAACAGCCCCTTTTACAGGCACTTTGAGGCCGCAAAGGCCGTTCCTGGACAGTTTTCGCAAAAATAAGACAGAAAGCTTGAATTCCTATTTGGATTTCCTGTATAATACTGGCGATGCACTTCAGGCGTGCTTGCTCCCTAATAACAAGCGCGCATCGAAACGCTGCAACTACTCCTAAGGCATTCTGCGGCGCCCCCGATGGCCGCCCAGGCGTCCCGCCGCAAAACGCCCACATTCGAGGGAACAGGGTGATTAGTGAATTGCAGCACCATCTCCCCGCCAGCCACGCCCGTTTCGCCGATCTGGCCGATCGCGATGTCGTGGACAGAGCCCAGCGGGGCGATGAATCGGCCTCCGAGTATCTGCTTTACAAGTACCGGAACCTGGTCCGCACTAAAGTCAAGTCTTACTTCCTGGTCGGCGCCGAGAAGGAAGACCTGCTTCAAGTGGGGATGATCGGTCTGTGGCAGGCGATTGTGGACTTCCGCTGCGACAAGGCCATCTCGTTTCCGGCCTTCGCCAAAGTCTGCATCCAGCGCCATATCATCACGGCGATCAAGACCGCCACGCGCCAGAAGCAGATGCCGCTCAACACCTCGCTTTCCCTCGAAAGCCCCTCCGAAGACTCCGGCCCCGATTGGAACCTCTCCGATATCATCCCCTCCTCCGAAACCCAGGATCCGGAAGACCTGGTCATCCAGGGAGAGGATACCAAGGTCCTGCACGAGATGCTGCAACAAGTCCTCTCCGAATTCGAATGGAACGTGCTGGCCGGCTACCAGATCGGCAAGTCGTACCGCGAGATCGCCCTGGAGCTGCATTGCAAGACCAAGTCGGTGGACAATGCGCTGGCGCGGATCAAGCGCAAAGTCTCCTCCATGCCCCTTGGCCTGGCCAATCTGAGCGAGCTTCTCGTCAACACGCCGCTCCGCTAAGTTTCCAACCGCTCTTCTTTCTCACTCTTACCGCCATGCGACGGTCTCGTTGTTGAAAACGGGACCGGCGTTTTGTTGGCCCACCCCGCCCTCACCCTCGCGGCTGCGCTTTTCCCCTCTTCCTGTGATTCCGCTTCGCGGCCCGAAGGTTCGAAGAGGGGGAACGGTGTTGCTCTCTTGTGCCTCTACCTACAGGAAAGACGAGCTTTAAGGGAAGGGCTCTTGCTTTCAGCATAGTCCCCCCTCGCCCTTTGTGGGAGAGGGGGTGAGGGTGGGGTGGGCCGCTCTTGACGAGGAAAGCAGTGCGAGCTATAATGCCAGGCAGGAGGCAAAAGACGTATGGCGGCATTGACACTGACTCGGGACGCCTATCGGGATAAGGTCCTGGGTGGCTGGCAGGGCAAGAGCGCGGGCATCACGCTCGGCGCGCCCCAGCGCGGCCGGCTGACGCCGGGGCGCGACAACTTCTACAGCCCGGTCCCCGGCCAACCGGCGGCCAGCGTGGCTATAGACTTTCCCCTGGTCTGGCTGGCGACCCTGGAGCAGGCCGGTTCGGAAATTGCCCCGGAAGACCTGGCTATTGCCTGGCTGGAGCATCTGGATTACCCGCAGGATGAGTTCGGCTATACCGCCCTCAACCTGCTGCGCGGGCTGCCGCCGCCCGCCTCCGGCGCGTATGCCAACTGGTTCCGGAATGCCACCGGCGGGGTGATGCGCGCCGACCTGTGGGCGATGCTGGCGCCAGGCGCTCCGCAGGTCGCCGCCGCCTACGCCTACCACGACGCCAAGCTGGACCACTGCGAGGATGGTATCTGGGCGGCCATGTTCCTGGCGGCCCTGGGCAGCGCGGCCTTCTTCCTGACCGATACGCTCATGCTGCTCACCATTGGCCTGGCGATGATTCCGCGCACCTGCCGTACCGCCCGCGCCGTCAAGACCGCCCTGGCCGCCGGCCAGCGAGGCGCCGCCTGGCTGGAGGCGCGAGAGAGCATCCAGCACGAGGTGGGCAGCAAGAATTTCACCGACACGCCGCAGAACATCGGCTTCTTTACCCTCGGCCTGCTCTACGGTCTCAACGATTTCGGGCGGTCCCTCTGCGCCGCCGTCAACTGCGGCTACGACTCCGAGGTCGTCGGCGGGATGCTCGGGGCAGTTCTGGGCATCCAGCGCGGAAGCAGCGGCCTCCCGCAGGACTGGACGCGGCCCATTGGCGACCTGATTATCCCCGGTCTGGAGCTGCGCGACTTCGATGCCGCCCCGTCGCTTACCGATGTGACGGCGCGTACGGTGGCGATCGGCCAGCGGATCGTAGCGACGCGCTGTCCGGACGTGGCGATTGTGGAACAAGCTACCACGCCAGCTCCTACCATCCTGGCGCCAGCGCCACCGACGCCTGCCGCCGAAGCGCCGCCATCCGAGCCGCAGGCGCCCGCGCCCACGGAGGCAGAAGCTCCCATCACAGAGGACGCTCCTCAAGCGGAACCGGCGACCGTGCCTGCTGTCCTGGACACCTCTTCTGCCTCGGAACCCACCGTGGAAGCTTCGGCGGCGCCACCTGCCGCCCCGGATGCCGCCTTTGCCCCGGAACCCCCGACACAGATCCCGGCGACACCTCCTCCCGCGCCGGAAGCGCCTGCGCCCTCCTCAGAAGGGGCGGTTGCCCAAACCGCCGGGCCGGCAGTGCCGGCAGAACCGGCCACCACTTCAGAGCCTGCAGGGCTGGTCGGGCTTCCCACGCAGCCGGTTCCTGCGCCGGACACGCCTGCCCCCGATGGAGACACGCCCGGCTCCGCGCCGCGACTGGGAGCGTTCGCGCCCCAGCCGGTCCATCCGGTGGAAACGCCGCCCTTCGCTCCTGCGACAGCCCCGCCCTACGCGGGTCCGGGCGCGGCTCCTCCGTCGCCTCCCGTAGCCCCTGACCTCACCAGCGCCATCGCCTGGGCCGACAGCACCCAGGTCAAGCCCCTGCTCATCATCCCGCCCAACAGCATGACCAGCCAGGCCGGTGCGTTCGAGGTCCTGCTGGACACCGGCGACTCGCCAGCCATCAGCTACGGCGTAGCCCGCACGCTCAGCTTCTCGGTCCTGAACCGGGGCGTGGAGGCATTCAGCGGCCGGATCGCGCTGCTAGCCCCACCGGGATGGCAGATCACCGCGCCCCCTAATCTCGGCCAGCGGCAATACATCGCCGCGCACACCGGCACTTTCCGCGCCGACTTCATCCTCCGCGTCGTGGAGGGACAGGGCCGCATCGAGATCGCCAACGCCATCACCCTCCGCTTTACGCCCGAGAACGGCGAGGCGCCTTTCGAGGCCGAGTTTGTGCTGCTGGGCGCCTCCTGTTGGTGGACGGTCGGCCCCTTCGCCAACTTCGACGGCGAGGGCTTTGACCGGACCTATCTGCCGGAGGAGCGACCGGGCCTTAACGAAAGCTATCTCAATCGTCTCCAGCAGAACGTCCGCTGGGAGAAGCGCGCCTATCCGGAGTGTTTGCTGGATCTGGAGCCGTTGTTCAAGGGCTCGGCCGGCGTCTGTTACGGGCAGACTATCCTCCGCAGCCCCACCGCCCACGAGGCACGCCTGGTCGCCAACACCAACAGCGGCGTCAAAGTCTGGCTCAATGGCACGCTGGTGCTGCGCCGCTTCAATCGGGAAGTGTTCCGCCCTCAGATCGGAAGCGGGCCGTGGGCCGTGGATGTCAACCTGAAAGAAGGGGACAATGCGGTTCTGGTAAAGTGGGTGCGCAGCAGCGAGCCTTATGAGTTCAGCCTGACCGTCAGCGACCGCTATGGCCGCGGCCTGCCGGAGATCGGCAATACGAACTGGTGACACGGCGTTGAAACGCTGTGCTGAAACACGAAGCCCGCCTTCGCAGGCTGACCTCACCCCCTAAACCGACCACGGGCCTTGCGGCCCTGCCTCTCCTTCCCAAAGAGAGGGGGAGATTTTTGTAGCGGCTGCGGGCCATGAATCTATCGGGTTAGCAACATTTTCTGGAACAAGGATGAGCCGGACCGCGTATTCCTTGTTCGATATACCGGGCAGGGAGAACGATTGCCCTTGCTCTCAAATCCGCCGAGGAAACAGCCGATGAGCCGCGAAAACTGGTCCGAACTATATCGCAATCTGCATCTGGCAGATGCCGCGTTGACGGGAGCGGTGCGCGCTATCGGGGAAGGCCGGCTCGCCTGGGCACTGGACGCCATCGCAGGCGCGCAAGAGAAAGTCACCGAGGCTATCCGCCAGATCCATTTAGAAGACGAGCCGGCTGTCGCGCAGGAGGATGCTGAACTCAAAGGGATGGGGCCGTTGGGCAGTGATGCTGAGGGACACCTTTTGTGGGCATTGAAGGCCGCCTATAACGCGGCGCTGGAAGCGGACCGGGAAAAGGACACCGGCGAAGACAGCATCGCCGCGCTGCTAAAAGAGTTGGTAGTAAGCCAGGAGCAGATCATCCAAAGACCGAAACGAAGCCACCTTACCCCCACCATTGATCTGACCTCCGCCAGGCAGAAGGTGACGGAATATATCCAGGCCGTCGTGGATCAGTCGCGGTATAAGGATGACCCCGACCATGCGCCCATGATCGGCGGAATCATTGAGAAGGACTACGGCTGGGTGTTCACCTGGAACGCGCGCAAATTCTTCGAGACGCAGGACGACCGTTATATGCTGACGGGCACGCGGCCCATTCTCATCGAGAAGGAGAGCGGAGACATGCGCGTATTGAGCTTCTGGTGGGAACGCGACCTTCAAAAATACGAAGCCCAGAGAGAACAAACAGCCGATACGAACGGCCATGCCCGCAGGGAAATAAGCGAAATAGGATAGCTGCCTTCCTTGTTTGCCAAAACGCTAGCCTCCGGCCCGTAAACGGACCCGTCAGATAATTGTCGCGTTCTACCCTCTTGTTCGGCTGCGGCGGCGGAGGGTGATGGTGACAGGAAGGGTGAGGGCGACGGCCAGCGCCGCCCCACCCACATAGGGGTTCTGCATCAGTGAGGAAGCGGTAGCGGGCAGCGGCTGGACATCGTTTGCATCGCGTATGCGTAGGCGCACGATATGGGTATTTCCGTCGCCGGTAGCGACGACCGCAATGCCGGTCACGGCGACGTTCGCGCCGACGGCGGGCGGAGTGACACTGAACCCGGTCGCCTCCACGCCGAAATCTTTCCGGCCCGCCAGCGGCACCTCGATGCGCGTGCCGTTATCGTCCAGGACAAAGCCCGCCGCACTCGACTCGGTCACTTTGCCCCTCACCTGCACCACCGCGCCGGGCGTCGTGTTGGTGGCAAGGAGGTTCTGTCCGGTCATGGCCGTGGGAGCGGGCAGAACGCTCATCGGCAGCATATCGGTCAGGCGCGCGGTGGCCTGATCGATAGCAGGCTCGCCGTCCACGGTCGCCAGCGTACCGTTCACGGAAACCACGTCGCCGGGCTGGAAGGGCAGGATGGGCGGCTGCGCCAGACGCACGCGGATGCCGGCCCCATGCGCGTCCGTCACGTAGAGGTTGCCGGGGAAGGTGTCTGAGCCGATGGTCACCGTCAGCTTTTCCAGACGAACCGGCGTTCCACCGGCGGGGCTGTGGGCCGCGTTGCCGTAGAGCGCCAGCATGGAGGGCGTTCGTGGGACCGTCGCGCCGCCCAGCGTGAAGGGAACGGTCGTTACCTGCCCCGCCGTCACCTGGGCTTTGCTGTCCTGCGGCTCGAAGCCGGGCGCGGAGACGCGCAGCGTGTAGTCGCCGGAAGCCAGGTTCACGAAGGCGTAGAAGCCGCTCCCATCGGCGGCGCGGGTGAGGGTCTTGCCGCCGCGCCGGAGCGTCACGGTCGCGCCGTCGACCGGATCGAGGCGGGAGGTGAATATAAAGCCCTTGATGTGTCCCTCTTTGGGATGCAGCTTCCAGTCCATCGGCGGGATCGGCACGTCTGTGGGGAATGGCGGCTCCGCCGCGTAGGACGAGGGCTGTCCCAGACAGGCGTAGAACTCCGGCTGCAGGCTCAGAAAGGCGCGGGGGCCTTTGGCCGGCTTCTCCTCGCTGGCGTTCGTGCCGGCGTAGGAGTAGAGCATGATGCCGTAGGGCAGGTTTCCCTTCTCGCTCGGCGCGCGAGCGATCTGCATCAGGGAGAGCGTCTGCGGGATCGTGTTCATCCAGTTGCCCACCGCAACCGTCGCAACACGGTGGTACTGGTGGTCTTTGATAAACTCCGCCCAATCTTTCTGGTAGTCGGTGTGGTACTCCGCCTGGAAGTAGGTCATTGGGCAGGCCAGGTCGATAATGCCTTCCTGAAGCCAGCTCTGCCAGTCCTGGAAGACCCGGTTCATCGCCGCCGACTTGGTAAACCACTCCTCCTCATTGTGCGGCCCATCGCTCCAGGCGATGAGCGACCCGGAGACGATTACCTTCGGATCGACCGCCATCGCATGCGCAAACACCTTGCGGACGAGGTTCGTCACCTGATCCCGCCGCCACTGCATCCAGGCCGGGTCGTCGGGAGCGGGCAGGTCGGTATCGGGAATGCGCTTGATGTCGGCCCGGTCGCCGAACTGCTGGTTGAAGCGCGCCACGCTGACCGGATTGTAGCCCCAGCTAGCCCCGCCGTAGCGCACGAAATCGAAATGGATGCCGTCCACATTCGGGTAGTGGCGCACCACGTCCAGGTAGATGCGGAAGGTCCAGTCGGCGGCGTCGGGGTTGCCGGGGTCGATCTTGGTCGCCTCTTTGTCGAAGTCGTCGTTCTTGGGATCGAGGGACAGCCAGTCGGGATGGAGGTGGACGATATTGAAGGGATTCTTGGCATCCCCGCCGACCGCGCAGGTGTTGATCCAGGCATGCACGGCGATGGGCGGATTCATGGCGTGCGCCTTCTCGATCAGGTAAGCGAGCGCATCGAAGTGCTGGGTATCGTCGGAGGCCCACGGCTCATAGTGGGACGGGTAGTAGGCGTCTCCACGCTTGCGCATCTGGGCGAAGATCGCGTTACAATGGGCGTCGTGCAGCCGCTGGAGCAGTTGGTCCACCTGCTGGGGCGTCTTGTAGCCGTCGTTGAACCCGTCGGCCCAGAACGCGCGCAGCTCCGGCCGGGCATTATCCGCTCTGCTATTCCGACCAAACGCTATGAGAAAAGCGAGGAGCAAAATGAGAGGTAGGGACTTCATACCTCTATGGTAATCCTCCCTGCCAAATTTGTCAACACCTACCTTTGCCATCGGATTTCCAGGGTCTTTCCGTTTTGGGCTGCGGGCACAAGGGACGAGCCGATGCATTGCGGAGCATGCAATGTCCGCACTCCAAAATAAAGCAAAGTCGCTAGCCGCCGGAGACGGCCTGTACGATCTGCAGCCGGTCTCCCGGCTGGATAGGCACATCCAGGCACTCCAGCTGGGAGATACTGGCTTCGTTGTAGAAGAGGAGCACGTGGGGCCGCACCCGTCCTGTTTCTTCATAGAGGTGCCGGCGCAGCAGCGGGTAGGTCTCCAGAAGGTGATCGAGCGCCTCCTGTAGCGTGGTGCCCTCGATCGTAAAAGTCGTCTGCCCCTGCGTGCAGTCTTCTAAGAGGGCGGGCACGGTCACTTCGAGCGGCACTTCAGTCCTCCAGAATCCAGGTTTTCACCGTAGTGATGCGCGGCAACTGTCCCGGCAGGCGCTGCCATCGGAGGCCCTCATCGGCGGAGGCGTAGACCTCGCCCATCGTGGTCCCGAAGTAGAGGCCGGCCGGTTCCAGAGGATCGACCGTCATGGCATCCCGCAGCACCCCGACATAGTGCGCCTGCTCCGGCAGGCCCGTTCCCACGACTTCCCAGCTCTGGCCGCCATTAACGGACCCGTAGACGCGCAGTTTCCCGTCCTTCACGAATCGCTGCTCATCGCTTATCAGTGGGATGACGTAGAGATGGCCGGAGGCCGTCACGACCATCGGAAACCCAAAATTGCCCGGCAAGCCCGCTTCGATGGCGGTCCACGAATCCGCGCCATCGGTCGACTTGAAGACGCCTCCGTGAAACTGCATATAGAGCGTATTGGCGTCGTGAGGATCGAGCACCATCTTATGGACGCACCGTCCGATCTCCGGATACGGCTGTCCTGTCGGCACCGGTGGCAGCCCGTCGTTGCACGCCTGCCAGGTCTGGCCGCCATCCTCCGTGCGGAACACGCCGACGGCCGAAATGCCGACCCAGAGTCGCTGTGGATCGCCAGGATCGATCAGGATGGTGTGTAGGCACAGGCCGCCATTGCCCGGAAACCAGCCCGGCCGGGTGGGATGCCGGGTCAACGCATCGATCTCTTGCCAGAACTGACCGCCGTCTACGCTGACGAACAGGCCGGCCTCCTGGACCCCGGCATACAAGCGCTCCGGCTGGGACGGATGGCCCGGCACGATCTGCCAGATCCGCTTCAAGGCAAAGCCGCTCTCGGCAGAATAGCGGGGACTGTCGTCGATCTCGGTCCAGGTCTGGCCGAAGTCCTCGCTCACACGCAGGGAGGGGCCGTAGACGAAATGGCTGGTGCCCGCATAGAGTCGATGTCCGTTCCGGCTGTCTCCCAGCAGGCTATAGAACTCCCATCCCGGCAGATATGGTCCGGTCAGACACCAGTCGCGCCGTGAGGCATCCGACCGATAACAGAAGGCGCCCTTATTGGTGCCTACCAGCACCAGGACCTGTTTTGCCACGTGTTCGGCTCCTTTGCATCCCCTGAATGAAGAAAAGGAAACGCAGAAATAGTTTCCGTAACCAATGCCCTACTCCCTCCCACGGCGAACAAGCGGAAATCAGGTCCCCGAAAACGGAATGATCCTGGGATGGGGACTAAAGTGGCAGGAGAGCCGCCAATGTCTAGGGAAGTTTATGCAGGTAGATTTTAGGAAGAAGGAAGCAAAACGATGCAGACAGATTTGACCGGCAGGGTCGCTCTGGTCACGGGTTCGGGGCGCGGAATCGGCTGGGTGGTCGCGAGCCGGTTCGCGGAGATGGGGGCCGCGGTGGCGGTCCACGACATCACGCAAGACGCGCCCGCCGAGTTCGGGGAAGCGCCGAGCCTGGACGAAGTCGCGTCTCGTATCGCCGTCCGGCATGGCGCACAGGTGGTCGCCGTCACCGGAGACATCGCCGACGAGGCGGCGGTGGCGGCGATGGTCCAAAAGACCGAGGAGGCGCTGGGTCCGATCTCCATTCTGGTGAACTGCGCCGGGGGCGATATTGCCGCCAGGGGCGGCAAGCCGCAGCCCAACGATACCCTGGGCATTCCCATAGAGGACGTGCGCGCCATCTTCGACCGAAATCTGATCGGCACGATGATTGTCTGCCGCGCGGTCTGTCCCGGCATGGCGGAGCGCGGAAAGGGCGCAGTAGTCACCTTTGGCTCTATCGCCGCGAATATCGGCGTCACGGAGGGAGTCGCCTACGCCGTCGCCAAGGCGGGAATCGTGCATTATACGCGCTGCCTGGCCCGCGAGATGCGGCCCAAAGGCGTGCGCGTGAACTGCGTCAGTCCCGGCCCGACCAAGACGGCGCGGTTTGTGGCGACGCGCACGACCGATCCCAAGCGGATGGACCACGAGCAGGTCTCCCTGGAGCGGTATGCGACGCCCGACGAGATCGCCGACGCCGTCGTGTTTCTTTGCAGCGACGCGGCGCGCTTCGTGAGCGGCGAGGTGCTGCTCGTGGACGGCGGCGCCTGCCTCTTCGCGGTGTGATGGACCGGAGGAAAGAATAATGAGTGACAGAGGGAAGGCGCGCCTCCCGATGGCGCTGACCTCGCATGGGCTGCCCCATGTGATGGGGTACCTGCCGACCCAGGCGGGCGAGAAGTATGCGGCTCCGCTGGGCGTGCGGGGATTGATTGCCGCCGCCGAGGAGCTGAGACTTTCCGGCATCGAGGTCGATCTGCCGTCCGAGGAGACCCTGCCGACCGAAGCCCTGCGTGATCTCCTGGCCGCCCACCATCAGCGCCTCGTCGTGAGCTTCAACACCCTGCGGGACGACAATTTGGATCAACTGCGCCAGCGCCTCCGGTCGGCAGCAGCCCTGGAGGCCCGCGTAGTCCGGGTGACCCTCAGCAACATCCTGTGTGGCGACCGTCGCTCCCTGACCGAGGGCTGGGAGGCGACGCTACGCGCGGCGGCCCGCCGTCTGAAAGAGGTCCTGCCGCTGGCCGAAGAGTTGGGGGTATGCCTCGCCATCGAGAACCACCAGGACGCCACCAGCGAGGATCTGCTGCGCTTATGGGAGATGGTCGGGCATAGCCCGGCGTTCGGGGTCACGCTGGATACGGGCAACCCGCTGGCCGTCGGCGAAGACCCGGTAGAGTATGCCGGGCGGATCGCGCCTCTTCTGCGCCACCTGCACCTCAAGGACTACACCATCCACTTCGCTCCCAACGGCTACCGCCTGGTACGGTGCGCGGCAGGCGCGGGCGTGGTAGACTTTCCGGCTATCCTGAAGATCGTGGCGGGAAATGGTTGGAAGGCGATGCTGCCGGGGATCGAGGTGGGCGCGCAGCCGACCCGTACCATACCGCTCCTGGAGCTGTCGTGGTGGGCCTGTTATCCACCGGTTCCGACCACGCGCCTGATTCCGGCTCTGCGCATTTTGTGGGCGAAGGGCCGCCCGGCGGACGAGCCTTACGGGAGCGCCTGGGAGCGCGGCTCCGATTCGGCAACGGTCGCCGCTGAAGAGTGGGAGGTCGTCCGCGCCAGCGCCGCTTACTTCCATTCCCTTGGGAGCTGATCGGGCAGTTGGCCGCCTCCTCGTCAGATAATAGCGTGATATAATAGGAGGAAAGCGAAGCGGAGGTAGATATATGGCGACCGCGCATTATACGGCCAGGGTAAAAGAGAATGGCTCGTTGGAGATACCGAAGGAGGCCCAAGAACAGCTGGGACTTCAACCGGGCGACCAGGTAGAGGTCTTGCTGGTTACCCCGGTGCCAGGGCAAATGGATGCAGATGGGCGAAGTCTGGCGGAGCGGTTTAAAGGTCGTGTAGGACGCTTTAGTTTTGAGCCTGCTGATCTTTCTGAGCGAACCGGAGAAGCCTATGCGGAACTCCTCGCCAGGAAATATGCTGAGGGGCAGAAGTGATTACTCTATGCGATGCTTCTCCCCTTGTCGCCTTAATCAACCAGAAGGATAAGAACCATAGACGCAGCTTAGATGCTTTGGCTACCCTTACCGGTTCCCTCCTGACGACATGGCCTTGCCTGGCGGAAGCGATGCACCTTCTCGGCAGCTATGGTGGTTGGCCGACCCAAAAGGAGCTCTGGGGCTACCTGGAAGACGGTCTCCTAGAGATCCATCTGAGCAGCGATGCCGAACGGCATCGCATGTTTGCCTTGATGGAGCAATACAAAGATACGCCCATGGATCTGGCAGACGCCTCCATCGTGACGGCGGCTGAGGCCCTCAATATCCTACGTGTGTTTACCTTTGAAACAGATTTTTACGTCTATCAGATTCAGGATAAAGGACCCTTCCAGGTCATACCTTGAAAGAGGTAATCCGCCATTAAAAAGCAAGAACCTATTACGCAGCCGACCCTGGTCGGAGAAGTCTTCACTGCCCAGGATCTGGAGCAGTTGCCCTCAAACGAACGCTACGAGCTGATTCGGGGAGAGCTATGCGCCCTGCCCGATAATAGCGCCGAACATGGCAACAAAACCATGCGCCTCTCGGCACCGGTCGCTCTATTTGTGGAAGAAAACGACCTGGGGGAATGCTTTGCCTCAGAAACACGCTTCATTATCGAAGAAAATCCGGATACGGTGCTGGCCCCAGGCTTCGCTTTTGTCTCTCATACGCGGCTGAATAGCATTCCCGCCAAAGACTATCTTTCCATCGCCCCCGACCTCGTGATTGAAACCCGCTCACCCAACGACAGCCGGGCGGAGTTTGCGCTGAAGGTGGATCGCTGGCTCCGCGCCGGGACGCAGGTCGTCTGGGCGTTAGACCCCGCCATGCGGACGATTACGGTGCATCAAACCGGTGTTACGCCGCAAACTCTAACGGTTGAGGACACCCTGTCCGGTGGAAACGTGCTGCCTGGCTTTACCTTTTCCCTGCGCCGTCTGTTCCGCAAGGTCGTGCGTGAATAATGTCAGTCCAATCCGGTCAGGCAGTTCTCTCCAGCGTATCGAGTTGAACGCGCAATCGGGACAGTACGGCATCTGTATGATCGGTGATTACCTTCGACTCGGCTTTCAAGCGGTCAATCGCTGCCTGCTCCTGCCGTATCAATCCATTGAGTTGGCTGATCTCAGCAAATATCTGCTCGATAGCGGCTTCCATTTCAGGATCAGTTAGGGGAGTTGCGTCTGCCATGATTGTTCATCTATATTCTAGGACGCCGGTACGCCATCACCATCATTAAGCATCGGCCGTACTGCAACCGTGTCGAGTTTGGGATCATATAGGTCCCTGAGAAACCTATGGAACGAACGTTCAAAAGGCTGCCGGTCCACCAATTTGACCAAGATTTCCTCGATTTCGGATCCTGTTAGTGTATCTTTTGTCCTAAGCTCGGATGCTAGCCGTTGAATGGCTCGGAATACATCTGGTCGATGGGCGGCCGTTTGAACGAATTCCTCGATTCCCTCGTATAGACCTTGGCCTACTTGCTCCCGAAAATCTTCTCGTTCTTCGAGTTGCGCGATCCGTGTAGAGAGTTCTTGCGCCTGTCCTCGGTCATAGATTCCGTTTAGGCATATATCAGATTGTGATTCTGGATCCGAGGTATCGCAACATTGCATCTCTGCGGCCGAACCGCCAAATGCAACGAAGAGTCGGCGGAGAAGCATGTCCACTTTGGTGTCGGAAACCTCAGTTGATTCAACCTGGCTTGTCGAGGCAGAAGATATCGGCACTGCGAATAAGTACGCGAACACGCAGTGGCCGGCTTCGTGAATTGGATTGGACATGTGTCGCGTCCGCCGTCAGCTTCAGCACCTTGCTAGGCGGATGATGACCCATCGGGCGAGGTTATTAGCCTCGTGGCTCGTACTGCCTCTCGGAGCGCCGTCAGCCAGGATAGATCCACTGCCAGACCGTATGCGACAAAGCCGCGGCAGTTGATGTCTCGGACATAGATATCAGCGGCGAACTCCTGGCCGCCACATTCAACGACTGTGCGGCATCCGACTTCCCCGACATTCTTCCGATCGGACAGTGGAGTCTGTAATTTCGGTAGACTTGTGCCTCTTTCTACCGTGATAAGCGCCGTCATAAGCCGAGTTATTTCTGCCTCAATTGGATTCTTACGCTGGTGCAGGGTGAATTCGAGGTCTTCAACCTCATCAAGCGAATTGAATTCTCGCTCTTCACAGATCTGTGTGAAAAGTTCGGAAGCCAGAACTTTCCCGATAATGCCATCAAGTATCGTAAGGCGGCTTGCCACGTCAATGTGTGTGGTTTCCTGGGACGAAACGACTACGGCCGGTATCTCTGCTTCGGCGCAGATGCGGAGCTTTGCTTCCAGCTTCCGACGCCGATGTTGGTCTCTGATAGGAACCTTATGTGTCTCATATTCGAGGACGCGGGAGAATCCGCCATCCATTCCATCAAACTCGATGACTAAGATAGGGACTCCGCTATGCTTCTTGCAAATGACGAAATCGAACTTTGTTTTTAGAAGATAGTCCCTTTCCGCCTCATCCTTGATTGCTTGGATACGGTCAAAGCCTACCACGTTCTTAACGTGGACCCTCGGAAAAACATTTACTTCTTTCTCCCACTGGGACCGGAGCGCCATGAACGTGGCGCGCTCCGAACGGCTTCCGAAGATTGATCGGCTTTTCATTGCTCACCCCTGTTCAGCCAAAGGAGAAAACGCGTGGTTTTCTGTTCTGGTCTGCATAGTTATTCTGCCACGGAACTATACTTTGCTTATTTTTACGCCTTTCAACCCTTTCGCCCACTTCGTGGGTTGCTTTCTCGCACTTCGCATCGTGATATACCTCTGGTGGTATTGACAGGAGGGCAGAGGGAGAAGTTGCGCCTTTAGCGCCCAAAATATTCTCACCCCCAGGCGCATATCATCTTATCCGTGAGGAACTCCCTTGAAAACTCGTCTGGCGGCGGTTAGATTGAGGCATCTTGTTTCGGAGTACCGTCTTGTCTGCCTCCCATTGACGGGACACTTCCTCGAAGGGGATCAGATTGCGCCCTGCATCCATATCTGCCAATGCTTGCTCGACAGCAGTAACGCACTCGGCGGTATCACGTCTGCGGGCCTCCAGCGCCTCGGCAATGGCGTTGACGGCGAAGCGATTACGCTCCTCTTCAGGCAAGAGCTCGGCTAATCGGGAAGCCAGTTCATCGGGTAAGTCAATCGTAATGGTCATCGTAGCGCCTTCTAGTTTCCATGCGAGCCTTGCAGTATCAGGACATAAAGTCTTGGCTTTTGACCGGCGGTGATTCTAGTCACTAGCCGAAGATCCTGGTCGGTGGGTGATCCAATAGTTAGAGTGACGATGCGTCCATCCGGCTGATGGCGCGCTAAGAGGGCACGGGCCGCTTCGCTATGACTGTTTCCTAGAGCGTAATCCTCGGTATCCACATGAATAGCCACCGCTTCGCCGGTGTGTTCCGGCTCCAGGATCGCCTTCAGGCGGCTCTCATAGATGGCTCGTCCCTGTTCCGCCAACGGAGAAAGCGTGTGGTTGTCTGGCCCGATCTGCATGGCTATCCCTCCAACTTCATTATACACGGCTTTTGACAACTCGGCCTGGCAAGCAAGGACAAAGTGAGGCCAGATCAAATAAAATCGCGGGTGCCGTGGGTGAGCGGGAGGACGGAAGAGCCGGTCAGGTAGAGGTCGACGTGGCGGGCGGCTTCCCGGCCCTCCGCGATGGCCCAGACGATGAGCGATTGACCGCGCCGCATGTCGCCGCAGGCGAAGACGCCCGGCACGCTGGTGGCATAGTTGCTGGCAGCGACGTTGCCGCGCGCATCCAGTTCCACGCCTAAATCGGTCAGCAGGCCCTCGCGCTGCGGGTGCAAAAAGCCCATTGCCAGCAACACCAGGTCGGCCTCGATGATGAACTCCGAGCCAGGGACATCGACCATCTGCTTGCGCCCGTTGGCGTCCGGAACGAATTCAACACGGACCCCGTGAAGTTTCTCGACGCAGCCATTGCTGCCGGAGAAAGCCGTCGTGCGGAGGGAGAACTCGCGCGTGCCGCCCTCCTCATGCGCCGCCGAGGTCCGCAGGATCATGGGATAGGTCGGCCAGGGCATCGTCTCATCCCGGCTCTGCGGCGGCCGGGGCAATAGCTCGATCTGGACCACGGAAAGCGCGCCCTGCCGGTGGGCGGTGCCCAGGCAGTCCGCGCCGGTATCCCCGCCGCCCAGGATCACGACCTTCTTCCCTGCCGCCGTGATCTGCGGCTTGCCATCCGGCCAGATTCCGGCCACCTTCCGGTTCTGCTGGGGCAGATACTCCATCGCGAAATGGATGCCACCCAACTCCCGGCCGGGCACGGGCAGGTCGCGCGGCACGGTCGAGCCGCCCGCCAGCACGATCGCGTTGAAACCCTCCTGCAGCTCTTCCGCCGTGAGGTCGATCCCCACGTTGACACATGGGCGAAAGATCACGCCCTCCGCCTCCATCTGGGCCAGGCGCCGATCCAGCACGACCTTCTCCATCTTGAAGTCCGGGATGCCGTAGCGCAGGAGGCCGCCGATCCGGTCGTCCCGCTCGAACACGGTCACGGTATGGCCCGCCCGGTTGAGCTGCTGCGCGGCGGCCAGCCCCGCCGGACCAGAGCCGACGACGGCGACCGTCTTGCCCGTGCGCATCGCGGGCGGCTCCGGCTGGATCCAGTTCTCATCCCAGCCGCGTAAGGCTAAACTTTCTTCGACGCGCCGGATCGCCACCGGGTCCTGATTGATCCCCAGCACACAGGCCGACTCGCAGGGCGCCGGGCAGAGTTTTCCTGTGAACTCCGGGAAGTTGTTGGTGGCGTGCAGCGCGGCAAGCGCCTCTTTCCAGTGGTCCCGGTAGACCAGATCGTTCCAGTCGGGGATGACGTTGCCTAAGGGGCAGCCCTGATGGCAGAACGGGATGCCGCAGTTCATGCAGCGCGCCGCCTGCGCGCGCAGCTTCTCATCCGGGAACGGCAGATAGAACTCCAGCCAGTCCTGCTTGCGTTCCTCGACCGGCCGGCGCGGCGGCAATTCGCGATGGAATTTGAGAAAGCCTTTGGGATCAGCCATGCGTTCCCGTCCTGTCCGCGCGTGGTTCATGACTCGTGGCTCGTGAATCGGAAAAGCCCGGCGTTTCTTCCGCCTCTTCCTCCCTCTCGGCTAACGCGCGCCGGTACTCGACGGAGATGACCTTCACGAACCGCTCCTGCGCCGCATCCCAATCCGCTAAAATCGCGGCGGCGCGGGCGCTGCCTGTCAGCTCCTGGTGCCGCGCGATCAGCGCCCGCAGTTCCGCTACGTCCTCCGGACGGCAGACCGGCTCCAGCTCGATCTTGCCGTGATTGAAGTTGCACTGATCGGGAAAGTCGCCGGCCGGGTCCCAGACATAGGCGACCCCGCCGCTCATGCCCGCCGCGAAGTTGCGGCCCGTTCGGCCCAGCACAACCACCACGCCGCCGGTCATGTACTCGCAGCCGTGATCGCCGGTCCCTTCCACCACGGCCTTCACGCCGCTGTTGCGGACCGCGAACCGCTCGCCCACCACGCCGCGAATGAAGACCTCGCCGCTCGTCGCGCCGTAGAGGAGGGTGTTGCCCGCGATGATGTTCTCGGTCGGATCGAACAACGAGCCTTCCGGAGGATAGACGACGATGCGCCCGCCGGAGAGGCCCTTGCCCAGATAGTCGTTGGCGTCGCCCTCTAATTCCAACGTCACGCCGTGCGCCAGGAACGCGCCGAAGCTCTGCCCGGCCGATCCCGCGAATTTGAGATGGATCGTGTCGTCCGGCAGCCCCGCCGCCCCATGATGGGCGGCGATGCGTCCGCTCAGCATCGTGCCGACCGTGCGGTTGTGGTTGTAGATGGGCAGCTCGGTATAGATCGGCTGGCCGGCGTCGATAGCCTCCTGCGCCAGCTCGATGAGCCGGTGGTCCAGCGCCTCCTCCAGGCCGTGATCCTGCTTCGTCATGCAGCGGATGGCGACCGAGGACGGCACCCTCGGAGCCATCAAAATCGGCGTCAGGTCCAGGCCGCGCGCCTTCCAGTGGGCGACGGCGTCCTGCGTCTCCAGCAGGTCCATCCGGCCCACCATCTCGTCGAGGGTCCGGAAGCCGAGCTGTGCCATGATTTCGCGCGCCTCTTCGGCCACGAAGAAGAAGAAGTTGATGACGTGCTCCGGCTGACCCGCGAACCTCTCCCGCAGCAGCGGGTCCTGCGTGGCGATGCCCACCGGGCAGGTATTGAGATGGCAGACGCGCATCATGATGCAGCCCATCGCCACCAGCGGCGCGCTGGCAAAGCCGAACTCTTCTGCGCCCAGCAGCGCCGCGATGACCACGTCCCGGCCCGTCTTGAGCTGCCCGTCGGTCTGCACGCGCACCCGCCCGCGCAGATCATTCTTCACGAGCGTCTGCTGCGTCTCCGCCAGCCCGATCTCCCACGGGATGCCGGCGTACTGGATCGAGGAGATCGGCGAGGCGCCCGTGCCGCCGTCGTGGCCGCTGATGAGAATGTGGTCGGCGTGGGCCTTGCTCACTCCGGCAGCCACCGTCCCGACGCCGACCTCGGCGACCAGCTTGACCGAGATGCGGGCCTGCGGGTTGGCGTTCTTCAGGTCGAAGATGAGCTGCGCCAGATCCTCGATCGAATAGATGTCGTGGTGCGGCGGCGGCGAGATGAGGGTGACGCCGGGCGTCGTGTGGCGGATGCGGGCGATATAGCGGTCCACCTTGTGCCCCGGCAGCTCGCCGCCCTCGCCGGGCTTGGCGCCCTGCGCCATCTTGATCTGCAGCTCGTCCGCGTTGACCAGGTACTCGATGGTGACGCCGAAGCGGGCGGAGGCGACCTGCTTGATGGCGCTGCGCCGACTGTCGCCGCTGGCGTCGGGCTTGTAGCGGACCGGGTCCTCGCCGCCCTCGCCGGTGTTGCTCTTGCCGCCGATGCGGTTCATGGCGATCGCCAGCGTCTCGTGCGCCTCGCGGCTGATCGAGCCTAACGACATCGCGCCCGTCGCGAACCGCTTGACGATCTCCGCGGCCGGCTCGACCTCCTCGATGGGGACCGGCATGCCGGGCTTGAGCTTCAGGAGGCCGCGCAGCGTCGCCAGCCCCTCGCTCTGGGCGTTGGCGATCCGGGAAAACTCCTGGAACGTCGCGTAGCTCTGGGTGCGCACCGCATGCTGCAGCTTGGCGATGGTGTCCGGATTGTACTGATGGTACTCCCCGAAGCGCCGCCACTGGTACTGCCCGCCGGGATCGAGGTCGAAGGTCTCCGGCGCCTTGCGGCCCGGAAAGGCGTTCTCGTGCCGGGCCAAAGCCTCTTTGCGGATCACGTCCAGCCCGATGCCGCCCAGCCGCGAGGAAGTGCCGGTGAAGTATTTCGCGATGAGCTTCTTATCCAGCCCGACCGCCTCGAACACCTGCGCCCCGCGATAGCTCTGGAGCGTCGAGATGCCCATTTTGGCGAAGGTCTTTAGTAGCCCCTTGCTGATGGCCTTGATAAAGTTCTTCTGCGCCTTCTCCGCGCAGAGGTCCGGCGGGAGCGCGCTCTGCCGCTCTAAATCTTCCAGCGTCTCGAACACTAGGTAGGGATTGACGGCGCTGGCCCCGTAGCCGATCAGGAGCGCGAAATGCATCACCTCGCGCGCCTCGCCGCTCTCGACGATTAGGCCGACCTGCGTGCGCGTGCCCTCGCGAATGAGATGATGATGTACGGCGGAGGTCGCCAGCAGCGCCGGGATGGGGACCCGCTTTTCGTCCACGCCGCGGTCGGAGAGGATCAGGAAGCTGCCGCCGTAACGCACCGCCTGCGAAGCCGCCGCGCACAGGTCCGCCACCGCGCGCTCCAGGCTGTCCTCGCCGCCATCGCGGTCGAAGAGCGCCGGCAGGGTGACGGCCCGGAACTCGCCGGCGCGCACGTGCCGCAGCTTCTCCAGGTCCACATTGGTCAGGATCGGCGAATCGATCTTGAGCTGATGGCAGTGCCGCGCCGACTCGTCCAGCAGGTTCCCGTCCCGCCCGATGTAGTCCACGAGCGACATGACGATCTCCTCGCGGATGGGATCGATGGGCGGATTGGTCACCTGGGCGAACAACTGCTTGAAGTAGTTGTAGAGGAGCTGCGGACGCTCGGAGAGCACGGCCAGCGGCGTGTCGATGCCCATGGAGCCGAGCGGCTGCTCGCCCCCGACGGCCGTCGGCAGCAGCACGATCCGCAGATCCTCCAGCGTGTAGCCGAACGCGCGCTGCCGGGTGACCAACGTGTCGTGATCCGTCGCATGGACGCCGGGCGGATCGGGAAGTTGGCTCAGGTCGAGCCGGTTTTCGGCCAGCCACTGACGGTAGGGCTGCTGAGTGCAGACGGTCCGCTTGATCTCCTCGTCGCTGACGATGCGGCCCTGCGCGGTATCCACCAGCAGAATCTTGCCAGGCTCCAACCGACCCTTCTTCCGCACCTTTTCCGGCGGAACGTCCACGACGCCGGTCTCCGAGGCCATGATAATGAGGTTGTCGCTGGTCACCAGATAGCGCGCGGGGCGCAGGCCGTTACGGTCCAGCACCGCGCCGATGCTGGTCCCGTCGGTGAAGGCCACGGCGGCGGGTCCGTCCCAGGGTTCCATCAGGCAGGCGTGGTATTCGTAGAAGGCGCGCTTGCCGGGGTCCATCTGCTCGTCGGCGCCCCAGGCTTCGGGAATGAGCATCATCATGGCGTGCGCCAGGCTGCGCCCGCCCATCACCAGCAGCTCGAAAGCGTTGTCCAGCGTGGCCGAGTCGCTGCCGGTCTCGTTGACCAGCGGGAATAGATGCGGCAAGTCCGCACCGAACAGATCGGAACGCAGCCCAGCCTCGCGCGCCCGCATCCAGTTGCGGTTGCCTCTTAAGGTGTTGATCTCGCCGTTGTGACACAGGTAGCGGAAGGGATGGGCCAGGTCCCAGGTGGGGAACGTGTTGGTGCTGAACCGCTGGTGAACCAGGGCCAGCGCGCTCGTGAGCCGGGGATCGCCGAGGTCCCTATAGAACGCGGCGATCTGCTCGGCCATGAGCAGGCCCTTGTAGACGATGGTGCGACCGGAGAAGCTGGAGATATAGAAGTAGCCTTCCTGCTCCAGTCCCATCTCGGCGACGGCGTTCTCGATGCGCCGCCGGATCACGTAGAGCTGCCGCTCGCGGGCAGGCTCGTCCAAATCCGGGTTCCGGTTCGCGACAAACACCTGCCTGATGACCGGCTCGACGGTGCGGGCTAAGGCGCCGATCTTCGTGTTATCGACGGGCACATCTCGCCAGGCGAGGGCGGCATGGTTTTGCTCTTCCAGGATGCGCTTGATGGCCGCCTCACAGCGCGCCCGCTCCTCTTTATCGCGCGGCAGGAACAGCATGCCGACGCCATACTGGCCGGAGGAAGGAAGCGAGACACCCTCTTGAGCGAGAACGGCGGAAAAAAGGTCGTGAGGGAGTTGCAGGAGGATGCCGGCGCCATCACCGGTCTCGGGGTCGCAGCCGCACGCGCCGCGATGCCGCAGCTTGGTCAGGATGCCTAAGCCGGTCTGGATGATGGCGTGCGACTTCTCGCCGCCGATATGTGCCACAAAGCCGGCGCCGCAGGCGTCATGCTCCCACCGAGGATCGTATAGGCCCTGCGCCACCGGCAGGCGGCCCGGCTTCCCATTCACAGGTCGTGTCTCCTAACGCGCGATACTGCCCGACTACTCATGCGCACTCGCCATCAAGCGCGCGTCATCACGAGAAAGCGCCGGTCGCCGCTCCGTCTGTGCGGTAAGATGTCCTACGCACGTTGAGCAGAATCTTATCCCGACGCCCTTCCCGCTCACAACCTCGTGAAGGGGGAATTAATGATAGCATAGGGAGGCTTTGAAGTCAAGGGTTTTTACGAGCAGAGAGCGAGGATTTAGCGCTGATTTTGAAACACCCGACTGAGAGTCCATGATCCTGCAGGTCCCTACCCGCTATGGAACGACCTCAAAGGCGCCAGTATCGTATCCGGTACACATAGAAATCGCTGTCGAGCGTAAAGATTTGCTGGAGGTTGAGTGTCTCTGCTGTAACCACAAGCGAAGCATCGGCCAGATCCATCTCGGTGTCCTTGTACTTCTCCATCAACACCTGCATACGTTGCAACTCTGGGGGAGTAAGGTCATGGAAGGTGAGAAGGCTATCGTTGACAAACTGCCATACCAGCCGCTGTCTGGGAAGATCGCCTGCTTTATACACTAGATACATAGCTTCCGCAAAGGCAGGCCAGGTGGTTAGGAGCGGCAGGGAAAGCATGGGAAGAATAGCAGAATAGGCATCATGGCTGCTTTGCTTGGGATCAACCAGGGCAATCAGGGGACTAGCATCGCAGAGCATCAAAACTTGAATCCCATCTTGCGGTACTTTTCCTCGACCGCTGCGCCCCACTCTGCCTCCAGCGGATCGCGCAACGGTTTTCCTGGCTCACTCTCCAGGTTCTCGGCTTCCGCGATGATGACAGCGAGTTTTTTATGCAGCGTCTCCTGTTCGCTTCCGTTCTGTGCAACGGACTCATGCTCTGGTCGTGCGGGAACGATCAGGTCAGTTCCCCGCAATCTCTCAGTTCGTCTGCATGGGCAGCAATCTCCTCCCATGTGCCTTTGATAACCTGGGGCTGTGCCATGATTCATCCCTCCCAACTCAATTCATGATAGCATGATCGGTCACATCTCAGCCAGGCCGTCCAGGCGGACGGGTAAGATTGACGCCAGACTGTTCTTGCCGAGCAGGGTTAAATGCAGTTATGAAAAGAGCCTCTGGACTATCACAGAGGTTCTCTTTAAGGATTATCTAGTCGATCGTTTTGGGAGACCTTTAAGCTTTAGATCCCCTTCTTCCAGTAGGCACGAATTAGCCCATGATGGGCCATCGTGGTGAGATCGTCTTTGTCAGCAATTACCGCCATACTACCTGCTGCATAAGGCCCGGTCACCACATGCGTATAGAGATCTACAGGCAAGCTTACGTACTCGATTGGGAGCGATTCGCCGGGACGAAGATGCTTGCCTTCTCTCGTCTTGATGATACTAGCCATCTGACCGTTTCCCTCAAAGTTGTCCGCACCGACAAATTCTACCATCGGGTAATAGCTGACAAACACAATAGCCCGCCGGCGGTCTTTGCCTGCAGCCTTACCATAATCACTTTGTCAAGTAGTTTTGAAAACTTCTAGTTTTTTCTGCGAATCTAATCGGAGCTTTCCACCAGTCTATAGCAATAAAGCCTCGATGAAGCTTCCGGCTGGAGCTTTAGGGGAGTAAGCACGTGAGGTAATCTTATTCTGTCGCATTTCCCGTTCACAACTTCAAGAAAATGGGAATCAAGGATAGCCGGGAAATAGTAAAGTCAAGTTTTTTCGGGAAGGAGCGAGGATTTAGTGCAGATTCCAGAGCCTGGATTCCTGTCCTATTCATGGAGAGTGGATGGGAGGTCAGCAAAGTAATGAAGATCACGTTTCTAGGAACTAGCTCGGGCGCGCCGACGCGGGCGCGCAACGTCAGCAGCATCGCGCTGCAGTGGTCGCAGACCGGCAAGCTGTGGCTCTTCGATTGCGGGGAGGGCACCCAGCATCAGGTCCTGCGCTCGCCCCTGCGCCTGAGCCAACTGGAGCGGGTCTTCTTCACCCATCTGCATGGCGACCATCTGTTCGGCATCACCGGGCTGCTGGCAACGCGCTCCATGATGGAGGCCAATACGACTCCGGTCGCGCTCTACGGCCCTGCCGGCCTGGCGGAGTATCTGCAGTGTACGCTGGACGGCAGCCAGACGCGCCTCGGTTATCCCATCCAGATCAAGGCCGTCACCGGCGGGCGGGTCTATGAGGATGAGAGCGTCCGCGTAGAGTGCGCCCCGCTGATCCACCGCGCCCCGACCTTCGGCTACGCCATCGTGGAGAAGGAGCAGACGGGCCGCTTCGACGTGGAGATGGCGCAGGCCCTCGGTGTTCCCGCCGGGCCGCTCTACGGCCGCCTGAAGCAGGGCGAAAGCGTGACTCTGCCGGACGGGCGGACGATCCACGGCGCAGACTTGGTCGGCCCGCCGCGACCGGGCCGCAAGCTGGTCTACTGTGGCGATACCACCTACACGCCCAACGCCGTCGCCCTGGCGCGCGATGCCGACGTGCTGATCCACGAGGCGACTTATTTGGAGGAGGACCGGCCGCTCGCCGTCCGCGCCCAGCACTCGACCGCCCTCTCCGCAGCCCGCGTGGCGCGGGAGGCCAGCGTCCAGTTGCTCCTTCTCACGCATATTAGCCCCCGCTACGAGGCCGGCGGCCGATTGAATGATCTACTGGCGGAGGCCCGGTCGGTCTTTCCGAACACCCTCCTGGCCGACGACTTCTTCACCTACGAGATCCCACGCAAAAGCTGAAGGGGTGATCGCTGCTTCGCAGCGGGTGATTGCCCCTTCGGGCCTGGAAGGTTCGATGATCTTGACGGCATCGGCGTGATGCAGGGCAAAGTTGTCTCGATCTTTGGTGAAATGTAGATACACCTTACGCCATCATAAAGGTTTCCATGGAGTTCAAAAATCACGCGCAGGTAAGGCCAGCGCAGGAATTGAAAAGAAGCAGGGCGAACAGTTCCCCGCATACATAACGCTGGAAAGGATACGCTACCTCGGATGTGTTCCTCGTATTGGCGCTGGAGCGCCGCTTTCCTGCTGGCTATCGGAATCATCTCAACTCCCTCCGCCCACGCTTCGGAACCCCACAAAGGCCCTGACCTCCAGGAAGAGGTGCTCAAACAAGCGCACTGGCGCAGCATCGGTCCGGCCGTCATGGGAGGCCGAATCGCCGATTTCGCCGTCGATCCCAAAGATCCGTACACGTTTTACGTCGCCCTGGCAACAGGGGGCGTCATCAAGACGACCAACGACGGCGTTACCTGGACCCCGGTCTTCGACCACGAGAGCGTCGCCTCGGCGGGCGCCGTAGCGGTCGCTCCCTCCGACAACAAGATCGTCTGGGTGGGCACCGGGGAGGCCAACGGCCGTAACTCCTCCAGTTGGGGCGACGGGGTCTACAAGTCCACCGACGGCGGGCAGACCTGGAAGAACATGGGCCTCAAAGAGAGCCAGGAGATCGGCCGCATCGCCATCGATCCCCAGGACCCCAACCTGGTCTATGTGGCCGTCGCCGGGCACCTGTGGGGACCGAATAAGGAGCGGGGGGTCTTCCTGACACGCGACGGAGGCAAGACCTGGGAGCATAGTCTTGCCCTCGACCCGAACACCGGGGTCATTGATCTGGCGCTGGGCGCGCAGGGCAGCAAGATCGTCTATGCCGCCGCCTATCAGCGCCGCCGCTACCCCTGGGGTTTCAGCGGCTTCGGACCCGGCGCGGCGATCTACAAATCCGCCGACGCCGGCAAGACCTGGAAAAAGCTGACCAACGGGCTGCCCTCCGGCGATCTGGGCCGCATCGGCCTGAGCGTCTGCGCCGCTAAGCCCAACACCGTCTACGCCGTCATCGAGGACCGGGCGGGCGGCGGCGGCAGCCTGTTCTCCGGCAATAGCCGCTATGGCGGCGTGTTCCGCTCGGACGATGCCGGCGAGACCTGGAAGCGCATGAGCGGCACCGCGCCGCGCGGCTTCTACTTCGGCCAGATCCGCGTGGACCCGACCGACGTCAACCGCGTCTACGTACTCGGCTTCGAGCTGTCCGTGTCCGAAGACGGCGGTAAGACGTTCCACAACTCCTCGCCGGGCGTCCACTCCGATCTGCACGCCCTCTGGATCGATCCGGCCCATCCGGAACATTTGCTGCTGGGCACGGACGGCGGTGTCTATGTCAGCCACGACCGCGCCAAGACCTGGGCCTACAACAACAACTTCCCGATGGGCGAGTTCTATGAGGTAAGTACGGACAACCAGACGCCGTTCTGGGTCTACGGCGGACTGCAGGACAACGGCTCCTGGTGCGGTCCTAGCTCCAATCACAACTATCCCGGAACGCTGAACTCCGACTGGCATTTCATCTCGGACGGCGACGGCTTCTATGCGTTCGCCGACCCCACGGACACGAACATCGTCTACGGCGAGTCGCAGGGCGGCGCGATCGAGCGCTGGAACCGGCGCACCAACCAGCGCACGTTCCTGCATCCCGACGCGCCCGAAGGCCAGCCCGACTATCGCTTTAACTGGAACACGCCGCTCGCCCTCTCGCATTTCGATCACGACCTGCTCTATGCCGGCGGCAGTCACCTGTTGACGTTCGTCAAGGGCGGCAAGGAGTGGTACGAAATCAGTCCGGATCTTTCCAAGCAGAACGGCGCGCATATCACCTCGGCAGGCTCCGGCGCGGAGACTTACGGCACCATCGTGGCGATCTCCGAGTCGCCGATCCAGCGCGGGCTGATCTGGTGCGGCACCGACGACGGCAACGTCCAGTTGACCCAGGACGGCGGCAAGACCTGGACCAACGTCACGAATAATCTGCCGGAGAAGGTGCGCGACTACTGGGTAACGCGCCTGGAAGCCTCACGCGTTGCGCCTTCACGCGCTTACGTAGCAATCGATGGGCATCGCAGTGAGGATTTTGCGCCGTATATGTTCGTCACGGAGGATTTCGGCAAGACCTGGCGGTCGATCTCCGGCGACCTGCCGCACAGTGGCCCCGTCCAGGCGCTGCGCGAGGACCCGGTCAACCCGGACTTGCTGTTTGCGGGCACAGAGTTCGGAGCCTATGCCTCCTTCGATCGCAGCGGGCACTGGCACAAGCTCGCGAACGGCCTTCCGACCGTGGCCGTGGACGATCTGACCATCCAACCGCGCGACCGCGCGCTCGTAGCAGCCACGCACGGGCGCAGCCTCTTCGTGATGGACGACATCACGCCTTTAGAGGAGATGACTCCCAAAGTCCTGGCGTCCGACGTGCATCTGTTCCCGATCCCGGCCGGCGAGGAGTATCTGGGCGGCGGAGGCGACTGGTTCAGCGGCAGCGCGGAGTATCACGGGGAGAACGCGCCGGAAGGCGTACCGATCGTCTACTGGCTGCGCGATCTGGCCGACGAAGCGCCGAAAATCACCATCACCGACTCGGCAGGCAAGACCGTGGCGACACTGACCGGAGAGCGCTTTCCGGGCATCACGACCGTGCGCTGGGACATGCACTCAAGCGGAGGCGGAGGCCGATTCCGGGGCTTTGGCGGTCCGCCTCCACCTGTGCGTTTCGTAAAGCCGGGGACCTACACCGTCACCCTGACCGTGGGCAAAGAGAAGCAGAGCCAGACCGTCCAGGTAAGCGGCCTACCCGAGCTCTCCGCCCCACCGGAAGAGGGCGAAGCAGATTCTGGTAACCGTCTTCACCACGAGGAGGAGCCATACCACTAATCAAACAGATTTGGCGGATGCCGAGGCATCCGCCAAATATCATTTTCGCTTTCATCGCGGAACTACCTGCATCAGTACATTCCAAGCTTCTGGGCTTCGGCAACCAACTCATCCAGGCCCTGATGTCGTTTGGCTTCCTCATTCTCTGTGTTTTGAGCTTCGCCTGCTGAGAGAGGCAGGTTAGTGGATTGGTTTGGCATTTGCATTGTTACCTTCCTTATAATACGAAAGCTATCCCAGCTATCCGACCTTCTCCAGTTCGTCGGCAGGCAATTCAAGTTCTCGCCGTACATATTCCCTATCGACCAACACTCGATAGAGATGCTGGCCTCCAAGGGCAATGGCTCCGCGATCTTCAATAATACGGCCCTCAATGGTTCTGTATGCGTAGCGGAACCGCACTAAATCTCCAACATGGAATTCTGGATATTGAGCCGTTTCTGACATAAGGACACCCCTCTTTACCATGGTCGAGTCCCGACCATCGAATAAATGTGATCGGCCATTACTCGATCTAATGAGCGTGCGAGGCCCATACAGGCGCTTCGCCACCTGCGTACTCTTTCTAAGGTCAGTACGGTCAAGCCTCCCAGCAGTGGTGAGGTAAAGTCCTGATGTGCGATAGCGTTCCGCCACTGATTAAGGTCTTCAAGAAGACGCTGCCTTTGCCGGTTTCTAGGATCATGAGCGTTCACTACGTCCCAGAAATCCAATCCTAAGCGGTTAAAATCGGCAGCTATATTCCCTGGGTTAGGATTGCCCCTGTCTAATGCCAGCCGAAATACGAACCCCTCTTGTACTACTGACTGCATCGGTAATGGCGTGATGCCACGTACCAGATGAAGGATACATTCGGAGTGTAAGTCGCGACAGTATCCCTGAAATTGAGAGGATAGAAGAACCGCATAGGCATAATTGATTTGTTGTGTTGCGTACCGGCGTCCACGCCCAGTTCCACCGACACTGCGATGTGCATCTTCTATCTCATCAAGAGCAGATACACGTACAGTGTTCCATGTTCCCAGAGAACGCGAAGGCATACTCTGCCCAGGCCCTCCTTTTGTTCCTCTCCCACGTGATTGTACCCCATTGGATGCGAATGAACAAGGATAACATGCGTTTCATCCGTTCGGCTGCTTGACGGGGGATTCGGGTAAGGGCTATAATGGGGCCAGTCAGACGTGCAGTTGGAGCGTCTTATGAGCGAACGAAACGGGAAGCACAAGCCGCAAGTGGAGCGGGAGGCGCAGGAAGCGCTCGGCGTCATCGTGCGCGGGTCGCTGGCCGAAGGGCTGGAGATGCGGCTGGCCGAGGGTAAGAGCGTCGAAGACCTGCGCGCGGGCAAGTTCATCGTCGTGCAGGGGGAGCGAAATGCCTTCTTCGCCCTGCTCAGTGACGTTCAGTTGAGCGCCACGCATCCCCATGCGCTGCTGCAACCGCCGCAAGGCGCGCTCGCCCGCGCCGTCCTCACCGGGACCAGCACCTACGGCACCGTGAAGCTGCGCCCCATGCTCATGACCCCACACGGCGCCGATCCGGACGACGAGGAGAGCCTGCTGCCGGTCAAAACCATTCCCGCCCACTTCAGCCCGGTCTTCGAGGCCACGCGCGAGGATGTGGGCCGCGTGTTCGGCGACGAGCGGCGCGGATCGAAGTTCTTCTACGTAGGCACGCCGCTGGATATGGACACCCCCGTCTGCCTCAACCTCGACCGCTGGGTAGAGCGCTCCAACGCGATCTTCGGCAAGTCCGGCACGGGCAAGACGTTTCTGACCCGGCTCTGCTTATGTGGGGTCATCAAGGCCGACAAGGCCGTCAACCTGATCTTCGACATGCATAGCGAGTACGGCTGGCAGGGCACGACCGAAGACCGCAGCCGCGCCTCCGTGCGCGGCCTGAAGCAGTATTTCCGCAACAAAGTCCAGATTTTCACGCTCGATCCCGAATCGTCTCGGAGGCGTCAAGTGCGCGCCGACTTCGAGGTCCAGATCCCTTACAGTCAGATCACCGTCGAGGACATCTTGCTCCTTCAGCGTGAGTTGAACCTCAATGCCACCGCCGTCGAGACCTGCTACCTCCTTGTCCAGCGCTTCGGGGAGAAGAAGTGGCTGGAGACCTTCCTCGACATGAGCGTGGAGGATATCAAGGAGTTCGTCGGGGAGAACAACGCGCACCAGGGCGCGCTGTCGGCGCTGCAGCGCAAGCTGCGCGTGCTGGTCAAGGACTGCGAAGGCTTCCTGCGGCCTACCGTGCCGGGCGATGACGACGCCGTGCAGCACCTGCTCGCCACGCTGGAGAGCGGGCACAACGTCGTGCTGGAGTTCGGGCAGTACGATCGGCCTGTACAGTATATGCTCGTCGCCAATATCCTGACCCGCCGCCTGCACGCCATCTACGTCCAGAAGACCGAGCAGGCGATGGGCTGCGGCGGTGAGAAGCCGCGCCCGCTGGTCATCACCATCGAGGAGGCGCACAAGTTCCTCTCGCCTCAGCTTGCCGGGCAGACGATCTTTGGAACGATCGCGCGGGAGATGCGTAAGTATAACGTCACCCTGCTGATCGTAGACCAGCGCCCCAGCGGCATCGACGATGAGATTCTCTCCCAGGTCGGCACGAAGATCTGCTGCCTGCTCGACGACGAAAAGGACATGGACGCCGTGCTTCTGGGCGTGAGCGGCGCTTCCAGCCTGCGGGGGGTCCTCGCCAGCCTGGAAACCCGGCAGCAGGCGCTCCTCTTCGGCCATGCCGTTCCGATGCCCGTCGTTGTGCGCACGCGTCCCTACGACGATGACGCCTTCAAGGCCGCCATGTTGGAGGAGGCCGAAGAGGCCGTCCCTGCCGCACGGCGCGAGCGCATCCTGCGCGAGCGCGACCTGGATTTCTAAAACCTCACCCCCATCCCCTCTCCTTCCCAAAGAGAGGGGAGAAAACGGACCTAATCTTCTTTACAGGTGGGATTCTTGGCCCCTGTCGGTACAGCCTATCTTCGCCGCGGTTTCCTCTCTACAGTCTTAGCTATCGCCGCCTTTGCCGGGGCGCTCGGCGCCGCCCGCGCCGACGCGCCGCAAGCCGCGACACCTCCCGCACCCACAGCCCGCCCGCCCGGCAAGGTCACCATCCAGAAGTTCCAGCATCTGCAGTGGTCGCTGGAGGGCAACTACGTCCGCTCCCAGGGCAACGTCCAGGCTATCTATGCGGACCCGACCACGAACGAGACCACCACCGTCACCGCCCAGAACCTGGACTACGATCTGAACGCCGGCCTGGTCAGCGCCAACGGCAACGTTCGGGCTGTCTATACCAGCCCGAAGGAGAAAGAGCCGACCGTCCTGACCGGCCAGAACGTGACCTACGACACGAACACCGGCCTGGTCAACGCCGGTGGCGGCGTTCGGATCGAGCGGACGGATCAGGGCTACTTTACCGGCCAGGAGCTGCAGTTCAATCTCAAGACACGCACCGGCTACGTGACCCATGCGGCCCTGATCTCGGATGTGGCGCGCCTGAGCGGAGAGCGGATCGAGGCGCTGCCGGACGGCTCATACACCCTTACCAACGGCTCGTTCACGACCTGCGTCCTGGCCCATCCGGACTACCATATCACCGCGCATGAGATACGCTACATCCCCGGCCAGTCCGTGTCGGCGCGCGGGATCGGGTTCTACCTGGGTCCCACGCGCGTCATCACGCTGCCCTCCTATCGGCGCAGCCTGCATGCCGGCAGCTCCGTGCCGTTGCCGGTGCCTAGCTATAACAGCGCCGAAGGCTTTACCCTGCGTTTCACGAATACGCCGATCGCTGAGCCGCACAAAACACTCGATTATGACCTGCGGTTCGGCACCCGGCATATCCTCGATGGCTACCTGGCCTTCCAGATGGACGTGACGCCCACGGCGCCCGGCGCGCTGCCGCCGCACGGCGTGATTCGGACACTGAACGATCCTCTGCGCGGCTTCCTGGAGCAGTTGACCCCGCCGACCTATCGCGAGTATACCGAGAGCAGCTTTGCCGAGGACTACGCCAGGCGCGCCTCCCTCTATGCCGTGCTGCAAAACAACATGGGCATCTATAACCGGCGCCGCAACGATCTGCTCGTCTCCCGCTATCCGGAAATCGGCGTGCATTTTGCCAATCTCCTCGGACACGGACCAGTCCCCACACCCGACTCCGCCCAGCAGGAGGGCGTGCCGCCGGTCGGAAGCGTGGAGGCCGTCGCGCAGCGCATCCCGAACGCGCCCTTCCTGCTGGACGTCTACGCGTCCGGCGCGGAGCTGCGGGAGGAACCTTCGAGGGTCACGGCGGGCCGCCTCAGCCTGCGAATCAACGCCGCCACCCAGCCGCTCCTCCTGGGCCGAAGACTCTCTTTGCGAGCCGGTCTGTCGAACTGGCTCAACGCCTATTCCACCGGCACGGCCTACAACCTGTTCGCGCCCGAAGTAGCCCTGAACTACCTGCCGACGCGCACCTCGCTCATCAGCGTCGGCTACCGGTACCTGACGGACACGGGCAACACGCCTTTCTTGTTCGACCGGCGCGACATTCGCCACGAGCTGCGCCTGCAGTACCAGGTCGGCGGGCCGTGGGCTTTCGGTTTGCTCGGCCGCTGGGACCTGGAGCGGGGACGCGCCTACGACGCCGAAGTCTCGATCCTGCGCAACTTCGACTGCATGCAGATCGGGATCTCCTATAGGGTCCGTACCCAATCCATCGGGGTCGTCTTCACCCTCCTGCCGCCCACCGCCAACCGCGCCCGCCGCCGTGCTCTCATGCAGGAGCAGCAAAATCAGCTCCCTCCAACACAGCAGCCTTCTCCTCCCTCCAGCCCGTAGCCGCTCCTTCGGGTATATTAAAGAAGCAATAAAAACGAGGACCTATTCACACAGATGGCAGCACAGACAATGGATCAGATCGTGTCGCTGTGCAAGCGGCGCGGCTTTATTTTTCCGAGCAGCGATATCTACGGCGGCATGCAGGGCGCCTATGATTACGGCCCGCTCGGCGTGGAGCTGAAGAACAACCTCAAGCGGCTCTGGTGGAAGCACAACGTCTACGAGCGCGACGACATGGAGGGCATCGATTCCGCTATCCTGATGAACCGGCTCGTCTGGCGCTATTCCCAGCATGAAGAGACCTTCGTGGACATGCTGGTGGACTGCAAGACGTGCAAAGGCCGCTTTCGCGCGGATAAGCTGGGCGAGGCGCAATGCCTGCGCCATCCCAATAAGCATCCCGGCGAGTGTGAAGGCGAGCTGACGGAGCCGCGCCCCTTCAATCTGATGTTCAAAACGCAGGTCGGCCCCGTCCCCGATCCGGAGTCGTTCGCCTACCTGCGTCCGGAGACGGCGCAGGGCATGTTCGTCAACTTCAAGAACGTGCTCGACTCGACCAATCGCAAGATTCCCTTCGGCATCGCGCAGATCGGCAAGTCGTTCCGCAACGAGATCACGCCGCGCAACTTCATCTTCCGCGTTCGCGAGCTGGAGCAGATGGAGATCGAGTACTTCGTCCGCCCGGAAGATGCGCAGGCGGTACATGAAGCCTGGATCGAGGACCACGTCAACTGGTGGGTGGAAGAGGTGGGACTGAGCCGAGAGAACCTGAAGCTTTATGAAGTCCCGGAAGACGAGCGCGCCCACTATTCGGTCCGCACGGTAGACATCTTCTACAAGTTTCCCATCGGCTGGGAGGAGCTGGAAGGCATTGCTAACCGCACGGACTTCGACCTGGGCATGCACTCACGTGATCAGCAGAAACTCGATCTCACGGCCAATACACGAAAACAGGCCGAGGCGCTGCCCAATACGCACTCCACCGAACGTCTGACCTACTTCGACCAGCCCAACAACAAGCACATCATTCCCTTTGTCGTAGAGCCGGCCGCAGGCGTGGACCGCGGCTGTCTGGCGGCGCTGACCGAGTCATACGATGAAGAGATTCTGGAGAACGGCGAGACGCGCATCGTGCTGCGGCTCAAGCCCGCGCTGGCGCCCATCAAGGTGGCCGTCCTGCCGCTCAAGAAGAACGCGGACGAGATCGTCGCCCTCGCCAAGAGCATCAAGAAGACGCTTCAGGCGACCGGCGAGATGCGTACCGTCTACGACGACTCGGCGGGCATCGGCAAGCTCTATCGCCGCCAGGACGAGGTCGGCACACCCTTCTGCATAACGGTAGACTTCCAGTCCCTCGAAGACCAGACCGTGACCGTTCGCGACCGCGACACGATGCAGCAGGTGCGCGTCGCCATTCCCGACCTTCACGCCTACGTCCGCGAGCGGATTTAGCCCGCCCACTCCGGAGAAACGAGGGTACGCACGGACACTCTATGGGCTGCCATGTCCGCTCCAGAGGCAAAGAGGTGGAAAGTTAAGCCTGCCTCGCGTATTGGTGAAGGCTTATGGTGACTGGGAGCATCCCTCAGATTACGGTGCGCGATGCAGCCGAAGCAGATGTACAGGCTCTGACCGCCATCAAACAACCCGAAGTAATCCATAAGGACCGTCTGCAAGAGGCGCTGGGTTCCGGATTTCGATATCTTGTTTTGCTGCGCGGTCCAGAAGTCATCGGCTTTGCCTGTCTGGTTTTTCGTCGCCCCTCTTCCTGGTCAGACGCGAATGACAGGCAACACCTCCCGCAGGTGGTGGATTTACAAGTCGCAGAAGGCCAACGCGGGCGGGGATATGGCTCCGCGTTCCTTCACGCTATCGAGCAAGAAACCGTACAGGCAGGCTATAAGCAGCTCTACCTTGCCGTGGAACCGCTTGCCAATGCGCGCGTTTATGCGCTGTATGAGCGTCTTGGCTATCGGCCGTTACAGCCGGAACCTTACCTGAAGCATTGGGAATTTATAGACTCCAGTGGTGACAAGCATCAAGGGGAGCAGTGGATTGTAGATATGGTGAAGCCCTTGTAATGGTCTTATAGGCGTGCCGTTCCGAAGGCTTCAGCGACAATGGCGATAGGACGGAACGGAGTGAGGGTCTTTTCACCCGGTCAGCTTTTTATCGCCCCCGATAAAATCCCCCGGATGAAGTGCTTCTGGAAGAGGAGGAACGCTAAGACCAGGGGCAACGTCGCGATCAGGCCGCCGGCCATCAGCATGCCGTAGGGCGTGCGGATTTCGCCCTGAAGAAGATAAATGACCATCGGCAGCGTCAGCATGTCTTTGGTCCGCAGGACGATGAACGCCCACATCAGGTTGTTCCAGGAGCCGATGAGCAGCATGATCCCCAATGCGGAGAGCGCCGGCCGGGCGATGGGCAGCGCGATGCGCCAGTAGATGCCGAACTCGCTGCAGCCGTCGATGCGCGCCGCATGGATCAGGTCCTCCGGGACCGAAGAGCGCATATACTGGCGCATCCAGAAGATGCCGAACGCCTGGGCCGCCCCCGGAATGATCATCGCCCAGTAGCTGTTGATGAGGTGCAGGTTCACCAGCACCAGGAACGAGGGAATCAGCGTGACCGTGCCCGGAATGAGCATCGTGCCGAGCACGAACGCGAACAGCGCCTCATTGCCCGGCGCTTCCCGGAAATGGGCGAACGCATATCCGGCCAGGGAACACAGAAACAGCGCCAGCGCGACATGACCGCCGGAGGTGATCATCGAGTTGAGAAACGCGCGCAGGATGCTCGTCTCCGTTGCGACCTCGGTGAAGTTGGTCAGGCGCGCCGGATGGGGAATCCACATCGGCGGCATGGCGAAGATTTGCGCCTGCGATTTGAACGCGGAGACCGCCAGCCAGTAGAACGGAAACAGAAAGACCAGCGACAGGAGAAACAGGACCGCGTACAGCACGGCACGCTGAATATCGGCGCCTATGGGAGCGTTTCGCATTTTTACTCGCCCTCCTGCCGGTTCATCCGGTAGACGACCAGCGATGCGAGGAAGAGAAGCAGCGCCACCGAATAGGCCACGCACGACGCATACCCGAACTTGAAGGAGACGAAAGACAGATTAAAGAGGTAGACGCCGAAGTTGAGGGAAGAGGTCCCCGGCCCACCCGTCGTCAGGACGAAGATCTCGTCGAACATGTAGACGGTCCCCAGCAGGGAGAGCAGCAGGCAGAAGCGGAAGGTCGGCAGCATCAGCGGCAGCGTCAGATAGCGCGTGCGCTGGAAGGGCGTGGCCCCATCCACCAACGCCGCCTCGTAGAAATCTTCAGGAATCCCCTGCAAGCCCGCCAGCATCAGCACCATGTTGTAGCCGGTCCAGCGCCATAACACCATAATGGCGACGGCGGGCTTCGACCACTGCTCGCTGTTGAGCCAGGGAATCGGGCCGAGGTGCAGGAACGGCAGCAGCCGCCCTATCTGCACGATCGCGTAGTTGAAAACGCCCTTTTCCGAGCTGAACAGCAGCCCGAACACGATGCTGATGACCACCATCGGCGTCACGCACGGCAAAAAGAAAGCGGTGCGGAAAAAGGCGCGCATCCGCAGCCAGGACTGGTTGAGCGCCTGCGCGAACAGAAACGCCAGGATCATCATGGGCGGAATGTAGAGCAGGCCGATGACCAGCGTGTTCCACAGGGATTGGCGCAGGATGTCGTCGTCGAGCATCGTGGAGAAGTTAGCCAGGCCGATCCACGTTGGCTGGGTCAGCCCATCCCACTTCACGAAGCTCAGATAGAGCGAAAAGAGCAGCGGGTAGAGGCCGAAAACGGCAAAGAGAATAAAGAACGGCGAGATGAACAGGTAGAAATGCCTGTGCCGCCAGAGAGAGGCTCTAAGCTTCATCGTGGCTCTGCCTGGCTCGCGTTCGGTGCGCTGTCCGGCTCGGGGAAGACGGCGCGATCTCCACGCCCAGCCGCCGGTGCAGCTTCTGCTCCAGCTCGGCCAGCGCCTCCGTATCCGTCATCCCCTCGTCAGCCCATTTGCTGAAGGTCTGGTTGAGATAGCCCAACGCCTCCATCCAGTCCGCCGTGCGGTTGAGGATGTTCATTTTCGCCGCGTCCCCGGCAAAGAGACGCCCGATCTGCTGCCCGCCGAAGAAAGGGTCCGGCTCATCGAAGACAGGCGAGCGCAGGGCCGGAAGATAGGCCGGGAACAGGTTCTCGCTGCGATACATCGCCAACTGGCCCTCCGCCGTACAGAGCGCATAACGCAGAAACGCCCAGGCGGCAGGCTTGTTCCGGCACTGCTGAGGAATGACCAGCACCGATCCGCCCAGGTTGCTGGTGCGCAGTCCGCCCTTGACCAGCGCGGGCAGCCGGAAGATCCCCCAGATCTGGCGTTTTCCCCCATAATCCGGCGCGGCATCCTTGATCGTGCCGGCAAACCAGGCCGCCTCAGGGTAGGTGGCAATGGTGTCATTGTTGAGGCCGGCCATAAACTCCTGGCCCCACATCTTGACGTTCGAGCAGATGCCCGCCTGCAGCATACGTCTGAGCACGCCCAGCGCCTGCCGCGACTGCGGCGAGTTGACGGCGATCCGGCCATTGTCGTCGAAGACCTGGCCGCCGTTCTGCTGAATCAGCAGTTGGTACATCGTCGCGAGAGCACCGGTATCCATCGGCAGCATCTTAGTCTGGCCGTGCGACTTTTGCAGGATCTCCTGCCCGGCGGCGATGAAGTCATCCCACGTCTCGATCTTATCGGGATCGATGCCGTACTGCTGGAAGATATTGCGCTTGTAGTAGATGGCGCAGGGCCCCATGTCCCAGGGAATGGCATAGACACGGCCTTTATAGACGCAGTTGTGCCAGAGCGAGGCTGGAAAGTCCTTCTGGAAGCCGGCGGCGACAGCAGTCAGATCGGCCAGCTTGCCGGTGCAGAGGTAGTGAGGCGCCTCTTCGCACTGCAGTTGCATGACGTCCGGCGCGCCGACGTTGGAGGCGAGCGAAAGCAGCAGGCGCGCCTGCATATTCGCGCCCGTCATATCCACATTTGGATCGATTCGGGGGTATTGGCGGCGAAAGGTGGGCGTCAACTGCTGCAGGGCTTTCGCCGCGATATTCCAGCTCCAGACTTCTATGTGCCCTTCGACTTGACCGGGCCGCGACAGGGCATCGGCGGTCAGCGGCGGCGCATCGGCGACCGGCCGGGAGGCCGCGCAGCCCGCCAGCAAGGTACAGAAGAGCAGGATGCTCCATCGCAGCCCTCGCCCCGTCGGAATGATGCTAAACGGATTGCTAGGCACGAACATTACGCAGATTGCCTTTCTTGCTCGCAAGGATCGGCTCCCCTGGTCTTGCTTCGGGCGACTTCAGTCGCCCGACAAAAGAAATTGGAAGGACCCTCTCCCTTTTCGGAATGCGGGAACGGTTCACCTTCCGGATCCAAAAGCCTCCAGCGCGGGCAGGGCATTCCCTTTGTCGTCGAACAGGGCGGTGGATCCGCCGTTCCAGGTGTACCGGCCCGGAATAGGGATCGCTTCCGGGAACCACCAGAGTACGCCCAGGCCATGCCCGTCCGGCGTGGCTCTGACCGCCGCGACCAGGTCGGTCAGAAACTGCTTCTGGCCGTCGATCGAGATCGGCCAGGCCATATTTTTGGCTTTGGACCAATCGCCGCGGAACGGATAGGCCGTCTCCACGATCACGATGTCCTTGCCGAGCTCCTGCACCGTCTGGCGCAGGTTGTCGCGTACCTGATCCAGCGTGCCATGCCACCACGGATAGTAGCTCTGCCCGATAATATCGAAGGCGACGTGACGCTTCCGCAGGTTTTCAAAAAACCATTTCGTCGTCTGCCAGTCGGCGCCCCGGTCGATGTGGATCATGATGCGCACATGGTCGTCTTTCGTTAGAGGCTGCTTCACCCCTCGAATGGCCGCTTTCAGCAGCCGGACGAAATGGTCCCATTGTGCATCCGTAGGCTTTTCTCCATTCCCTCCCAGTCTCCCGTCCGGCCAGAGCATGCCGGGCGTGATCTCATTGCCGACCTGGACGATGTCGGGCAGAGCGCCCTGCGCCTTGAACGCCGCGATGCTCTGAGCTGTGTATTCGGTCACCTTCTTTTCCAGGGCCGGGAAATCCAGATCCGCCCAGACCGCCGGCTTGTACTGCTTTCCGGGGTCGGCCCAGGTATCCGAATAGTGGAAATCGAGCAGGAACCGCGCTCCGGCCGCCTTGATACGTTTGGCAAGCGCCACGGTATAGTCCAGATCATTGATGGTGCCGTCATGGTGGTTCGGGTTGACGAAGAGCCGCAACCGAAAACAGTTGCAGCCGTAGCTCTGCATGATGGCGATGGCATCTCCTGGCTGATTGTCCTTCCGGAAAACGCCGCCTTGCTCCTCGATCTTGCTGAGCATAGATATATCGCCCCCGGCCAAAAACTCTTTCTGCGCAGGCGCCGGCTTTGCCTCCTGGCCCGCCGGAATAGGGCTAGCGCTCAGCAGCCAGGGCAGCAAGCAACATAAGGCGAAAACCATTTCCAGATACTCCTTGATCCCTCACCCCTTCTCCCACAAGGGGCGAGGGGGAGAGCTTTTGGAAGGTAGGGAGTCCGCGCAGGCGGACTTTGTGTTTCAGCACGGCGTTTCAACGCCGTGAATAAGGGTTTTAACCTCATGTGCCTAAAATCACGGTCGCGCCATTCGGAGGCAGAGTCACCGTCAAACTGCCGTTCCGTACCGGCACGGAAGCGCCCGTCAACCCGTCGGTAAGGCGAGTGGCGCCGATCTGGCGGAGGGACAGGGTGGCCGTCTGCGGCTGATCCGAGCGGTTGAAGAGGGCCAGGGCCCGCTCCTTGCCATACGCCCGCAGGAATCCGAACAGGCCCCGTTTATCGTCCACCAGCGCGGTGCGGTAGTCGCCCCGGCGGAAGACGGCGTGCTTCCGCCGCAGGGCGATGGCCTGCCGGGTAACATGCAGGATGTCCATATTCCAGGCCGCCAGGTCCCAGGACATGCAGCGCCGGCAGTCCGGATCCTTGCCGCCCTCCAGTCCCACCTCATCGCCATAGTAGATACAGGGCACGCCCGGATAGGTCATCTGGAAAAGAATGGCCTGGCGCTCCTTCGACGCGTTCCCCTTGCAGAGCGTGCGGATCCGCTCGGTATCGTGGCTGCCCAGGAGATTGAACAAGACGCCCTGAGCAGCGGCCGGGTAGTCCTCAGCGATGCGGTCCAGCCGAGCGGCGAACTGGCTGGCGGAGATTTTGTCATTCACGAAGAAGTCCAGGACCGCCCCGCGCCAGCGATAGTTCATCACCGAATCGAACTGATCGCCCTGCAGCCAGGCGCTGGCATCATCCCAGACCTCTCCCACGATATAGGCGTTGGGATCGGCGGCGCGGACAGATTTGCGGAAGGCGCGCCAGAAGTTTTGATTCACCACGTCCGCCGAATCCAGCCGCCAGCCGTCGATACCTGCCTCTTTGATCCAGCGGACGCCCACGTCGAGCAGATAGTCCCGGGTCGCCGGGTTGGTAACGTTGAGCTTGGGCAGTGTGTAAACGCTGTTCCAGCCGACGTAGGTATTCTGCCCGTCCCGCGCTTCGATGGGGAACTTCTTCACGAAGTACCAGTCGCGATAGGGGGAACGCGCCCCCTCGGCAAGGAGGCTTTGAAACGCGAAAAATTGGAGGCCGGTATGATTGAAGACGCCGTCCAGGATCATGTGCCAGCCGCGCGCGTGCGCCCTGGCGACAAGCGTTTTGAGGGTCTGATTCGTGCCGAAGCGGGGATCGACCGTGTGGTAGTCGGTCGTGTCGTAGGCGTGATTGCTGATGGCGCGGAAAATGGGAGTAAAGTAGAGCGCGTTGATGCCCAACTGCTGCAGATAGTCCATGTGCTGCATCACGCCGGCCAGGTCGCCGCCCATCCAGTTATTATGTGTCGGCGGCGAGCCCCAGGGCTGCACGTCCGGCGGATCGTTGGAAGGATCGCCGTTGCCGAAGCGATCCGGAAAGATTTCATAAAAGACGGCATCATGCACCCAATCCGGCACCTTCAGAAGTGGATAGTCCCCTGCATCAACGTAAAAGACATTGTGCCCTTCTGGGTTGCTACTCAATTCATTGGGCGTGTAATAACGCACCGTCTTACCATCTTCCAAGCGGAAACCATAGAAGGCCCGACCTGTTCCAGGCAGGTAGACACGCACGCGCCAGTAATCATACAGCGCGTCGGAAGCGTACCGATGCAGCGGAAGCTCAGCACTGATGAAGGCATTTTTACCGATTCTGCCGGACTGCTTTTCCTGCAGGGTCGCATTGCGCCCGAGGGTGATCCAGCAACTGGCCACGTCGTGAGCGCGAGTGCGGAGCCGGAAGGTGAAGTGGTCCTTATCTACACGCATGACATCTGGTGGGGCCGGACGGTGTCGCACGGCAGAAGGCGTAATGATGCCGTCGCCGACAACGCCGGGCTGCGAATCATAGTCCGGCGGAGTGACGACCAGCACCGAGTTGCCGTTATTCTCGTCCTTGCCGGCATGGGGATCGTTGATCCAGCGGGCTCCATCGACGACGAACAGATACTGATAGATGCCTGGCGGAAGCGAGATCGTAACGCTCCAGGTCCGTCCGTCCGGCTGCAGGGTCATGGGATTCTTGAGCCGGTTCCAGTCATTAAAGCTGCCGGCGACGGCGATACTTTTCGGCCTGTCGCCCGGCATGTAACGCAAGACGACGGCGCGGGGTGCCTCATCGGAAGTCGGTGGGGTCTGCATGGAATTGGCGTCCGGAAGGCTCAGAAGGGGCAGAGCGAGCAGGATCGACAGAAGGAGCAAATTCGGACTCCAAAAAGAGATAGGCTGGATGGCTTGCAGCCAGCCACAGTATTGAGCATGACGCCGTCAAATCCCTGCTTCACCCCTCTTCCTAAGGAAGGAGAATACCCGTGAGAAGGTGAACTTTGTGCCACTAAAAGAAGTGTTGCCCTCGGGCGAAGAGATACCAGACATTGCGCGTCAAATCCTACATTCTGGAGATTCTGGGCCTTGCCGCTGCAGCGCTTATGCTCGCCGGCTGTGGTCGTACCCACGCGGAAGTCCGCAAGCCTGCGCCGGCCCTCGGTCCTCATTTCACCGATGTCACGCAAGCCGCCGGAATCAACTACCGCTGGGTGATCCCCGGACCTCGCCCTCTCAACATCTTACAGACGATCGGCAACGGCTGCGCCTTGCTGGACTACAACAACGACGGCAACCTGGATATTCTGCTGGTCGGCTCGAAGCTGGCTCTCTATCAGGGAGACGGACACGGCCATTTTACCGATGTCACGCATCAGACCGGCCTGGATACGCTTTCGGGTCACTTCCTGGGCTGTGCGGTAGGCGATTATGATAATGACGGCTTTGACGACATCTATCTGACCGCTTACCGAGGGGGCGTGCTACTGCACAATGAAGCGGGCAAGGGCTTCAAGGATGTCACCCAGGAGGCCGGCATCAAGCCCCAGCCCTGGGGAACCAGCGCCGCTTTTGTCGATGCGGATAACGATGGCCTGCTGGACCTCTTTATCGGCAACTACGCCGTCTTCGGCCCCAATACCCAGCCGCAGCTCTGCCGCCAGAATGGTTTCCAGACCGCCTGCGGTCCCCGCTTCTATCAGCCGGAAAAAGGCGTCCTCTACCATAACGAAGGCCACGGCAGGTTCCAGGACGTTACCGACCGCTGGAAGGCCAGAACCGGGCATGGCAAAGACCTCGGTGTCGCCTGTGCCGACTATGCCGGTAAGGGCCGCCAGAGCATCGCCCTGGCCAATGATGAGGTTCCCGGCGATCTCCTGGATAATCAGGGCCATGTCTTCCTCAACAGGGGCGCGGAGTCCGGCATCGCCTACGATGCCAACGGCATCGTCCACGGAGGTATGGGAGAAGATTGGGGCGACTACGATAACGATGGCCGTCCGGACCTGGCCGTGGCTACCTTCCAGAACGAGCCTAAAAACATCTACCACAACGACGGAGGCGGCTTTTTTACAGACCGCTCGACCATGCTCGGGGTCGCCGCCCGGACCCAGCCTTACGTCGCGTTCGGAATCAAATGGCTGGACATAGACAACGACGGATGGCTCGATCTGGTCATCGCCAACGGCCACGTCCAGGACAACATCCACGATATCGATAAGAGCACGACGTACCTACAGCCGGTCCAACTGCTGCGTAATAACGGAGGCATGGCCTTTGAGGACGTCGGCGCTGCCGCCGGCCCAGCCTTCTCCGCGCCCATCCTCGGTCGCGGCCTGGCCATAGGAGATTTTGACAACGATGGCCGCATGGATGTCTTGGTGGTGGATAGCGAAGGCACCCCTCTGCTCTTGCATAATGAGACGCCTAACGCCGGCCACTGGCTGCTGCTTACGCTGGAGGGCACGAAGAGCAATCGGGACGGCATTGGCGCGATGGTCACCGCCGAGGTTGG
>DASRCN010000020.1:0-31744 GCA_035653075.1 Chthonomonadaceae bacterium | reverse complement strand
GGAGGCCGCACAGGAAAGAAGCCTTCGATCCAGTGCCATTGGGCGTCCGAAAGATCGGTGGTATAGGCTTTGCGGGTCGGCATGAAAGCTTATTCCATGCCGACCACGCAAACTTTCCGAGTTTTCGGACAGGCTCTTAGGTCCCGTGCTGACGCTTGTCAATAGGGTCGCCCCTGGCATTCCGGCAGAGGCCGCCATTTTGACCGCCGCTGTTTTTGGAGGTCTCTCGCTCTACGCGATCCAGTCGAAGCGGGACTTCAGCTTCATGGGCGGCTTCCTCTTCGTCGGACTTCTGGCTCTTGTGGTAACGGGGATCGTGCTGATCTTTGTCCACGCGGCGCTGCTGCAGACGATCTACACCTTCGTCGGCGTGCTGATCTTCAGCGGCTATGTGCTCTACGACACCTCCCTGATCCTGAAGAAGCTGGGGCCGAACGATACGGTCACCGGGGCCATAAGCCTCTATCTCGACCTGATCAACCTCTTCTGGTTTATTCTCCAACTGCTGATGGAGTTTAACCGGCGGAATTAAACGCTTCTCCTTTCTGGAGCATGAGCGAGCATAATTTCCTTCCAAACAATACGAAAGTCCGGCCCCGGAATTGAGAGGCCGGACTTTTTGCTGCGCATTTCCTGTTATGAAATTCACACTGCCGCTATGAAGAGATCGTCATACAGATAGCCGCCGAACATGTTATCATTATTTTAAAGAAAGAGGTGTCGGTCATGGCCGGAGGCGCTAAAAAACCGTCACAGTTCACTTTTCGCTATGCGCAGCGGGTCCGGGTACGCCCGGCGCATCCGGACGCAGGCGCGACCGGCGAGGTGTTGAACGCTTATCTCTACCCGGATGGCTTCGAGATCGTCTTCGTGAGCGTGCCGGGCGGCGAGGGACGTTACCGTGCCGCCGATCTCGAGCCGTTGCCTGAAGGGAATGGTTCCACCGCCCCGGACTAGTCGTGCAGGAATACAGGCTTCCCATAGCTAACTTAGGCTCGCAACAATATTCCAGGACTATTCCTACTAAGGAGACCCTTCCATGCTGCGAGCATCCCTGGCGCTGATGGCCTGCACGGCGCTGCTGTTTATCGGCCTGGCCCCCGTCCATGCCAAGCCGCCCCAACACAAAGCCAAAACCACCAAATCCAAATCGCATACGAAATCGAAAACGACCGCGAAGTCCGGCAAGTGGATCACGACCAAATCCGGACTGAAGTATATGGACCTCAAGGTCGGCAGCGGGCCGATGCCCAAAACGACCCAGAGCGTCACCGTCAACTATGTCGGGAAGCTCGCCAACGGCACGGTCTTCGATGCTTCCAGCCAGCACGGCGGCCCGGCGACCTTTCCGCTCGATCATGTCATCAAAGGGTGGACGGAAGGCGTTTCCACGATGCGCGTCGGCGGCAAGCGCCGCCTGATCTGCCCGCCGAATCTGGCATACGGAGCGCAGGGCATGCCCCCCGTCATTCCCCCGAACGCCACGCTCACCTTCGACGTCGAGCTGCTGGCGATCCATTAGGCGGGCCGTATCCAGGGGTTAAAGAACCGGGCGCTTCGCACAGCGTATTTTGCCAGGGCCGGGCTTCCGAGGGAAGCCCGGCCCTGGACTGGTTCTGTTTTGCGGCTATTGCAGGACCTCTCTGTCAAAATCAGGGAACGAGAAGGGACTTTCTACCGTACTCTTCCTAAATCCAGGAGAGGAAAACGGCCATGCACGCTTACGATCCCGAGAAGGATCCTCTGTCAGTGGATAAGTGGATGCTGCCGGAACATCCTTTGCAGCCACGGAAGGTCCAGAGGCGTCCCGCATTCGATGCGGAAGAGACTCCGCTTCCCAGAGCGCGCGATCTCAAGTTTGTGGCGACCGCGCTCGTCCTACTGGTCATCGCGCTCGCCTTCCTGCTCGTAACCTGGCCTGATATGCCCGTCCGCATGGCCGGACAGTAGCCCGCCTCTCATTTTTGCGCTCGGATTCTATTTCTTGCCGGGAGGATTGCTGCCCGGCGCAGCAGGCGCCGTTGCCGCCGTGGGCGTGCCCTGCTTTGGACTGAGGATCGTCACCTTCACATCCAGGCGATTTGCGCTCGCCATGATGCGCGGATCGTACTCATACGGCTTGGCGGCCTGCATATCGTCCAGACGGCGGACGTACTCTGCCAGCGGGTCCGGCTTCTTCTTGTCCCATTTGACCTCGACCGGATCGGCGCGCAGCGCCGCGATCGTGATCGCCGTTTCTCCAGCAGGCGTCTTGGGATCGAGAGTCATCTTGCCGGTAAAGACGTTGCTGTTGGCGCCCGTCCCCGGCATCAGCTCTACGACCACGTCCTTGCGCATCTCGCGCGCGAAGACACGCACGGCATGGGATACGCTGGAAGGGTCCTGAAGCTTGACCGAAATCTGCACGGTCGATCCTGCGGGCGCCAGCACGGGCGATACCTGGGGGTCGGCCAGCGTCAGCGCCTCCTGCTCGATCTCCGATTTCTTATCTCCGGCGGACACGGGCGCCAGCTTTACCGTCGAGATCCAGGTCTGCAGGCCGCAGGGATGCCCGTCCTCGGTACCGGGCGGCTCCATCCAGTAGGCGCTGGCTTTGCCCTGAACGTCCTTATAGTTGGGGGCAGTCACCACGATCGGCGCATCGCCGCAGTTCTGCTCGTCCTTTTTCTCTTTCGGTTTCCCCTGCAATGCCGTCTGTGCCGCGATCCCTCCCGCCTGCTTCGGGCTGGTCAGCACCGGAGCGGCTATCTGGGCTGCTACCGGAGCGGGCGTGCCGGACGCCACGGAGACGGCCATCGAGTTCAGCGTTGGTCCGGGATTGACGACCACATTGGCTACCATCTTCACCGGCGCCATCACTGCGTTCCCCACAGAGCGGCAGACCTCTTCCAGCAGGCCGCGCCCTCGCGAGGGGCGCAGATCCAGCACGGTCATCGGGTCGGCCGCGATGGCATACTCGCCCTGCGCGTTCGTCTGGCTCCAGGCGATCACTTTCCCCTTCTTATCTTGTAAGGCGACCGTAGCCCCGGCCACAGGCTTCCCGGTGACCGCGTCGATCACTTTGCCGTACAGCACGCCCTTGCGATAGTCGGGAGTTGTTTTCTGGTCAGGGGGTCCTGCTGCCGCCGGAGTAGGAACCGTGACGGCGGGCACGAGGAAAAGCAAGAAGCCTAGCCACGCTAGCAGCCACAGGCGATTATGCCTTCCTTGCAGGCAGCAAACATTCAGCGAACGACTCATCATGGCAATCAACGCCTCCACAATGGAATAGAACCACTGTTGGACGACGCTGCGCCTCAAAGCGTTCCTTATAAACGGATGGGACCGTCAGCAAGAACGTATCAGGACCGCAAAGCTACGTCCCACACCACCTCGCGGATGCCCGGTATATGCCTGAGTATCTGCGAAATCTGGTCCATCTCGGTTTTCAAATCCACATTTGGGTGCGCCCGCAGCTTGCGGATGGCGCCGGTCATATGGACGTTTCCCCCACTGATGGTCACGTTGAGGTTCGATGTGTCGATATAGCGGCGCGCAAGCTGAGCGCGTACCTTCTTCATCGCCTCGAGCATCTCTTCTTTCTTACCCGGCATAACACGGCCTCCCTTTCCCTTGCGCCGACAGCGGCACTGCGATAGCATCCCGCCGGCCACATCCGTAGCCCCGGATGGTGGGTTCATGATACCTCATCAGGACATAATAAAACCCTCCTGACCTCCGATGTCAGGAGAGGTGGAGGAGAGCGTGACGAATCGCATCCTTGTCAGGGCTATTACGGAACCGGCAAAGAGCTTGTTCCCTGCTTGCGGCTGCGAAATGACCGGATACTATAACGTGTTCGCTAGCTGTATCCGATAATAATATCCGGCAATTCTGTACTCACCGACCGCAGGAGGGACGACAGAGTCATATGCAAACGAACAATCGCCGCTGGAATCTGCCGCAGCCGGGGCCGCTGGACGAGCCGGAAGAGGATCTCTACACGGAAGACGGGGTGGCGCGCGTCACGGCGCTTCCCAAGATGCGCAGCCTATCCGACGAGGAGAAAGAAGCCCTGCGCCGGCGCGTGCTGGGTCTGGCGAAAAAGCCGGAACCTACTGAGTAGGGCCTATCCTAAACATAGTTGGCAGATTTCCGCGTCTGGTCGCTAGCGACCAGACGCTTTGCCATGTGCCTTTCTGCCGAGCAGGATTTTTCAGCAAACGGGAGAAATAGTGACATCGACGTGCTGGAATGAAACGTCTTGATGCGTTGATAGGATGCTGGAGGCTCGCTCTGTATGCTCGTCGAAGTCTATCTGACCGTATTCCTGATCGTTTTCCTCATTCTCGGAATCCTCATGTGGTTTCTCCTTCCCCCCTTGCTCCGCCGGCTGAGCTACGAATCCCAGCTGGAGCGACAGATCAAAGCGCAGCAGGAAGAAGAGAGACGCAAGCGCGCCGAGGCGGAGCGCGAGCTGGATGCGATGATGGAGCCGTACCGGGCGCCGGATAGCGACAGCAGCACCCTAAAGGAGGACCAACGCCATTGAAAGGCAGATTTCGGTTAAAGAGGCTTTTGATTCTGGCAGGCGCCCTGCTGGTTCTTTTCCTGATCGGCTTCGGCATCTACAACAGCTTCATGCAGTGGATCCCGGCCGGAAATGTGGGCGTGCTCTTTCACGCCAACGGAGGGCTGGAGCGCCGCATCTACACGCCTCGGCGCCTCTTTGTCCCCTGGATGACCACCCTTTATGTCTATCCCACGATGGAGCGGGCCGCCATCTACACGAACGATCCCACCGAAGGCGAGGTGAAAGCGGCCGATGCGGTGCGGGTGACCACGAATGACAACGCGAACACGGACTTCGATATCGTGGTCTGGTACCATATCGATCCCCAGAACGTGCTGACCGTCTTCGACAACTTCCGCACGCAGCCTATCGAGCAGATCCAGGCGTCCACCATCCGGGCCGCCGTCCGCCAGGGCGCCAGTCTGGTCGGCACCCACTTCGATGCGTTCTCCCTCATGGGGACCGCACGCGCACAGGCTTCGGAAGATCTGACGGCGGAGCTGCGCAACATCCTCGGCCCCAAGGGCATCACGGTGGACCGGGCCGACTTTGCAGGCGCCTATCCGAACAGCGCCATTACGCAGCGAATCGTCGCCCAGGTCAACGCGGAGACGGACCTCAATATCGCCCAGATTCAGCAGGACATCGCCCGCGAGCAAAAGACGATCGCCATCACCAAAGCCCAGGCCGAGGCGAAGGCCGCCGGCCTCAAGGCCCAGCAGACCAAAGGAAAAAGCCTGGAGCTTCTCAATATCGAGACTGACATCCTGGCCCTGCAGAAATGGAACGGTCATCTGCCGCCCATCCAGCCCCGGCCCGGACAGTCCCTCTTTATCTCCGGCGATGTCCTGAAGGCGCTGCAGGATGAAGCAGACAATTCCCCTCGTGGCCGGGGCCGCTGATCTGTAGGGAGGACCTTTATGCATACGACGATTGTTAGAAAACGGCTTCTGCCGGGCGCGGCGCTGCTGCTTCTGCTCTCCTGCGCCGGCTGCGGCTTCCATACCATTCCTCCCGGCTCTGTCGGCGTTAAATTCGATGGCGCTACCGGCCTCACGGAGCATCTTCTGCGTCCCCAGGTCGTCTGGGTAGGCTGGAACCAGCAGTTGGTCATCTACCCGACGAACATCCAGACGGCGAGCTACGTCCAGAACGCGACCGAGGGCGACAAGCAGGGCGACGACAGCATCCAGGCCTGCACCAGAGAAGGCGCGATCCTGCCGGTGGACGTGACCGTCACTTATCGCATTCCCGCCGATCCGGAGAGCATCAAGACCATCTTCAACACCTTCGGCGTGCCCGATGAGGACCCGGACCAGCCGCTGCACTTCATCCAGCGGGAGCATATCCGCTGGGCTGCCATCGTCGCCGTCAACGACGTGAGCGGCAGATACTCTATCTTCGACCTGATCTCCAAAGACCGCGCCCAGTTCAGCACCCAGGTCAAGGATGTCCTGGCTCCTATTCTGGAGAAGTGGGGCCTGCATCTGGAAGACGTGATGATCCGCGAGGTGCATCCGCCCCAGGAAATCGTCGACAAGATCATCCAGCAACAGCAGCAGCATGCCGAGCTGCAGCGCATCAAGATCCTCAAGCAGCAGGCGATCACTGAGGCTCAGACCACGCTGATTCAGGCGCAACAGCAAGCGGAGATGAACCGGCTGCTCTCCAACCAGGGCGATCAAGCCATCGCCCTCAAGAAGCTGGAGCGGCGGCGCGTCTTTATCGAGCGCTGGGACGGGCAGTCTCCTCTCATCGGCTCGGGTCCTATTCCTCAGCCCTGACCGCGCTGATCAAAGGGCACAGGGAATTTCTCCCTGTGCCCTTCTTATCTATCGAAGCCAGATCTCCCATTTCGTCGTTCACAAAGGCCCAATGCCCCAATATAAGCAACGTTACAAAACAAGTCAACTTCACAACGTCAACAGGGTCCTTATTTTCCAGCGTTCTTTCTCAGGCAACCTTTTCGGTATTGGTGACTTCGCTCTGATTCTTCCTTTCGAATGTCTCCCAGGCCGCTTCCAGCCGGGATAGCAGCGTTTCCCGCGTGACCGGCTGGACAAGATAGTCGCTGACACCGATCTGCCGGGCCTTCTGCTCCATCATCTCCTGCGAGTCCTCGGCGATCATAACGATACAAAAACGACCGTGCGCCAATAGACGTTGGGCTGCCTCCAGGCCGTTCATTTCCTGCAGATCCACGTCCATCAACACGATATCCGGATTCGATTCCAGCACGACATCGACGGCATCCCTTCCCTTCGCAGCCGAGCCGATCACATACAGCCCGGCCTGCAACAGATCATAACGCAGCCGCATCGCCTCGATGCCGCTCTCTACACAGAGCACCACGCGCTTTCCTAAAAGCATCCTGGCTGCTCCTTTCATCTCCGCTTGCCTCCTGTGCCTCCCATATACTCCCGATCCTGTTTCGGACCACGGGCGCATACCAAAGACGCAAAAGTTAAAACAGCCAGACCAGAAGACAATGCTTCTGGTCTGGATGGGACTTCCAGATTAGATTGCCTGCATTTCTGCTGAAGAGGCGTTCCCTCATTCGCTTCATGCAGCACCGATTAAGACGGATGAGGCTCGGAAAAATGTTCCCGATTCCGAGCGATCAGGGGGTAATGGTCAAGGTGGTGGAAACCTGATTGCCCATGCTCGCGTAGATATGCGCCACCGTCTTACTGGTCACGTGGGTCGTCTTGATGGTGAACGAGGCTGTCTTGCTCGTGGACGCTACGTTCACATAGCTCGGCAGGCTCACGGCGCTGCTGTCGGAGGAGAGAGTGACCTTCTTGCCGCCCGCTCCGGCCAGGCCGGAAAGCGTCACCGTACCGGTGGTGCTCGTGCCGCCTACCACGCTGGTCGGGCTGACCTTCACAGAAGCCAGAAGCAGTTTGGGGGCTGTCAGGATCAGCGTATGCCCCCAGCCGCCCGTCATGTTGATGGTGTAGGGCGCGCCTGTCACATAGGTCGGAGAGTACTGGTTCGCTGTAGACCCATTGCCTAACTGGCCGTTGGCGCCATTGCCGCTGGCATACAGGTCGCCGTAGACATCCAGATACAGGCTGTGGGAGAAGCCGCAGGCGATGCCGATGGCTTGTACGTAAGGGTTGTAGCTCCAGGAGACTCGATTGGAAGTGTCTCCCACTCCCAGCTCACCGTCCCCGTTGAACCCGGTTCCAAAGACCTGGCCGTAAGCATTCACATGCAGGCTGTGGTAGTTGCCCGCCGCCATCATCACGGCCAGGGTTCCTTCGTCAAAAGTGAGCTGGTCGTAACTGGTGGTGTCCCCGGTACCCAACTCCCCGTAGCCGTTATAGCCACTGGTCATGATCTGGCCGTTGAAAAACTCGCCATCGTAGCCGTCGCGCAGGACCATCGTGTGGTATCCACCAGCAACCAGGGATTGGTTCCCTCCCCAGGGTTGGCTGACGGTGAAGAGACTGCGGTCGGTCGTATCCCCTAAACCTAACTGTCCCTGACCGTTATAGCCGCAACCGGCCATATAGTTATAATCCCCTAGCAGCAGGCTATGGAAGCCTCCGGCGGCAATGGCGGTCACATCGTAGATGCCGGGCGCCTGCGTCGGATAGTATCGGTCTACTAAGTCACCGGTACCTAACTGCCCATGACTATTTCGGCCCCAGGTGTAGACCGTGCCATCGGCAGCCAGAGCCATGCTGTGGAAGTTGCCGGCGGCAACGGCGATGATGTTTTTGAGGTACCCTACTCCTCCCGGTCCCAAAACCTCGATGGGAGTGAAGCTATTGGTAGTGGTGCCGTTTCCCAATTCCCCGAACTGGTTATCGCCACAGGCCCAGACGGTACCATCAGCTCTCAGCAAGAGCGTGTGCCAGCCGGAGGGGCCAGCGGAGACGGCTATGATGCTGCTTCCGGTCTTTATGGGAACGGGCTTATTCTCCTGGCTGACGGTGCTGCCCACGCCTAGCTGCCCGAAGTCGTTGTAGCCGGTGGCGAGAGACCTGGTGAAGGGTTTGAGCAGAATGCTATGACTATCTCCCGCCGAGATGGATCCGATGAAGGTCGCATTCTTGACAGGCACAAGATTAAGGCGAGTCGTGGTGGTGCCATCGCCCAACTGACCGTTAACGTTGTCGCCCGTCGCCAGCGCTTTGCCATCGGCTTCCAGCACCAGGGTATGATAGCCACCTCCGGAGACCGCTTTAACATCCGTTGCGACCGGTATCTGCGTGGGCACATAGCGGTCGTTCGTGTCCCCGGTACCTAGCTCTCCGTAGCCGTTATAGCCCCAGGCAAATACCTTTCCGTTCAGGCCCACGGCCAGGCTGTGCCATTCGCCAGCCGCAATAGAGCGGGCATAGAGACCGGTATTGTAAAAATAGACGCTGTTGGTGTTGGTGCCATTGCCCAGTTCTCCATCTCCATTGTAGCCGGCAGCCTGGACATTGTTGTCTTCGTATTGGATCAGGGTGTGAGCAGCCCCACAGGCGATGGCCTTGACCGATGGCCCCCATACAAAGTCGCTTGCGTAGGGGGTGGAGATATCGGTGGTGCTGCCCACGCCTAGCTGCCCGAAGCCGTTCCAGCCGCAGACATAGAATTTACCGTCCTCGCTGAGGAAAATACTGTGCCAGCCGCCGGCGGCGATGGTCTTAATACGCTGTATACTGCTCACCCAGGTGGGGGACCAGCGATCGTTGGTATCGCCCTGGCCCAACTGCCCATTGGAGTTGCTGCCCCACGTATAGACGTTGCCGCCGGCATCGAGCGCCATGCTGTGGTCGCCGCCGGCCGCAATCGCCCTGGCGCCATAAAAGACGGGGACCGGGGTCGTGCGGTTGGTGCTATCGCCGGTACCCAACTGCCCGGAGTAGTTCCAGCCCCAGGCCCAGACGGTCCCGTTGGAGTCGAGAGCCAATGTGTGGTAGTACCCCGATGCGATGGCTTTGACGCCACTGATGTTGAAGGTGGGAGCGAGAAGCGTGCTGTCGGAGGTCGTGCTGTTGCCGAGCTCGCCGTCCCCATTGTAGCCGGTGCCCAGCACTGCGTCGGTCTGGGCCAGGGCGCGCTGCATCGAGAGCAGGCAGAGCAGACAGCCTGCGATGGTGAGAATACTGGAAAGTCGTTTCATGGTCGTCTCCTTTGAAGGTGTGCCGCGCAACGCACGGCTTGATCCTGAAATGGTGTGGTTCATTAGGAACCGAAGTGTACGCGCCGAGTATACAGAATCAAGCCTTCCAGAATCCTTTCAAGCCACCAAACGGCAAAGAATCAGGCACGCCAAACAAGAACAGACCTGCAGGATAAGCGTCTCCAACCCTGAGGATGGTTGGATAAAGGCATATCCAGCAGGTCTGTATCAGGCCCGGTTTAAAGCGAGCTTATAGGGATCTGTTTGCCAGCGTCTCTTCCAGACAGGTCAGCGCCTCTTCGAGCGACAGCGTCCTTCCTTCCATTTTTGCCGCTTCATAGACCGTAGTTCCCAGCCTCTCGGATAAGGCCGTCTTCATCCGATCGTACTCGTCCTGCATGACCGGTGTCATTGGAAAGTTCATCTGCTCTCGGACCTTCTCCATCGTGCCGCACATCCGCGCGGCGATCTCCAACTCTCCATTGATCTGCACCAGTCCTATCAGCAGGTACAGAATTTCTACCAGATTCATGCGCGCATTCAACTTCCTTGCCAGGACCAAACTCGCGCACGCATGAGCGGTAGCAGCCGTATAATCCTGTTGGTCTTTCTCCAGATGAGCCAGGTTCGTCAGCGACCAACAAAGGCTATAGGGATCTGCCAGCTCGCGTTTGATCGCTACACTTTGCTCGAAGTAAGCCCGCGCCTCTGCCAGATGCCCTTCCGAATGTGCCAGATTCGCCAGGTTATGCAGGGTGATCGCCTCCCCTGGACGATCTCCTTCCTCGCGCCATATCTCCAGGCTCTCCTCATTGAAGACACGGGAAGCGGCGAAGTCTCCGGCAGACTGGGCTACGTTCGCCAGGTTGCCCAGCGCGCTGGCTACAAACAGTCGATTTCCCTGCGCACGCGCCAGAGCGAGATACCGTTCATAATAGGAACGCGCTCGAGCGTAGTCCCCCAGGCGATAATGAATAGAACCCAACTCGTTATTGGCGTGCGCCATCATCCCTTGATCTTCTCCTGTCTGAGCGACCTCCAGGCAGCGTTCGAGAAGCGGTTGCGCGGCCTGAAAATCCCCCTGCAGCGCGGCTAGCGTCCCCGCTCCGTAAAGAACCCGGCATAGCCACTCTGCCGGTGTCTCTCCCGCCCGTTCGAGGAAACGGGCATACCACCTTCTTCCTTCCGAAAGATGCCCGCGTATCCTCCAGAGCGTGAACAACTTTCCCACCATCTGGAAGCCGATCTCGAATTCGCTTCCCTCCTGCAGAGACCAGGCCAGAACCGAGCGCAAATTATCCAGGTCTTCATCCAGTCGCTCTATCCAGGCCATATTGTTCGATCTGTTCGATGGCTCGCTAACCACCCGCTGATGGAAGTAGGTCGCATGACGCTGCTGCGTCTTCGCTCTCTCCTCCTGGCTCAACTGCTCGGCAGCAAACTCCCGGATCGTCTCCAGCATCCTGAACCGTATCGCCGTAGTACTCTCCTCGGTTAAGATGAGCGAATGGGCTCGTAGCTGCGAGAGATACTCCAGCGCCATAGGCTCCTCGCAAACCGCTTCGGCGGCTTCCAGATTCCAACCTCCACGAAACACGCTCAGGCGGGCAAACAATCGCTGTAAATCCGGCGCTAGCAGGTGATAGCTCCAGTCGATGGCGGCCCACAACGAGCGATGCCGCTCCTCCCTGTCGCTCTTCTTGGAGGCCAGCAGCTCGAAACGCTCGGCAAGGCGTTCTTCGATCTGGGAAGGCGTCAGCACTTTGACACGCGACGCCACCAGCTCTATCGCCAGGGGCAGCCCTTCCACTCTCTGGCAGATGGCAGCAATCGCCTGGGCGTTTTTGGGAGTGATCTGGAAGTCCGGACGAGCGGTCTGGGCGCGATCCACAAACAGCGCCACGCTGGCATAGCTTAATAGGTGCGTGGTCAGCAGGGAGGAAGCCGGCGGATCCGTTTCCAACGTCGGGGCCGGCAGAGGCGCGAGAGGAATTTCCCGTTCTCCCGGCAGGGATAGCGGCCGTCGAGACGTAACGAGACAGCAGAGACGATCCACCCGCTGCAACAGCGTCCACACTACCGAGGCGCCTCCCGCGCTGATCTGCTCGAAGTTATCCAGGACCAATAGAGAAGGCTGCTGCAGACCACCCAGATACGCGATGACCTGCTCTAAGACGGGAGTCTGAGATTGAGGCCGCAGCTCCAGCACATCCCGAAGCGCCTCTCCAATAAGAAGCGGATCGTTCACTTCGGCCAGAGGCACAAACCAGATTCCCCCACGAAATGTTTCCTTCAAGCGCCCGGCCACTTCGATGGAAAAACGGGTCTTGCCCGTTCCGCCCGGTCCGGTCACGGTCCAAAGCCGTCCCCCAGAGGCCTCCGGCACGCCGTCATGCGCCTTGACGGTTTCCGGCGGGACATGTATCCCCTGCACGAGCTGGGCAAGCGTTTCTTCCCGGCCAAAGAAACGCGTGAGCTGCATGGGAATCTTAAACGGGGGACGATTTGTATCCGGACCAGCGAGGGCCGGCCCAACGACAGCTTCTTTTTGAAGGCTGACGGCGGCACGTGCCGGGCGCGGTCTGGGAGCCATGTTGCCCAGTTGCTCCGCAAGCTCGCGTGTTGCTGAGGAAGGAGAGGCCTGTAACTGCTTTTGCAGCAGACGCTCCAGCTCCTGATAGGAAGACACAGCTTCCCCCGGACGACCGAGGGCGGCATACAGACGCATCAGATTTCGGTAAGATTCTTCTCGTAACGGATCGGCCTGCACCAGCCGGTGGGCATAGACAAGCGCCTGCTCCAGATGGCGTCCTTCAGCATACTCTTTGATCACCTGGCGCAGCGTGACCTGATAGGCTTCGCGCAGCCGGTCCCGCTCGGTAAGCACCCACTCCTCATAATGAGCGGGCAGAAGGTCTCCCCGATACAGATCGAGGGCGCTTCTCCATAACTCCATCCGCTTTTCTGCCGGGGTGGCGGATGGCGCTTCCTGCAACAGGCTCTCAAAATCATCGACGTCGCTGGTGAAGGCGATGGGATTGAGGCGCACCTGAGCGTGCGTGGTCATCAGCACGGCGCCTGCCGGCACGCCAGGGGGCTCGAGCTGGCGGCGCAGGGCATTGAGAGCGACACTGAGGTTGGTGCGAGCGGCTTCCAGGGGACTATCGGGCCAGAAGCACTCGATCAAGGTCTCCCGAGGATGGGAGCGAGCGCGATAGAGAGAGAGGTAAGCCAGCAGGGAGGCGGTTTTCTGAGTGCGGAAGCGGGTGATCTCCCGGTTTCCCTGCCAGACGGCAAAACGCCCCAGCATCTCTACCCGAAACAGAGCGTCCATACAATCGATATTCTCCCACTCTACCGGCTAAAGAAAGCAACCGGACTTCTGGTAGCTCATTCTCCCTTATCAGCCGGCTGTAATGCGTGGCTACTTTCGACACAACTAAGGGCATTCCTCCCAATTAAAGGTGACCAGGCTTGCTATCGTACAGATAGCAAGCCTGGTTCGTTGCTGAATCTCCCTGTCTTTTGCTGCTGCGTTAGAACTTACCAACTGATCGAATCGACGTAGCAGGCGCCCTTCCAGGCGGCATTCGTGAAGAACTGCACGCCGAGTTGATAGAGCGGCGTGACCGCGTTGGAGGGAACGGTCACGGTGATCGTGTTCCAGGCGTTGGTCTTGAGGTTCGAGATCGCCTGGTAGTTGCCGGTCCAGGTCCATCCGCCCGACGCTCCCTGCTGCACGTAGGGCTGCACCGCGGTGATGGCGCTGCCGGACGGGATCCAGACGTGGAAGGTGACCGTCTTGCCGGCCGGCGTCGAGGGGCTGCCGACGTAAGCCTGCTGGGTGTCACTCTTGGAGCCGTTGAAGTTGACCGCCAGCGACTGCGCGCCGGCGTAGACCGGCGAGGTCGCCGTGTTCACGCCGGTGAGCATCCCTCCGGAGACCGTCCAGCCCTGCGTGCCGCTCTCGAAGTTGTACTGGGCCGAATCGGCCGACACAACGGTCAGCGTTGCCGCGCCGCTGTTCCAGTAGTAGTTGGTGCCCCACGTCGAGTTGAACACGCCGATCTTGATCGTGTAGGTGCCCGTCGTCGTGGGCACCGTGTAGTTCCAGGTGTAGGTCTGCTGCTGGTTCGTGCTGAAGTTCTGGCCGGTCCAGTAGGTCTGGCTCACCTTCGTTCCGGCAGAGTTATAGACCTCGACGTCCACGATGCCGTTAGAGAGCGTTCCGCTCGTGTCCGTCACTTTGGTCGTGATGGTCGTGCTGCCGCCGGCGGCTACCGTCGAAGGACTTACCGTCGCCGATGCCGTGAAGGTGGGATTGCCGCCGGCGGACCCTGCCGTCATCACGATGGTGTTGAGCGAGTACGGCTGCACGGTATACGTAAAGCTCGTTCCGGCGTTGGAGATCGAAGACGACGAGATGGCGGAGCTGCTCTTGCCGTAAGTATAGGTCGTGGCGCTCGATGCGGGCGTGTACCCGCTGACCGAAATGGAGACGTTGTAGGCATTGTTCGGGTCTTTATCGACCAGCAGCAGCGCCAGGTTTCCGTTGGCCTGTTTCACGGCGTGCGCCGTGATGAGGCTCGCATTGGACGAGGAGGAGACCATCGTGTCGCCGGGCTTGCCGAGGTCTTTTAGCATCTGGAGGCCGTAATACGACGCGAGGGGCGTGTCTGCAGACGGCTCTCCGGAGCCGCCGCTTGCCAGGATGCCATAGTCGCCGTAGGTGGCCGAGCCGTAGAGACTGGAGCTGTTGTTGCCGCCCGTGTTCGGCCCATTGTGCAGGTCCCACCAGTCCACGCTGGTGACGCCGTTCTCCAGCCAGGTCATGTAGTCGTCCGCGCAGAAGAGCGCATTGACCAGGCTGACCGTCTGCTTGCCGGGATTCGAGGAGACCGAGTTCGTCTCCGTGACCAGAATCTGCACGTTGGGCGCATTGGATCCGCAGTACTGGTTGATGAGCGAGCGCAGCTTGGACACCATGCCGGCGATCTGGCTCGGATCGCCGAGGAGGCCGGAATCCGACTCGCCGCCCGGCCCCTGCGGGTACCAGTGAACGATCACGAAGTCGATGCTCGTGCCGCACTGCGCGAGCACATTGCTGTTCCAGTCGGGCGAAACGCCATCCGGCCAGTTGCCGGGAGCGCAGAGCACCGCGCCGACTTTGATGGTCGAATCCTGCGCCTTCATCGCGTTTGCGAAGGTCACCACGTTGGCGCCGTAGGTCGTCGGCGTATGGCTGCTGTGCAGGTCCTCTTCCCAGGAGGCGCCGTACTCGCCGTTACCGTAGATCTCGTTGCCAACTTCCCAGTACTTGACCCCATAATGCTTCGTGTTGTTGGCATAGTTGACCCAGCCGGCCGCCTCGTTCGGGTCTCCACCGCCGGTGCCGGCCGCGTTGGAGCCGTAGTTGACGGTGATGACGGCCGTTCCTCCCATGGCGTTGACCACGCTCATGAAGTTGTCGAAGGTGTCGTTGGGATTGATGTACTGGCCGGTGCCGGCCGTGGCGGAGTTGGTCTGCCAGTGGTACACGTCCGAAGTCGAGCCCCCAGGATAGCGCAGGACGGTGACGCCGGCGCTCGTCATCAGGCTGGGGATCGAGGAATCGAGCAGGTACCCATCCCAGACGGCGGTATTGACGCCGAACGCCTGCGTGGGAATCGCGCCGAGGCCGGTGCCTGCATTGACGGAGACGGATGCGCTCTGTTGAGCGGAGGTGGGGAGCGCGAGCGCGGCGAGGGCCGCGAGCGCCAGACAGAGGACGGCGTGCGTGCGATAGAGGTTCATCTTGGAACTCCTGTCTAAACGATTAGATTTGCTCGCATCGCGCCCATTTTATAATACTGTGTCCGCTTCTGTCAAGCGTTTCTTCCTTTCCAACCTAGGACAAACCTCTCCAAATGGCCTTCCGGCGAGCCTGCCAGAGGTTTTCCGCCTCTGTCTTTACAAAGCAAGCGTCTTGCAGACGCAATCAGCCTCCTTATGATTCCCCCTCTCCATACGAAGGAGAGGGGGATTAAGGGGGTGAGGTCCGTGTTGAAAGAAATCCTCAATGCACAAGTCTTCCTCATAAGTCACCTGTACACTGTATATGGTAAGCAGAGACATATCGCTTCCTGACGCCGGAATCGGGCCAATATCACGATCGGGGAGTGGGGAAAGAGGAAAGCGCGATGACGCCCAAAAGGACAGCAAAACGGAAATCCAGGAACAAATCTAATCTGCCCCGTATGAGAAAGACGATCGTGGGCTTGAGTCTTGTCGTCGGCCTGGGAGCGATCCTGATCGCCGCCTGGGCGGATACGCATCCTAAGGCGACAACCGCTGCCCTGCCGGCGCTGGATTCGACCTCCGCCGTATCCTCCAAGGCAGAAGATCCCACCAGTGCGCAGGCGCTGCATACGATTGCATCGCCCGACCCGTCTGCTCCCCAAACCCGCCGTTCCGCTGCCTTCTACAGTCAGGGCATTAGCAGCGGCCTGTTCAGCGAGCCGCAGCCGCCGGAGCCGAAGGCCGCCACGCCTCCGCCCCCTCCGAAGCCGGTAGAGGTAACGCCGCCCGACACGGAGCCGTCTATCGTGCCGGAAACGCCGGTAAATCCCTATGCCGACTGGTCTTATAACGGACTCGTCACGATGGGCGATCAGATGATGGCCCTGTTGGAAAATACCAAGACCAAAGAAGGCCAGTACGTCCAGACCGGCGATAACTTCCTGGGCGCTAAAGTCGAAAACGTCACGGATCAGATGGTCGCGCTGCGCGACTCCGGCAAGCTCTACACCCTTTCCAAATCGGAAACGATCACGGTCGTCCCGTTGGATAAGAGCGCGCCCTACCTCGCCGAGAACAGCAGCCAGCCGCAGACCGGCACGCCGCAAGAAGCGCAGGCTCAGACGCCCCAGGCGCCCTCCATGCCGAACGGATTGGCAAATATGACCCCGGACCAGCTTGCCGCGATGATGCAAAACCGGCGTCAATTCCGAGGCATGGGAAGAGGCCGGGGAATGGGTGGAGGCTTTAACGGCCAGCAGATGTTCCTGCCTAAAAGCCCCTGAGAAGCCGCCGGATCGATTCTCTCCGGCCCGGTTCAAGCGCGCCACCGATCCCTTGACAGATTCCGGACCCTGTATGTATATTGTTGGAAATGAACAAACAGGGACACCACTATTGGATCGAGCGCCTGCGCGCCGGGGAGACCGTCTCCTTTCGCGAAAAAGGCAATTCGATGGTGCCGCGCATCAAGAGCCGGCAAAAATGCACCTATGCGCCCGTCGGCGCCAACACCCCTCTCAAAAAAGGCGACATGGTCTTCTGTAAGGTCGGGGGCATGTTCACCACCCATCTCATCTCGGCCATCCGCGGCGAGGGCGAGAAAGCCACCTACCAGATCAGCAACAACCACGGTCACGTCAACGGCTGGGTCAGCCGGGACTGCATTTTCGGCATCGTCATCCAGGTGGAAGACTGACCAACGCAATCCGGCGCACTTACATCCGGTTGAGATGCCTCCCCTCTTCTCAGTAGAATAACAGCAAAAAGGTGGGGCGCAATGTCTATTAGCCCTGGAGAAAACGCCGCGCATGGTATGGTTAGCCGAGATCATAGGCGGATTCATCGTCGTTGTGCTGTTGGGGCGGCTGCTGAACGCGCGCCCGCGTATCTGCAAGATTCGGGGGACGCTGGTCGCAAAGACGGCGCCGCATATCGCCATCCTTACCCTCGGCCTCAAGCTGCGCTCGGTCATCGTCGATCCCCAGCAGCGCGCCGTGCGGATGTTTGCGCGCTATTTCTGGTTCTTTCCCAGAGTGCGTCATATCCCTTTCGAAGTGATCACCGCGGTCCTCTATGGCTATAGCGACATGAATCCCGCTCAGGGCATGCCGTGGGGGACGGCCTATCAGGAATGGGATATGTTTACCGTGCGCCTGCGCCTGCAAAATGGAGAAGAGCCTTTGCTCTGCCGCTTCTTCGGGCAGGGAGCCTGGGTCAACGACACCGTCTGGCCGGACTGGTTTTACTGGGAGAACGAGATCGTGGCCGGGATGACTCAGGGGTCGCAGGAATCCGAGTCACGAGCCTATGCGGATATGGTGAGCAAACTTATCGGCGTGCCCTTGGAAAACGGGTAGACAGTAAGCCGGGACGGAAAATCCTATTGTGCTGGCCTGGCCGAAAGGCTGATGAAATGGACGGAGAACTGCCAGCCCGCCTGAGTCGCCGGTCGTCCGGTATGCTGAAGCACGTCCTCCGGTACGCCGATCCTCGCTCCCATATCATATTATGGAGTGACCTTCCTGTCAACGGATAATATCAAGCGGTCACATCTCCACCATGCTTGTTAATCGAAGTTTGCCGAGGCTGGACTTGATTGCCATCTTCCAGATAGAAGCAACACTCAGGAATCGCTGATTAGTCGGGTCGGAAATAAGGCTTAAGGCATTCGCGCTGAGGGCAGGATTGTTGTCTACAAACCAAAGAAAGGTGTGGGTATCAACCAGCAGACGCATCACGTATAATCTTCGAAGTCACTCAGTGGCTCATCAAAGTCCTCGGCTATATACAAAATCTCTCCCCGTGCGCTTCCAGGAAGAATTGGTGCCTTTCCCGAAGCATGATTCTTCGTCTCCAGCGCTTCCTTCTCATGCTCCTTAACGCTGGCGTCTGTTCCTGGGGTAATCATTGTGGATTTTCCTGACTTACGAGATTTTCCGCTCGACATTCCCGTTTTCACCTTAGTTTTCACGTTAACCTTCCTTCCTGTCAGGCCAGGGTCCTGTACATCTTGGCTTTAGGACGTGTAAAGACATAATGTATAAAATAAGGGCGACTGATCGGGCTCGAACCGACGACCTCCAGGGCCACAACCTGGCACTCTAACCTACTGAGCTACAGTCGCCATAGAACAGGCGCCCCCGGCAAGGATCGAACTTGCGACCATCCGCTTAGAAGGCGGATGCTCTATCCACTGAGCTACGGAGGCACACACATGTTCCACAAGATTTTGGAGCGGGAGACGGGGATCGAACCCGCAACAACCTGCTTGGAAGGCAGGCACTCTACCGTTGAGTTACTCCCGCATGACTCTTATAGTGTATCATGCCGGACAGCCGGCCGTCAAGGGCAGGACCTGTCGGCGTGCAGCCGATCTTCCGCCTGGCACGGAAGCGGCCACAGGGTCAAAGCGGCATCAGGCGGCTTTTCCGGCGCGGCGGCGCGGTCGGGAGACGATAGGCGCGGCCTCTACGTCTGCATCACAACAATGGCTCTGCTCGGCATTTAGAGCTGCCAGGGTCACGTCGAAGGCGTGCTCCAGGGCGTGCGCGCCGGGGTAGCTCGCCAGCACTTCCCGAAAGCGGGTATAGTCCAGCGAAGCGCCCTGGAACAGCCCCAGCGCCTCCTGCCGCTCGCCCATCAGCGCCTTCGTGCGCGCCAGCGCCAGCCGCTCCGCGATCTCCTCATAGATGTCCCCTAACGTAAATTCACCTTCCATTCCTCTTGCTCCATTCCTCATTACTTCCCCCTCTCCTTCGTAAGAAGGGGTGAGATCCATTCGCCCCACCGTCGGGCAGGTTTTTCTTTCCACGTTAACGTAACTACCGACAGCCCTCGCCGACCGGAAATCGGCCCAGGTACCCTTACGAAAAATTTTTCAAATTTTCGCCGCCGGCTTTTCCGGACCGCGCGCCCCACCCGTAGTATCCGCAGCAAGAAAGCCGCCAATGGTCCGGCCATTCCGCATGGAGGACGCCTTATGGACGAGCGACAACCGTTAGTACCCGGTCTCCCCCGGCCGCTGCAGACAGCAGGGCGCTGCCGGGAAGTCGATGTCGAGGAACAGATTTGCGCCCTGCTGTCCGTCTCGTCCGCCGAGCTGAAGCGACGGGCACAGATGGCCGACCGCGCGGCGCCCGGCTTCGTCAAGGAAGAGGCGCTGGTCTACATGCTGCGCGAGAAGGCGCGCCATGGCGACATGCACACGGCGGGCGATCTCGCCGAGTTGCTGGTCAAGCGATGCAGCCCCTTCGTGCATAAGCACATCGCCGCCTGGAAGCTGCGCTCGCCCTCCCACGTAGAGGAATGCGCCTTCGACGTGTTCTCGCGGCTCATGCAGGATCTGTTCGAGTTCGGGCCGAGCAGCGAGTTCTGGGAGGTGCGCTTCTGGGTCTGCCTGAAGCGGCGTGTCCTCAACTGCGTCCAGAAATACCAGGGCGTGGACCGGCATGAGTTTCAGCCGGACCCTCTGGACGACGGCAAGGGACACCAGACCGATGTGATGGAGACGTGGGCGGATACGCGCCGCCTCACGCCCCAGGAGCGGATGGAGATCCGGGAAGCGCTGGCCCTCCTGCCCGACAAGGAGCGCCTCACCTTCGTGCTCTGGCACTACGAGGAGTGGACGCAGGAGGAGATCGCCCGCCACCTGCAGATTTCAGACCGCGCCGTTCGCTACCGTTTGGAGCGCGCGGAAGAACGCCTGGCCGCCTGGCGCGCCGGGCAGAGTTAGGAAGATACATCCATGGAGAAAACACACGATCTTGATATGCTTTTTGCCCAATGGAGCGCCGACCGGCAGGCCGCGGCCCCTACGCCGCTGCGAATCTGGCTCGACCGTTATCCCGAGCACGCCGCCGACCTGTTGCAGTGGGCCGCGCAGGCGCCCCTTGCGGACCGGGCAGAGACGCTCTACACCGACCCGGAGGGCGAGGCGCGCACGCTGGCGGCCGGCCTGAAGGCTGTGGCCGAGTTCCGTGCCCGCTACGAGACCTCCTTGACCAGCCTGCTCACGCGCGGCCTGAACGCGACTTCCCTGGCAGAGCGCCTGTCTTTGAGCGTGCCGCTGGTCTTCAAGCTGGAGCGTCGCCTGCTCTCCTTCGCGTCGCTGCCCGCCGTCCTCATCGACCGCCTTGCGGAGGCCCTGCAGGTCACCGAGCGCCAGGTCCGCGACTACCTCAATCAGCCGCCGACCCTGGCCGCCGGCGCCAACTATCGGGCCGACAGCGCGCCCAAAGCCGTTCGCCAGCAAGATTTCTTGCAAGCCGTCCGCACCGACCATGAAATGACGGAGGAACAGAAGGCCTTCTGGTCGAAAATCTAACCTGACCCTTGATCCCTTACCAGCCCGTGAACAGTCCTTGAAACGGGTACGATAGCCGGGGCGTAAACGACCGGTTGCGCCGGGCAATGAATTACCCGTCTTTAGGTCCTTCGGACAACCGCCCTGCGGGCGGAGCTTACTTTGCTTCTCCCACAAGAGGCGAGAAGCAGAGCTTGAATAAAACTCCTCCATTATTGGAAGGAAGGAACCTGGGTAAGAGGCAAAGAGATGGGTCATCCCCTTCCCTTTAGGGAGGGGTGCGGGGTAACGGCCCCGCACCGATGGCGATTGGAAGGGGACTGAGGGGTTAGGTAAATGCCCGATTGGTCGGCGCTGCGGCGCCGTGCCTACCAACACCATCTCCGGCTGCGCGCCCGGCTGTCGGGCGACACTGCGCTGCTGCCCCCGGCGGACCGGCTGTTAGGCGCGGCGGAAAAAGAGACCGGCATCCGCCGCACCCCCGTTCCCCCAGACGATCCCCTGCTCTCCGAAGCCCATGCCGTGCTGGACCGTGAGGCTGGGCGCATCTTCTACGCCCGCGGGCGCGGTGTCTCCGCCGCGCGCCAGCGGCTGGCGCAGGCGCACGAGTTCGCGCACTACTGGCTGCATGGCGACCTGGCCTGGGACGCCTGCCAGGCCGACGATACCCCCCTCGCCTTTCTGCCGCCCTCCGTCCGCGCACAGAGCGCCCAGGTCGCCGAGGGCTACAGCCCCCGGCAGCGCCAGGAGACCGAGGCGAATATCTTCGCCGCCGAGCTGCTACTGCCCCGCCCGGTCTTGTATCGGCTCTTCACCAAAGAGGGCTGGAACGCGGCGCGTATCGCTGCCTATGCGGGCCTCTCTGAATCCTGCGTGCTCGCGCAGTTGGTCGAAGCCTTGCTGCTGCCGGCCCCTCCGGAGACCCTCCTCGCCGATGAAGACGTGACGCCCCTCGAATCACTCTCCGGCGCGGGTCTGGACCCCAGCCAGCGCGAAGCCGCCCATATCGCCGCCGGGCCGGTCCTGGTAGACGCCGGTCCGGGCACCGGCAAGACCCGCACCCTTGTCGCGCGCATCCTCTATCTCCTACGGGAGCAAAATATCCCTCCGGACAACATCCTCGCGGTCACGTTCACCAACAAAGCCGCCGAAGAGATGCGTACCCGCCTGCGCGGCGTGGTCGGCGCTGCTGCCGACCGCGTCTGGATCGGCACCTTCCACGCGTTCGGCTACGAGATTCTTCGCCGGGACGGCCACCGCATCGGCCTGCCGCCCGCGCCGCCCCTCATGGAGCCTGCCGACGCGGTCGCCCTTCTCGAACACCATCTGGATCGCCTGCAGCTTGAAGAGTTCGAGTACCTGAGCCAGCCCGCGCTGCCTTTCATGGACATCCTCAGCTGCATCTCCCGCGCTAAGGACGAGCTGAAGACCCCGGAACACTACTTCGACGCCGCCATGCGCCAGTTGCAGGCCGCCGGCGCCGATGAGAAAGCCCTGCGCGCCGCGCGCAAATCCCTCGAAGTCGCCCATATCTACGAGGTCTATCAACAGCTCTTGCGCGAGCGCGGCGCCCTCGACTTCGGCGACCTGATCCTGCGCGCGGTCGAGCTGCTGGACACCTGTTCTGACGTGCAGGTGCGCTGGCAAACCCAGTTTCCGCATGTCCTCGCCGACGAGTACCAGGACATCAACCGCGCCAGCGCCCAACTGCTGCGCCGCATCGCGGGGGACGGGCGGGGCTTCTGGGCCGTCGGCGATCTGCGCCAGACCATCTGCCGCTTCCGTGGCGCGGCTCCGGCCAACCTCACCGAGTTCGAGCGCGACTTCCCTGGCGGACGCCGCCTGCAGCTTACCCGCAACTACCGCTCCCTTCCGCCCCTGGTCGCCCTCTTCAGCGCCATGGCCGAAAAGACAGGGAAGAGGGAAGAGCGAAAAGCGAAGCAGGAAGAGAGAGAGGAACAGGCTCAACGCAGTTCTATCCTCTCCCAGGCACAATCTAAAGAAGATGAGAGTGCGGAACGGACCTTTTCCCTTTTCCCTTTTCCCTTTTCCCTCCTTTGGCGCCCGCATCGGTCCGACGATGGGCAGCCGGCGATCACGGTAGCGGTCGCCGAGGATGAGGAGGCGCAGGCCGACGGCCTGGCCGAGCAGATCCGGGAGCGGCATCGGGCTGGCGTTCCCTGGCAAGACCAGGCCGTCCTGTGCCGCACGAACCGGCAGGCCACCGATCTTGCCGAGCGCCTGGAGCGGCGCGGCATCCCGGTCCAGCACTTAGGAGATCTGTTCGACCGCACGGAAGTCAAGGACCTGCTGGCCCTGATCTCGCTGGCCTGTGAGCCGAAAGGGACGACACTGGCGCGGGTGGCGCAGTTCCTCGAATACGGCGTTCCCATCGAGGATGTCACACGCTTGCTGGAGGCGGCGCGGCAGCAGTCGCAGTCCTTTCCTGCGGCCTTGAAGCTGGCTGCCGATCTACCGGACTTGTCGGAGGGAGGAAGACAGGGCCTGCTGCAGCTCTGGCGGCAGTTGGAGCCGATCGCGTATCGCGGCGATGCCTGGATGCTCCTCGCCCGCTATCTGTTCACGACCAGCGCCTATCTGCATCCCCTGCTCGCCGCCGACACCGTGGCTGCTCGCCGCCAGCGATTGGCGCTCTATCAGCTCCTCCAGTTCACCCAGAAGCTGACCGAGCGGCTTCCCGTGGAAGAGGGGGAATCGGGACAGGCCGCATTTCTGGCGCATCTGTTCCACCTGCGGATGTGCGGCGAGGACAAGGCCAGCCGCCTGCCCGCCGACGCGGACGCGCTCGACGCCGTGCGGATCCTGACCATCCACGTTTCCAAGGGGTTGGAGTTCCCGGTGGTCTACCTGCCCAACCTGACGGAAAACCACTTCTCTCCGCGCCCCGGCGGGCGGATGGCGTCTCCGCCGCCTGGCCTGCTGGAAGACGTCCCGCCGGACGGCGATGAGGATGGCGAAGGCGCGGACGACGCCTGCCTCTTCTTCGTGGCTCTCTCCCGCGCCCGCGACCATCTCCTGCTCTCCCGCCCGCTCAAGTCGCGCGGCAAGGCGTTGCCCCCCGCAGCTCTGTTAGAAAGCCTTGCACCCGCCCTGGCCGCCTGCGGCGCGCAGATGCTGGTCTGGAGCGCGAATCCTTTGTCTGAATCACGGATGTCCACAGAAGACACGGAGGACACGGATAAGCCACCGGCATCTGTATCCGTGTCCTCCGTGAAATCCGTGCCGTCCGTGATTCAGACAGGAGAAATGCCTGACACCCAGGCTCCAGATCGTCCGACCGTCTCTCTTTCCGCCCTGGAAACCTACGCCGACTGCCCGCGCAAATACTACTACCGCTACGTGGCGCGGATTCCGGAGCGCGGCGACACATCCCCCTACCTGGTATTCCACCTCAGTCTGCAGCAGACCCTGCAGTGGCTTCAGACCGAGCGCGCCGCCGGCCATACCCCAGCCCTTCCGGACGCGCTCTCCCGGCTGGAATCGCTCTGGAGCGAGTATGGGCCGGACCTGGAAGGCGGCCACATACGGCTGCTGCGCCGCCGCGCGGAAGAGATGGTCACCGCGGCTTTCCGCCAGATCGGCCAGGTAGAAGCCATCCGGCCCCAAACCGACCTGATCGCCGATCTTCCCAATGGCCGCGTGCAGATGAGCTGCGACCGCGCCGATCTTCTCCCTGACGGCACGCTGCGCTTGGTGCGCCACAGCACCACCCGCGCTTCCCAGGCCGATACGCACGGACGCCGCTATGCCCTCTACCGCGCCGCCGCCCGCCAGCAGGACCCGAACCGCCCGGTGCAGATTTCGGTCGCCTGGCTGCGCGACGGCCAGACCACCGTGCGTAAAGAACTCAAACACAACGACGAGCGCTATCTGGAAGAGCACAACGAGACATTGGCCGGCATCCGCGACGGCCACTTCGATCCCGATCCCCAGGACCGCAAATGCGTCTCCTGCCCCTACTTCCTCATCTGCCCAGCCTGAGTTTTGCCCTTTTGCCTGTTCATTCTCTATGCGATTAAGGTCTTGAATTGCGGTTAAAGCTGCCTTTAAACGACGTCAATACCGTATTCGAGAACTTTTCCCAGGCAAACAATAATCGTTTCGGAAAAGCCTGCAGGGAGAGAAATCATCTTGAAGTGGCAGTCCGCGTAGGCGGACTTTGGGCATGGGGTAGGGGCCCCAGGGGCTGCGACTTCAGTCGCCCGAAGATGAACAACACGGTAGCCGGTAATCGCTTAGAGCCTGTCCGGGAACTCGGTATTTCCACGAGCCTCCAAGCTTTCCCGTCCGCAGGACGGTTGTCCGAAGGACAGCGGGGAAGGGGCCCCGCAGGCGGGTAATTTATTGCCCGGATCGAATGCCCGGTTTTCAATGCCCGGCTAAGAAGCCAGCAGGTTTCCCTACAGGCTCTTACTCCTTACAGACTGCCGGGACAATAAAGAGCTACACAGTGGGCCGAATCTCCACTGGCGAGAGAAGATGAAAGGGCTTGCCCTTGTCGATTTCGGCGTTTACTCGCTACCGTCGTGTTGGAAGCCGTAGTCCCGGATGGTTTTATAGACCTGGACCCAAAAGGATTTATAATAACGATCCCGGCCTTTTTGCTGAGCCTCCAGATGCTCGGGATGATCGCGCCACGTTTCCAGCGCCTTTTCCGATTCAAACCGCGCGAGGAATATTTCGCTCCCATCCGCGCCAACATATCCCTCGATAGAAATAAAGCCGGGCATCTGATTGACGAGCTCATTCATCCGCCGGGACGTTGCTTTGTACTCGTCGAGGTCTATGTCGTCTCTATACTCCATGCCAAACAGGACAAGGATCATGGTCTTCTTCTCATGGGGAGTGCTGACGCAGAATCGTTTGTGTCTCCTCGGTAGCCAATAGAAGGCTCCTTCCATACGGCTACCGAGAAGAAAGGAGCATTAAACCGCAGGGCTGGTCCACTGGCGTGAGACGATGGAGCGGTCGACCGCATCCAGGACCGCCTGGTTCTGCAGACCGTCGTGGAAGTCAGGCGTGAAGGGTTTGCCCTTGTCGATAGCATCCAGGAAGTCGTGGACCATATTGATGAAGGTGTGCTCGTAACCGATGATATGCGCCACCGGCCAGTAGCCGCTCATATAGGGCATAAAGCTCTCGGTCGCCTGGATGAGATGAAACCCCTGCAGCCCCTGCGGATCGTCGGTCAGATAGATCTCGAACTCGTTCATGCGCTCCTGGTTGTAGACGATAGAGCCTTTTTCGCCGTTGATCTCCCAGCGGTTGTAGTTCTTGCGGCCCGGCGCCAGGCGCGTCGCCTCGAACGTGCCCGTTGCGCCGTTCTGGAAGCGGGCCAGAAACGCCGTCTGGTCGTCCACCGTCACCGCGCCCTTCTCACTCGACGCCTTAAATCCGGCCAATCCACCCTCGGTATCCGCCAGCAGCGGGCGCTGCTTGATGAATGTCTCGCTCAGCCCGATCACCTCGGCAAACTCCGTGCCCATCACGAAGCGCGCGGTATCGATCAGGTGGGCGTTCAGATCGCCGTGAGAGCCGCTGCCGGCGATGCTCTTGTCCAGCCTCCAGACCAGCGGCACGCTGGGGTCCACGATCCAGTCCTGCAGATAGGTCCCCCGGAAATGGCGCAGACCGCCCAGCCGTCCCTCGCGCACCAGTTGCGCGGCAAAGGCGATGGCAGGAACGAATCGGTAGTTGTGGCAGATGCCGTTCACCTTGCCGCTGCGCCGCGCGGTCTCGTAGGAGCGTTTGGCATCGTCGAGGTTGGTCGCCAGCGGCTTCTCGCAGAGGACGTGCTTGCCGGCCTCCAACGCCGCGACAGAGATGGCCGCATGGGTATCGTTGGGCGTGCCGATGTCGATCAGGTCGATGTCGGAGCGGCCGATCACATCCTCCCAACTGGTCGCGTAGCTCTGCCAGCCGAACTGTTCCGCCGCTGCCTTCACTTTGGCCTCATTGCGCCCCACCAGAACCTTCATGACCGGCTCGACGTCCAGATCGAAGAACCGGTTTACCTGCCGATAGGCGTTGCTGTGCGCCTTGCCCATAAATTGATAGCCGATCAGGGCCACATTGATCTGCTTCTTTGCCATTGGTCATCCTCCCAGGGAAAATCCTAACCCGTCGTGAGCGTGCTAGCTTACGGAAGAGCGGCCTATGCCGCAGAATCTCAATTCAACAAAGAAAGCCCGACTCCCTCCTGACCCTGCTGCCCCACCGGCCTTCCATAAAGGAAGACCCCTGAGCGGCATAAAGCCGTTCAGGGGTCCGTTCCTCGCGGGCCGGCCGCCTACCGATGCGCCACCGGAGTGGGATCGGAGGGGCGGGCGAGCGAGACGCCGTTGGCGTTAGGAACCAAGTCGCCCACCTCCTTTCGTCAGCGCTCCGCTGGAGCGCGTTCTCACTCTCTCTATCGGTGCAGAAAGCCGTTCCGCTAAAGCCTTTTAGAGTTGCGGCCACCGCACCGCCCAGACGATCAACTGCGCGTCGGCTTCCTCGAACGCCTCGAGAGAGCCGTAGGTCTGCCGCGCCCACGCCTCGGCCCGATCCACCAGATCGGCATTCACCTCTTCCGGGACCGACCAGATTCCGGACCAGGAGCGCCGCCGCAGGGCTTCGAGCGTCTTCGCGACCTGAAAGCGCAACCGCCACTGCACCCGCTCTCCGTCCACGCGCTCGACCTGCGCTCCCTGCTCACGCAGATAGGCTACGACCTCTTCCAGGCTCTGCGCCCCGATCCGCGTGCGATTCAATCCGTGCTCTCGCGCCAACTCCATGTAGAAGCTGCGCGTCGGGAACATGCGTGCCCCGGCCTCCTGCGCCAGCAGCAGCGTGCCGCCGGGCGCCAGCACCCGCCGGACTTCCGCCAGCACGCGCTTCCAATCGGCGATCAGGTGCAGGATATGGACGATCAGCACGGCTTCGATGGCGCCGGCCTTCACGGGAAGATGCCGCAGATCGGCACGCGCCACACGCAGCGGCAAGGCTTTTCCCGTCGCCTCGCCTCGTACCTTTTGCCGTAGTTGTGACAGCATATTCCCCGAAATATCCAGCCCTATTACCGGCACGCCCAGTTGCGCCAGCGGCAAAGAGAAGCGGCCCGTGCCGGTCCCGGCATCCAGCAAGGCCCGGTCCTCCGCTACTCCCGCGACCTCCTGCAGCAGCCTGGCGGCCTGCTCCTGGATCTCCAGCGGCATGTAGCGCGTCCAGTCGTAATCGCTTGCGACCGGATCGAAACTCAAATACCCCTGCTCTGTCGTCATTCTGGCCGATCCTTACAAACAGTTAGCCCTCAATATCTCTAAAGAGAAAGGCGATCGTTGCGCATCCGCGAACCTATTTTCCCGCCAGCATCTCGCGGGCGTGCTGCAGCACGGCCTCGGTCACTTCCTTCCCACCGATCATGCGGGCGATCTCTGGGATGCGCTCCTCGGCAGTCAGCGGCGTCACCGTCACGCGCGTGCGCCCGCCCTTCTCCTGCTTCTCTATGGAGAAATGGTGCTCGCCCCGCCCGGCGATCTGGGCCAGGTGCGTGATGCAGATCACCTGAGCGGCGCAGGCTAGCGCCGCCATCTTCTCGGCAATGACGCTCGCCGTGCGGCCCCCCACCCCGATGTCGATCTCGTCGAAGACCATTGTGGGCAGCGGCTCCTGCCGCGCCATCGCCGACTTGATCGCCAGCATCACCCGCGAGATTTCGCCGCCGGAAGCCACCTTCGCCAGCGGTCGCAGCGGCTCGCCCGCGTTGGTTGCAATCAGAAACTCGACCCGGTCCGTCCCGCGCGCCGTCGGTTCGCCTTTCTCGATGCGCACCTCGAAGCGTGCCTTCTCCATCGCCAGGTCCTTCAGCTCGGCCAGCGTCACCTTCTGGAACTCGTCGGCCGCTTTGCGGCGCAGGCGGCTCAGCCGGCCGCAAAGATCGTTCAGCCGCTGCTCCGTGGCCTGGATTTCCGCGTCCAACTGCCCGCCGCGCTCCTCGCTGTGCGTCAGCGCGTCCAGCTTTGCGGCGGTCTCTTCGCCATAACAGAGGATCTCTTCCACCGAATCGCCGTACTTGCGCTTGAGCGTGCGCAATAGCTCCAGCCGCTCCTCAATCTGCGCCAGCCGCTCCGGATTGAACTCAATGTCGTCCGCATACCGCGCCAGGTCGCGCTCGGCCTCCGTCAACTCATAGATCGCCGAGCGGATGGCATCCAGGCCGGGCTGCAGCGTCTCGTCCAGGGAAGCCGCCTCCTCCAGCAGCCGGGCCGCGACCGCCAGCGCCTCCAGCGCCCCGCCCCCGTTGTCGCCGCCGTTGAGGGCTTCCGCCGCATTTACCGCCGCTTCCGCCAGCTTCTGCGCGTTGGCGACCCGCCGGTGCTCGGCTGCCAGCTCTTCCTCCTCGCCAGGAGATAACTTCGCGTCCGTGATCTCTTTCACCTGAAACGCATACAGATCGAGCAGATGCGTGCGCTCCCGCGCGTCCGTCTCCAGGCGCTCTTTCTCCTGGCGCAGCCGCTGGAGCGCCCGAAAAGCCTCGTCGGCCTCGGCGCGCAGAGTCTGGATTTCGGTCCCGCCCCAGTCGTCCAGCATGTCCAGATGCCGCGAGATCGCCAGCAGCGACTGGTGCTCGTGCTGGCCGTGCAGGTCCACCAGCCAGTCGCCGATCTCCTTGAGCTGCGTCACCGTCGCCGGCCGCCCGCCGATCCGGCAGGACGATTTTCCTGCGGACGTCACCTCCCGCGAAAGGAACAACTGGTCGTCCTCGATGTCGTAGCCCATCTCCTCGACGAGCTGCAGGACTTCCGGCGAGCCGGACACGTCGAAGACGGCGTCCACGATAGCGCGCTCCGCGCCGCCGCGCACCATCTCGGCGCCCGCGCGCCCGCCGAGGATCAGATTGAGCGCGTCGATGAGAATCGATTTCCCGGCGCCGGTCTCCCCGGTGAGCACGTTGAAGCCCGCGCCGAACTCCAGATCCAGGCGCTCGATGATGGCGTAATTGCGAACGGACAGGGTACGTAACATTCAGGCAGCCTATATGTCCGCCTTCTTGAGCGGCGAAGACGATTCAACAGGGCAGGAGAAATGATTGCGGTTTCAATGGGGATTGTACCGTCTGGCCCGATGCTTGTCAAGCAGGGTAAACTTTACAGGCTCATCAAATCCAACGAGGGAGAACACCGTGAAATCTCTGTTTGCCCGATGGCTCGGCCGGCACGTGGTTGTGTTCGCCGGGCTGATGCTGGCAGCCCTAAGCCTGTCTGCTATGCCGATCCACGCACAAGCCGGCACGGCAGATCAGGACCCCTACGCCCGCTATCTCTATCCGTTATCCCGCCCTCTACCGGCGCCGCGCGTCCTCATCAACGTTTCCGACGCGCCTCAGACCCGCGCCTGGGCCGAGGATGCCCGGAAGCTCGTTGCCGAGTGGTTTCCCCTGATCTGCCGGTTTCTTGCCACGGAGGATTTCCGCCCTCCAAAGACCGTTACGCTCGTTTTCAAGAAAGACCTCAACGTCCCCGCCTACACCGCCGGCGACACGATCACCATCAACGGCAAATGGGTCACCGGCCATCCCGACGACTTCGGCATGGTCATCCACGAACTGACTCATGTGATTCAGGCGTATCCGGACAAAGGCGATAAACCCGGCTGGCTGGTCGAGGGCATCGCCGACTATATCCGCTTCTATCGTTACGAGCCGGACGTGCCCCGCCCGCGCGTCAATCCCCAGCGGGCTACCTACCACGACGCCTACCGCACGACGGCCGCCTTCCTCGCCTGGGTGATGGGCCGCTACGATCGGAGCCTGGTCGTCCGGCTGGATCGCGCGTTACGTACCGGGACCTACTCCGTGGATATTTTCCAGCAGGTGACCGGCAAGTCTGTGGACGCGCTCTGGGCCGAATTCATCCAGACCTTGCCTCCGCCGACCACGCCTCGATAAATCGGTACTTACCCGGTAGACGCACCCGGACATTCAAAAGCCCGGTCGCTTTAGCTTCCGGGCCTGGAACTACAGTTTCGTATCGGAGTCTTTACGGGCCTTCTTTCGCTTGGCCCGTTCCTCGGCTATCATGGCGTCCACCTTCGCCTTTGGAGCGCGCAGGGCATCCTCGAAGCGTTGGGCGTCCGTGCGTTTATCGGGTTCGGTATTGGCAGGTTGCTCGCTCATGGCGGGTTCTCCTTCGCGAACTCTACTCCTAATTATAGCAGGGATACCGGAAAAAGACTAGAGAGCGAATCCCGCGTTACCGAGCGGCAGACATTCTTCCACAGATCGGGCGATTCATGGTATCATAGCGTATTCAACAATGGGGGGCGGCCATGAAAAGACGTGCTTGCCCCCGATATGGAGACGCCATGCCACACAACGTCAATCTTGATGCCCTCATTCACCGTGAAGATTTCGAGGTTATGGGAGAGCCGCCGAGTGCTTCTAAACTCGCTCAGGGATTTAGAGTGTCCGATTTGGCAGAGGGTGCGCTAACCCTTGCGCTTCTCCGAAAGCCCGACTTCCAGCGTGAAACAAACAACTGGAGTCCCCGCAAGGTAGCAGACCTCATAAAGAGCTTCTTGGAGGGTGACCTAATTCCTGCCGTTATCCTGTGGAGATCGGATAAGAGCGGAAACTTTTTCGTCGTTGACGGCGCGCACCGTCTAAGCGCCTTAATAGCTTGGGCACTTGACGACTATGGCGACGGCAAGTTATCTCGCGTCTTCTTTGACAACCACATACCCCCGGAACAAAACAAAGCCGCCGAAGAAACCCGGAAACTGGTGAATAAAGAAGTGGGTTCCTATCAAGAGCTATCGCTTGCGTTGCGATACCTAGATACGACCCCAACTTCTAAGAGCCTGTCCGAAAACTCGGAAAGTTTGCGTGGTCGGCATGGAATAAGCTTTCATGCCGACCCGCAAAGCCTATACCACCGATCTTTCGGACGCCCAATGGCACTGGATCGAAGGCTTCTTTCCTGTGCGGCCT
>DASRCN010000019.1:0-22558 GCA_035653075.1 Chthonomonadaceae bacterium | reverse complement strand
CATCCAGTCCCAGCCTTCCTGCAGCAAGGTAGGATCAATGACCCCATGCTTGCCGTTGGGATCGGTGTATTTGACATAAGGGTAGTAGCCAGGATAGGTCTGCTGCAGGGCCGAAAGATCGCTGGCTACCTGCTCGTTCTGGGTGTAACTCAGATCCTTCGGAGCATCCCAGATACAGACACCGATATTGGCGTAGTTGCACAGGCTCTCGATCGGATCGAACATGCCGTTGTATTTGGGCAGCATATAGTCCGTATCGCCTGTGATAGAGTAGCAGGCCGCGAAAAGGTCGGGGTAGAAGCAGCCGAATCGAAAGCCACCGACGGCGCCCATGCTGGCCCCTCCGACCAGGATGCGGTTGAGATCGATGGGGTAACGCGCCTCCGCATCGGCCAGGGCTTCCAGGACGGAAGCCTCCCCCATTCCCGCATACGAATTGCTTCCCCGCCCGAAGGGATGAATGGTAATCGTCTCCGTACTGTTGGCATACTTCGGATTGTTGCTCGGCGCCCCTCCGACTCCATTCGCCTCCCAAAAATAAGCGCCCCCTGGATGGAGGAGAACGAGCAAGGGGTAGGTCTTGGAAGGAGTGTAATCGGCGGGTAATTGAAGCTCATAGAAGAGCAACCCACCATCGATGGGCGAGACATAGGCCCGTGTGCCGCTGGTCATGCCCGCGAACGAATCGGCGCCGGCCTGGGCGCAGGCGAGGAAGTAGTCCCACCCCTGCTTCCATGCGACCAGATTGCTGGGCTTGATGCTGTTGTTGAAATAGCTGGGGTCCTTTTGAATGATGGTGGGAATGCTGCGCAAGGCGTTGATGCGCAGCATGGCCTCATTCACATCATCCTGTACGGCGGGAGAATAGGGAGTCGGCAGAGCGTTTAAGGCGGCTTCGCAGTCATCGGCATACTGTTCGTAAGCAGGCAGCATCTGCTCGATGGTGGTCAGATTGGTGCTCTGGGCGCCGGCGCGAGAAGGCCATCCAAGCAGAACACCAGGCAGAAGCATCGAGGCGAGAAGGCACGCGCTCTGTTTCCGTTTCATGGGAATTGTCTCCGGGACGTGAGATGATCCGCTTCTCTTCCTCTTACTGCATAAGTCATGCCAAACCGACCGAAAAATTACCAGGAGCGAAAATATTATCGATTATTGTCGCCAGTATAATAGATCTATGAGAGTGAAGACGATCCCGCCGTGGAACGAGCCGGCGACGCAGACGTGCCTTGGTCCTACAGAAGTGCATGTCTGGCGTGCCCGGCTAGACCAGCCCGAAGCCTATCGTCAGGACTTCGCCCGTTTGCTCTCTAAGGAGGAGATGGAACGAGCCAATCGTTTTCTCTCCCCTCAGGATGGCTATCGGTTTCTCGTAGGGCGTGGGCTTCTTCGCATCCTTTTGGGGCAATACCTCCAGGTACTTCCACAGGAGCTAGCGTTTACGTACGGCCCGCACGGCAAACCATCGATCCTCGGGAAGATAGAGGGGCGCGCGATCGAGTTTAACCTCGCGCATTCGGAGGGGTACGCGCTGTACGCGGTGACCCTCGATCGGAGAGTGGGGATAGACATCGAGCGCATCCGACCCGATCGCGCCTCCGACCCGATCGCAGGCCGATTCTTTTCCTCCGCCGAGAGAGCCGCTTTGAGGGCCCTGGAGGAGGCAGAACGCCAAAAAGCCTTTTATGCCTACTGGACTTGCAAAGAGGCGTATACCAAGGCGACCGGACAGGGTCTCTCCTGCCCACTGGATTCCTTCACGATCGATCTCAAACCGGGTGAGCCGGCGGCGCTTCTGCACGTGCATGGAGATTTGAGCGAGACAGGCCGCTGGTCCTTTCGACGATTGGGCGCCTTTCCAGGCTACGCGGACGCGCTGGTCGTCGAGGGGCAAGATTGGGTCTTGAAATGTTGGGAGTGGAAACCAGAGACATCGCCATAAATGACGGCTGTTTAACGGGAGATCATGAGCCTTTTTCTGGCGCCGCGATCTGGTCCAGGCAAATCGCCAGTTTCTCGGCGAGGACCCGCACGTGAGGCTCCTCCAGCATGCTTTCGTGCGTTCCCGGCACGTCGATGATCTCCACACCCTCGGCAGCCACATGTCCCCAGCCGCCCCAGCAGTCTAACTGGATCTTAGGATGCTTCTCTGCCCGGAAGAGGGTGATCCGGCCCGGGAAAGGCGGGATGTCATAGTCTCGCAGAGCGCGCAGAGCCCCTTCGGCAACATCGATCGGACGCCAGCGCGCCTCCGGGTTTTCCTTCCGGATCGCGGCCCTTTTCCGGTGACTCAGGGCGCGATGGGCGTGCAATTTCCAGGCAATTCCTCCCGCAACGTATCGAACCCGGTCTCGCATGCTCAACATAGACAGGCTCATCAGATAGTAGCGAAGATAGTCTGCGCCGGTGAGCTGGATGTCCGGCCCGCAGTGATCGAGCAGCGCCAGCAGGGGAACCTCCTCTCCCGCCAGCAACAGCCTCCGCGCCATCTCATAAGCCACGACCGCTCCGAAAGAATGACCGGCCAGCAGATAGGGCCCTTGTGGCTGCGAACGATGGATGATGTCGATGTAGTAGGCTGCTGTGTCTTCGACCGAGCGCATCGCCTTCTCGCCCCGTTTCAGCCCTTTCGCCTGCAGACAATAGACCGGCTGATCCTTTCCCAAGCAATCGGCGATGTGCCGAAAGCAGAGGATATTTCCGAAACCGCCCGGCAAGAAATAGAGCGGCGGTCGATTTCCGTCAGGCTGCAGGGGAATCAAGGACAGCCACGGCATGACCCAGGCTTTATCGCCCATCCGCTGGACCAGTTGTCGTGGCGTCGGCGCCTCGATGAGCGTCGCCAGAGGCCATTCCAGATCGAATTCGCGTTTCAGGCTGGCAAACAGCCGGGCCGCCTTCAGGGAATCGCCGCCGATGTGGAAGAAATTCGTCTCCGGGCCGATCGGGCGCTCCCTGTCTCCAGGGAACAGATCGCGCCATAGCGCGATCATGCGCTGCTCGAGCATGTTATCCACTACGACGCTATCCTTGGGGGGTGCCTCTGTGTCTGCCGGTCTGGGCTCAGATGCGCTCCGGGTTCGGTAATCGGGGAATTCGGAGATTCGCGCGGTAGGCCGGTCCGCCGCCAGCTTCAGGAGCGCGACAAACCGCTGCATCAACTCCCCGGCAGCCTCGGCGCTAAAGAGCGCCGTTTTGTAGTCCAGCAAAGCCACACCGCGGCCGTTTTTTTCTTCGAGAAAGAGCGACAGGTCGAAGTTCGCCGTGCCGTTGGGAATGTCCCGATAACGCGACTCGACGTCTGGCAGCTGCAGCGCCAGCCCTGGAATATTCTGCACGGCAAACAGACAGCGCGTGGTCCGGACGCCATCCAGCTCGGAAAGGGACGCGATCCGGTGAAAGGGGACATCTTGATGGGCGTAAGCGCCACGCGCCTGATCGGCGACGCGGCCGGCCAGAGAGAGGAAACTCGGATCGCCTTGCAGGTCCAGTCTCAGCGGCAGGATATTGTTGAAATAGCCGATCACCTGGCGTGTCCCGGCCCGATGGCGACCGGTCACCGGCGTGCAAAGGACCAGATCCTCCTGGCCGGTATGCGCCCGCAACAAGGCGGCGAAGGCCGCCAGCAGGATGGGAAAGAGCGTGAGGGATTCGGTCGCCGCCAGGGCTTTCAAAGCCTGAAAGGTCGCCGGGTCGAGATCGGCTTCCATACGCTCTCCGGCGTATCCGGAGAAACGGTCCAGGTCCCGTGCCAGCGGCAGCTCCAGCGGCTGTGGAGGCCGGGAAAACACGTCTTTCCAGAAAGCAAGCTGCGCGTCCCTGTCCGAGTCGTCGTCCGGCGCCGGCGGCGGATTTTCAGAGTCGAAGGGAACGCTGCCGGCAAGCAGGGCGCTGTAGGCCGTCCCGAGGTCCCGAACAAATATTCCTACGGACCAGCGATCGGCAATGATGTGGTGGAAACGGAGCAGCAGCACGCGCGCTTCCTCCGAACAGGGGAACAGCGCGCAGCGCCAGGCACGATCCCTGCCGAGATCGAGCGGGAGAGCCGCTTCCGCACGCAGGCGCGCTTCCAGCCGGGATTCATCCCCGTTTTCGGGTCCATCGTATCGCTGCAGCAGAGGCTCGATCATGGGAGCTAGCTGAAAACAGGGCTGGCCGTCCTCCGAAGCGATGCGCACGCGCAGTCCGGGATGGCGCGCCGCGACGGCGTGTATGGCCCGATCGAGCGTCTCTATGTCGAGCGGGCCTTTCAGGGTGTAGGCGAGTGCAAAGGTGTGCATACCTGTGGAAGCTTCGTTCGCTTCGATCTCCCACAGACGCATCTGAGCCGGGGACAGGCGCCCTGGTTTGTTCCCCGGCGATGCCTGTTCCTCCAGCAGCCTCTTTAGCAGCGCGCGTTTTTCCTGTACGGACAAGACGGTAGCCCTTAAAGCCGGCGCAGCCTTACAGACGCTTCGCGACGGCCTGATGCGCTTTGAGGAGCGCATCCAGCTCCTCCTCGGTGAGCTCATCTATTCTGGCGAGCAGGGCTTCTTTGTCTGTGCTTTGGGCCGGGCTGCCGGTCGGTACGGTCTCCTGCGCCAGGTATCCGGCAAGCGCCTCGATGGTCGGATGATCCCAGGCCAGCGTCGGGGACAGGCGGCAGCCGAGGCGCTCTTCCAGATCGCCGATCAGCATAATGGCATGGACCGAATCCATCCCATACCGAACAAAGGTAGCCTCCGGCTCAAGTTGGGCAGGCTCCAGCTTGAGCTCACGACAGATCCAGGCGCCGATCCAATCGATCAACTCCGTCCGGGCCGGCTTATTGCTTTGCAGCGCATTCTCCATAGCAGTCCTCCTCTTTCTATAGCTCTAATAGCTTACGCAGCTTCTCTCTCTTTTCGCGGACGCTCCGGCTGTCGGCTCCGGTGGGCGAGGGAAGCGATGAGTCTGGATCCGGCGCCGGCGCATCGCGGCGCAGCAGGGGGTCTAGCTCCGCCTCGACGTCCGGGGCGAGCGGCTCGATATCGCCGATGTGGCGCATGTACGTTTCGATGGCTTCCTGCATCTGTGCGGGGGGCAGGACGGGAGTCGCCTCGCCGGCGCCGCACGCTATGTCCCCGTACAACTGCTCGAAACGCAGGCGCGCCCATTGCGCCGTCTCTGCATCGCGCCCGGACGGCTCCGTGAGCGCCTGTGCGGCTGCAAGATCCAGTATCCGGCAGGTCAGGCGGCCCAGCACGAAGTCTCGCCAGGCCTGGGCCGCCGTGTCCACGTAGCCTGCCGGCGCATCCCGATGCGCGACGAATTCTGCCAGCTCGGAAAGTTGTGCGGCGAGCGATCCGTCCGCCTGCCAGGCACGAAGATAGGCAGGAACGGCATCGGTCAACCGGATGCTGCGGCCAAGGGCAGCCACCAGACCTTCATTGGCGCCCTCCCCAATAGAGAGCAAGCGCGCATCCCGAAAGATTTGAGGCGCCAGGTTATTCTCCATGTATCCGCGCCCGCCGAGGACCTGCATCAGCAGATCGGCTGCAAAGTTGAGGGTATCGGTCGCCGAGACCTTCAGGGCCATGGCGATTTCCGGGACGATCGGGTCTCCGGCGTCCAGGCTGGCGACACACCGCGAAAGCGATTCGTGGGTGAGGGCAATGCGGTGGACCAACGCGCTGATCTTCAGGGCGGCCTGGGGATTATGCAGCAGCAGGCCTGTTTCGATCTCCCGCCGCGAGGCGTAACGCAAAATCAGTTGCGCGCAGCGTTCGGTCGCGCCCAGGGCCAGCGCCGACGCCGCCACCCGGCCATGCGATAAAACGTGCTCTGCTACCTGCATGCCCCGGCCCATCTCGCTCAAGATGCGCTCATGCGACACGCGGACGCCTTCACAGTGCAGGGAGTTCTGCATGATGCCGCGCACGCCCATCGTGAGCGCTTCGGGGCCGAGGCGCAGCCCCGGCTCGGATTGGCGTACCACAAACCCGGTCAGCCCGCGCTTCCGCCCGTCCGGATCGACGACGCGCGCAAACACGCTGATGACCCCGGCCCAAGCGGACCCGTTCCAGCGCTTCGTCCCATAGAGACGCCAGGAAGCTTCTCCCTCCGGCACGGCGTGCGTCTGCAGACCACCCAGATGGCTTCCCGCTCCCGGCTCGGAGAGGGCAAATGCCGCCAGCTCGCGGCCGGCCGCCAGAGCGGGCATCAGCTCATCCCGCAGCGCCGGGGACGCAAAGCGCAGAATGGGCACGCAGCCATTGACGTTATGCAAAAACAGGAAGGTGGCGAGCGTGAGATCGATCGCTCCGAGCTGCCGGTAGATGCGCATCGCATCGCGATAGCTCAGATCGAGGCCGCCGTAAGCCGCGGGCGCCTGCAAGCCAAACAGCCCCTGATTGCCAAAATCGAGAACGATGTGTGGAGGCACACACCGCCGCTCGTCGATGAGGCGGGAGTTGATACGCGTCTCGGCATAGTCGCGCAGCCAGGCCAGAAGCGCGTCGGTCTGCCGGGAGCTGCGCGCTTCGGAAGCCGAGGGACCGGGGTTACGGGACGCGGCTTTGCTCTGCGGCTCCGGCTGGGCCGCCGACGTGACGTGCGTTTCCCATTTCTGGGCCGGCCAGGCGCGAACCAGGCTCAGGGAGCCGGAAAGGTAGGCGTCCCGCGCGGCCTGCCGCTGTATCTTGCCGCTCGACGTCTTGGGCACAGACCCTCGTTTGATCAGGACGAAGCCGTACAGAGCGACGCCATGGTGATCGGCGACCGCTTGAACGGCAGCAGAGAAGATCCGGTCAAGTTCCTCGTCCGCGTACTCGCCCCGTTCCAGTTCTTGAACCACCACCAGCCGCTCTTCTCCTTCGACAGCGATACCGAAGGCGGCCCCATGATCGGCGCGAAAAGCCAGGTGGGCCTGCTGAACCGTCCATTCGATGTCGGGCGGATGGTGATTGAGGCCGTGAATGATGATCAGGTCCTTGAGCCGCGCCGTGATGTACAACTGGCCGTCATGGAGGAATCCCAGGTCGCCGGTCCGCAGATACGTGCTCCCGGCCTCACCGGCGATGCCGGCGCGGAACGTTGCGGCGCTCTCTTCCGGACGGTCCCAGTAACCCTGGGCAACACCTGCCGACTCGACCCAGACCTCACCTACCTCGTCCGGTTCGGCGCGGCAAGAAGTCGCCGGGTCCACGATCGCCACCGTGGTGGCGGATAGAGGGCGACCGCACGCGGCGATAGACTGCCCACCGTCGGCTGCAGCGCTCTGGGGCACGATTTTTCCCCGGCCCAGCGCGGTGGCATCGAACCGGGTGACACGCGGCGCCTCGGACATGGGAGACGCCGTGACCATCAGCGTCGCTTCCGCCAGCCCGTAGGCCGGGCGCAATGCCTCCCGTCGCAGCCCGCACGGCGCGAACATCTGATAAAAATCGTCTGACGTGGACGGATGGATAGGCTCGGCGCCGCAGCCCGCCGAACGCCAGGAACTCAAGTCCAGCCCGGCGCGCTGCTCGGCGGTCACCCGGCGCACGCAGTAGCGATAGGCAAAATTGGGTCCCTGGGTATGCGTTCCGCGGTAGCGGGAAATCGCCTCCAGCCAGGAAACCGGCCGCTTGAGAAAGGCAAAGGCCGACATCAGGTAGGCCGGCGTGCCGTTGAACAGGGGCATCAGGTACCCCTCGATCAGCCCGTAGTCGTGGAAGTGGGGCATCCAGCAGACCGATACGCTGGACGCATCGTATTCCAGGGCTTGCTGCATGGCCGCCAGGTGATTCACCAGATTGGCGTGAGTGATCATGACGCCTTTGGGCGTGGACGTCGATCCGGACGTATACTGGAGATAGGCGAGCGAATCGGGGTCGGGCGGGATGGCCTCTCCTATCGCTCTCCCATCGGCATACTGGCGGGTATCGATCCATTGCGTGCCGCCCTCCAGAAACGAGTCGACGCCGCAGGCGCGCAGCAGCTCGTGGGTGCGCGCATTGCCCAGCAGCAGCCGCGCTTCACAGTCGGTCGCCACGGACTTGACACGCTGAGGGCAGGCCTGGAGGCGGCTGGCCTCCGGGGCGGGGATCGGGACGGCAATCAGGCCGGCGTACAGGCAGCCATAGAAGGCGGTGACAAAGTCCGGTCCCAGCTCGTAGACCAGCAGCGCGCGATCGCCGGGGCGGGACACGCTGAGCAGACCGGCCGCGATCTCTCTGGCGGCCCTGTCCAGTTGGGCATAGGTGAGACAGTCGGCCTCGCCGGCACTGCCGGCCAGAAAGGCGTACGCGAGGTGATCTCCCTGTTCGCGCGCCCTGTGAACGGCAATATCCACTAGAGTGCTTCCAGGGGGGTGAGATGTCTGCTCTCTTCGGGTGCGCGGGTGCATCCTCATGCGGTTCCCCTCTGTGCCGGAGCCATCGAACGGACCACTACCTGGAACTCGTCCGGCGGCGCAAGCAGAGTCCCATGGCGGATCGGCTGGAGCGGGCGTGTATCCAGGGCCTGAATCTCCCAACAACTCAGGACGGCTGCCAGCACGACCTTGAATTCGACTTCCGCCAGCATTCCGCCGAGGCAGGCTCTGGCCCCACCCCCGAACGGAAAGTACTCATGGGGAGCAAAGCGCCGGTCAAGGAAACGTTCCGGCAGGAATCGGTCGCCGTTCGGATAGAGATCTTCCCGGCGATGGACCAGGTAGGTGCAGGGAACGAGCGTCGTGCCGGCGGGGAACACATACCGGCCTATGCGCGTCTCGCGGGTCAGTTTGCGGCCGGACGGCGTTGGGACGATCGGAACCATGCGCAGAACCTCGCTGAATACCGCGTTCAGGTACGGAAGATCCAGCAGATGGGGGCCAGGGAGGGCACTGCCCGCCCCCGTCATCTCTTCCAATAGTGTTTCCCGCACGCGCTCTTTCCGGCACAGCCAGTACAGCGCCCAGGTCAGGGAGATGGCCGTCGTATCCACGCCAGCCACCAGCAAAGAGAAGACGTGATCTTCCAGCTCTGCGTCGGAGATCGGTAGGCCGTCCGAATCGCGTGCCTGCGCCAGAGACGTCAGGGCGCCAGGCTGGAGAGGATCGGCGCGCCTGACACCGATTTCCGCGGCCAGCAGCTCACGGATTTTCGGCTGCATGCGCGTGAAGTTTCGCCAGGGACCCCAGGATCCGACCTGCCGCAACACGGCTTCGCGGTAAGCCGAGACTAAGGCCTGGCCCGTCTCCGATTCAAGATTTCCCAGGAGGAGATCGACCATCACCTGGAAGGTTATCTCCTGGAAAGAAGGTCTGGGGCGAAACGCTTCCTCGACGGGCCACGTTGAGACCGTACGCAGGGCAATCGCGCGGATGGCCGGGACCTTCGGTACGAACGGCTCATGTCGCAGCATCGGCGACAGTAAGCGGCGCTGGCCTCGATGGCGTTCGCCGTCCTGCAATAGGACAGAGTTGTCTCCCATCACGTACCGATAGTGCTCATTGTACTGGTGGCACTCGAAGGCATCCGGCGATAACTGGAACACCGCTTTGACGCTTTCCGGATCCGAAATCAGGATAACGGTTCCCAGCGAGCCTAAGCTCAGAGACACCATCGGACCATAATCGCGCGCGCACGCCTCCCAAAACTCGACCGGGGTTTCGATCCAACGGCGCACCTGCTCGGAGGAGGACTCGCCAGGTCCCGGCAGTCTGCTTCCGTCCGTTCCGACGCGCAGTTTGTCCCCTTGCGATTCCGGCATGGAAAGCTCCGTAAACGTGTGCGGCGAGCCGATCGTTGAGAAGATGAGGGGAAAGGTGCCCCCCGGCCCAATCGCCCTGCCAAACGGACGGATAGGCCAGGAAGGCATCCCGCGAGCTCTGCCCGCAAGAGGCAGGGTCAGAGGAGAAGATTTCGTTGGTGGCGCCGCACGCCCGGTCGTCGAATGTTTGGTTGCTACGATTATTTGGTATTACTGCAAGAACCGTGCCAATTTTACTATGCCCTGCTGTTTGAACGCCAAATTGTTCCATAAGGCACAAAAAAGGGTCTGTTTGTCCAACGCATGACCCGTGATTCAATATATCAACGATCGTTTGTCAGGAAGGACCGATTGCGATCGGGCGATGGGCTCTAAACCGGAAATTTATTAGTGGGGAGGGTATTGGTGTGATGAAATTCACAGGGAAACTATGATCGAATTCGCTTGACTTCTTCTCTCAAGTTGTTAAAATGAAGCATCAAACTGCGGGGAAGGTGGGTCGAAGAATCTGTCCGCCGTACCTCCTTCCCTTGACGACGTAGCGATTTTCACACTACTCTCTTGGCTCCGTAGGAGGCGAATGATGACACTTGGTAATTGGCAAGGACTGACCCATCAGCCACCGTTTCAAACCAGCACCATGATTCTCTTAAGCGACGGTCGGGTCATGGTCCAGGAAGAAGCGACGGCGCATTGGCACGCTCTGACGCCGGACAGCTCGGGAAGCTATATGAATGGAACGTGGTCCACGCTTGCCGACATGCGATTTTGGCGTCGCTACTACGCATCCGGAATGCTCAAGGACGGCCGTGTCATTCTCATCGGAGGAGAGCAGAACGGCGACTTTCAGGATACCAACAAAGGCGAGATTTACGATCCGGTCGCGGATACCTGGACCCCGCTGCCGACTCCGCCGCTGCCCAATGTAGGGGATGCCAGTTGCTGTGTTCTGCCAGACGGCCGGTTCCTGGTCGGCTACATCAATGACGTCGAGTGCGTCCTCTATGATCCGGCGACGAACAGTTGGTCTGCAGCCGGCAACAAGCAGGTTCGATCGAATGAAGAGACCTGGGTGCTCTTGCCCGACGAGACGATCGTAACCATCAACTGCATCGATCCCCATCAAAACAACTCCGAGAAGTACGTTATCGGCGCCGACACCTGGAAAAGCGAAGGACCGCAGCCGGTCCCTATGGTCGATCCCGTGATGAGCGAGATCGGGCCGGCCATGCTCCTGCCGAACGGCAAGGTCATCTTTTTCGGCGCGAATAACGCGGCGATCCGCGGCTCGAAAACCACGTCTGGCAGGACGGTGATCTTCACGCCTCCCCCCGTCCCAACGGGCACCGGCACGTGGACGGAGGGCCCCAACATTCCGCATGTCGGCAACCAGGCGATCGTGTGCAACGATTGCCCGGCCAGTCTTCTGCCCAACGGAAAGGTGTTGTTTGCCGGGGCGCCCTGGGTCTACAACGATTGGGGCGCGCCCATATACTTTTTCGAATACGACCCGGACACCAACACGATCGCTCAGGCGCCAACGCCTGCCAATAACGGCCAGCAGATCTTCTGGAGCCGGCTCATGCTGCTGCCGACCGGGCAGGTTCTCTTTAGCCCAAGCTCCCAGGATATCCAATGTTACACGCCGGTCGGGGGTCCGAAAGAAGCCTGGCGACCCACGATAGCGACGATCCTCCCATGCTGCGAAAGCGGCGGCTACCTTCTAAAGGGCACGCAGCTCAACGGGCTGTCGCAAGCCAACATGTACGGCGACGATTGCACGCCGGCTACCAACTATCCTCTCGTTCGCCTGCGCAGCTCAAGCACCGGCAGGGTGTACTACGCGCGGACCTACGACTTCAGCACTATGGGCGTGGCGACCGGCGCTTCCCTGCAATCGACCCGGTTCGCCCTGCCGGCGATGCCCTACGGCAGCTACGATCTGTGCGTTATCGCAAACGGCATTAGCTCTCACTGCGTCGACTTCTGCTACCAGCCGCACAAACACTGTTGCTGTCCTCAAGAGGCCCATGACTGCCGTTGCGGCTGCCAGTGCGCACGTTCTTGTGCGTGTGAACAAAAGCAGACGGACCCCGTCGTCGCCAACCTTCAATCCACCGTGAAGTCCCTGCAAAACAGCATCGCTCGACTCAGCGCAATGGTGCAGCCGAGTCAGGAGGTTCGCCAGCCCAAGGAGGCAAAGGCAGCGACAAAGAGCTCGGGAAGCAAGGCGAAAAAATAGCCTGGAGAGCCTTCTCTTTTTTCGCTCACGCAGGGCTCACCTGCTCTATCTTGGGGTAATGGGGGCGTTTACTTCGATGAGGTAGGTGTGTCCTGCCTGGGTGGAAAGGCGAATCGTATCGGCCCTTGCCGTCCGTTGCACGCGCTGATCTTGCGATGTTATGGTAACGGTACCCGGATGCGCGAATTGTGGGTTCTTCAAGAGGCACAGACCGCCTTTGTTGGACGTGATGCTGGCGGTCTGCAAGGCATGCTGATTCCAGGTCATCCCGACGGTAAAGTTACCGCGCGCGACCAGGCCGCGAACGCTTCCCGACGGCCATGCATCCGGTAAGGCCGGCAACAGGTTTATCTCGCCCTCGTGGCTTTGCAGGAGCATCTCGGCGATGCCGGCTGTGATGCCGAAGTTGCCGTCGATCTGCATGGGAGGATGGAGGCCGAAGAAGTTCGGACAGGTGTTCCGGTCCATGAGGAGGTGTTCGATCTGACGGTGAGCATCGTTTCCTGCGTGCAGCCGCGCATAGAGAGCCGTCCGCCATGCAAACGACCATTCGCGCACGTCCCCGGTATCGCCGCGCGCCCGCAAGGAGACGCGGGCTGCCTCGGCAAGCGCGGGCGAAGTCGCGATACTGATCTGGTCGCCGGGGTAAACCGCGAACAGGTGCGAGGTATGCCGGTGATGGTCCTGTGGATCGTCGACGTCCTCCATCCACTCCTGCAATTGGCCCCACCTACCGATCTTGGGCGCGACCAATCGGTCGCGCAGCGCGCGAATCCGGGCGCGATAGTCCGCATCCACGCCTAAAACTTCACTCGCCGCCACGGTGTTCTGGAACAGGTCCCAGACGATCTGCTGGTTGTAGCTGACGCCGTCCTCCACCGGGCCGTGCTCCGGCGACCAGCCCTGCGGCACGACCAGGCGGCCATCCGGCAGAGTCTTGAGATGGTCCTCCCAGAAGGCGCAGGTCTCTTTGAGCAGGGGATAGGCAGTCTTGCGAAGGAAGGCGCGGTCATCGGTAAAGGCGTAATGCTCCCAAAAATGCCGGCAGTACCAGGCGTTGGCGGTCTTATCCCACTGCCAGCCCATACCCCCGGTAATGTTGTGCGAGGTGCGCAGCGCAAAGCCGCGCACCGGTTTGCCGGAATCGAGCCGGTATTCAGGCGCAGAGGCCGTTGCGGCGCGCCATGCGGGCCGTTGGCTTTCGACCAGATCCAGGAACGGCAGCGCGCATTCCGAAAGATTGGCGACCTCGGCAGGCCAGTAGTTCATCTCGATATTGATGTTGGCATGATAGTCGCTATGCCAGGGGGGATCGTTGGAGTCGTTCCAGAGGCCCTGCAGGTTCGCCGGCAGCGCCCCGGGCCGGGAGCTGGAGATGAGCAGATAGCGTCCGTACTGAAACAGCAGCGCCTCGATTTCCGGATCGCCGCCGTCGGCGGCGAGGGCTTTACGTTTGTCGGAAGGCAGGGCGCGGCGGTCTTCCGGCGTCGTTCCGAGTTCCAGGCTGACCCGATCGAATAGGGACCGATAGTCACGCACGTGCGCCTGGAAAAGCGCCTGGTAGGATTTATGGGCGGCCTGCTGTAATTGACGGGCCACACGCGCGTGCGGGTTCTCACCGCTATAGCTGCGCGCGGGATCCATGACATAGCTCGTTCCCAGCACGACCAGCAGCGTGAGGCTATTGCAGCCTCGAAAGTCGACTTTCCCCTGGCCCGCCTGGGTAACGCCCCCGTCAGATAGGACCCTCACCTGGCCTTCGTACTGCATGCCATTAGACAAAGCTCCGGCGATCGTCAGGGAATTCTGCGTTGCCGTGACCTGCCCGCTGTGGGCGTCTTCCAGCAGGATGCTGCCCGTATATGCGCCCGGCTTATCGGCCGTGAGGTGAACGACCAGCGCCTGGTCCGGATGGCTCACAAAATACTCTCGATGGTAGGACACGCCATGAAAAGTGTAGCGGACATGCGCCAGGGCGTCGCCAATATCTAAATCGCGCCGGTAGGCGGTGGCCGCTTGATGGCCGGGAAGAAGAATGCGAAGGGTGCCAAACCTCTGGTAGGCACCCATTGTGTCGTAGTCGCCGGAAGGGTTGGCGTCCCCGGTCCAGAGGCTGTCTTCATTCAGCACGATCCGGTCGTCGTCGAGGCCGCCGAAGAGCAATCCGCCCATGCGACCGTTGCCGATGGGCAGCGCTTCGGTCATGGCGTCCGTAGCGGGTCTGTCGTACCAGAGCGTGAGGGACGGGGGTTGCGCCGAGCACGCAGAGGGAGCGGCCAACGCAAACAGGCTGCCTAAAAGAAAGATACCAGGCAGCGCGAAAAACCAATGCATGGGATGAATATCCTCCACGACGGACCGGCGATGATGGATGAAGTGGGCGCATCAGACGTTCCACTTCTTGCGCGCCTCTTCCATGGGCACCGTCTCGCCTTTGGTCCAGGCATAGTGGGCCATGGGATTCTCTCCGACCCAACGCTCGTCTACCGGCTCATCGGCGCGCTGGTAGCGTGTGTCACAACTGAGACGGTAGCGATTGCTGGTGTTCGTTAAAGAGGCGTGCATGGTGAACATGCCGAAGAGGATCACGTCGCCCATTTTAAACTCGGCGGTCAGCCACTGGCCGCCGAACTGGTCTACCAGCTCGGCAGGGTCGTCGGAGAACGCGCCGGTGACGTGGTCGCGGTCCACGTCCATTTTGCCATAGGTCGCCTTGACCTTCTCAAAGCTCGGATTCCGATGCGAGCCGGCCAGGATCGCCAGCGGCCCCATGTCGTAGGTCACGTCGCCGATGGGGGTCCAGCAGGTGTAGAGATCGAGCGTGCCGCGGCCCATATAGCAGATATCGTAGTGAGCGCCGCTGAAGTCGCCGGGGCCGATGACCCGCAGCCACTTGTAGTCGAAAGTCAGCACGTCGCCCTGCAGGAAGTGGGCGAAGAAGCCCATGATCTCCGGCGACTCGACCATGTCCAGAAAGGTCTGATTCCGTGTCAGAGCCTTGCTGCCGCCGAAGAAAGCTCCGCGCGCTCCCGCCTTGACAACGCCGTCCATGAGCGGATAGTCCCGGTCGATCTGGTCGTTGGCATCCAGGTCTTCCAGGATCAGGCGGCGGGCCGCGCGCACCTTTTCCGGGTCGTGCAGACCACGGATCAGCAGATAGCCGTCCTCTTCCATGCGGGCGTGCAGGGCCGCCGGATCGTGCAGCAGGGCGTTCGCCTCGCGGAGCGTGCCCAGATACTTCCCGCCCATCTCCAGTTGCTGTTTTGCCATCGTCAGTTGCATATCCGCTCCCTCTTTCTTGCTAAACGTTCTCCTCGTAAGTGTAACTGAGACCATCTTCCGCGTGAACGCTATAGATTTCTTGCAGAACTCTTTTCGAGATCTCGGTTATCCCCTCCTCACTGTTCGGCAGTGGATATTCGAGGATACGAGTCGAATCGGGCACCAGACCATTCATGGCAAGATAGTCTCGTGTCGGTGTGATACCCAGGTCCTGAAACAACTGACGGATGGCCTGCTCCCTTTTCGGCTCTTGCCTCCGTTCAACATTCAGGCCTATAGTGACCTGATTATCTCTGGCCGTGAGCAGGAAGCCTCCTTGTTGATCCAGGGTTGAGATGATAAGGGCTCGAATTGGCTTGCGGGATCCCAGCATACGGGCGATATAATGCTCGAGGACTTCCAGGCCATTTTGCTGCACGACCGTTGGTTTAGGCGAGCGCGCCCATTGTCCTTTGCCTATCCGATTGCCCTGCTCGTCCACACGGATTACATACATCCAGTTGCCACGGGCGATATAAACGCCGAGGCCGATGAGCAGCAAAACGAGGAGCAGACAGATACCCAGGGCCATTTTCTGCCTCCTTTTGAACAGGAGTCTAAAAAGCCGGCTTAACCGCGTGAGGGTTCTGCCATCGTCTCTCGGGCCTGGCGGGAGAGCTCGGCCAGGCGGCCTTCATTGGCGATGACCTGTTCCAGATGTCGCCTGCGCTCCGGCGAGGCGGTCTGGCGCATGATGTCGGAGTGGAGATGGTCGAGCCAGAAGCGGGCGTGCCCCTCGATGTAGCTGCGGAGATCCTCGGTCTCGGTCTCGCTCTGCGCCCGGCGGCACAGGTTGAGCGTGAACATGCGGCGGGCGGAGCCGCCGCCGAAAGAGGCGTGCTGAAGATTGTGATTGAAGACGACCAGATCGCCGGGCCGGCTCTCCAGCGGGAAAGCGGGCACGTCGCGGCCGGGAATGCCGAACGCCTCCTCCGAGCGGCCCGCCTTGCGGACGTCGGCTATCCAGCCGCAATCGGTGCGATGGCTGCCGGGAATGACGCGCAGGCAGCCCGTATCGCGTGTGACCGGATCGAGGTAGAGCGCCATCTTGATGTAGCGGCCTTGCGCGTGCCAGCCGTCGGAATGCCAGTTGGTATCCCCGGTATAGTAGTTGCCGTCGCCGCCGAGATAGTTGAAGTCGTCGCCGAGCAGGGAGGCGGCGATGTCTACGATCGCGGGATGATCCAGCAGGGTACAGAGCCGTTCGCTCTGATCGATAAACGGCACGATGCAGGTGCGGCGCGTGCCGTCGTGCTTCAGGCCGGGATGGCGCGCGTGGATCGCCTCGAATTCCGCCGTGATCCAGTCGATATCAGCCTGGAGCAGGCGGGGGAACGTCAGAAACCCGAACGTGTCGAAAAACGCCTGCTGCTGCGCCGTCAGCGCCATTTGCTCACCTCCTCCCAGGAAGAAGGTACCTTCTTTGGGTGACCTATGGCAAGTCTTTATAGGAGGAAATCGCCCGCTTGTGTCCAACATCTGAGCGGAGGCCACGCCTCCTAATCTCTCCTGGAGTCTTCCATGCGGCCCATCTGCCGGTCCTTCCCTACTCTCTTGCTCGGTCTCAGTCTCTTTTTCCTCGCTAGTACAGCGCGCGGCCAGTTCACGCCGATCCGCCCGCCCGCGACACCGCTTATCGTCCGCAATCCCTATGTCAGCGTCTGGCAGCCGGCCGACACGCTGCCGGGGACCTGGCCCGCGTTTTGGAACGGCAGCGCGAAGGCGATCTGCGGCATCGCCCGCGTGGACGGCAAACCCTACATCTTTATGGGCGCGCCGGAGGGAGTCGAGCGCGGCATGACGCAGACGGGATTGCTCGTCACCCCGACACAGTCGCGCTATACGCTCGAAGGCGGCGGCGTGCGGCTCACGCTGGACTTCCTTTCGCCGGTCGAAGCCGGCGACCTGCGCCGGCTCTCTATGCCGTTCGGCTACCTGTTTTCATACGTGGATAGCATCGATGGGAAGACGCACCGCGTGAGCCTCTATTTCGATATTTCCGGCGAGTGGGCGCATGGCGATCCCAAAACGCCCATCACCTGGAGCCGTAAGACGATTTCTTCGGAGAGCGGCGGCCAGGCCGCTTACACCGCTTTTGCCATCACGCCTGCCGCGCCGCAGGTTCTGGGCGAGAACAACGAGTATCCGATGTGGGGCACGGCGGTCTTTGCGACCGCTGGCGGGAGCGGAGTAACCAGTCAGGCCGGTCGGGATGACGTTGTGCGCGCCCGCGGCGCTGGCGCGGATTCGCTGGACAATTCTGTCGATACACAGCAACCACGTGCTATTAATGACCACTGGCCGGTCTTTGCGTTCTCCTTCTATCTGGGTTCGGTAGGACCTGCCTGGCCGTTTAAAACAGGGGGCCGGCAATTTGCGCCGGTGCTGATCCTGGGCCATGTGCGCGATCCCGCCGTCAGCTACCTGGGCAAGCCGGTCCCGCCGCTGTGGAAGTCCTACTGGCCGGACTGGCGGCAGATGCTCGCCTTCGCGTTTGAAGATGCTGCCCCCGCCCGCGAGCGCGCTGACCGGCTGGATAAGCGCATTACGGCGGATGCCTCGCGCGTGGGAGGGCCGCACTATGCAGCTCTGTGCGCGCTGGCGCTGCGGCAGGCTTTCGGGGCAACGGAGCTGGTCGGGACGGCCGCGCAGCCCTGGATGTTCCTCAAGGAGATCAGCAGCGACGGCAACATCTCCACCGTGGACGTGGTCTATCCCGCGTTTCCGGTCTTTCTTTATATGGATCCGCGCCTGCTGGGCCTGCTGCTCGATCCGCTGCTGGCCTACGCGGAGACGGGCGGCTGGCCGAAACCGTTCGCGGAGCACGACATCGGCGCCGCATACCCGAACGCCAACGGCCACAACGATGGCAATGAGGAGGACATGCCGGTCGAAGAGTCGGCCAACATGCTCATTATGGTCGCCGCCTACCTGCGCTACGCGGACCCGGCGACGGCGGCCGCCTATGCGAAGACGCACTATTCCGTGCTCAAGCAGTGGGCCGATTACGAGGCGCAGAACGGCCTTGATCCCGCCTACCAGAACCAGACCGACGACTTTACCGGCTTCATCAAGAGCAGCGCCAATCTGGCGCTCAAGGCGATCCTGGGCGTGGGCGCGATGGGCCAGATCGCCACGCACGCCGGCAACGCGGAGGATGCCCGCCATTACACCCAGACCGCCCGCGACATGATCGGCAAGTGGACCCAATTGGCGCAATCTAACACCGGGGACCATCTGGTGCTGGCCTACGGGCAGGATGCGACCTGGAGCCTCAAGTACAACGCCTTTCCGGACAAGGTGCTGGGCCTCGATCTCATCCCGGAGCGGGTGCTGAATGAGGAGGCCCGGTACTACACCACGATGGAAAACCCGTTCGGCATTCCCCTGGATGGCCGCCACACTTACACCAAGACCGACTGGGAGCTCTGGACCGCTGCCGCTACCGACGATCCGGCCCTGCGGCGTTACTTTATCGACGCCGTCTACCGGTTCGCCGATACCTCCGGCTTCCGGGGCGCGTTTACGGACTGGTACGACACGATCTCCGGGCGGCAGGTCGGGTTTGTGGCGCGGCCGGTCATCGGGGGAGTCTTTTCTCTGCTGGCGCGGACGATGCCGCCGCTTCCGAACCGGTCGCATTGAGCGCCGGATGGCCTCTGTGTTGACGTTATCGAAGGCTTCATCTCGGCACGGCCTTCCAGTGGGGAATGAAGGGGAGCGATGAAACTCTTTCTATGCGCGCTTTTACTGGCGGTGGTCTCTGCCGCCGCAGGGCAGGAGATCACGCTGGTCAAGAATGGCAGAAGCGATTACGCCATCGTGATCCCGCCGGACGCGCCGCCGGCCATCCAGCACGGCGCGCAGGAGCTGCAGCGGTTTCTCAAGCAGATGTCGGGCGCGGAGCTGCCGATCCTCACGGAGGACGAGGCAGTCGGCGCGGGCGATCACGTTATCCGCATCGAGCAGGACCCTGCGCTCGGCGAGGAAGAGCTGCGCATCCGCACGGAGCCGCCGCGATTGATCCTCTCCGGCGGCGGCAAGCGCGGCGCGCTTTATGCCTGCTACGCTCTCCTCGAAGACGTGCTGGGCTGCCGGTGGTATACCGCGCGCATCAGCAAGATCCCGAAGAGCAGGACCATCGCGCTCGGACCGCTGGACATCCACCAGAAACCGGCGTTCGAGTATAGAGAACCTTACTATACGGAGAGTCTTGATCGCGACTGGGCCGTGCGCAACCGCACGAACGGCAGCCTCCAGCATCTCGACGAGTCGGTCGGCGGCCGGGTAGCCTACGGCAAGTTCGTGCATACCTTCAACGATCTTGTCCCGCCCGACGTCTACTTCGACAAGCACCCGGAATACTTTTCGCTCATCAACGGCAAACGGATGAAGGGCTACTACCAGCTCTGCCTGACCAATCCCGACGTGCTCAAGATCGTCATCGCGAAGGTGGAGGAGTGGATCAAGGAAAATCCGAACGCCACGATCTTTTCGGTCTCCCAGAACGATACCTACAACAACTGCCAGTGCGACAACTGCAAGGCGGTCGAGAAGGAGGAGGGCGCGCCGTCTGGCGTGCTGCTGCGTTTCGTCAACGCGGTCGCGGACGCCATCGCCAAAGACCATCCGAACGTCCTCATCGACACGCTGGCCTATCAGTGGTCCGAGGACCCGCCGCTGCACGCTCGCCCGCGTCCCAACGTCCGCATCCGCCTGGCGCCCATCGGGGCGTGCGTCTCTCACGCCTTCGACAAGTGCGACGCCAACACGCACGTTTACGAGAACCTGACGGCCTGGTCGAAGATCACCGACCAGCTCTACATCTGGCACTACAGCACCAACTTCGCGAACTACCTCCAGCCGCTGCCGGATCTGGACGAGATCGCGGCGGACATCCCGCTCTTCAAGCAGCACGGCGTCGTCGGGCTGTTTTATGAGGGCGACTATGCGCCCGGCGGAGGCGGAGAGATGTCGGAGCTGAAAGCCTACCTGATGGCGAAGCTGATGTGGGACCCCACGCGCCCGGCGCAGCCGATCATTGCCGACTTCCTGGATGGCGTCTATGGGCCAGGCGCGCCCTATATCCAGCAGTGGCTCGACAAGCTGCACGCGGCGGCGCGGCAGCAGAACGTCCACGCTCACATCTACGATCCGCCGACCGCGCCCTATCTGTCTCCTGCGCTTATCGCGGAGGGGCTGGCGCTCTTCGACTCCGCAGAAGCGGCGACCGCCTCCGACCGTGTCGCTCACGACGCGGTGCAGCGCGCCCGGCTGGCGCTGGAGTACGTCCAGCTCATGCAGACGCCGCCCTCCGATCCAGCTTACGCGGCCCGCGCCAAAGGGGTGGCGGACAAGATCCGCAAATACAAGATCGGGCAGGTGCGGGAAGGCGAGCCGGTCGCCCAGTTCCTTGCCCGCATTGAGCGCCCGCATCCTGTTCCCCAGGGTCATTGAGCTCTCGGCGGTCCCATTGTGGAGTGCGGGAGCTTGCTCCCGCTTGTATTGGGGGCGGCTTGCCGCCTCTTCTTTGTTGATGGCGGCAAGCCGCCGCCCTTCAAAATAGAAAAGCCCGTTCCGTTTTCGGCAGGAGTCGGGCAGGCTTGTACAGAATTCTATCGCCGCTGTTCTCTTGGCCTATTCGTCTCCAGGGAGGAACGATTTCCACTATGCTCAAGCACGCGGAACTGACGCTCCGCCGGATCGAAAGCTTTCTCGCCAATACTCTGCGGCCCGGTCTGTGGCCGGTGGAAGCGCCGCTGGAGGCCGCCGTTTACCGACCCGAGGGCGCCCCGCGCGATTACCGTAATACCGCGATCCGGCCCGCAGAAGCGGCCGGGTTTGCCTACCAGCCCGTGCAGGCCGGGTATGCGTGGGGGCCGATCTGGTCGGATGCCTGGTACCGGTTTGTGGGGACCGTGCCCGCCGAATGGAAGGGCAAGAAGATCGTCGCCCGCCTGAATACCGGAGCCGAGTCGATCGTCTGGGACGGGGACAATCCGCTGCAGGGCATCGACGAGCATCATGGGGAGATCCTCCTCTTCGAGAAGGCGCGCGGCGGCGAGAGCGTGACGCTCACCGTGCAGGCGACGGGCATGAACCCCAACGTGAGCGTGCACGGGAAGCCCAAAGAGCCGTCTCCGACGCCGTTTACGTTTGGCTATGCGAACTTGGCCGTCTATGACGAGGAGCGGATCGGCCTCTATTTCGACGTGAGCGTGGCGCTCGGCGTGCTGAAGGAGCAGCCGGCGGATAGCCCGCGCTACGGCCAGTTGCTCTATGCGCTGAACGAGGTCGTCAACCTGTATGATGCTGACGATCCGGGCAGCATTCCCGCGTGCCGCCAGCGGCTGGCGGAGACGTATGCGAAGCCCGCCTGCCCCTCCGCGCACAAGATCAGCGCCGTCGGGCACGCCCATATCGACACGGCGTGGTTGTGGCCGCTGGAGCGGACGCAGTACAAGTGCCTCCATACGTTTGCGACGGCGACACGGTTCATGGATTCCTATCCGGAGTACGTCTTCGTCTGCTCCCAGGCTGCGCAGTACGCCTGGGTCAAGCAACTGGCGCCGAAACTGTACGAGCGCATCCGGGAGAAGATCCAGGCCGGGCAGTGGGAAGTGGTGGGCAGCATGTGGGTCGAGGCGGACTGCAATCTGAGCAGTGGCGAGAGCCTGGTCCGCCAAATTCTGCACGGCAAGAACTTCTTTAAGGACGAATTCGGAATCGAGACGAAAGACCTGTGGCTTCCGGACGTGTTCGGCTACGCCGCCGCCCTGCCGCAAATCCTCAAGAAGGCGCGCATCGACTACTTCCTCACCCAGAAAATCTCCTGGAACCAGATCAACAAGTTTCCGCACCATACCTTCTGGTGGCAGGGCATTGACGGCACGCGCATCTTCACCCACTTTCCGCCCGCCGACACCTACAACGCCGCCGTGACGCCCAAAGAGCTGGCCTACAACGTGCGCAACTTTCGCGATCACGGCCGCTCGGACCGCTCACTCTACGTTTATGGCTATGGCGACGGGGGTGGGGGACCGACCATCGAGATGCTGGAGAACGCCCGCCGGCTGAAGAGCGTGGAGGGCATGCCGGAGGTGACGCAGGAGAAGGCGCTGGAGTTCTTCCGCAAGGCGGAGGCGGAGGCGCGGGATTTGCCGCTCTGGGTCGGGGAGCTTTATCTAGAGTTGCATCGCGGCACCTACACCACGCAGGCCCGCAACAAGAAAGGCAACCGCAAGAGCGAGCTGCTGCTGCGCGACGCCGAGTTCCTGAGCGCGGTCGATCCACACGGACTGG
>DASRCN010000018.1:0-41499 GCA_035653075.1 Chthonomonadaceae bacterium | reverse complement strand
CGGCCGGCCTGTCCGTAAGCGGCTCCCAGATACAGATGCGCAAGGTAATCTTCTGGCGCCTGCTGGACCGCCTGTTCCAGACGCAAAATCGCCGTGTTGGTATCGCCTTGCTGCAGAGCCTGGTAGCCTGCTTCCTGCGCCTCACTCATGCCATAACGCCCCTTTCACGCCCGAATCGAGATTCTGGCTGCCGGCAGCCACTTCCTCTTCCGGAATGCGCCTGCCGGCGCACTCTACGGTCCTTCGGCCGGTACGCCCCGACTAACTCGTCAGCGCCATGATCGCATCGAGCACCATCGGCAGAAGAACGAGCGCGCTCAGCCCCATGCCCCAATATCCCCATATACGTTCCGTCTGTACAAATTGTGCAGCGCTCGTGTAGCGTCGGTATTGCCAGGCCAGCCTGCTTCCTCTGGCTCCCAGGTAGATACAGATCAGGATATAGATAGGGATAATAACGATCTGAATGCCAGGAACAAACCCTAAGCCATAAAAGATCAGAATGAGCAGTCCCAGGGCGGACATCCCATGCGCCATGCACCAGATCCCGCTCAGTCCAAAAGCGCCCCAATTCCACTTATGTCTCGCGACTTCCGGCGGAATGACCTTCCCGGCGTCATCTGTCCTTATCGGAGGGGGATAGCCCCCGACCGGCACAAAGCTGGGAATCGCGTTGTTCGGATCGGCGATCAACCCGAAAGGCGCCTCACAGCGCGGACATTTCATTTTGCCATACGCCACCAGGACCCCGCAAAGGCGACACGGCATCGCTGTGAGCGACGGCATTCTCGGATAGCCATAACCCATCCCGTAGCCGCCGGGCATAGCCGTCGCCATCGCCGGAGGCGGCCCCGCCGCTGGAAGGGTCGCGGCAGGAGGCGGCATGATACGCTGCATGGCTTCCCGGGCTCTGGCATAATCGGGTTGAAGCTGGAGCGCCTGCTGCAAAGCCGTGATCGCCTGCTCTCGCCACCCCGCACGCTCTAAAGCAATTCCCAGATTATAGCGCGCCTGCGCATTGGCCGGCTCTAACTGAACCGCACGCGTCAGCGCCTGCACCGCTTCGCCATGACGGCCGGCCTGTCCGTAAGCGGCTCCCAGATACAGATGCGCAAGGTAATCTTCTGGCGCCTGCTGGACCGCCTGTTCCAGACGCAAAATCGCCGTGTTGGTATCGCCTTGCTGCAGAGCCTGGTAGCCTGCTTCCTGAGCCTCACTCATGCTGTTCGGACCCCATGCCTGAGCCGGACCTTGAAAGACCCGTCTGCGGGGCCCCTCCCCCGCTGTCCTTCGGACAACCCTCCTGCGGACGGAAAGGCTTTGAAATGGAGTCCCCGAAGGGAACTTTGGGCATGGGGCAGGGGTCCCCAGGGGCAGCAGTTTCAACTGCCCGCCTCTTTGCTGGATCGGGAGGCGCTCTCAACGCAGCTGCACCACGCGCTCGTCCGTGCGCAGGTCCCGCTGCCGCTGCAGATCGTGGACGGTGGCGCATAGATAGCGGTTGATGTCGATGCTGAAATCGATGCGCAGGCGCGCCTGCGTGCCGGAACCCGGCGGGGCAAGCCGGTACATGTCGCCCTCGTTCAAGACGACCACGCACTCGTTCTCTTCCAGCCCTTCAGGAGTCCAGTACTCGTTACCGTTGATGCGGCGAGTCCAGGGCAGCGAGACGCGTCCGGCGTAACCGACCTCGCAGACCGGCAGCCGGAAGTTGACCTGGCCCTCGGTGACGGCGTAGTAGCGCGTCTCGAAGGGGTTTGGCGTGGGATAGGCAGTGCCGCGCCGCACCAGACGCTCGTATTCGGGCCGCTGCTTGCTGTCGTTGTAGACTTTGATGGCGTAATCGTGGTGGACGATCTGGTCCACGCTGAAGCCCGCGCCGTAGACGGCGGCGCCCTTGACGACCGCCTCGAACGGCTCCCAGTAGTGGACCCGCTGCGCTCCAAACAGCCGCTCGAACAGCTCGCGCACTCCCGGCAGCAGGGTCGAGCCGCCTACCAGCAGCACGGCATCCAACTGCGACTCGTCGATCTCATGCCGGCAGTCGTCGAGGGTCGCATCCGTCAGCGTTTCCAGGCTCTTGTAGAGGCCCTGCTCCTCCAGTAGATTAAGGAACTCCTCGCGGGTCACTTCGATGCGACCGCCGCCCTGAAGCAGGAAATAGCTGCTGTCGGCGACATTGGCCTTGTTGCTCAAATCCTTCTTGATCGCCTCCGCCTGGGCCAGCAGCATCGGGCGAAGGGCATGCTGGTGCGCCCGCAGCTTCTCGCACCCCAGGTCGGCGATCCAGCTATCCACCGTTTCTCCGCCGAGGTTCAATCCCCGGCCTGCCAGCAGCTTGGCGCGGCGCAGACCGCCCCCGCCTTCCCGACCGGGTCCGACCGGAAAGGTGCGCACAATCGCCAGGTCCAGCGTTCCGCCGCCGAAATCGACCACCAGAATATGCTTCTCGTCGGTTAGGTCCAGACCGTAGCCGAGCGCCGCCGCCACCGGCTCGTCCAGCGTATTGAAGCGGGAGACGCCCAGCTTACGCGCGATGGAGGACAGCTCCGCGCGATAGGGCTCGTAGCTTTCGACCGGCACCGTCATCGTCAGATCGGTCACCTGGCCCTCGCGGCGCCACCAGCGCAGCAGGCGCATCAGGCGCTGGACGGTCGTGCGGTGGGGATCGAGGTTCTGCCGCTCGTACTCCGCCGTATGCTCCAGCAGCTCGCGCAGGAAGACGAGCGCGCACTGCCGCGCCGACACCGAATCGACGCCCACCTGCGCGACCGCCTGCTGGCTGGCTTTGGCCAGAGTCTTCTTAAACGAGCGCGCCAGCGGGCCCAGGGACGCCAGCTCCGACCCGTGAAGGATCTCCCGCGCGGCCAGAGCCGGACGCCCGATGATGGCCCGGTTCATATCCTGGAAATAGATGACCGAGGGGATGAGCGGGGTCTGCCAGGCCGGCTCGTAGTCGACCAGGTCTCCCAGTCCTATCGTGACGGCGTGCGTCCCTACCCACTTGGCAATCAGTGTATTGGTGGTTCCCAGATCAATCGCCCAATGCGTCTCCATACTCTACAGGCAAACCTTACTCTGTGGATTATGCGTCGCAGAATTAGCACTTGCGGGGCCGGCCGGGCCGCCGCCGGGAGGCGCATTCTCTCCCCTGATAGATACTACGAATCGCAGGCCGCACTTTACGTTAGGTTGGAGATCGGTGGAAATGGACCATTCTCCAGGCGCCGTCCTGCCGGACGAAAACGCGGGTCTCGTTGCAGGTCGTCCAGCGGGGCGCGCCGCCGGTATCGAAGGTCATCAGACGGGTATAGGTGACGATCCCCGTCTCTCCGAAGACCTGCACGCGGGGGGAGAGCAGATCGAAGCGCGCCGGCCGCAGATCCGGATGCTGCCCCATCTGCCGAATGAGCGCCAGGTGAAACTCCAGGCCGTCGACACGGTAAGGGCAGACGTCTTCGAAGCAGGAGAGGTCCGGACTGGATAGAGCCGCATACGTCTCGGCGTCGCCGGTATGGATCGCCTCCAGCATCCGCCAGGTGATCTCCAGCAGCTCTCGCTGCGTGGAGTCCAGACGCGCGGCCTCCGCCAGGGCGGCCTCGTACATACGTTCCTCCTAAAGCTCGCTGGCCGTCAGACTGCGGACTCGCTCGACATACTCCCGGTCGTAGGGGTCCAGGTCGCCGGCATTCCGATAGTGCTGCAGCGCCTGCCGCTCGTAGCCGAGCCGAACATAGGCATCGCCGAGCAGGCAATGATAGGAGGCGTTGTTGGGATCGAGGAGAAGCGCCTGGCGGAACGCCTCTGCCGCTTCGCGGCCATAGCTGGCCTGCAGGTAGAGCATCCCCAGACGCACGTTATAATAGGCGTCGTACGGCGAGAAGAGCGTAGCCTGCTGCATCTCGGCGATGGCCTCATTGAAGCGTCCCAGGCGGGCATAGTGATCGCCCAGCCAGAAATGATAGAACCCATCCTGAGGTACGAGATCGCGCGCGGTTTCCAGCTCGCGCGTCGCGCAGCTCATCAGGCCGACCGCCGCGTAGCAGTCACCCAGCTTATAGCGATAGAACGCATTGTCCGGCGCGAAGTCGACCGCCTTGCGGTATTCGATCAAGGCGGCATGCAGCCGTCCGTACCGCTTATACAGCTCTGCCAGAGCGAAGTGCGGCCTAGCGCGGCGCGGGCTAATCTTGGCCGCGCGCTTTCGTCGCGCGAGCGCCTGACCGGAGCCTTCTGCCCCTGCGGACGGAGTCGGCCCGTCGCTCGGACCGGCAGACTTCGCCTGATGCTCTGCTCCCATCGCGGCGCTCTCTTCCGCTGCCCTTTTCCCGGCGTCGCCCGTGCTTTCCGGCTCCTGGCTAGAATAGGCGTCTTGCGAGTTCACTCCTGTACCTCTTGATCCTGTGTTTCCATGCGAAGCGGATCTCAGCCGTAAAGCTGCTGTTCTCCCGAAACCTATTTTCCACACCCCGGCCTTTTTATCCTGCTTTGGCCGGCGCTTCTCCCTGAGATAGAAGAAACGCTCTCTTTCGCCTTTAGAAGATGCGGCGGCTATCCAACAGCAGGGTCACCGGGCCGTCGTTGACCAGCGTGACCTCCATGTGAGCCCCAAATGCTCCGTACTGCACCGGAACGCCCATCTCGGAAAGCGCCGCGCCAAATGCCCGATAGCTCTGCTCGGCCACCAGGCCGGAAGCCGCTTCGGTGAAGCTGGGGCGCCTCCCTTTACGGCAGTCTCCATAGAGCGTGAAATTCGAGACGACCAGCGCGCTGCCGCCCCTTTCCAACAGCGAGCGGTTTAGCTTTCCCTGATCATCTTCAAATACGCGCAGGTTGGCGATTTTATCCGCCAGAGCACGCCAATCCGCCTCCGTATCGTCCTGACGGACTCCCAGCAGAACAAGCAGTCCCTCACCGATGGCCCCCGCCTCCCGCTGCCCGGCCTCCTCGATAATTCGGATCGATGCGCGAAGGACTCGTTGTACGACCGCCCGCATGATGCCACCTTTCCGAGAAGAGACCTCATCTCTAACCCCTCCCCTTGGGAATGAGGGGGGGAGATCGGACACTAGAGTTAGCATACCGGCAATCTGTAGCGGCGTCAAGGCTTTGGGGAGGAGTCCGGCAGAATCGACAGCCAGGAAAAAGCCTCTATCTGCGCGGCTTTCCCTGAAATCAGAAAGAATGTGCAGACAGAGGCTCTCCACCGACACGAGGCATGTAGGTTAGGATCGTATCCGTTATGGTGTTATGGCGCTAGCGGGCGGCAGTCGCTCCGGTTCCATGCGTCCGGCCCGGCGAAAGCATGCGGACGTAGAAAACCGTCTTCTTGCATCCTCTCGCCGGGACCGGGTAGAGTGTTACCGATACTAGGGAGTGCCGGCCGCAGGCGCGGTCGGAGTATTCGCGTTGGGTATCGGCATCGGCGTCTGGGTGACCAGCGACAGGTCGGAAGCGCGGAACTGGTAGAGGGTGTTGCCCCTCTTCACAAAGACGAAGTCGCCACTGGCGGCCACAGCCCGGCGGCCCATTCCCATGCCCCGCATACGCCGAGAAGGCGGAGGCGTGGTAGCCGTCGTGTTCGGCGCCGGCAGTGTCGCCGTATTGGCCTGCGACAGGTCGGAAGTGCGGAACTGATAGAGCGTGTCCCCACGCAGCAGGTAGACAAAGCTGCCGCTCGCGGCGACGGAGCTCCAGCGTCCCATGTTGTCTGTACTGGTCGTGGTAGGCAGACTGTGCTGGGTCACCAGCGACAGGTCCGACGCGCGCATCTGATACAGGGTATCATCTTCCACCGTGTAGACGAAATCGCCGCTGGCGGCCATCGACTCGCCACCGTAGAAAGCCGGCCCGGCAGGCGGAGCTTCCTCGCGATAGTAGTACGCCTGGCTCTGCTGATACCCCGGCTCATAACTCGGCTCGTAATAAGCGGTCATGGCGCCGTTCTTCTCGCGGTTGGCCCAGAATTCCCGCTCGGCTTTCATCCGGTCGAGCTCGACATCATACGTCGAGCCGGGCGCCCAGTTGGTCTCGGTCCAGTCCGTCCAGTGGAGCGTGTTGATGACGCCGGGGGACCACTCCGGATATTTGAGCGGCTCCGGCAGCGCATAGTACGAGTTCCAATAGTCACGCCGTGTCTCATAGTACGGCGGATTGGTCGTCGTGGTCTGGGTGGTGGTCGTCTGCGTGACGGTGGTCGTCGGTGTCGCCTGCTGGGTCGTGGTCTGGGTGGTCGTGGACTGCGTGTTATCCTGCGCGGCGGCAGGGCCGCTCATGCCACATACCAGTGCCAGACCGCCCAGGACGGACAGAGGTAAGATCGGTGCAAGTCTGTGACGCGTTTGCATGGCTCTTTCTCCTTCGTGTTGGTAGAGTCGACGCCTCGTGCCTTTCCGAGCGAACGCGGAGCCTGATACCGCCGCATACGCCATATGCGTCCGCAATTCCAACGGCCAATAAGACGAGCCGGCTGCCGATTTTGTTTTCTTTTTTTCGTCAGGTATTGGCAGCCAGGCATAAGAAAGGAATGTAACATCCAACCATGGCACAGATCGCTCCGTTTCCCGGCATCCATTTTGCCCCGACGCGCGTGCCGCTTTCGGACGTGATCGCACCCCCCTACGACGTGCTTTCACCCGACGATCAGGCTGCCCTCTATGCGCGCAGCCCGGAGAATATCGTCCGGCTGATCCTCAACCGAGTGGAGCCGGGCGATGACTCCACACACAATCGCTATACCCGCGCCGCCGCCTTCCTGCAGGACGCTCTGGCGCGCGGGGTTCTGGTCCGCGACGAGACCCCCGGCTTCTATGAGTACCTGCAGCGATTCGCGCACCCGCTGGATCCCGGCCTTCGGCTGGAGCGCCGCGCGCTGTTTGTGGCGCTGAAGCTGGTACCCTACGCGGAAGGCGTGGTGCTGCCGCATGAGGAGACGCATCCTAAAGCCAAGGCCGACCGGCTGGAGCTGATGCGTGCCACGCAGGCCAATCCCGAGCCGATCTACGGCCTCTATGAAGACCACGATCAGTCGGTGGCTGCGAGCCTGCAGTCGAGCCGCGCTCAAGCCGATCCGCTCCTGCAGGCGGAAGTGCACGGCCCGCACGCCCCGCATGGGGAAGAGCATATCGTCTATCGTCACACGGACCCCGGCCTGCTTGCCGATCTGCAGGCCTTCTTCCAGCCGCGCCGCATCTGGATCGCCGACGGCCACCACCGCTACGAGACCGCGCTGAACTATCAGCAGGAAATGAGGGAAAAGGGAAAAGGGAAAAGGGAAAAGGAAGAAGCCTCAACACCCGACGCCCAACGCCTAACGCCCAGTGCCCATGACCTGCAGCCTTACGATAGGCTGCTCATCGGCCTGAGCGCCTTTGAAGATCCCGGCCTGGTCGTCCTGCCGACCCACCGGCTGGTTCGGAACGTGGCTCGCGAGCGGCTGGAAAGCTTCTCCCTGCAACTGGAACGCTACTTTTACGTACAGAAGATGCAGACGCCTTCGGCGCGACTCTGGCTCAAGCAGCAGGTCCCCGACGAGAAGCGCCTGGTGATCGTGGCACGAAGCAGCGCCTACGCGCTCACGCTGCGCGATCTGCATCTGGCAGATGCCGCCCTGGACTATCGCCACTCGCCGGCGTGGCGGCATCTGGACGTGACCATCCTGCAGGCGCTCGTTCTGGACCGGACGCTGGGCATCTCCTCGTCGGAATTAGCGCAAACGTCCGATGTCGCCTATACACGCGATGAGGACGACGCGGTCCAGAAGGTGGAAGCCGGCGAGTTCCAACTGGCCTGCCTGCTGCAGAACCCGACCGTCGCCGAGGTCCATGACGTGGCGGCAGCCGGAGACAAGATGCCGCAGAAATCTACCTATTTCTATCCCAAGCTCTGGAGTGGACTGATTCTGCGCACACTGACTTAAGGGAGAAAAGAATGCATCTGGGCAGCGCGTGGTACCCCGAACACTGGCCGGAAGAGCGGTGGCCGGAAGACCTCCGGCTCATGCGGGAGGCAGGCATGACCGTCTGCCGCATCGGCGAATTCGCCTGGAGTCGCATGGAGCCGATGGAAAGCCACTATGAGTTCGGGTGGCTGGAGCGCGCCGTCGAGCTGCTGGGCAACAACGGCCTGGCGGTCGTCCTGGGCACCCCGACCGCGGCGCCGCCGGCCTGGCTCACCCACCACCATCCGGACACGCTCGCCATCGAGCCGAGCGGGCGGCCTGCCCAGCACGGCAACCGCTGCCATGCCTCCCCGACCAGCTCCACCTACCAGAAGTACTGCCGCCGCATCGTCGAGCAGATGGCCCGCCGCTTCGGACAGGATGAGCGCGTCATCGGCTGGCAGATCGACAACGAATACAACCGCGTGGACTACTCCGAAAACACGCGCCGCCAGTTCCACGCTTTCCTTAAAGAACAGTACGGCGCCCTGGAGAACCTGAACGCGCGCTGGTCGACTGCCTACTGGAGCCAGACCTATACCGATTGGAGCGAGATTCCCCTGCCTATCGGCGGGCACAACCCCGGCCTCATGCTCGCCTTCCGGCACTTTATTACCCATGCCTGGCGTGAATTCCAGAAAGTGCAGATCGATACCCTGCGCGCCACCATCCGCCCCGAGCAGTGGATCACGCACAACTTTATGGGCTGGTTCGATGCCTTCGACCATTACAAAGTCGCGGAAGATTTAGACCTGGCCTCCTGGGACTGGTATGTCGGCACGGGGCATCACGACTATACACGGACCGGCGCCGTCCACGATCTGACCCGCGGCCTCAAGCGCAAGAACTTCTGGCTCATGGAGACCCAGCCCGGCGCGGTCAACTGGTCGGGCATCAACAATACCCTGTATAAAGGCGAAGGGCGCTGCATGGCCTGGCACGCCATTGCGCATGGCGCGGACGCGGTCCTCTACTGGCAGTGGCGTTCGGCGCCCAACGGACAGGAGCAGTTGCACGGCACGCTGCTCGGCGCGGACGGCGCGCCACGTCCCTTCTATACCGAAGTGCAGCAGTTCGGCAAAGATTTACAAGCTCTGGGTACGGCGCTCGACGGCACGACTCCCCGGAATGAGGTCGCCATTCTGCACTCCTATGACTCCCGCTGGTCGCTCGATTGGCAGAAGCACCACAAAGACTTCAACCCGGTCGAGCATCTCCTGCACTACTACCGGCCGCTGGCCGCGCGCAACACCGGCGTCGATATTATCTCTTCGGAGTCCTCTTTGGATGGTTACAAACTGGTCTTCGCGCCGAGCCTGGTTTTGCTGACCGAGGCTGCCATTCAGACCATCACGGATTTCGTCGAGAGCGGCGGCACGCTCGTGCTGACGGTCCGCTGCGGCCAGAAGGATCAGGACAACGCCCTCTTCCCTACCCTTCAGCCTGGCCCTTTGCGCGGCATCGCGGGCGCGGAGGTCGAGGATTTTTACGCGCTGGACGAGCCGGTCCCAATCCTGGCTTCCTGGCAGGGCGAGGCGGCCGGAGAAAGCCACCTCTGGGCCGAGCGGCTGCGTCCCCTGGACGCCTCCACGCAAGTCGTGGCCCGCTATGGCGAATCCAACGGCTGGCTGGACGGCCAGCCTGCCGTCACGGTCCATCCAGTCGGCCTTAAAGGCGGCAAGGTCCTCTATGTGGGAGCCATTCTCAACGAGGAGCTGCAAAACGGCCTGACGGACTGGATACTCTCTCAAACCCAGGTCTCACCTATCTATGCAAATGCTCCGGCAGGCGTGGAAGTCGCCCGCCGCGTCGCCCCCGACGGCCGCGCCATCTATCTGGTCATCAACCACAACCGCCAGCCGGTGCAGCTTTCCCTCGCCTCTCCGCTGTCCAGTCCTACTCGTGACCTACTCACCAGCACCGAGATTCGCCAGACCTTGTCCTTGCCTGCATACGGGGTATGCGCTCTTCAGCCTTCTATTACGAAGTGAGACCCTTGTTCGATCTGGGTAGCCCCTTGCTTTCTAAAAACCGGCGCAACGCTTGAAGGTTTGGATTTTTGTTGAACTGAGTAAAGACGACGGTATGCGCCTGACCGCCGTCTTCAACGGTCATGGTATATCGTAAGAAATCGGCCGCTCCGGAGGGTGGCTGATCTGCCACATCAGGTAACTGAAAGAAATTTGCCTCTTCGACTAGTCTCTCCAGTTCCTTTGCTTCATCGAGCGTCAGGTCCTTCGTGTCGATGGTGACTGGCCGGCTTAAGCCAGGCAGGAAAGCGAAGCCCCCCTCCTTTTTCAATTGAATTCGCATCCCAAAATCTCAGCTTCCCGGCACTTGAATGCCTACCTGTTGCCAGGCCTTCCTGACGGCTTGCTGTTCGTTGCTGTTGTCCCCAAAGAGATGTCCGGCATTGATGACAGTGCGTATGGCGAAATCCACGAAGGTGGCCGTATTTTGCAGACGCGGGTCCCGGATAGTCTCATACCAGATTCGGCCGGTTTTTTCCCACGCAAAGCCGCCTATCTGTGTGGCTGCCAGATAAAAGGCGTGATTGGGTATACCAGAATTGATATGGACGCCGCCATTATCCTCTGTGGTCTGCAAGAATTTGTCCATGGTCGCCGGTTGCGGATCTTGCCCTAATACCGGATCACTATACGCCGTCCCTGGCGCCTTCATCGAACGTATCGCTACGTCAGCGGCAGCATCTACCAGAAGGCCCGCGCCTATCAGCCAATCGGCCTGGTCCGCCGTCTGCTTCAATATAAACTGCTTGACTAAAGAGCCAAACACATCCGAGATGGACTCATTCAAGGCTCCTGGCTGCCCCATATATACCAGATTGACTTCATGGCCTGTGACGCCATGGGTAAGCTCATGGCCGATCACATCGATAGCGCTGGTAAAGCCACCGGTCTTGAAAATCTCTCCATCTCCATCGCCGAAAATCATCTGCTGGCCGTTCCAAAAAGCATTGTTATAGCCTTGCTCGTAGTGGATGGTCGCATCCAGATGCATGCCCTCGTCATCGATAGAGTTCCGGTTGTAAGCGGCGTGATAGAAGTCGAACGTATTCCCCAGTCCCTGATAGGCTGCCTGCACGGCGGGATCATCGACCAGGGGCGCTTGTCCCTCGTTTTGTACCACGTGACCGGGCAGTACATCCCCATTATCGGCGGTGTATATGGTCCGTTGTGCCTGTGTTGGGGTGGAGGCCATGAGCGCCTGATGGGCTCCATTCTCCAACAACTGATAGGTGGCGCGCGCCAAACGCATGGTAGGATCGATCACTAATGCCTTCAAAGCCGCATCCCGTTGCTTCTGGCTTCCATTCTTGAGGATCTGATGGAGAATATGCGGTGGCATGAAACACAAGATCGAATGGCGACCATGAGATAAAGTACACATTATTCGCTGCCTCCTCCGGTTTAATGCCTTCGATTATAACAACTCTGTCGCTATCTGTCCATAGCAAAATGACCGATCTGGTGTGAATTTCGTAACAGACTAACTGTGAATTTGCTAACACAGAGCTATAAATTTGTAAATTTTCGGTTCGCTAAGAAGGAGTTTTGCTGATGAGCATGAATCTGGTGATTGATCCTCGAGACAGTAAGGGATCCGAGGGATTTGTGCTTGCAACGAACATGGTAACTTAATCGCCTGAAAGGAGTAACACAATGTCAGGTCCCACACAAGACCCAGTAGAGGCGCATGCACGGCAGATCGCCGAGCAGGCGCGCGCCAAACTCCAGCAGGAACTCGCATTTGCCAAGGCTAAACAAGGTCAGGGCTTAATAGCGCCGGGAGCCGTCGCGCCGCAAGAACTGATCCCCTCCCCTGGCAAAGAACGCTGGGCTATCAAAACCGCCAACAGCCAGGATCAGGACAGGAACAATATCGACCCTACGGTCAAAACCGTTACGGTAGAAGATCTGCTTCTGATCCAACGCCCGGACGACATCCCCTTTACTCAGAACAATCCGCAGTACGATACACAACGCTCCACCACGGCGGAAAGGACCACCTACCAGTGCCAGGCTACCATCATCGCCTTTAAGATGGAGCAGGATGGAGACTACCACATCGTCATTCAAGGCAGTTCCGGCAACACGATGATCGTCGAAATCCCCGATCCGGATCCGGACTTTGTGACCGATAGCCTGTTCAAAGATCAGATTGCGGCTGCACGCCAGGCCTTCGATAACCAGTTGGGTCAGGGGGAAGCGTTCATGCAGCAGGTCAACCAGCTTGCCACCATCACGGGGATCGGTTTCTTCGATAGGATGCATGGTCAGACAGGCGTCGCTCAGACAAATGGATTGGAACTCCATCCTGTCATCGGCCTCAGCTTTGGGAATGGTGGCAATGCCGGTAACTGAGGAGGGAACTCTGGCAACGGCGGTGGTAATTCGGGTAACGGAGGCGGTAACCCCGGTAACGAAAGTTGAGCACAGCCCCTTCCGTCTTCTGAAGAAAGTAACAATGGGAAAACCCGGTACCTTTAACCGGGTTTTCCCTTACAATGGTAACAACGGCTAAGGATTTACCCTCGCCGGGTTTCCTGTCACGATGGAGGGAGATGCTGTATCCTTCTCTTCTTCGATAGCGGAATGAATTGCCATAACGACACATAAACAAACCACTCCATAGCACAGAATATCCCGACGGATGCGTTTTTTGAGATCCCTACCGACCGTCGCCGCGAGAACAGCCTTGGTCATCAGTGCGAGCACCGCGCCTAGCCAGACGGAAAAGGGAGCCATGTGTTCTTTGACCACGAGCGCAACGACACACATCTGGCCGGGATCACACCATTCGGAGAAGAAGATAAAGGCAAAGGCTTGGAGGGCCGCACGCGGCCCGGTCTCCAGCACTTTGGCCTCTTCCGCTTCCTTCTCCGATCTGCGGAACCAGAAAACCAGAGCCATACCTGCAAAGGTCGCCACACTCAATACCTTGACCAGCGCCCCTCCCTCCAATTCCTGCAGCCATCTTCCCCACAACACAGCCGCCAGCGTTTTCGCCATAAAGGCTGCCGTAATCCCGAACAGGATGGGAACCAGGCGATAGCGCACCGTCAATGATCCGATCGTGAACAGCGCCTTATCCCCCACCAGCATCTCGGAAAACAGGACGAGCAGATAGGCGGCAGGAAAGGGATATTGCAGAATGAGATGCCAGCTTTCTTGCAAACTTAACCAGAGATGAGTTACAGAGGTCATTTGCTTCTATCTCCATCTTGGCAGTTTCCTATTACTCGCATATATTCCATCTGTCCGCCTGAAATCCTGCCCCTCCTGCCTATAGTAAACTGTTAAATAAATCACACCCCTGGCGGCTCACTTTCATAAAGTGCCGCCCCTCGGTCGGATCCTATGGCTGGTATAATAGGTAGGAAGGAGAGTGCCACGTTCATGCCTGATTCATCCCCGGTAAGCTCTAAACACGACACGGAAACACAGCACCCGCTCCTGCGAGGTCTGAACCCGGTCCAGCGGGAAGCCGTTCAGTACGGAGACGGTCCCCTGCTCCTCTTCGCGGGCGCGGGCAGCGGCAAGACGCGCGTGCTGACGCATCGGGTGGCCTATCTCATCGCCTCAAAAGGCGTGTCGCCGCGCCACATCCTGGCCGTCACCTTCACCAACAAAGCCGCCCAGGAGATGAAAGAGCGCATCGGCAAGCTGGTCGGGGAGAACGTCGGCAAGCATCTGTGGATCGGCACCTTTCACGCCGTCTGCGCCCGCCTGCTGCGGGAATACGGCGACAAGATCGGTCTCAAACGCGACTTTGTGGTCTACGACGACAGCGACCAGCTCACCATCGTCCGCGAGTGCCTGCGCCAACTCAACCTGGATGATAAAAAGTTCCCGCCGCGCACGGTCCTCTCCCGCATCAGCAAAGCCAAAGAGAAGATGATCTCTCCGCAGGAGTGGCACAAGAACTTCGTCGGCTTCTTCGAGGACATCTGCGGCAAGGTCTACCCGCTCTATCAGGAAAAGCTGCGCCAGAACAACGCCCTCGACTTCGACGACCTGCTCATGGAGACCGTGCGCCTCTTCGACAGCCAGCCGGAGATCCTCGATCGCCTGCAGGACCGTTTCCGCTACATCCTCGTCGATGAGTACCAGGACGTCAACCACGTCCAGTATATGTTCCTCAACAAACTCGCTAATAAGTATCAAAACCTGACAATAGTGGGCGATGACGACCAGTGCCTTCCGTCCGGCACGCTGATACGAACGATGGAAGGCTGCAAGCCCATTGAAACTGTCCGGGTAGGCGATACTGTCTTTGGCACGGGCGGGAGCAGCACGCTCATCCCTGGCCGGGTGGCTCATGTCCACAAAGGCCGGTACGAAGGCGATCTTTATACTATTCGCGCTGGCGAGAATGTGCTGCGCGGCACGCCGCATCATATCGTGCTGGGACGGCTGGAGGCGCTGCCGGAGCGCTATTACGTTTACCTCATGTACCGAGCAGACCGGGGTTATCGTATCGGCGTGACCAAGTGCAGCCAGCGAGGCTGGACGGCGGGCGTGGCCCACGACCAACACGGCTTTATTGTCCGCTCCAATCAGGAGCATGCGGACAAGCTCTGGATCTTAAAGATCACCGATTCCTTTAGCGAAGCGCGGTTCTGGGAAGAGTTCTATTCCGCCAAGTACGGCATCCCCACAATGGTCTTCCACGTCATCGGACGAAACATGCCGGTTGATGAAGCCTGGATCAAGCGTCTATATGCGGCTCTGGATACAGAGGTTGCGGCACGTCGCCTGATGTCCGACCTGGATATGCATCCGAATTTCCCGCATTATCGCCCGCAGAATGGAACGCGCCGGCAGACTCTCAATCTGGTCATGTTCGGAGGATTTCGCACCTCTCGCCGCATGGCGCTGGGCGAGCATCGCATCCAATGGTGCTCCAATCGCGCCGAAATCGCCGACCGGCTGAAAGCGGAAGGCTATTCTATCCGCCCTGGCAAGCTGGGGGGCTTTCGCCTGGAAACCTGCCGCAGTTCCTATCACGAGGCGGTATGCCTGGTAAAGGAGATCGCACAGGCTGGAGGACTGGACATCCAGTATCGGGCGAAAGTGGACGGGCAGATTTACGCTTTCCTGCCCCTCTCGCATCTGCATCAGGGTATGCGTGTCCTGGTCCATTCCGAGGAAGGTAAGCTCGTCGAGGCGGAAGTCGAAGAGGTCACGAGAGAAAGCTATTCCGGCGATGTCTACGACCTGGAAGTGGATCGAACTCATACCTACCTGGCGGGAGACCTGCTCGTCCATAACTCGATCTATCAGTTCCGGGGGGCGGACGTTGGCCTGATCTTGCAATTCGAGAAAGACTATCCGCACGCCAAAGTGCTCAAGCTGGAGCAGAACTACCGCTCGACCAAGACCATCCTGGAGGCTGCCTATGGCGTTGTCCGGCATAACCGGGGCCGCAAGGACAAGAAGCTCTGGACCGAGAACGAGGTCGGCATCCCTCTGACGCTCCGCGAAGCCGAGAACGAGCAGGAAGAGGCCGTCTGGCTCGTCCGCAAAATCCGGGACGAAGTGCTCAAGCCGGGCGGGCGTAAATGGAGCGACTTCGCCATCCTCTACCGCACCAACGCCCAGTCCCGTATTCTGGAAGAGGTCTTTCTCACCTTCAATTCGCCCTATAAGATCGTTGGAGGCGTGCGCTTCTACGAGCGCAAAGAGATCAAGGATGTGATGGCCTACCTGCGCGTCCTCCATAATCCCGCCGACAGCATCAGCCTGCGGCGCATCCTCAACGTCCCGGTCCGTGGGATCGGAGCGACGACGCTGGCCGCGCTCGACGAGGAGATGCAGATGTCGGGCCACAGCCTCTGGGCCGTGCTGCAGGATGTCGATACGCTCTCGCAGGTCCAGCCGCGCACGCGCGTCAAGCTCGCCGAGTTCACCAGCCTGATCGCCTCCCTGCGCGCAGAGAAGGAAAATCTTACTGTGACGGATCTGACTCAGCGCGTGCTGGAGCGCAGCGGCTACCAGCGGGCGCTCGAAGAGGAGAGCACCATCGAGGCGCAGACGCGCCTGGAGAACGTCAAAGAGCTGCTGTCGGTGACCAAGGAGTTCGAGGCCACGGCAGAGACGTCCACGCTCGGCGCGTTCCTGGAGCAGGTCTCGCTCGTCTCCGACATCGATTCGCTCGACCAGTCCGCCGACGCCGTGACCATGATGACCCTCCATTCCGCCAAGGGCCTGGAGTTTCCGGTCGTGTTCCTGGTGGGCATGGAGGAGTGCGTGTTCCCGCACCTGCGCTCGATGGAGAGTGACCGGGAATTGGAGGAGGAGCGGCGCCTCTGCTATGTGGGGATCACGCGGGCGCGGGAAGAGCTCTATCTAAGCTGCGCCGCCCGCCGCTCCCTGTTCGGCAGCATCGCCTACAACCCGCCGTCGCGCTTCCTCAAGGAGATCCCGCAAGACCTTTTCCAATCCGAGTATGGTGGTCGCGGCCCCGCCGTCTCCAGCTTCGATCCCGACGCCGACGAGCGCCAGGGCCGGCAGCCGGCGAAGGAGAAAAAGCTGTGGGTCTCTGCGCCGGACGTACCGGGCCGCGTGCAGGCCGCCAACAACAGCGGCTTCAAAGTCGGGCAGAAGGTGCGGCACGCGACCTTCGGAATGGGCGTGGTGCTCAAGGTCTCCGGCGAAGGCGAGAACACAACGGTCGAAGTCGTATTCCCCAATGTCGGGCCGAAGAAGCTCGTTCTGGCCTACGCCAGGCTGGAAAAGGTCAAATAGATGGCCCTTCCGGTTTACGACGCGATCGCGGAGTGGTATGCTGCGTACGTTCAGAACTCTCCCGCGCACTCGCTGGCGCTTCCCGCCGTTCTGGAGTTGTGCGGGAACGTGACCGGACAGCAGGTCTGCGATCTGGCCTGCGGCGAGGGGATCGTGGCGCGGGCGCTGGCGGAACGCGGGGCCGTCGTCACCGGTATCGACCTTTCCATCCGCCTCCTGGAGATCGCGTCCCGGCAGGAGCAGGCCGCGCCGCTGGGGATCTCCTATCTTCAGGGCGATGCGCAGACTCTCGACAACATTCCCGACGCGCGCTTTGATACGGTGGTCTGCAACCTGGCGCTGATGGATTTTCCCGATCTGCCGGCGACCCTGGCAACGGTCGCGCGTCTCCTGCGCCCCCAGGGCCGTTTCGTCTTCACGATCGTCCATCCTTGCTTCCAGACGCCGGACTCGCGCTGGACCGGCAAGGCCGGTGGCACGGTAAAGCGCGAGGTACGCGCCTATTTTCGAGAAGGCTACTGGCGCTCGGACAACCCGAACGGCGTCCGTGGAAATGCCGGCTGCTACCATCGGACGCTCAGCGCCTACGTCAACGCGCTGACGGAGGTTGGCCTGATCGTCGAGCGCATGGCTGAGCCGCAGGCGCAGGATGAGGTTTCGGCGCGCGTCCCCGGCTATCGGGAGGTCCCCGTGATTCTGGCCGTCCGGTGCATATTGATGCGTCCAATGTCCGCTTCCACTGCCTGATTCGGGCGACTGAAGTCGCAGCCCCTGGCGCCCCTACCCCATGCCCAAAGTCGCCCTTCGGCGACTAGAGCCGTTAGGCTTTTCCCCTGCTTATGAGCCGGGCGAGGCTGGAAGGCAGAGGCAAAAGCTTACCGTGGCAGTCCGCGCAGGCGGACTTCGTGCCTTTGTTGCTGCGACTTCAGTCGCCCGAATACACCCGGCAATGACAAGGAGTTGTGTTGAAAGAATCGAAAGTGATTGCCGCGTTAAGAGCGGCATGGGAGCGGGAGATCGAAGCGGCGCAGCTCTACCGAGTCCTGGGGGAAACCCAGGAAGATGAGCGGCGGAGATCGATCTTCGAGCGGCTGGCCCAGGCGGAAGAGGACCACGCCCGCCAGTTCGCGGCGCGCATCGCCGCGCTGGGCGGCGCGCCTCCCAGAGAGCAGCAGGCCACCCCCACAGCTGCCCAGCGCCTCATGGCCCGCACGCTCGGCACGGATGCCATGCTGCGCCGCGTCGAGGCCGAAGAGGAGCGCAATGCCGCGCTGTTCGATCATCACGCGCAGGCGCTGGCCGCCGATACCGAATCGTATTCCCTTTTCACCCGAATCGAGGACGAAGAGAAGCAGCATGCCAGCCTGCTACACTCGCTCAAAGCACCCGACGAGCCGCGCAGCCGCCTGGAAGCCATCCTCAAGGGCGAGAAGTGGCATGTCTCGACCGGAAGCTGGATCGGCGACTCCATCTACGGCATCAACGACGGCCTGGGCGCGGTGTTCGGCGTCGTCAGCGGCATGGCCGGCTACTCGGGCAGCCGCAACGTGCAGTACGTGCTCGTCTCCGGCCTGTTCGCCATGCTGGCCTCCGCGCTCTCGATGGGCTCCAGCGCCTACATGGCCGCCAAATCCGAGCGCGAAGTCTATTCCGCCGAGATCGACCGGGAACGTCTGGAGATCGAGCAGTCGCCCGAGCACGAAAAGGAAGAGCTGGAGCTGCTCTACCAACTGAAAGGCTTCTCTCCCTCGGAAGCGCGGATGATGACCGAGCGCATCGCCGCCCAGCCCGACCAGTTCCTCAAGACCATGGCGCAGGAAGAGCTGGGCCTGAGCGAGCGCCACTTCCCCAATCCCTGGACCGGCGCCGCCTCCGCCGCCATCTCCACCGCCGTCGGCGGCATTATCCCCGTCCTGCCCTTCTTCTTCCTGCACGGAATCCCGGCAGTCATCGCGGCCGCGATCATCGGCATGGGCGCGCACTTCGTCGTCGGCGCGGCCAAAAGCCTCATCACCGCCCGCTCCTGGTGGGCCAGCGGCCTGGAGATGACCCTGATCGGCTTCATCTCCGGCGGCGTCACCTACGGCCTCGGCACTCTCTTCCACACAGTTTAAAATACAGGCTCCTCCGGAACTCGATGGCTCCAAACGGGTACAATACCAACTGTGCGGAAACTCTGCCCCAGTAAAGGAGTAACACGACATGCGGCGTCTTCTCCCCATCTCTATCGCTATCGCAGCGGCAATCGCCGTAATAGCGGTCAGCGCGACCGCGAGCCGGCACCGGCACAAGCACATTTCCCTGCCGGATCGGCCCAATCCGGACGGATCGGTCACCCTGCCGAACGGCTGGCATCTCACTCCAGCAGGCCGCTCCCTGCCTCTGCCCGGTGACCTGCCCGCGCAGATGCTGTTCACCCCGGACGGCAAGTACCTGCTCATCAGCACCGACGGCTTCCACGACCACACGGTCAATGTCCTGGACCTCGCTTCCGAGAAGATCGTCCAGTCGGTAGATGTCGGCAAGGACTGGGCCGGCATGAGTCTCGATCCCACCAGCGGCGCCGTCTACATTTCCAGCGGCGGGCCACCCAGCAAGGACTTCCAGAACGAGGCGGCCCAGCATGGAGCCACTCCGGAGATACTGGCCTCCCTGAGTGCTTCTGTGCAAAGGCTGGCCTGGAGCGACGGCAAGCTGACCCGGCTCTCCCCACTGGAGATTTCCGGCCTGGCGGAGAAGGACCGCTTCACCGCAGGACTGGCGACCGGCAAAGACGGCGCGCTCTACGTGGTCAACACGCAGAACGATACGGTCTATCGCCTTCGCGGCACGCCGCAGACCTTGGATGGCAGCGCACAGGTCGGCTACCGGCCGTATGGCGTCGCGGTTTCGCCGGATGGGCAGGAGATCGCCGTCTCCAACTGGGGCGATAAGTCGGTCAGCCTGTTGAGCGCAGCCCGCTTCACCGAGGGCTTCCGCATCCCGGTCGGCGCGCATCCCAATGCGCTCGTCTATGCGCCCGATGGACGGCTGTTCGTCGCCAATGCCGGCTCCAATAGCGTCAGCGTGATCTCCAACGGCAGCGTCGTGGAGACGATCCAGACCGCGCTCGATCCGAAAGCGCCCGTCGGCTCGACCCCGGACGCCCTGGCCCTCACGCCGGATGGCAAGCGCCTCTTCGTCGCCAACGCGGACAATAATGACGTGGCGGTGGTGGACATCTCGAACGCCCGCGAGTCGCGCGTCCTCGGCTTCATCCCGACCGGCTGGTATCCCAGCGCCCTGGCCGTCTCTCCGGATGGCCGCAAGCTCTACGTCGGGGTCGGCAAGGGACTGCGATTCCGCGCCAACGTGCCCCTGCAGACCAAAGACCCGGATCAGGTCGGCCCGACCAAATTCGACTATATCGGTAACGTCCTGAGCGGTGCCGTCTCTATCGTGGATGTGCCGGACAGCCGGCAGCTCGCTGCCTACACGCGCCAGGTCCTCGCCAACGTGCCGCAGCCGAATGCCGGTGTCGATCCCCAGGCGATCCGGGCCGCCAACAACGCCTTCCGCAAGATCAAGCACGTTCTCTTCATCATCCGGGAGAACCGCACCTACGACCAGGTCTTCGGCGACATGAAACAGGGCAACAGCGATCCGAATCTGGTCCTTTTCGGCGAGCAGGTCACCCCCAACGCCCACGCGCTCGTCTCTCGCTATGTGCTGCTGGACAACCTCTACTGCAACGGCGAGGTTTCCGAAGACGGCCATCAGTGGTGCAACGCCGCCTACGCGACCGACTTCACCGAGCGCGCCTGGGTCAATACTTACAGCGATCGTGGCGAACCCGACTCCGACGAGCGCCTGCAAGCCTCTCCTGCCGGCTACCTGTGGGACAACTGCGCCCGCCACGGCCTGACCTATCGCAGCTATGGCGAGTTCGCCTTCTTCAAATCCAATCCCAATAGCCCTCCGGTCTTCGACGGCGACAAGGGACTCAGCGGCCATGCCAGCCTGCTCTGGTCGCAGGCAGGAGGCCGCGACCCGCAGAGGGCCGAGGCCTTCATAACCGAGCTTCACGAGGCCGAGAAGACCGGCGAGTGGCCGCAGTACATGGTGATGTCGCTGGGCGAGGATCACACGCAGGGGCTGGAGGCCGGCGCCTACACGCCGATCGCCCACGTCGCCTCCAACGACCAGGCACTCGGCAAGATGGTCGAGGCCATCAGCCATTCGCGCTTCTGGAAAGAGACTGCCATCTTCGTCATCGAGGACGATGCGCAGAACGGGCCGGACCACGTGGACGCGCACCGCACGGCTGGGCTGGTGATCTCGCCCTACGTGAAGCGCAATACGGTCGATAGCACTCACTACACCACCGCTTCGATGATCCACACGATGGAGCTGATTCTGAAGCTGCCTCCCATGACCCAGTACGACGCGGCGGCGACCCCGCTCTACAATAGCTTCACGGACCAGCCGCTGCAGACCGCTTATACCGATCTGCCGGCGCGCGTGAACCTGGAAGCGCGCAACCCGACCACCGGCCAGGGCGCCTCCGCTTCCGCCAAACTGGACTTCTCCGGCTACGACCGTGCCGATCCCGATGCGCTCAACGCCATTCTCTGGCACGCGCTCAAACCGGGTATTCCCCTGCCCGCTCCCGTCCACTCGTTCCAGTCCGCCAGCCTGTAAAAAAATAAACCACTCGCTTGCGAGCGAGCGGGTGGTTTATTTTCCACAACCTGACAGTCGGTACACGCTTACAGAGAAGGGTGTTGGCGGTGCCAGTCGGTGTCGCGCTGGAAGGTCATCGCGAGTGCGAGAATCGTCTGCTCCCCGTAGGGCGGGCCGATGATCTCCAGGCCCATCGGCAAGTGGTCTTTGCCGAATCCCATGGGGATCGAAATGGAAGGCCAGCCCGCCAGGTTGCCCGGCCCGCCGTTGCCACCCCACGGCTCGGTGATCTCGTTGAGGCTCTTATCGACCGGCGTGGCGACCAGGAGCAGTGTCGGCGCGATCAAGGCATCGAACTGGTCCCACATCGTGTTGAGGGCGTCGAGGGCGATGTTGCGAATCCGCAGAGCGCGCAGATAGTCGGCGGCGGGCACGGCTAGCCCGGCAATCAGCCCGGCCTGCTGGGACGGATCGGCCAGCAAGCTCAGCTTCTCGCTACGGATCAGATTCTCGAAAGCGGCGGAGCCTTCCGCATTGACGATCATGCCCGCGGCGCCATCGTAGGGAATGTTCGGTGGGTATTTGGCGTCCTTGAGAGAAAAGCCGCGTTTCACGAACACCGCTTTCGCGGCCTCGAACAACTGATGCGCCTCCGGCGCTTTACTGTAGTCGTGCGGCAGGATCCCCAGCCGCACGCTCTTATCGGCGGGCCGCGCCCGGAAAGAGAAGCGCTCGGTCGCGCTGGAAGAATCTTTGGGATCGTGGCCGGCGATCGCCTGCAGGATATGGCCGCAGTCTTCCGCCGAGCGGGCCATCGGGCCGAGCTTGTCCAGGGTCCAGCAGAGCGCCATCGCGCCGAAGCGGCTGACGCGTCCGTAGGTGGGCCGCAGGCCGCTGATGCCGCAGAATGCGGCGGGAACCGTGATGCTGCCCCAGGTCTCCGTGCCGATGGCGAACCCGACCGCGCCCGCCCCTACCGACGCGCCCGATCCCGAGGAAGAGCCGCCGGACCAACGGTCCGGGTTCCACGGGCAGCGGCCCGGCCCCTGAAGCGATGCCGACGCATACTCATACCCTCCCCCACCAGCCAGCTCCACCATCGCCAGCTTGGCGAGCAATACCGCGCCCGCCTCGCGCAGCCGCTCGATTACCGTGGCGTCGTAGTCGAAGACCTGGTCCTTATGCGCCGGAGAGCCCCAGCGCGTGGGGATGCCCGCCGTCGCCAGCAGGTCCTTGGCGCCGAAAGGCACGCCGTGCAGCGGACCGCGCAGCTTGCCGGCCGCCCGCTCCTCGTCCGCCTGACGTGCCTGCCGGAGCGCCAGATCCCGCGTCAGCTCGGCGACGGCGTTCAGCGACCGCCCCTGCTTGTCCAGCCGGTCGAGGTAAAGGGTAGTCAGCTCGACGGAGGAGATTTTGCCCTCCCGGATCATTTTGCCCAGTTCGGTCGCGGAGCGATAGTGCAGTGGGATCTCAGCCATTGGATCCCTCCTCATGCGCGGCATGGGCCGCCCGGATGCGGGCGAGGCGGTCCGGCTCGATCGGATAGAAGACCACGCGCGGCTCGCCGCCGCCGTCGGGCAGCGGGAACTTGCGCAGTCCCGTGGCCCCTTCATCCAGATCCTTCAACTGGCCCGGCAGCCGCTTGCGCTGATCCGGCGTCAGCAGCGCGTTACGCTCCTTCTCCAGCGAGGCGATACGAGGATCATTCTCATATGAGGTCTCCTTCGGCGTCGCAGGCGCCTCCTGTCCCTCCGCCGCGCTGCACAGCAGCAGCCCTGCCGCCGATCCAGCCACCTTGCGCGAGAATTGGCGGCGCGTCAACGTCGCCCCCTCTTCCGGACTTCCTGATCCTATCTCCACGTCTATCCTCCTTTTTGCTCCAGCCAATCCAGATAACGGGGCAGCGAGTAGCGCATACCGCTCGCGACATTCTCCCGGACCAGCATGTCCCAGGCCGTCTCCGGGGTCACCAGCAGCAGCCCGATCACCTCGTTGTCCGCAAAATGCAGCCGGGCCAGCCCCTCCCCCGTCAGCGTCGCCGCGAAGACCTGGCGGACCTCCGCATTGAAGAACGGGGGATTGCGCTCCGGAAACAGGTCCAGACTGACGTAAGGTGCGCCGACCGAGATCAGCCGGCCCTCGACCAGCGTTTCCGCCGCCTCTTCCTCCTGCAGTCCGATCTCCTCGGCGATCTCCTTCCAGGCGCCTTCCTCGAACGTCAGGTCGCTGCCGTCCTCCCGCTGTGGGATATGCCCGGCGACCGCCATGTCAGGCGCCCCCGGCCAGTCGTCTTTGAGAAAACTCCGCCGCTGCAGCACGATCAGCCCGCTCGGCGTACGGAAGGCGATCTCTGTGGCGCGATGGCGCAGTCCGAACAGATGGAAAATCCAGCGCGGCCCTACCACGCCGGTCGTCGTGCCATCGGGCCGAGCGACGGCAAAATTCTCGCTGCGCTCTTTGGCATCCGGCTGGACTCGCGCTTCCCATTCCGCCACGAGGCCGGCCATTTCCTCCCCGGTCAGTCCATTGCCTTGGCGTAATTCATAATACCGCCGGATCGCCGCCCGATAATCGTCACTGGTAAGCAGATGGCTCATGAGGTCTTTAAGCTCGCATCGATCTACCCGCGCCGTACCTTCCGGACCAACACCAACGCTAGGACGGTTGTCCGAAGGACCCCCAGACGGGTAATTCATCGCCCGGCTAAACAGCCCGGTTTTTTTTATACAGTTGCTTCAGCGTCTGTACCTGCCCGGCGTGATAAACATCGTGCAGAGCGATACCGGAGATGAGTCCGCCGATAGTCCGATCTCCAGGAATTGACTTTTGCAGCGATTCTGGCGTCATGTGGGCAATGGCATCGCGTAGTTGCGTATGGATCTCATCAAGCAGAGCGATGTCGTTTTTCCACTCTCTGGCGGCCACCCGATCCGACATTCCCTCCGCAGGCCGAACGAACCAGTTCTCGCCTTCCCGCGGAAAGCCGCTTCGCTCTCCATCGGTGATCCAATGCAAAACCCTGTATTTCCAGTAGGCGGCATGGACCACGTATTCCCAGATGTTGGTCTGGCCGGGCGCCGGCCGCCATGAAGCTTGCCGCGCATTCACCCCGCGAAGGGATTCCCGGAGATTGGGACCATGCCAGGCTTCCTTATCATATCCTTCATCCAGGGCATGAAGAAGCAGGTTGACTTCAAGCGCGATCCTCTCGTCTTGCATACCGATTGCCCCCATTCGATTTTGCGCTCAGAGTGCGCCTTTAGGATGAATCACTATCCAGCTATCAGGGCCTAATGCCGGCGTCCTTTGAAAGGCGAGCGGCTCCAGCCTCGGATCTTCTGTTAATACTTTATGAAATTCCGTCTCAGCCGCGGCCGATCCCCCGGCCTCGCCCGCCTGAATGACACGTGCGGCGTATCGACTGTTATATAACCACAAACGCGCTGTTACCGCCTGCGTATACTCATCCTGGTTGTCGAAGAACTCCTGTTCTTCCGAATCCTCGAGTGTCTCCCGATATGCGTCTATCAGATCCCACGACTGATTGATGATCTCCTCCTGCCACGCAGCCTCAGCAAACTTGGCTATATAGTCCTGGGTCGTCTCCTCATCAAGCACCCACCCTTCGCCCTGTTTGATGCGCTTGGCGAACTGCGCAAGCTCGTCCTGAGAGAAGTAATGATCCGATAGGAGCATATGCCGAGCTTGATCTTCCAAGCCCTGCGGCTCATAACCACATTCCGGACAAGGCACCCAGGCACCGAATTTGATGTTGCCACAGTGTAGGCAGACGGCGTAGGTCATGGTCGTATCTCCCACATATAAATTTAGCTCTCCTCCTAGTGGCAGCCTGATCGCTGATCGGTTTGGCTACACCTCAACGAGGAATGATCATATAGTAGAAGTTGAAGCCGTGTCCAGACGCTGCAGGGCCGGCAGTAGGTCGTGGGTGAGGTGGATAATGCGACTCAGGTTCAGGTCCGGCCGGTGGATCGGCCAGCCTTTCATCGCGCACAGATCGGCTTCCATCTGCGGCCAGATGGCCTCTTGCGCGTCGGGTTCCAGCGGCACGGCCGGCGCAGCGGCGAGCCGCGCATTCATCTCCCGGATCGTCCGCAGCTCAATGCCGGGCAGAGAGCGCAGGAAGCGCGCCGCCTCGCGGAAGTTGACGAGGGCGCGGTCGAGATCGGCCTGCGACTTGCGACGGGCGGGTATCCACGCCTCTCTAGGCGGGTTGGCGCCAGCCGCAAAGTTGGGCGCGTCCCAGAACTCCTCGTGCAGAATGCGGGTCGGATGGCCGAGAAAGACACCCTGCCAGAAGATTCCCGCCTTCACATCTTCCTGCAGCTCACGCCCCAGCCGCTCCCGATGCCCGTGCGCCAGGGAATCGTCCTGTAGTACCTCTTCGTGCAGGTAGCGCCCGTTCGGATAGGCCAGCAGTCCGGCAAAGCGGTGGACACTGCCGCCGGGCACGCCGGTATAGGCATAAACAAACGTGGGAACGCCGAGTTGGCGCATCGCCTCACAGATTTGCGGCCCCCAGGTGTTCCCCGGCCCACCCCAGCAGGAAGGCATCACGCCGAACACCTGGCGAATCGCCTCGACGCCCGGCTTCTCCCGGCGCAGCGCCTCTTCGACGCCGTCCTCCCACCCCTTGTCTGCCAGATACTCGGCGATTGTGGGATGGACGGAGTGCAGGTCCGTATGCACGCCGACGTCGTGCCGGTTCAGCGCCGCAATGACGTCCTGTCTTCCCCGTTGAGCGAGCAGCCGCGCCTTCTCCCCGACCACGCACAGCGTCGCCTGTACGCCTTCTTCACTCAGGATTTCGGCGCACGTCCCGGCAATATCATCCGCATCCGGCGCAATAATATCTTCTACATCCATAAAGAGCGTCAGGTACATTCTTTAGAATCCTCCTGATCGGTTTAGCCGGGCCGTCAACGACCCGTCTGGCAAGCGGCAGAGCCGCCAACCGTCCTGGCGGACGGAAAATCCCCCTTACTCTCTTACCATCTCACGCTTAAAAGAATAGGGAATAGCTTAAGGTGGTAGTCCGCGCAGGCGGACTTCGTGCTCTTGTTGCCGCGACTTCAGTCGCCCGAAGATCATCGTCTGAGTTTTGAAATGACGCTCCGAGCAGACTCCGCTCCAGCTTGAGCCAGAAAATCGACGACCTGAGGTCGACCTGATCTTTCCGCGAATGCCAGGGCGTCTAGAACACCACTTCCGTCTGTATCGGCCCCCCGCTCCAGCAACAGCCTCGCAACCTCTATGCGTCCAGAATAGATCGCCAGCGCCTTCTCAAATCGAGCATGGCTTTAACCGGATATGGAAATGGCGGTCAGGTAACTATGCCCAGAGGACGCGGTTCTTGCCGGCGCGCTTGGCGCGGTAGAGGGCTTCGTCGGCGCGCTGGACCAGCTCGTCGGGATTGAGGGCATCTTCCGGATAGGAAGCGACCCCCACGCTGACCGTGCGGCGGATCGCCTCCCCCTCCACGATGACGAACGCCTGCTCTTCCACCGCGCAGCGGATGCGCTCGGCCAGGCGGCAGGCGTCGTCTTTGGCCGTCTCCGGCAAGACGATCAGGAACTCCTCGCCCCCGTAACGCCCTAAGAAATCCACGTTGCGAACGTTGGCGTGCAGGATCGAAGCAATGGAGCGCAGGAGCTGGTCGCCCTGCGGATGGCCGTAGGTATCGTTGAAGGCTTTGAAGCTGTCCACGTCCAGCATCAGCACCGACAGCGGACGCAGATAGCGGGAGGCGCGGCGCATCTCGTCGCGCAGCAGATCGTGCATCCGCCGGTGGTTCCACAGGCCCGTCAGGCCGTCCGTCGCCGCCAGGTTGTGCATCGTCTCGCGAATGCGCAGGTTCTCCAGCGCGACCGCCGCCTGCGGCACCAGGGAGGCCAGACGCGACACGTCCTCCGACGTAAAGGGATGGCTGACAGGCCGGATCCACTGGGCCACGCCCAGCAGGCGGTCGTGGACCACGATAGGGTAGAGCAGCCAGGCGCCGAACGCGACTTCCCGCTCGCCCCGGCGGGGATCCCGGCCCGCGTCGGCGATCAGGCGCGGACGCTGGCGCGCCGCCGCATGGCCGATCAGGCCCTCGCCGAACAGCGCCCGCTGCCCGGCATAGAGACCCATATCCGGCAGCGACGCCGCCGGCGTCAGTTCGCGCGTCTCCTGGTCCATCGTCCAGACGATAGCGCGCTCCGCGCTGACCAGGCTGCGCGCCAGCGTGAGGAACCGCAGCAGAAGCAGCGAGGCATCGCGGTCCGTAGCCGGATCGGCGACGCTGGCGCGGCCCATCGCTTCGGCCGCCTCCAGTTGGCCGCGCAGATTGGAAACCTCCAGGGTCATCCGCGCCCACTGCCCACACAGGAGAAGCAGCGCCGTGGCCGGCAGCGCCACGGCCAGACCCCATTTCGCCCCAAACGGGGCCAGCAGCACGACAGACAGCATCCCTAGCGCCGTGACCAGGGCCAGGCTGCCGAAATGGGCGCGGGCGCGCGGCGCCCGCCAGAGAGTACGCACGGCATCCAGATGCGCGCCCGCTCCGAAGAGCAGGCTCGCGGCAGAAAACACCAGGGCGCCGAGCACGGCTGCCGCCAGCACGGCAAGAGGAGCGCCCCCCGCGATCGCGGCCAGACTGCTGCCCGTTCCGAGTCGCAGGTCCAGCCCATGCGCGCTCAACACGACCGCCGCGCTGCCAGCGAAGGCTGCCAGCGCCATCGGCGCGCCGCGCGAGCCGATATCGCCGCGCCGTGTTCCCGGCTTACCGCCCGGTCGCGCCGGCAGCAGCCAGGCCAGCAGCGCCCCCAGCGCCGCCGCCACCGGTCCCAGCCACAGCGTCAGCGCAAATCCCACCGGTCCGGTCAGGACCAGCGGCCCCTCCCGCGTCCAGGAGATCGGCGCCGCCTCGGCCAGCAACAAGAGCATTCCCGCCACTGCCGCTCCCCCCAGGGCAAGGAGCGGACCTCCGGCCAGCAAACCGTGCAGAATCAGGGCCAACGCCGTCACTATCATTGCGCCCCGCAAGCTGGTCTGCAGCCGGCCGGCCTCCAGGCGCGCCAGACGGAAGGAAGGCCGCCGCCCGCGCAGGAAACGCGGGCTTCTTGAGGCGCGCGAAGAACGCCCCGGACCGGTGGCTGCCGGCGAGATCGAAGGCGAATCAGGATCAGGAACGCTCGCTTGCCGTCTCAAACGGGAAGGGTTCACGGGTAGACGCTCGACTTTCTACTGCGTTCGATGGAAACAAACCAGTGGCTGAGTGTGGTAAAATCATTTCGACCGTCGCAGCAGTCGAAAACGCGGGCCGTCTTCTGCGAAGCCGGAAGTTCCGTACTTTTCTCGCTATCGCTTGCCATCGGCCCATTATAGCAAATCTCCCTCCGCCGATTCAAGAGCGAAAGACGGTTTTCCGGGCTGATTTTTCCCGGAAGACAAATCCCCCTTAAAGCCCCCAGCCCTTTTCATCGGGTTTTCACCCGATGCTAAGTCACAAAACCCGCTTTCGCGGGTTAAAGACCTCACCTGCTGCCGAGGCAGAGTCATCACAACGGCTCCCCTCTTCTTCGTAAGGAGAGGGAGGATGAAGCGGGTGAGGTCCTGGATTAAGGAGTTAACGGACGATGTCCCTAAAAATGTCATGGCGCCGCCTGGCGGCCTTTGCCGGCCTGGTCGGTATCCTGGGCGCGTCGCTGTCCGGGTGCGGCGGCAGCGGCGGCAGCAATGTCAGTACCGGTGGCGGCAGCCGCGCCGCCTGCGCTGTCAATACGCACGCGAGCGGCCGGGCGCGCTGGACCGTGCTGGTCTACATGAATGCCGCCAACGATCTCCAGCCCGATAGTCTGCTCAACATCGGGCAGATGGCCTCGGTCGGCTCCGACGGCGCCAACCTCAATATCGTGGTGCAATGGAAGCAGGCCAACTGTCCCAACAACCCCAACGGCTGCGGCAATCCGTCCTTTACGGGCACCCGCCGCTACCTGATCCACCAGCATAGTGCCTCCGATGTCACTAAGATCGAGAATGGAGATACTACCGCCCTGGATTCCGACCGCCTTCCCGATCCGCCCACCAACGATTCCAGCGGCCAGTCCGACATGGGCAGCTATCGGGTTCTGAACAATTTCCTGCAATGGGGTACCCAGAACTATCCTGCCGATAACCTGGCGCTGGTCATCTGGGACCACGGCTCCGGCTGGGTGAACGTCTATCGCTCTCCGGCCCAAAAACGCGCGCTTCCGCGCCCTCGTGCCGTCTCCGTGGACTACTCCACCAGCGACGAGATCGAGACGTGGGAACTGCCCCAGGGTCTGGCGAACCCGCACCAGCCGATCGATATGCTCATCATCGACTGCTCGCTGGAGCAGATGCTGGAGGTGGCCTACCAGGTGCGCAACAACGCCCGCGTGATGGTCGGCTCGGAGGACAGCCCTCCCGGCCCCGGCTATCCGTATGATAAGTGGCTCACCTACGTCAAGACCAGCGGCAGCAATCCCTGCGACGTGGGCAACACGATCGTACAGGATTTTATCGCCAACTATAACCCCACTCAGTGGCCCGATCTGACACAGTCTGTGCTCGATCTGTCCAAAATGCAGGCCGTTGCCAACGCGCTGGAGGCCCTGGCGCAGACGCTGAACAAACATATCATCGACCAGTCCGCCGCCTATGTCTACGCCCGGACCAACGCCTGGTCGTACGATAATCCCTACTATGCGGACAATAAGGACCTCTTCAACTACGTGGACCTGATCCGCCAGAAGACGACTGCCACGGACCTGCAGCAGGCCGCCGTGGGGGTAGAAAATAGCCTGACCGGCACCAACGGCGCTATCCTCTACAACGGCCACGGCTCCAACCAGCCGAACTCGAACGGGCTGGCTGTCTACGTTCCTGCGCCGGGCAGCTATATCACCACATACGGGAATTTAGCGCTGTCCCAGCCCGGAGGCGCTCCCGATTGGGCAAAATTCCTGGTGTCACAGGCACAATAGGGCCGGTTTAAAACCCGGTGCGGAAATGCAAAGCCCGCCTTCGTCGCGGGCTTCAACTCATGAATCTCCCCTCTCCTTCTAAAGGAGAGGGGGAATGGAGCAAGTGGTGAACACGGCGATTGGATAGGGGGTGAGGGTGCCAGATTTCCTGCTAGCTCTGGACCAGGGTACAACCAGCTCGCGCGCCGTCCTGTTCGACGCAGCCGGCACGGTTTGCGGCATCGAGCAGGAGGAGTTTCCGCAGCACTACCCGCAGCCCGGCTGGGTCGAGCACGATCCGGAAGACATCTGGGGCAGTCAGGTCCGGGCGGCCCGCCGGCTGCTGGAAAGCCACAAGATCACTGCCGCCGGCATCGCCGCCATCGGCATCGCCAACCAGCGGGAGACGACCCTCCTCTGGGAGCGTGCAACGGGTCGCCCGGTCGCCAATGCCATCGTCTGGCAGGATCGGCGCACGGCCGCCCATTGCGAAGCCTTGCGCGCGGCAGGCTATGCTCCCCTGTTCCAGGAACGGACCGGGCTGCCCCTCGATCCCTACTTCTCCGCCACCAAAATCTGCTGGCTCCTCGAGCATATCCCCGATCTGCGCCAGCGCGCCGAGCGCGGTGAGATCGCCTTCGGGACCGTGGACAGCTTCCTGCTGTGGCGGCTGTCGGGCGGCACGGTCCACGCCACGGACGTCTCGAACGCTTCCCGCACGCTCCTTTTCGACATTCACCGGCGGACCTGGGATACGGAGATGCTGGCACTGCTTGACATTCCCCCGGCCCTTCTGCCGGAGGTGAGGCCGAGCAGCCAGGTCTACTTCGAGTGTCAAAAAGCTCCATTGGGGCACGCGATCCCGGTAGCGGCGGTGGCCGGCGACCAGCAGGCGGCGACGTTCGGGCAGGCGTGCTGGACGCCCGGCATGGCGAAAAACACCTACGGGACCGGCTCCTTCCTGCTGATGAACACCGGCCCGGAGCCGGCGACCTCCCGGCACGGCCTGTTGACCACCGTCGCCTGGGATTTAGGAACGGGTCCGACCTACGCGCTGGAAGGCAGTATGTTCGTGACGGGCGCGGCGGTGCAGTGGCTGCGCGACGAGATGGGTTTGATCTCCCGCGCCGCCGAGATCGAGCCTCTGGCCGCCTCCGTGCCTGCTAACGGCGGCGTCTACTTCGTGCCCGCCTTCGCCGGCCTGGGCGCTCCGTACTGGGATGCGAACGCGCGCGGGACCATCGTCGGCCTGACGCGCGGGACCGGCAAGGCGCATCTGGCTCGCGCGGTCCTGGAATCGGTCTGCTATCAGACCTGCGACGTGCTGGAAGCCATTCGTGCCGACTGCGGCGTTCCCCTCCAGGAGCTGCGCGTGGATGGCGGCATGGCCGTCAACGATCTGCTGCTGCAGATGCAGGCCGATATCCTGGGCGTCACGGTCGTGCGGCCGACCGTGACGGAGACGACCGCGCTGGGAGCGGCCTATCTGGCCGGATTGGCGGCAGGAGTTTGGCGCGATCGTTCCGAAATTCAGGCGCAATGGCGCATCGATACGACCTTTCATCCTCGCCTTCCCGCCGATACACGGGAGGCGATGCTCGCCGGCTGGCGCCGTGCCGTCGAGCGCGCGCGTGATTGGGCTGTGTAACAGAACATTTCGTTCTTCTGTCTCCTGGAGTAGGAGGTTTTCCATGCCGGATGCCATACAGAACGCGATCGCTGCCATTCTGCCGGAAATCGTCGAGGCGCGCCACCATCTGCACCAGAACCCGGAGCTGAGCCACCAGGAGGCCAACACATCAGCCTTCGTGGCCGAGCGGCTGCGCGCCCTGGACCTGGACGAGGTAAAGGCCGGCGTGGGCGGCTACGGCATCGTCGCCACGTTGAAAGGCGCGGCTTCGGGACCGATGTTTGCGATCCGCGCCGACATGGACGCCCTCCCGATTCAGGAGGAGAGCGACCTGCCGTACAAGTCCTGCCAGCCGGGGGTAATGCACGCCTGCGGCCACGATGGGCACACGGCCACCCTGCTCGGCACGGCGGCAACCTTAACCCGGCTGCGGAACCAGTTGCACGGCACGGTCCGCTTTCTCTTTCAGCCGGCGGAGGAAACAGTCGGCGGGGCGCGGCGCATGGTCGAGGAAGGCGCGCTGGACGGCGTGGATGCGGTCGTCGCGCTGCACGGCTGGCCCGGCATGGATGTGGGCCGCATCGGCATCAAGGCCGGCCCGATGATGGCCTCCTCAGACACCTTCGACATCACCATCCAGGGCCGAGGCGCGCATGCCGCCATGCCGCATATCAGTATTGATCCCATCGTCGCCGGCGCGCAGCTCGTCCTGGCGCTGCAGACCCTCGCCAGCCGCGAAATCTCCCCGGTGGAACCGGTCGTAGTCAGCGTGACCCAGTTCCACGCCGGCACGGGCCATAACATCATCTCCGGCGCCGCCGCGCTGCAAGGGACCGTGCGCTGCCTCTCGGACACCGTCCGCACTTCCATGCCGGAGCGGCTGGAGCGGATCACAGCGGGCATCTGTCAGGCGGCGCGGGCGGAATATACGTTCCGCTACAGCGAGGGAACGCCCGTCACTATCAACGACACCGGCATCAACGCCCTCATCGGCGAGGTCGGCGCGGAGGCACTGGGCGAATCCAATGTCGTCACGTTGGAGTCGCCGTCCATGGGCGCTGAGGACTTCGGCGTCATGATCCAGCACACCCCCGGCGCCATGTTCCGGCTCGGCGTCGGCGCGGCCTCGCCGCCCCTGCACACACCCCGCTACAACTTCCCCGATGACGCCCTTCCCGTCGGCATCGAGCTCTTTACCCGCCTCGCCCTCCGCTACACGGCTGACCGGCCTTGAAATACCTGTCTGGAGGGCCTCCGGATACACACGGGGTTAACCCCCCGTGCTAAGATACAAAGTCCGCCTGCGTGGACTCCATCTTTCCAGTTTTACTTCCCCTACGCAGTAGCGGCAGCGATCGGTGGTGGATAACCCGCGAAGGGATTTGGTGTTTCAGCACGGGGTTTTAATCCCCGTGCAATGGCAGGCATACGTGTAAGATAAATGAGGATGTCCAGAACCTACACATTATGCGTTCAGACGGACTTAGATGGCGAGCAGGCGCTCAAGATCGTCATCAACAGCATGCTGGGTTATGATGTGCCTATTGAAGATACCTTTATCAGCGCCTCACCCAGAAAGCTCGATCGGCTCTGGTATCCGATTGGAGGGCCAGAGAATCTGTTGCCAGTTGCACGAGAAATTCCAAAACTAGCTTATGAATATGTCCGACAAGACTTAGGATTGGATGCTAGCTTGATGCTTCAATTTGGCTTGATCGCTTTTACTGATGAGGAAGAGCACGACAAAATTCTTCTGTTCTGGAAAGGCGCATTAGGACTGCTGGCTCAAATCCCAGGAGATGCTGTCTTTGAAGATGGGTATTCGGCAATTTTGTTTTTCCGTAAGGAGGGTAAGTTGGTCGTCGATACATCCAACATACCGGAAAACCTGTTGGAGGAGCTGCTGGCTTTGCTGCCAGAGCCTTACGAGCAAAAACGGTAAGAGAAGTACCGAAGGAACGCTATCATGCGAATAGACTTTTCCGAAGGGGCGCTTAAACGCCCGCAGCAGACGATACAGGCCACCAACGTTCTCAAAGAGAAAGCTGGGGAGATCGCCCGGCTTTGTGCCGGAGCGGAGGAGCGAGAAATCGTCGTGGCGGTGGTCAATCCGGACATCGTCTTTGGAGGCGCCTGGACCATTCCCGTCGAGCATCTGCACGAGCGTGTTTCTCTTCTGCCGGCAGGTGGCTGGTCGCTGACGTTTGCGCCCCAGACCTCCATTGAGCAGATCCAGGCGCGCTGCGCGAGTATTTCCGAGCTGGCCCGTAAACGTCTGAACATCCTCGAAAGCCGGAAGGTGTAACTCAACATTCCGAGGATTTGTCTATGAGGTTGCTGTTTAAACAGCATTAACTGCTTGCTAGACGGAGGTGCCACCCATGAAAGAGGCGCTGGTCAATTTGGTTAAGAAAGGCAATATCCGGCGATTGAAAACAATCTTAGACGCGGGAGCAGACATTAATGGAACAGACTGGCAAGGCCATACTGCTCTGATCAAGGCTGCATCGAAGCGTAATAAGGAGATGCTCCTTCTCTTGTTGGAATACGGCGCAGATGTCAATATACGTACTCCCAAGTATCACTATACTGCCTTATTGGAACTGCTATATCCTAGCAAATGGGGCCCAGCGATAACGGAGCAGAGAGCGGTAGACATGACGAGAGCATTGCTAGAGAAGGGGGCGGATGTCAATGCTGCTGATTGTGAGGGCGATACAGCCCTGATGTACGCTACGCGCCAGGGATGGATAGAAGTCGTGCGCCTGCTTCTGGAGCACGGCGCGGACATCAACATGAAAAACAGAAGCAAAGATACTGCTCTTAACTGTACTTACGGCCGGCTTGAGATTGAAAAACTGCTTCAGAGCTATGCCGCTAAAATGAAACCACCGCTCCAGCAGGGAAATCGCGAAAAAGAGGATGCTGGATAAACTGGAAGGAATCTGAAATGCGTGTCCTGGCAATCGGGGACATACACGGCTGTTCGGTGGCCTTAACTCGGCTTCTCGAAACCGTTGAAATCGGGCCGGAGGATACGGTCGTCACGCTGGGAGACTATGTCGATCGCGGGCCGGACTCGAAAGGCGTCCTGGACATCCTCCTCGCTCTCAGCCAGAACGTGTCTCTGGTAGCCCTTCGCGGCAACCATGAGATCATGATGCTGGAAGCGCGCCGCAGCCTGCACGCTCAGATCGAATGGGAGCAGGCCGGTATCGGCGGCAATACCACCGTCGCCTCGTACGGCAGCCTGGAGGAGGTTCCTGCGGAGCACTGGACGTTCATCGAGCAACGCTGCCTCCGCTACTGGGAAACGGAGACGCATATCTTCGTCCACGCGGGCGTCTATCCGGAGCTGCCGCTATCCGAACAGCCCGACTACGCCCTCTTCTGGAAGAAGTTCGACTATCCGCCGCCGCATCCGTCCGGCAAAATCATGATCTGCGGACATACCAGCCAGAAGAACGGCCTGCCCATCAATCTCGGCCACGCGATCTGCATCGATACCTGGGCCTGTGGGACCGGCTGGCTCTCTTGCTTAGACATTGACGCCGGCATCATCTATCAAGCCAATCAACAAGGCCATCTCCGCACGCTGAGGCTGGACGAGTTGTTGGAAGAAAGTTAATTCCGGGTTATGCGTGTGCGAAGCAGGCCCGGCGCGAAAGCGCCTCACAGCGACGGAATTCATTTCATCGCGCATACATGCCATCGCATTTAACCCGCCGGCTGGATGCGGACGGTATCGGCGGCGATGCGGCCCTCCTCGCATACGAGGGCGACCGCGCCGCCGGTGAGAGGCTGGTCCGCGTCCGGCAGGTCGAAGAAGAGCTTGCCGTCGATCCAGCCCTGCAGCGCGCTGCCTTTGACCTGCAGGCTGAGCGCATAGGCGGTATCGAGGTCCCAGGAGAACGCCGTCTCCGCTAATACCGTATGGCCGTCCAGTACCCGGACCAGACGGGCGGTATCGTCGTTGCAGAGCAGGAGCGCCACGTAACGGCGCAGGCCCTGTACCCGCGCGGCGATTCCTGCCGACCGGGCGAGATGCGGCGTGATGGTCGCGGAGACCCGGTAGTCGGTCCACTCCCGCGTGCCCTGAATCAGAAGCCCGATCCCTTCGTTCTGGATCAGCCGGTACGGCTCCGCCCAACTGGCAAACTCATCCACGCCGTTCACCCAGGCCCGCCGCCACATCGTGCCGCCGTCCGTTCGCCGCAGAGCCACCTCCGGCGCGCCGTCCCAGGTCAGGTAATCCAGATAGACAGCCCCGTCGGCACGCGCAGGCGACCGCAGCTCGATCCCGATCTCTGCGATGGGATAGCCCTCCGTATCGGGAACGCGCCAGGCCAGCTCGTGCGTCGCACCCGGCGCCAACTCGGCTTCCGGCCCATAGATGCGATTCAGAGCGTCGTTCGCATCATACGTCTGGATGTAGAGCCGGTAGGTGACCGCGCGATTGTTGGCGCTATCGGCCAGCATCCCGGCACGCACCTTCTGTCCCGAATAGAGCGTGGGCGAGGCCATCAGGCCATAGCCCGGCAGATCCTTCGCTTCCAGCGGGATAAAGGTCGCCGTAGCGGCGCGGGCCGCCCGGCCCGGCGCCAGATAGCGGTAACGCAGGGCCAGACTGCGCGCGCCCTGTGCGCTGTGCCCGGCGACATTGCGCAACGCTGCAACGCCGCGTGTCTCGGCGCTCTCCTCCGTCCGGAAACCCTGCACGGCGCCCGGCAGATCGAAGTGGTAGCGCGCCCCACCTTTCGGCGCGACCGGCGTCTGGCCGGCCAGCGTCCGGCCGAGATTGACAATAGCAACCGTCTCCGAGACAGCATCCGTGACGGCTCTGCCGCCGTCCGCCGTGGGCAGATAGAGCCGGTCCGCCACCGGCCCCCGCCAGTCCGGCCCGGCCTCGATGCCGGCCAGACCGTTGCGGATGCCGAGCAGGCAGCCCACGTTGCCGGAGTTGCAGTCGGTGTCCCAGCCGCACGTGTTGACGATCATGAGCGAGCGCTGGAAGTCGCCGTTCCCATGCAGCAGCGCCAGAATGATGAGGCCGTGATTGGGGATGATATGGCAGTTGCCGCCGTATTTGTCATATCCATAGTGAGCCGCCAGTTTCGCCCGGTTCTCACGCCAGTCTCGCTCGGCGGCGTGCCACTCCCGCAAAGCGTCGATCATCCGGTAGAGGACGGAGTCGTGCGGAATCAGCTCGACCGCCGTATTTAGAAGCGTATTTATGTCCGCCTCGACGAACGCCTGCCCCTCCATCGCCGCCACGATCTGCGCGCCGTAGATCGCCTCGCCGTCGTGACTCACACTCGCTGCCCGCCGCGCCAGCTCGGCGGCCATCTCCGGATCACCCGGCGCCACCATGCCCCAGCCGTCGATGAAGATTTGAGACCCGATCTGCTCGGCGACCACCGGGCCGTTCATCTCGATGGAGCCGCTTTGCGGAGCCGGGATATCGCGCTTGAGACGCAGGTAGGCCGTGTGCTCGGTCGAGTTGCCCATCCCGCCCCACCAGAGGACCGTGCGGTTCTCGATGATGTAGTTGAGCCAGGTCTGCCCGATCTGCTCCGCCGACAGATAGCGCGAGGCGCCGTAGTCGGCCAGCGCCCGCAGGAAGGTGAACGTGCCGGAGATATCGTCGTCCGTGACTACCAGCGGCGCGTTCAGCCGCTCGTGTACGTAATATTGGATCTCGCCCAGCTCCTGGACGATCCGCTCGTACTCCCAGCCCTCGAACGGCCTACCAAGATACACTCCGATAATTTTCCCCAGCACGCCAGCATAGACCCGCTCTGCATAATCCTCTGGCAGCGTCATGTTCTTACCTCCGTCCCCTCTCTTTTGTAAGGAGAGGGGAAGATTCGGGGCATTAGCCCGCTAAAGCAGGCTTCGTGTTTCAGCACGGCGTGTAACGCCGAGAACAGGGTTGAAACTCCAGCAGCAGCACGTCATAAGGCTTCAGCGCGACACCGAGCGCGGCTAGCTCCTCCGGGCGCCAAAAGCCGTCGCTCGGCCCCGGCAGCACGCGATCCGCCATCAGATCATGAACCTCATAAGCGGACGCCTCCAGAGCCATGCGCTCGACCGGCAGCGGCAGCTCGACCTCGCTCGGCCGGTTGTCGAAGTGGATGACCGGTAACAGGTAATGTCCCTGCCACTCCCACAGCGGCGCAAAGGTCATTGGATCGGAGGGCGATACCGCCAGATAGTCGCACGTCCCCTTTCGGAGGACCGGCTGTGTCCGCCGCAAATGCACGACCTTCTCGTAGAAGGCTTCCGAGCCGGCATCCGCCCCATTGAAGTCCATAAAGCCGCCATCCAGGAAGGCGTAAAAGCCCACCACGGCGCGGGCAGCGGCCATGCCGAACGTGTGTCGACGGAACTCCCGCGGACGCCAGTACGTGTCGTGGCAGTCGAGATGATGCACCTTGATGGCCCCGCGCGGCATCACCAGCCGCCGCTGCGCCAGCCACTGCGCGACCTCCCGCGCGGTCATTCGGGGGCCGGTCACATGCCCCGATTCGGCAAAGTGACAGAGCAGGCCCCGCCGGGAGAGGAGGGGCAGCAGACTGAGCAGCAGCCAGGTTTCGTCATAGTTGTATCCCAGCGCATGCGAGCTATGCAGCAGCGGCCCCGCCGTTTCGGTATAGAGGACCACCTCCGGCTTGATCGCCTTCAATTCCCGGAGCACCCGCTTGAACAACTGCGCCGAGCCGTAGATGCTGGCGCTGGCCGGATAGGACAGATCGCGCGCCCAGTTGGGAAAGAAGTTCCAGGTGTGCGAATCGACCCGGAAGCCATCCAGATCGTACTCCTGCACGTAGAAACGGAACACCTCGGCCATGAAGTCCTGCCAGGCGGGGTTGGCATGATCGAAGGCGTAGGTGTAGGTCATAGCGATATCGCCGGTTTCGGTGCGGCTGAACCACTCCGGGTGTTCCAGCAGGTAGGGATGCGCCTCCGGCATCGTCGGCTCCATAGGATACGATCCAGCCGGTCTTCCGTCCAGCGAGGCGAGCAGCCGCCGTGCCCGCCGGTCCATCACCCCATGCAGCGTCACGTCCATGAATACCTTCAGGCCCAGTTCGTGCGCCCGCGCGATGAAGGCGCGAAAGCCCGCATCCGATCCCTGCTGGATCTCCAGGTCCTTATAGTCAATAACGGAATAACTGGGATACGGCACATGCGGCATGATGTAGACGGCCTCATAGCCCTTGTCCCGAATGCGCGGCAGGTCTTCGATCAGGGGCGCGAAGGTCGGATAGAGCGTCAGATCGGCGAGCGTGCCGACGTGGACCTCGTACATATTGATCGCCCGCGCCCACTCCGGTAGGCCGTCCGGAACCGTCATGCCAGCCTCGTCATAAAACGTCTGGAACTGCTCCAGCGCTGCTAGCCACTCCGCATGAAATACCTGGACGTACTGCGTGCCCCATTCCCGCGCCTGCCCGCGCGTAAAGCGGTCCGCAAGGAAGATGCGCTGGGTGAGCAGTACGCCCTCACTCGTCCGCTCGGCCTGCGGATAGAACGGCTCCGTCTCGGTGTGCGCCCACAGCGCCATCGCGCGCTGGTCCGCAGGATTATGGATTCCGATCAGCGGCGGGCGCCAGGCCGGCGCATCGTTGAAAGCGCCTTGATCTCCCGGTCCGCACGGTCCGAAAGGCAGGTGGCAGACGCGCCTCCCCGGCCGCGCCGCATAGCCGGGCGCCTCGAAATAGCAGTCGGCGGGTGGACCCAGATGCGCGAACGGGAGACGCAGCGTAAACGAGCGCAGCAGCGCCTCCCTCTCCCCGAGATACTCGATGCGGACCCGCCGCTCCAAGCGCATCGAATCCGACCGCAGCCCGTAAAGCAGCGCGACGTGCCAGTCCGCCTCCCGCAGCTGCACCGTCAGCCACGTCGTCTCGCCTTCCGGCCGGCAGGAAAAATCCTCACACTCCCAATGCAGCCCGACCGTCTCGACATCCACGACCGTGAACATCTGATTGAATCCCCTGCTGCTGCCGGTCCAGCCGTTCACGCTCAACAGGATCGGCGTCACCCGGTCCCCCGCGCGCAGCAGTTCCGCTCCATCCTTCTCATCCGTCATCGAAATCCAGCAGCCCGTCCTCCTATCGAGCCGCAGCGCGATCCGGCCATTGCCAAAACGAACGATCCCTTCCTTCTCCTCACAGCGAACTTCCGTCGATTGCATTCCTGCCCCTCAAGTTTACTCCGCTGTTAATTCCCCTTCCATCCCCCCGCCTCCTCTTCGGGTTAGAAACCTCGTTTGCCAGGGATTGAAAACCCCTGTCTGGAAAAAGCAAGCGTCCTCCGGACGCACTTTTCGTGTTAAGCAGTTGTGTCTGAAAGACGCTTGTTCTGTTCTGCCGGGGATTTTCAATCTTCAGAGGAGAGGGACTGCTGAAAGGAAACAGCGGCCCGAAGGCAGAAACTAAAGAATAGACGCACCGGGGAGAAGGAAAACGGAATGTTACAGGCCAGTCACATAGAGCACTACAAACGCGCGGGATATGTCGTCGTGCCGCAGGTCTTTTCGCCGGAGGAAGTCGCCGCTTTCCGTGACCACTATATGACTTTGCGAGCGGCCGGCGCCTATCCGGGCGACTTCGATGGGGTGGACATCACCAGCGCCGATCCGCTGAAGCGCTTTCCGCGTATGATCCACATGCACCGCTGGGACGAGATCAGCCTGCGCTGGATGCTCGATCCGCGCCTCAATACCTGCATGACGGGCCTGCTGGGCCGGGAACCGTTCGCCGTGCAGACCATGCTCTACTTCAAGCCGCCGGGGGCGCGCGGGCAGGCGCTTCACCAGGACCAGTTCTACCTGCGCGTGCAACCGGGCACCTGCATGGCCGCCTGGCTCGCCCTCGATCCCTGCGATGAGGAGAATGGCTGCATGCGGGTCGTGCCGGACAGCCACGATCTGCCTGTCCTCTGCACGGAGCGAGCGGATACAAGTATCAGTTTCACAGACGTAACTGTTCCCGTTCCCAAAGACATGCCGGTCGTGCCGGTCCTCATGCAACCTGGCGACGTGCTCTTCTTCAACGGCTCGCTTATCCACGGCAGCTATCCCAACACCAGTAAAGACCGCTTCCGCAGGGCGCTCATCGGCCACTACATCGCCGGAGAGGCGGAAAAGGTAGCGGCGTACTATCATCCGATCCTACGCATGGACGGCTCCGAGGTGACGCTGGGCGTCAGCGAGCACGGCGGACCCTGTGGTATCTGGCGCGACCGAGACGGCCGCTCGATCGTCGAAATGACCGATAGAGATAAACAGCCGGCGGGAGCAACGCATGAATAGCGCCAAAATCACCGAAATGGAGCTGTTCAAAGTTCCACCGCGGTGGCTGTTCCTCAAAGTCACCACGGACGATGGCCTGGAAGGCTGGGGCGAGCCTATCGTGGAAGGACGGGCGGACACGGTGCGCGCCGCCGTCGAGGAGATGCGCGGCTATCTGCTCGGCAGGGATCCTGGCCCCATCGAAGACA
>DASRCN010000017.1:0-2049 GCA_035653075.1 Chthonomonadaceae bacterium | reverse complement strand
GACCCGAACGTACAATATGGTCAGGAAGGTATCGATGTCGACCATGAGTTAGCTCCTTTCCAGCCAAAGAAAGATAACTAACTCTACGGCAGCGATGCCTTCCACGCCTGCTTATATTTCACAGCAAGCGTTTCAATGCCCAGCTCAAACAGTCCAACCCCTATCTCCTCTCCTTCAAGGAGAGGAGATAGGGGTTGAGGTCTACTGAAACCTGGCAAACAGGCCCGGCAGAGATGCAGTCGCCTCGCCGGAGAAGTGATGCCGGATCGCCTGCAGCTCGTCCGCGAGCGTGGGTTTGCCTTCGTGCTTGTAGATCACGCCGATCGGGAAGCCGTCGGGGTGCAGCGACAGCGCGAACGCCTGCACACGGTCCGTCGGATCGTGGTCCGCCGGCACGTCGAACGTATGGTCTTTGTAGTACTCCTCGGTCTGGTCCAGGTTGTTGGTCGGGCAGGGCGAGAAGATGTCGACCAGGGAAAATCCCTTGTGCTTCAGGGCCTGGACCATCAGGTCCGTGAGCTGGTTGGGCTTATACGAGAACGCTCGCGCCACAAACGAGATATCCCAGGCGATGGCCTGCGTGATCGGATCGAGCGTGTTCTCGATCGTCCCGTAAGGCGTGGTGCGCCAGCGCTTGGGATCGATCCGGGGCGACTGCGTCGCGTGCGCCAGCATTGAGGTCGGCGAGACCTGCCCTTTCGTCAGCCCATACACGTTGTTGTTCATCACCAGGTAAGTGATGTCCGGATTGCGGCGCGCGCAGTGCGGCAGATGGCCGCCCCCGATGGCGTAGGCATCGCCATCCCCGCCGACCGCGATAACGTTCAGGTCCGGGCGAGCCGCCTTGATTCCCGTCGCTACCGGCAGGACGCGTCCGTGCACGCTGTGGAAGCCGTAGGTCGCCACGAAGCCCGGCAGGCGCGACGAGCAGCCGATGCCCGACACGATCACGGTGCTGGCCGGGTCCAGATCGCACTGACTCATCGCCTTATAGAGTGCGCTTAAAACCCCGAAATCTCCGCAGCCAGGGCACCACACCGGCTTCAGGTCGCTTTTGTAGTCTTTCGGCTCAAAATGGAGCGTTGCGCTTGTCATGATTCGTCTCCCGGCGCGGGCTAGATGAGCGCCGTATGCGCCTTGGTGCGTCCTGCCAGCGTGACGATCTGATGGTAAATCTCGTTCACGCGGAAGGGGATGCCTTCATCCTTATGGAAACCGGCGATCCGCAGATGGGTATGCGTGTGCAGCCAGCGCGCAAGCTGGCCGGTATAGTTCAGCTCCGGCGCCAGGATATGCTGGCAGCGCGCTGCGAACTCTTCGATGGCATCGACCGGCAGCGGATTGAGCAGGCGCACGTGCAGGTGGCCCACTTTGTAGCCTTCGGCACGGGCGCGCTCGGTCGCTTCTCGAATGACCCCCTCCGTCGAGCCGAAAGCGATGATGCCGACGTCCAGAACTCCCGCATCGCCCCAGGTCCGCACGAATCCAGACCCCTCCTCGCGCTGCAGCGTGGTCAGCTTGCGGAACCGCTTCTGCTTCATCTGCCGGGCGAGCTCCGGCGTGTAGCCCGGATGGCCCCCCTCGTCATGCTCGATACCCGTGCCGACGTACGCCCCGCCGGCCATGCCTGGCAGCGCCATGGGCGAGACACCGGTCTCCGTGTCCTCATAGCGGTGATAGCCCTCCTCCCGCTCCTCCGGCGTCGCCAGCAGCCGCTCCATCACCTCGATCCCCTTCATATCCGGCGGAGTTAGCGTGACTTTGCGGGTGGCGAGCGACTGGTCCGAAAGCAGAAGGACCGGGCACTGGTAAGCCTCGGCCAGATTGAACGCGTCGATGGCTGTCTGGAAGCAGTCTTCCACGCTGGAAGCGGCGATCACGAGGTGCGGCGATTCGTTGTGGACGCCATAGAGCGCCAGGTTCAGATCGCCCTGGCTGGTCTTGGTCGGCATGCCGGTGCTGGCCCCACCCCGCTGCACGTCGACGATAACCACGGGAATCTCGGCCTGCCCGGCCAGATTGATCTGCTCGACCATCAAGCTAAGCCCC
>DASRCN010000016.1:0-77206 GCA_035653075.1 Chthonomonadaceae bacterium | reverse complement strand
TTTCCCAACGCTCCCCGAAAACCTTACCTGATGGGCTGCTCGGTGTGTGACTATGATGCAGATGGCAAGCCCGACCTCTTCGTTAGCGGCTATGGAAGGAGCATTCTCTACCATAACGAAGGCAATGGCACTTTCCGGGATGTCACCGCTGGCTCGGGACTGGAGGCGCGCGGTCCCGACGATTGGACCACCAGCGCCGCCTGGGCGGACTTAGATGGCGATGGCAAGCCCGATCTGTATGTCTGCCGGTATGTGATCTTCAACGCCTCGACCCAGCAGTTCTGCTCCACCCGCGGACTGGATGGCTCGACCGTCTTACAGGCATGTGGACCCGGTTCCTACGCAAGCGAGCACGGCTCGCTCTATCACAATGAGGGCAACGGCAAGTTTCGCGACATTACCCAGGAAGCCGGGCTGGCAGATACGCACGGCAACGGACTGGGCTGCATGTTCTGCGATTTCGACAACAGCGGCAAACCCGGCCTCTTCATTGCCAACGACGACAAGCCGCAGGACCTCTTTATCAATCTGGGCCACGGGCGATTCAAGAACGTCGGCATCGAGTCCGGCACAGCCTATGCCAGCGATGGAAAGACCACGGCGGGCATGGGAATAGACTGGGGCGACTACGATAACGACGGCAAATTCGATCTGCTGGTCGCCAACTTCTCCGGGCATCCAAAGTGCCTCTTTCACAACCAGGGGAAACATATTTTTGCAGACAACACGGCCTCGTCAGGCATCTATGGGTCCTCCTTCAAAGTGCTCACCTTCGGATCGAACTTTGTGGACCTAGACAACGATGGCCTGCTCGATATTACGCTGTTCAACGGCCATGTCTGGCCTCTTGTAGAGCGCACGGATGCGACGACCACCTACTACGAGTCCGGCCTGCTGTTCCATAACGATGGCAGAGGGCGATTTACGGATATCTCCGCGCAGGCCGGCCCGGACTTCACGCAAAAGATCGTGGGGCGCGGCGTCGCGGTCGGCGATTATGATGGGGACGGCAGGCTGGACCTGCTGGTCGTCAATGCGGAAGGCGCGCCTCTGCTCCTGCACAACGAGGGGCCGCGCCGTCATTTCCTTTCTCTGCGCTGCTTCGGCCCCAACGGCAAGTCGGACGCGCTGGGCGCCCGCGTGACCCTGAAGGCGGGGAAACTGTCGCAAATCCGCGAAGTTCGCGCGGCAGGCAGTTATCTCTCTACGGACGCGCCGGACCTGCACTTCGGCCTCGGCGACAGCCAGCAAGCCGACGAGATCCACATTCGCTGGCCCGACGGCAAGCGCAGCGCCTTCCCCGCCGTCGCCGCCGATCATTGGTACACCGTCCGCGAGACGGACACCGCCCTGCATCTGCTTCGTTAGAATTCCATCGCGAATCCATTCCATCGGTAAAAAAAGCTTCGCGACGCTGCAAGGATTTTCATCCTTCTCGCGCCGCGAAGCTTTTCAGTTTCCAGGCTCGCTTGAGCCTGAGGATAGGCTGTTACTCAGAATGCGCTGTCGAAGCGCCTTTGCCGCCGGTTGGCCGTAGCTTTGTCTTACCCTGGCCGCCAATAGCTGCGTTCGATTTTGATCCACAGCCAAGGCTCCCCAGGAGCAAAGCCGCGCATACGAGCAAGCCTATCCAACCTCTTAGCTGTTTCACGGTTCTACTCGGTTCTACTGGTTCGGGTTCAGGTACTGATAGTAGCCGTTGTTGACCTTGAAGTACGAGCCAATCGGCATCCCCTTGGCATGGCCATCCGCGAAGACGATGTTGATCTGGCCCCCGCTCAAGCGCAGCTTACTAAACTCGGTCTTGTTCGCCTGGCTGTGGCGGCCGATGGGGCCGAAGCGGCGGTAGATGCTGCCGTTGATCGGGTAGTCCGGATAGCCGCCAGTGAAGCCGCCGCCCCACCAGAAGGTGCTGTTCGTGCCGGTAGACGGGAAGAAGAACGCGATCCACCAGGCCGCATCGGCGGCGTCGGTCACCATAGTCATCTGAGCCGGGGAAGAGACACCAGCCAGCGTCAGGCTCGGGGTGCTGGTCGCTCCCGGTGCTGCTGTGTAAGGAGTAGTGTCACTGGCGAACCAGCCACTGTCATTGCCTTCGCCTCCGATGCCCTGCCAGTTCGCCTGGCCGCTGCCTCCGAACGGCCCGAAGGTATAGTAGTTATCCTGCCAGGCGGAAACACCGGCGATTCCGGAGAGGGGCGGCATGCCGTAGTTCATGAACGGATCGAGCGACTGCGAAGGATCGGAGATCTCCAGGCCACTATCCGGGCAGATACCGAGGGCGTAGCTCTTGACATAGGGCTGGACCAGGTTCTGCCAGGCCGCCGTCGTGCAGACGAAGTCGGAGTAGTTCTGAGGAATACAGACAGGAGCGACCGGCACGAACAGCAGCGGGTACTGTTCGTCGTAGTCCTGAACGTACATCAGGACGGCCAGACCGACCTGCTTGGTGTTGGAGAGGCAGGTCGTTTTGCGGGCCTGCTCGCGGGCCTGTGCGAAGACCGGGAAGAGGATCGCGGCGAGAATGGCGATAATAGCGATGACGACGAGCAGCTCGATGAGGGTGAACGCCGATCGGCGGCGCGTTGGTGAATGATGACGAAACATGGGTTGATTCTCCTTCAGAGTATCGTGAGAAATTCGGTGATCACCTACGTGATCCTGGTGGATGACAGAGTACCCTTTCCGCATACGCGGAGGCAGGGAACCTGGAAAAAGAGAATTTCGGGATGGGAAATGCCTCCTTTCCGGACCAGAAGAGAATGTGCCAACCAATCTTTCCTCTGGACACAACACCAGATGATAAATTATATACGTATTTCCCCCCGGCTGTCAAGGACTTGCCCCAGATTTCTTCAAATTTTCACGAAATGCGAGCCTTCCCGCCTTTTTTACCTGCTCCTTTTTTACTTCTTTTACTTCACGAGGCCACCTTTACGCATATATTTAAGGATCAGATCTTCGAAGGGAAGGGTGGTAGCGGCGCGCAGATAGTCGATGCCGTAGCGGTGACAGAAGGCTTCCAGCTCCGCGCAGAAGGCCGCAAAGGTCTGCTCGTAGCGCGCCAGCAGTTGAGGATTGACGCTCATCTCTTTGGTCTCGGCGGTCTCGCTGTCGATGATGCGCAGATCGCCGCGCAGGGTCGGAGAGATCTCGTCTTCGGAGAGGATGTGGAGGGCCGCCACCTGGTAGCCGCGCGCCAGCAAGGCTTTCAGTCCCTCCTGCCAGCCGGGATCGAAAAAGTCGGAGAGGACGACCGCCACGCCTTTATAGCGCACCGTGGCGGCAAAGCGGCGCAGAGCGGCGGCAAAACCGGTGGCGCCGCCCGCCTCGACCCGCTCCAGGTAGGAGAAAAACGGCAGGATGCCGCCTTTGCCGCGCTGAGTCGGCAGGGGCGCGCCCAGCGTGGCCGCATACGGCTGCACGCTCACCCGGTCGTAGTTGGAAAGGCCGATATATCCCAGCGCGGCGGCCAGCCGGACCGCGTAGTGCAGCTTTTTGGGCACGCCGAAATCCATGCTCTTGCTGGTGTCGAGCAGCAGCGCCAGGTAGAGGTCTTCCTCCTCGACGAACAGCTTCAGGAACATCTTTTCCAGGCGCGCGGCGGTGTTCCAGTCTACATAGCGCAGGTCGTCCCCAAGCGCGTACTCACGATAATCGGCGAACTCGATGCTCGTGCCACGCTTTATCGAGCGCTTCTCGCCCTTCATCTGGCCGGCAAAGGGCCGCTTGACCGCCAGGGACAGGCGCTCCAGCTTCTTGAGAAAGGCCGCATCGAGAATGGGACCGTTCTTTTCCATCCGTCTACCGGCCTATGTGCGCCAGCAGTTGATAGTGGGCCACCATGCTGGCCAGCGCCAGGAACGCGGCCAGGCCGCCCCATGCCAGGCCATACTCCCACCGCTCGCGCGCTGTGACCTTATAATAGGCGCTCTGCCCACTGTATTTCCAGGCGTGGAGGAGTCGGGGCAGGCTCATAATAGCCAGGGCCCAGACCATCGGGTTCTGCCAGAAGGTGAAAAGCAGCAGGCCGACGCACGGCAGCAGCAGCTTGGGCGAGAATAGCGGCAGGAGCCAGCCGCCATCCAGAGGCGGCGCGGGCGTCAGGTTGAGCAGGTTCATGAGGAAGCAGAACCAGGCCAGCGCCAGCCAGACCGGATGCCCGGTAACGAAGTAGAGCGCCCAGCAGGCCAGCCCACCCAGCGTTCCGAACACGGGCCCCATGATGCCGACAAAGGCACTCTCGACCACGTTTCTGCCACCACGCGAGGTGACGAAGGCGCCCATGAAGGGCACAAAGACCATGATCCCGACCGGATGGCCCAACCGCCGGGCCGCCAGAGCATGGCCGGATTCGTGGATGAAGATCAGCAGTACGAGCCCCACGGCGAACGCCCATCCGAACGCGAAGGAGTAGGCCAGCATGGAGAGAAACATGGTCCCGACCGTAAGGAGCAGCTTGCCGAAGGTCAGGAACTTGAGGGCGACCAGCAGCGCCTTGAGCTTAAAGAGCACGCCGAGGACGACGCCCCAGAACTTGGCAAGCATCGCTCCCAGGGCGCCGAGGGCGCCGAGCAGCCCCTTGCGTTTGGGCGCGGCAGAAGCTGGCGAGCTGGGTGCAGCCGGCGCGGACGCAGCCGGCATGGCCGGAGCCGGAGGCGGCGTAGAAGGAGACGGCAGATCGAACATAGGGACGGAAGGCGGTCCGGCGACGACGGCCTGCGGCTCATTCGCTACCGGGCTGTTCAACGGATTGTCTATATTGTCTATATGGCTCATAGGAATGGGTTCACAATTCACAAGCAAAGGGTGTTGTGTAGGGGCGCCAGGACGCAGCAAGCAGCGCCCCTACAAAAGAATTCCCCCTCTCCTTACGCAAGGAGAGGGGGTCCGGGAGTGAGGTTTCTCACTTCTTTTTTAGATGCTGACGCGACTTCTTCGTAAGCTCTTTGGGCAGAGGCCTGGCTCCGGTGAGATAGTCCTGGAACTTCTCGCTGGTCATGACGCTGGTGGCCACCTTCAGGCGCACCTTGCCTTCGGGCGTGTTGACCGTGACCGTCTGCAAGTTCGGCAGGAAGAAATGCTTCTTTTTGGGAGCGCGCAGGTTCCACGCGCCGCTATGCGGGTGGCGGATACGGTTGCCCTTGAGCGGGCCCTTCCCCGACACCTGGCAAACTCGGGACATATCTCGTCTCCTTTCCCTGCGGGGAATGCAGGTGGGAATATATGGCAGAAGGGCCTGCGCCCTCCAAAAGGTCGGCCATGAAAAAGGCTGCGGGCCTCCGTGCGGAACGCCGGGCGCAGCCGCAACAATATACCGCATCCTGCCGCCTGCTGTCAAGGCGGATGTCGAACCTGCTTCTTTAAACCCCGTCCCCTTGACAGCGCGCAGTTTCACTGCATATAATGACGGCATGACCAAACGCGCCTTAGCCGCTCCTCGGGCGGCTCGATACGCTGCGCCGCGCTCACGGCGCTCCACGGTCAAGAAGTGGATTAAGACGCTTTTCGCCCTGGCCTTCCTGCTGGTCGAAATGGTGGTCGCTATCGCCCTGGTCGTGACCGTCGTGGTCTTCTACCGGTTCACCAAACAGGACCTGCCCGGCATCGAAGCTATCGCCACGGACATCCGCACGCCCGTTCCCACCACCATCTGGTCGCAGGATGGGGTGCTGCTGGGCCAGCTCGAAGTCGAGAACCGGCAGCCGGTGACGCTCAAAGAGGTCAATAAGAACGTCATCAACGCCACGATCGCCATCGAGGACCACCGCTTCTACGAGCACGGCGGCGTCGACGCGATGGGCATCCTGCGCGCTGCCTGGGCGGATGTTCAGAAGAAAAACACCGGCCAGGGCGGCAGCACCATCACCCAGGAGCTCATCCGCAACCTGCCGCAGTTCGGCCTCACCAAAAGGAAGCTCTATACGCGCAAGGTGCGCGAAATCCTCACCGCCATCCGCGTCGATCAGCTCTACACCAAGCCGGAAATCCTACAGCTCTATCTCAATAACATCTACTACGGCGCCGGCGCCTACGGCATCCAGGCGGCTGCCGAGACCTATTTTGGCAAGCCGGCCAATAAGCTCGACGTCGCCGAGGCCGCGCTGCTGGCCGGCATCCCGCAGCGTCCGTCGGCCTATATGCCCTACGACCACCGCCGGTCTTCCCTCAAGCGCCGCGATGAGGTGCTGGACCGCATGCATGATTACGGCTATATCACCGACGCCCAGTACAAACACGCCAAAGCCGAGCGGCCTCGCCTGATCGCCCGCCATATCCATAATAACTTCGACTTCAAGGCGCCCTACTTCACCACCTACGTCCTCAAGAATCTGATGCAGCGCTACGGCTCCGACTTCGTCTATCGGGGCGGCCTCCGCATCGAGACGACGCTCAACTGGAAGATGCAGCAGATGGCCGAGCGGGCCCTCAAGAATGGGATCGAAGCCGCCTCCCACTTCGGAGCCAACCAGGGCGCGCTCGTCTGCATCGACAACCATACCGGCTACATTCGCGCCATGGTGGGCGGACGCGACTTTCGCGCGGACCAGTATAACGCCGTCACGCAGGGCCGGCGCCAGCCAGGCTCCTCTTTCAAGGTGTTCGACTACTCCGCCGCCTTCGATACTGGCGCCGCCGACCTATACTCCACCTACCGGGACGTTCCCATTCCCTATCCGCACGATCCGGAAGGGCGGGTGGTCAAGAACTACGAAGGCGACTACACCTACAGCCGCATGTCCTGTCTCGATGCCATTGCCCAATCGATCAATACCATCGCCGTGCAGGTGGCGGCCAAAGTGGGCATCCATACCGTGATCGATTACGCGCACAAGATGGGCGTCACCACGCCGCTAGCGCCCTACCTGCCGACGGCGCTGGGCGCCTCGGCGGTCCGCCCGCTGGACATGTGCTCGGTCTACTCGATCTTCCCCATGAACGGCAGCCGCTGTATCCCCATGGCGCTCATTCGCGTTACAGATCAGGACAGCAACCTTCTCGAAGAGCACGAGCCTCAGATCCAGGCCGGCATCCTCAAGCCGGACACGGTCGCGCAGATGGATAAGGCGTTCCAGGCGGTCGTGCAGTACGGCACGGGATACCGGGCGCACGACGTGGAGAATGCGCACGGCAAGACCGGAACGACGAGCGATAACCGCGACTGCTGGTTCGACGGGTATACGCCGGAATTGACGACGGTAGTCTGGATGGCGAGCGTCCATCGCCCGAAGAAGAATGGCCCACTCAAATATGTGACGATGCCGGGCGCTACCGGCGGGGTACTGTGCGCGCCCGTCTGGAGGGACTTCATGCTGGGGGCCGTGCCGGAGCAGCGCAAGTTCGGACCGGAGCCGCCGCCCATCGCCTATAAACCCTCCTCGCCTAAAACGGACGGCCAGACCGCGCGCTTTCAGGAGCGCAAGCGCCGCCATCGCGACGCGGAGACCTTCCCGGATGATCCCCAGGATCAGACGGATGCCGCGCCCGATCTCAATCCCGATACGACCACTCCTCCGGCCCAGCCGGTAGATACCGCTGCCAACGACACCCAGCCTGACACCACGCCGCCTCCGACCCCAACGCCCAACGCCCAACGCCCAACGCCCAGTACCCAGGCCCTGACCCTCACCGTGCCGGCGACGGGGACCAGCCCGCCTTCTCCGTCACCGCCTCCCGTGGCCGCCAGCCCACCGCGTTTCCATACGGCCCGCGCCCCGGCGCCGCCGCCCGGAGAGAAGATGGTAGAAGTCATCATCTGTGTCGATTCGGGAAAGCGCGCCACCAAATGGTGTCCGGTCGAGGAGATCATCAAGGTTCCGTCCTGGAAGGCCGCACGGATGGGCTATTGTCGCATCCATCGGCCTCCACCGGGCGAGGGCTGAACATTTTAGGCGTTGGGTGTTAGGTATTGGGTGTTGGGAATTTAACTGCCCTCTTTAGCCTCTCTATGCTAGCCGGGTAAGGCAGCAAATCTTATGAATGGGTTTTCCCAACGTCCAACGACTAAGCATTATGAGTGAAATTTCTTCCGGCGCCCGAACGGATGCGGGCGCCCCCCTGGAGGAGCAGGGCCGGGCGGTCGTTCCTGCGGAAGCGCGGGAGCGGGCTTCGGCCCCACCCGCCGTCCGGCGCGCGCCCTGGTGGGTGGACGTGCTGCTTTTCGTAGCGCTGTTTGCCGCCGCCCTGCCCCTACGCTTCGCCATCACACGTGGCGACCTCTGGCTCGACGAGGCAGACTATGCCTTCGCGGCAGCGCGCGGCTTCCAGGCTAATCGCTGGGATATCTCCGACTACCCCAAAGATCCCGATAAGCTGATCGCCCAGCGACACTACCATCCTCCCTGCATCGCCTATATGGTCGCCCTGGCGCTGCATTTCAGCCCGGAAGACCGCGCGCTGCGCGTTCCCGCTGTTCTGATCGGCGCCCTGACGGTCCCGTTGGTCTACCTATGCGGCCTGGCTCTGTGCGGCGGGCGGCGTTCACCTGCGGTTGCGGCGGCCGTGTTGCTGCTTGTCGCGCCGGCGCACCTGCGCGCCTCCTCCCATGCGCTTCCCTGGTCGTTTCTTATCTTCTGGCTGATGCTGCTGGTCTGGACGCTCTTAAAATACGTCGAGACGCGGCGGGAGGGCTGGCTGGTCGGTGGCTGCGCGGCGCTCGGCGGCATGTTCGTGACGTCGGAAGTCTTTTTCCCCACGCTGCTGGCATCGGCCTACGTCACTCCCTTCCTTTTCTGGCCGGCGATTCAGGAAGCGGACCGCCGCAAGCGGATTTTGATCGCGCTCGGCTGCGGCGCGCTCGTCTTTCTGGCGATCGTATGGGCGCTCTGGCCGGCGGGTCTGCACGGCGATGCGATGAAGATGCTGCGCCACTACATGGCCATGTCGCACGATCCCTGGCCGGCCAACGTGCGCGGTCGCCTTTATCTGCACGCGCCCAAGTGGGCCTATCTCTACTGGTACGAGCACGACTACCGGCCGTTCTTCGTCTGCTACAGCCTCGGCGTTCTCGCGGTCCTGGTCCTGTTGGCCCGCCGGCAGTTGACCGCCGGCATGGCCGTCCTGCTGGTCTTCACGGCCATCATCCTCCTCACCGCGCACGCCGCGCACATCATCGGGCCGGAATACCTGGTGCATGCCCTTCCGCTGCTATCGCTGGTGGCCGGCCTGTTCGTGCTGCCCGTCGCCCGCTGGCAGCCCGTCTACGGCGCGGCGGTCGCCGCTGCGGTCTGCCTGACGGTCTTGCTCTGGCATCCTGCCCAATCGCTGTCCGGCATGGACCCGCGCTCTCAACGACCCCGCTGGCCTCTGGCGGCGCGCTTCCTGGCGACTCAGTGGCAGCCGGTAGACCAGATGCTGGCTCCGGCCTACGGCATCCCCGCGCGCTGGTATCTGCTGCACGTCGCCCGCGTTCCGGCGCGGCCCTGGCAGATCGAGGCGCTGCCCGACAGCGGCGCGCGTGATCCTTTCCTTCACGATATCTGCTCCGGCGCCTACCGCTACGTGGCCGTGGGCAACACCTTTCTCGACACGCCCAGCATCGACCCACGCATTGCAAAGGTCATCCGGACGTGGCCGGTCCTCTGGCAGAGCAACGAGCACGGTACCGGCCCCAGCCGCCTGACGATCTACAAGCTTCCCCACGGCGTCACCAGCCACCATCCCCTGCCAATGCCTAAAAACTAATCCAAAAAAGCTTGACAGGCGGGCGGGAAAAGTGATTAAATAGGAAAACCTATCGAGCAAGCCATTGCTCTCTCCTCTCACCCCTGGCTTCGCGACGGGTCAGGATGATGTTCCGCACCCGGAAGCCGTCTATGATCTCTCTCCAGGATGTAACCGTCGCCTATTCCAACGAAGTCGCCGCTCTCTCGCGGGTGAACCTGAAAATAGACAAAGGGGAGTTTCTCTTCCTCGTTGGGCCGACCGGCGCGGGCAAATCCACGCTGCTCAAGCTGCTGTATCGGGAAATGCGTCCTACGCAGGGGCGCGTCCTGGTCGCCGGTCAGAACGTGGGGCAGATGCGCCCGCGCGACATTCCGCGCTACCGGCGCACGCTGGGCGTTGTCTTCCAGGATTTCGGCCTGCTGCCGGATAAGACCGTCTATGAGAACGTGGCTTTCGCCCTGCGGGTGATCGGCGCCGGGCGCAAGGTGGTCCGCAGGCAGGTTCCGCAAACGCTGGAGATGGTCGGCATGGCGCATCGCCCGGACGCCTTTCCGCACCAGTTGTCGGGCGGCGAGCAGCAGCGCGTTGCCATCGCCCGCGCCCTTATCAACGATCCCCCTCTGCTCCTGGCCGACGAGCCGACCGGCAACCTCGATCCGGACACCTCCCTGGGCATCATACAGTTGCTGAACCACATTAACGTGCGCGGCACCACCGTGCTGGTCGCCACCCACGACGCGGCGATCGTGGACCGCATGCAGCGGCGCGTGGTCGCCTTCGAGAGCGGGCGGATCGTGCGGGACGACGCGCAGGGCGCTTACCGCCGCCAGGAGGCGGAAATCTTCCAGGAGGCGGTCGTATGGGCCTGAACAGCCTGTTTTTCCTGATCGGGGAGTGCTCCCGCAACATCCGCCGGAACGGGCTGATGTCCCTGGCGGCGCTGGGAACGGTGACGGTCGCGCTTACGGTGCTGGGCGCTTCCCTATGGACGGCGCACCGCATCCACGAGATCGCGGAGCGCCAACCCCACAAGTTCAACCAGATCGACGTGTTCCTGGGCACGGACATCCCGCGCGACCGGACGCTGGCGGTGCAGGACCGGATAGGTAAGCTTCCCGGCGCCGGCAGCATCCATCTGGTGACCAAAGAGGAGGCCTGGGGACGCCTGCAGACGGACGAGCCGAATCTGACGCAGGCGATGCCGGAGAATCCTCTGCCAGATAAGCTGGAGATCCAGGCAACGGACGCTTCTCAGGTAGACCGCCTGGCTTCCATGCTGCGGGACAAGAAACAGTTCCCCGAAGTGGCTCAGGTCAACGACGCCAGCCAGGAAGTGCGCACGATGCTCGGCTTCGCGCGGGTCATCAACGTCCTGGGCGGCAGCGCGGCCATCGGGCTGTTCATCGCCACGCTGTTCATCGTCCACAACACCATCCGCCTGACGGTCTTCGCGCGCCGCCGGGAGATTCGGATCATGCAGTTGGTCGGCGCGACGTCCGGGTTCATTCGCTTTCCCCTGCTGCTGGAGGGCGTGATCTACGGGGTTCTCGGAGCCGGGATCGCTGCCGGGATCGTGCTGCTGTGCGGGCACGAGGTGTCGCGGTTTGTCGCCGAGCTGCACTCGCCGCTTGTCGGGGACGTGCCTACGCGGGTCGGCCCGCGGGAGGTCCTGGGTAGCCTGGTCGTCCTTGGCGGCTCTATCGGCCTCGTCGGCGGCCACCTATCTCTGCGCCGCTTCCTCAAACAGGTCTAAGGAGGAGCCTTGCGTACGTTTCCTGCCAAATTGATCCTCATTGTAATTTGCGCCTGTCTGGCGCTCGGCGGCCTGGCCGCTTCTCCGCATCGCCACCACTCACACCTCTCCCACCGGCACAAACACATTCCCAGCAGGGCGGAAATCCGCGCCACTCGCGCCCGGAGGGCAGCGGCACGACACAAGCTTCATCTGCTGTATTCGCACATGCACCAGTTGAAGCTGCGGATCAAAGCCGTCAAAGCGCAGGAGCATTTCACCAAAGAGAATATCCAGACGGTGCAGGCTCGGATCGACCGCACGAAGCACAACCTGAACCGCATCAACGCCCGTCTGTCCCAACTGACGACCGAGCACGTGATGGTGATGCAGCGCCTGGACGAGACACAGCGCCGCCTGGCCCAGCGGCGCAAGCTGCTGGCCCTGCGTATCCGGGACAGCTATCAGCGCGGCCAGACGACCTACGCGCAGGTGCTGCTGCAGTCCCGCTCGATGAGCGATCTGCTCTCGCGCGGCTACTACGTGCGCCGGATCGTTCATAGCGATACCGAGCTGATCCAGGGCGTGCGCCGAGATGTAGCGCAGATCCAGGCCTATAAGCGGACGATAGAGGTGGAGAAGCAGGAAGCGCAAGCGCTCGCCGTTCAGAATGAGGCGCAGAAGGAGCAGTTGGCCGATGACCTGCGCGAGAAGCAGGATATTCTCCATCAAGAGGAAGCCCAGCGCGAGGCCGCTCAGGAGGAGTTCGACGAAGACGCCAACGAATCGGAAGAGTGGGTCGGTCGCGTTCAGGCACTGGCGGCGCTACAGGATCGACAAGAACGAGAGCGGCGCGCCGGAATGCCCTCTTTTCGACATGCCGGAGGGGTAGGCAGAAGCGGCGACGACGAACCGGCACCCATCTGGCATGGGGGCTTCCGCCTTCCCTGCAACGGTCCGATCACTTCCGGCTTTGGCTACCGCTACCATCCGATTCTACACTATCGCCGGATGCATACGGGCGTAGATATAGGAGTGCCCTACGGCACTCCCATTCATGCAGCTGCAGCGGGCCGGGTCTTGTTTGCAGGGTACACGAGCGGATATGGCAACCTGGTAGTCCTCAATCACGGCAATGGCCGGACAACCTTCTACGGCCATTGTTCGGCGCTGCTCGTTTCGGAAGGAGAACTGATCCATCAAGGCCAGGTGATCGCCCGCGTCGGCGCGACCGGCCTGGCGACCGGCCCGCACGTGCATTTTGAAGTTCGGATCAACGGCGTTCCGGTCAATCCGCTTTAAGCAAGCCAGGCCGATAAACGACCCGGCAGAAGACCTCACCCCCTGACCCCCTCTCCTTCGTAAGCAGAGGGGAAATTTGGATGCGTCCGTGAGGACGCTCGTTTTTGATGCCGGGTCGTTTATCGGCCCGGCATGTGGATTATTTTTGCGCTAAATGCTGCTTGTCCACGGTGAACTGGAAGAAGCCGATGCACATCTCATCCGTCGTCTGCTCGCCCCAGCGGACTTCCTTCGGCGGGTGCGAGGGTTGGCGAGGGTTGCGCTCAGAGTTGTCGTAGATCGCGAGTAGCTCCACGCGCGTGCCGCCCGGCAGCGCCAGTGGTGTTTTGTAGCGATAGCTCTCCTGCCAGTTGAAGTCCCAGTCCTGAATCCAGATCAGAGGCTTGACCGTACCGTTCGGCAGCGTCGCCCAGAGCTTCATCTGGCGGCCCAGCATGTGCATGTGCGGGAAGGCGGCCCATACGTGGACGTCGACGCCTTTAGGAAGCGTAAAGGACGCGCGCACCTCTTGATGCGCCAGCCCCGGCTTGAGATCGAAGGTCGCGTTGATAGCCGCCCCGACGTGCATCACCTTATCTACCTTGCCCTTCTCTGCAAAATAGAGCGCGACCTGGCTGCGGTCCTCCTCCGGCTTGCCATCCTTGTGATAGTGGACCTGCAGGACCAGACTTGCGTGCGCGGGAATCTCGAAGGCGGTCCCTTCCGGCAGGAGGGAGGGCGTGTTGCCCGGCGCCCATCCCGCCACCCAGATTACCTGACCGCCCCAGGTCGATCCCGGCGGGCTGATCCAATCGCCGGGGACCGTATATCCCGGCTGAGAGTCGTGGCCGTCCAGCTTGGCCGACTCGCCGCTGGGGTCGAAGAAGAGAATGATGTGATGGACGACGGCGCGGTTGTCCGGCTTGAACTCGACCCCACGCAGGTAGCGCGCCTCGTCGTACGAGACCGGCAGCACGTACTCGCGGTAGACGTCTTTGCCGTCCGCCGCCAGATGGTAGGGCCGTGACGGCGATAACACCAGATCCGGCGTGCCCAGTTTCCAGCCGTTCGGGGAGGGGAACGGCGGCGGGGCGGGCAGGTCTTTGGGATTGCCGAGCGGCGCGCCGGCATCCGCCCAGCGCGCCAGCGAAGCGATCTGCTTCGCCGTCAGGAAATGCGCATCGCGGAAATCGCCGTAACCAGGCACGGCCTTCCAGGGGGGCATGAGACGGCGAGCCGTGTAGTCTTTGATCTGCGCGGCCCACGTACGCGCTTCCTGGTACGTCTCCAGAGAGAACGGCGCGGTCTCGCCCTGGCGGTGGCACATCACGCAGTTGGCGTTCAGAATGGGCGCGATGTCGCGAGCATACGTGACGCTTGCCGGAGAGGCCGCGCGCGGAGCGGGCTTATCGCGAAAGATGATGCAGCCGAAAGAGAGCGTGCGGGGATGCGGGACCGACCGGCCGGCCAGCAGCGCGTCCAGCGCCTCGCGGGTATCGTGATGGATGCTCTTTTCAGGACCGGCGTTATCGTCGATGCGCCCGCGATACCGGACTGCGCCTGCGGAATCCAGGATGATCGCTTCCGGCGTCTTATCGGCGGCCAGGGTATCCGCGAGCGCCGTGCCCTCATCTTTGATCGCCGGGAAGGGAAAGGCGCGCTCCTTCGCATAGCGGCGTACCGTCGCTAGGCTATCCTCCGAATTTGAATCCACCAGGAAGAACTGCACGCCGCGGGGCGTGTAGTCGCGGGCGATTGCCAGGATGCGCGGCGTATACAGGTTAGCGATCGGGCATTGCGAAGAGACAAAGAAGAAGACGGTCGCTTTGTGACGCGCGAGGAGAGCCTGATCGTAGCTATGCCCGTTTACATCCTTCCAGTGAAACGCTCCATGGGCGGCCATCGCCGCAGCCTTCTTTCCGGATGTATCCGCTCCGCTCCCGACGGACCAGACCAGCATCCCGATGCCAACGCATACCACAGCTCGTTTTAGCAGTGTTAAATACACGCGGTTGTCCTCCTCTGGTTGGCCTCACCCTTTCTTTCATGAAGGGGTAAGGCCCGTCTATTCTACGGGCGAGCAGCCGTAACAGGTTCAGAAAATGGCCGGAGTTTAGGGCGACAATCACTTTTCTTCATGGCCGCAAGACATTTTGGGAATGCCGCAGCAGGCGGCGCAGCAGTAGGTAGAGTGGGAGAGCGAGGAAGGTATTGTAGAGGACGGTCTTGAGGAGAGCGCCTGCCCAGTGGAGGATATTGGGCTGTGGGGCAAACAGGAAAAACAGCAGATCGGCCAGGAGAGACCCGAGCGCGACCAGGGAGACGGCCAGACGCGCGCTGTCGCGAAAGAGACGCTCCTCCAGCCAGCCGACGCCGAAGCCGACCAGGGTGCGGCTGACGATCAAGCTGCCGAAGCCGCCATGCGGTGGAGAGGCCAGACTGCCCAGAAGCAGCCCGGCGAAGAAACCGAGCGCCGCGCCGCCGTTGGCATTACAGAACAGCGCCCCTACGATCGCCGTTGTCGTCAGCAGGTCCGGTCGGGCGCCCCAGACCTGCACGGCATCCGCATAGACACACTGCAGGATCGCCGCCATCAGGAGGGCAGCGGCCAGAATGCCGATCCGCCGCGCCGCCGGATTCATGGCAGCACATACACCTCTTCCAGCCGGTCGAAATCCACGCGGGGACGCACCCACGCGGTTTTGAGGCCGCTGCCTTCGTCCAAAGTGACGGCGGTGACGACGCCGATGGGCAAGCGGGGCGGAAAGACGCCGCCCAGTCCGGAGGTGAGAAGGAGGTCGCCGGCCCGGATATCGGCGTCGGAGGACAGGTAGGCCATCGAGAGCTGGCGGGAGCCGTCGCCTTTGCAGACGCCGACGGCGCGGGAGGCCGCGCGCTGGACTCGCCCGCCGACCCCGGAGTTCGGGTCGGTCAGGAGGAGAACCGAAGCGGCACCAGGGGTCACCTCAAAAACGCGCCCGACCAGGCCGTTGCGCGTGACGACCACGCTGTCAGGCCGCACGCCATCTCGGCTGCCGCGAGAGATGAGCAGGGTATCGAACTTGGGATCCGGGCGGAGCGCCACTACCTCGGCAGGCAGGAACCGGTACGGTACGGAGCGGAGAAAGCCCAGGTCGTCCCGCAGGCGATCGTTCTCAATGCGCGCCTCTTGCAGCGCCGCATTCTCGGCCTGCAGCGCCGTCACCTGCGCCTTGAGGCGCCGGTTCTCTTCGGCCAGGGCGCGCCCATGAAAGAGCCAGCCCGTCTGCGCGTGGACCCAGCGGGACACCCCACCTAAAATGGCCGCAGGCGGGACGACCACGCTGCGGGCCGCGCCGGCCACAAGATCGGGACGCCCACGGTCGGTCGTCCGATTGTGCCAGGCCCCTAACAGCAGTCCGAGCAGCAAGCAGAGCAGCGCCGGCCCATATCGACGGAGGAATGATCTTTTCATACTACCAGTTAAAATCCGCCCGTGAGGACGGTTCTTGGCAAGGCAGGCGCAAGCGAGATGGCGTATCCACGCAACCCATCCGCTCGCTTCGTGTGGCGGCTTTGCCACCCCTAGATGGGCCGTGAACGGCCCGTCTGACACGGCCTGGTAAGGGGTGAGGCCTTACCCTTTCAAGAGGGTTCGCAGCGTGGGACAGCGGTCGATCTCTTCGAGGAAGTAGCCGGCGCCGAGGACAACACAGGAAAGCGGGTCCGGGGCGAGACGCACGGGCATGCAGGTCTCGCACGACAGTAAGCGATCCAGTCCTTCCAGCAGCGCGCCGCCCCCTGCCAGGACGATGCCTTTTTCGTAGATGTCGGCGGCCAGCTCCGGCGGCGTGGCTTCCAGAGTCACCTTCACGGCCTCGACGATGGCATTGAGCGGCTCCTGGATCGCCTCGCGGATTTCGCTGCTGGTGAGGGTCGCGCTGCGCGGCAGGCCGGAGATGAGGTCCCGCCCGCGCACCTCCATCGACCGCTCCGGCCCGACCGCGCAGGCCGAGCCGAGCTGGATCTTGGCCATCTCGGCCGTGCGGTCGCCGATGGTGAGGCTATAGGTCCGGCGCACGTAACTGGCGACCGCCTCGTCGATCTCATCCCCGGCCACCCGCACGGAGCGGCTGGTGACGATGTGGCCCAGCGAGATCACGGCCACCTCTGCCGTCCCGCCGCCGATGTCCACGATCATCGAGCCGACGGGATCGAAGACCGGCAGCCCGGCGCCGATAGCGGCGGCCATCGGCTCTTCGATCAGGTAGGCCTCCCTGGCGCCCGCTCTTTTGGTCGCCTCCCGAACGGCGCGCTCCTCCACTTCGGTGACCCCGGAAGGGACTCCGATCACCACACGGGGTGGCAGCAACGTCGCATTCCGATGCACCCGGGAGATGAAATAGTGGATCATCTTCTCCGTCTGATCGAAGTCGGCGATAACCCCGTCTTTGAGCGGGCGGATGGCGAGGATATGGCCGGGCGTGCGGCCGAGCATCCTCTTGGCCTCTTCCCCCACTGCCAGCACGCTGCCGGTGTCGCGATGGATGGCGACCACCGACGGCTCGCGCAGCAGGACCCCCCGGCCCTGCACGTGCAACAGGGTATTGGCCGTGCCCAGGTCGATTCCCAGATCACGCGAGAAACGGCCCAGCACGCCGCCCAGCAGATTCATTTCTTAGCGCCTCTCCTCCCCGACCGTCGAAGCCCCATTATAACATAATTCCCCCACCGGGAAAAGATACAAAACTTTCCACGAAATTTATTTGCCGCGCCCGAAAAAGGCGATCCGCACTCTATTAGGATTCTGTGGCCTCGATAGCGAACTTTCCTGCCGATTTCCGTTCGTTCTGACTGAAAGGCAGAAGTAGAAAGCGATGGCAGGAAGCACCTTCGGCACTCTGTTTCGGCTCACGACCTGGGGCGAGTCGCACGGTCCCGCGGTCGGCTGCGTGGTAGACGGCTGCCCGCCCGGCATCCCGCTGACCGAGCGCGACATCCAGGAAGACCTCGATCGGCGCCGGCCGGGACAGAGCCGGCTCACGACGCAGCGCAAGGAGGGCGATGAGGTCGAAATCCTCTCCGGCCTTTTCGAGGGCGTGACTGCCGGGACGCCCATCAGCCTGATGGTGCGCAACGCAGACGCCCGCTCGAAGGACTACACGGAGCTTAAAGACCTCTACCGCCCCAGCCACGCCGACTATACCTATGCGGCCAAGTACGGCGTGCGGGACTATCGCGGCGGGGGGCGCGCGTCCTATCGGGAGGCGGTCGGGCGGGTGGCCGGAGGCGCGGTAGCGAGGCGTTTGCTGATGGAGCGGGGCGGCATCGAGATCGTCGGCTACGTGCTCCAGGTCAGCGATATTCGCGGTGAGGTCGATCCGGCTGCAGCAACGCGGGAGACGGTGGATGCCAACATCGTCCGCTGCCCGGACCCGGCAGCCGCCGAGCAGATGATCGCCGCCATCGAGCAAGCACGCAAAGACGGCGACTCGCTGGGCGGGATCGTGGAGGTCGTCGCCCGCAATGTGCCGCCCGGCCTGGGCGAGCCGGTCTTCGACAAGCTCACCGCCGACTTCGCGCGGGCGCTCATGTCGCTTCCGGCGGCGCGGGGCTTCGAGGTGGGGTCCGGCTTCGCCAGCGTGCTCATGCGCGGCTCGACTCACAATGATCCGTTTCGGATGCAGGAAGGCCGCGTGCGCACGCAGACCAATTTCTCCGGCGGGATTCAGGGCGGCATCTCGAACGGGGAGGATATTCTGCTGCGCGTGGCCTTTAAGCCGACGGCGACGATCATGCGGGAGCAGCAGACGGTTTCTACAAGCGGCGAGGAGGTGACGTTTCGGGCCAAAGGTCGTCACGATCCCTGCGTCTTGCCCCGCGCAGTCGCGGGCGTGGAAGCAATGGTCGCCCTGGTCCTCGCCGACCACCTGCTGCGGCAAGCCGCGATTGCCGGATCTACCTACCTACCTACCTAAAGCGAGCGTCGCGTTTTCCTATTCTAAAAAGCAAGCCGTGTTATAATAAATAGAGGGGTTGGAGGCGACGAAGATGGCAACTGTACATTACACTGCAAAAGTCAAAGATAGTCGTTTGCTGGAACTACCGGAGGAGGCTCAGGAGCTTGGCTTAAAGCCAGGCGAAGAGGTTACAGTCACCGTTGAGCACAATGGTATCCAGGCAGCCGGAACGAATCCTCCCAATGAAAAAATGCTTGCTGCCCTTGCCGAGATTGCCGAACTCAATAAAGGCCGCCCGTTCTCGGATGACTCCGACACCCAGCGCCTCTTGAGAGAAGCCCGCGCGGGAGCCATGTACGATCGTGACCCTACCGAGTAGCCTTAGCCGAGGCGAGCTTTCTTACTGCTACTAGTAGTCTTTCCCCTTGTTAGCGGCGGCGGTTGGCTTTGGAGCGGGGACTGTGCTGCCAGCGGGGAATAGTCAGGCCGCGCGGGCCGATGCGCCCCAGAGGCCGCCAGATCGGAATCGCCTGCTCCATTCCCGGCATGGCGATGTCCTGGGCGACCAGCCAGCGCAGTAACTCCTGAGAGCGAGGATCGGTGCGGGCGCGCTGGCGCAGGGTCTCGATGGCGTGCAGCGCCTGATCCCGCACACCACCGCCCTGAGTGGTCTGATAAACCTCGAAGATGGCTCGCCAGACCTCTTTATCGTAGCGGCGATTGCGGCAGGGACAGAGAAGCCGCAGGGCGTTCTTCTGGGCGTCCAGATCGTCGCAGGCCAGGATTTCGAGCAGATCCGGCACTTCCCGCGACGTGACCTTGTCCTCGCGCTCGCAGGCAGGAGGGACTTTGAGGGGAAACAAAAAGAAGCCGCGCCGGGCCAGCGCATCCAGCAACTCCTGAGCGTTCGGATCGGTACGGGCGCGGTCTCGCAGGGTGTCGATAGCGTGCTTCGCCTGGTCCCGCATCCCTTCCGGATTCGCCTCGTTCTCGTAGACGCGGCAGACGGCGACCCAGACCTCCTCATGGTAAACGCGATTGCGGCAGGGACAGAGGAGCCGCAACATACGCCGCTGCGTCGGCGCATCCTCGCAGGCCAGGGTCTGCAAAATGCGCGGCACGTCGTCTTCGGTGAGCTTCTGTTGTCGTTTCGTCATGGGGCGAACCTCCGCCGTCGAAAGAGACTCTCTTATCTCTTTCGCCTGAAGGCGGAACGGCGCTAAAGAGAGGCAAAAGGAGAAAGAGCAGCATGAAGGTGTTCGTCACGCGGGCGCTGCCGGAAGAGGCGCTGCAGAAGGTGCGGGAGATCGCGGAAGTCGAAGTCTGGCCGGAAGCGCTGCCGCCCCCGCGCGAGGCGCTTCTGGAGAAAGTGGCCGCGGTGGACGGGCTGCTTTGCCTGCTGACGGATCGGATCGACGCGCAACTGCTCGATGCGGCGCCAGGGCTGCGGGTCGTCAGCCAGATGGCGGTCGGTTACGACAATATCGACGTGGCCGCCTGTACGGCGCGCGGCATCCCCGTCGGCAATACGCCCGGCGTCCTGACCGAGACGACTGCCGACCTGGCCTTTGCGCTGCTGCTCGCCACTGCCCGCCGGATCGTCGAGGCAGACGCCTACATCCGCTCCGGGCGGTGGCAGACCTGGTCGCCTATGCTGCTCACCGGCCAGGAGGTCCACCACGCGACGCTCGGCATCGTGGGCATGGGGCGGATCGGCTACGAGATGGCGCGGCGAGGGCGCGGCTTCGAGATGCCAATCCTGTACACCGGCAGCCCGAACCCGGCAGCCGAGCGCGACTTCGACGCTCGCCGGGTCGATCTGGACACCCTGCTCTCAGAAAGCGACTTCGTCAGCCTCCATACGCCATTGACATCGGAGACTAAGCATCTCATCGGCACAGCCCAGCTCGCGCGCATGAAGCCGACCGCGATCCTCATCAACACGGCCCGCGGCCCGGTCGTAGATCAGGCGGCGCTCGTCACGGCGCTGCAGGCCGGACTGATCGCAGGCGCGGGCCTGGACGTCTACGAGATCGAGCCGCTGCCACCGGACGACCCTTTACTACACTTAGAAAACGTCGTCTTGTTGCCGCACATCGGCTCGGCCTCGGTCGCTACGCGCACGAAGATGGCCGTGCTCGCCGCCGAGAACCTGGTCGCCGGCCTGCAGGGCCGCCCGCTTCCGCATCCGGTCAATTTTGCCGGGCACTGAAGTCTCCATCTTGTGGGCCTTCGGCAACCCGTCCTACCGGTCGGAAAGGCGTCCTTCGTTACAGCGTATGCCAGAAAAGCTACCACCGCAACTGCCGATTCGGATAAGAGGGCCTTTCCTCTGGTGAATAGATGCCCATGAAACCCGCTCAAATCTATTATGAACAGGCTATGGCTCTGGGCGAGCAGGGACGATCGGAGGCCGCCATGGAGGCTTGCCGAAAGGCGCTTCAACTGGACCCCGACCATGCGGATGCTCGTGTGGAGCTGGCGTGCCTGCTCTACGATAGCGGAGATATGGAAGGCACGATCCTGGAGTGTCACCGGGCGATTCAGTTAAACCGGGAAGACGCTTTCGCCTGGTATGAGTTGGGCCTGGCCCTCTATAGAACCGAGGAGATGGAAGCCGCCCGTGCCGCTTTTCAGGAAGTGATTCGAATCGATTCCAACTATACAGATGCTTATGCCGGCCTGGCCGGTGTCTTGTATGTGCTTGGAAAAATAGAAGAGGTGATTGCGGCTGCAAAGAAAGCGATCTCCCTTCAGCCAGACCACGCTCTTGCTTACTATTACCTGGGATTAGCTTTCTCGAAACGTGGAAATCCGCCCGACGCTATAGAAGCCTATCGGCAAGCCGTGGCATTGGATCCGGACGATAGGGAGGCCCATTACAACCTGGCGACTCTGCTGGATAAGCAGGGAGACGTGGAGGCCGCCATTGGGGAATACCAGGAAGCCGCCCGATTACAGCCAGACGACGCGGATATTCATTGCAGGCTAGGTATCGCGCTCTACAATAATGCCCAGCTCGATGCTTCGGCCGAGAGTTTTCGCGAAGCGCTCCGCCTTCAGCCAGAAACGGACAAAGCCTATCCCTACCTGGGAAAGATTTTAGACCTGCAAGGCGATCATAAACAAGCAGCGGCGTTTTATCAAGAGGCGCTTCGCCGCTATCCCAATTGGGTGGCCGTCTATTGGGAGATCGGCAACCTGTACTATAATCTGCAAGATTACGAGCAGTCGGCAACAGCCTTCCGAGAAATTGTCCGCCTGGAGCCGCAAAATGCAAAAGCGCATCATAGCCTGGGCGCTGCCTTGCACCATCTTCCAGGGAGTCTGGAGGAGGCTATCCGGGAATATTACCAGGCTATCTCCCTCGACCCCCACATAACCCGGTCGTATACCAATCTGGGCATGGCCCTCCTGACAAAAGGAATGCTACAGGAAGCGCGCGCCGTGTGGCAGATGGTATTGCAGTTGGATGACAAGGAACAGGCCGAAAAAGCGCGTGATCTGCTCGATAGGTACAGGTAGACACCCTTATCAGAACCAGGTTCCTGGGGAACCTTGCCGCCTCATCCGGAATATAAAATCAGGTATCCGGCCGCGATATTGCCATACAGCTTTCCGCCAATTAGCGAGGAGGACCATGCTTTACCGGCTATGAGGCGATGAGGTCGCCGAGGAAGCTGACGCCGTGGGCGCCGGGAGGCAGGCCGTAGGCGGCGCGGAGGGTAGCGGCGAGATCGGCGAAGGTGGCGCGGATGCCCAGGTCCACGCCTCCTTTCAGGCCCGGCCCGTAGGCCAGCAGGAAGGGATATTCGCGGGAGTGGTCGGTCGAGGGCGTTGTCGGGTCGTTGCCATGATCGGCGGTGATCACGAACAGATCACCCGGATGCAGCGCCTCTAAGAGGGAGGGCAGGGCGGCGTCCCAGGCCTCCAGGGCATCGGCCAGACCCCTGGGATCGTTGCGATGGGCGTAGAGCATGTCAAAGTCTTCCAGATTGGCGAAGATGAGCGCGCTGCGGTTCTCCCGCGCGGCCCGCTGCAAGGCGGCGATATGGGCGGGGTTGTCGGTGGTGGGATCCCAGGTGGAGATACCCTGCCCGCTAAAAATCTCGTAGATCTTGCCGATGGCATGCACGGCCCGGCCCGATTCCTGCAGCTCATTGAGGACGGTACGCGGCGGCGGCAGCGCAAAATCCTTGCGCCGCTCCGTGCGCGTAAAATGGCCCGGCGTCCCGATAAAGGGGCGGCAGATGACCCGATCGACCGCGTTCGGCTCGGTCAGCAGGCTGCGGGCGATCCGGCAAATCTCAACCTGGCGCGCGATGGGAATGACCTCTTCGTGCATGGCCACCTGAAACACGCTGTCCGCCGACGTGTAGACGATGGGGTAGCCCGTGCGCAGATGCTCCTCGCCTAACTGCTGGATGATGACCGTGCCGGAGGCCGGAACGTTGCCCAGGGTCTTCGTGCCGATCGCCTTCTCGAATGCGGCGATGATCTCCGGCGGAAAGCCGTGCGGATAGGTCGGAAAAGGACGCTCCAGCACCACGCCGGCCATCTCCCAGTGTCCGGTGACCGTGTCCTTGCCCGGCGACGCTTCCCGCATCTTTCCATAGCTGCCCAGAGGCTCCGGGTCTCGCGGCACGCCTTGAATCGGTAAGATATTTCCCAGGCCCAGGCGGCCCATGTGTGGCAATTGCAGCCCGCCGACGGCCTCCGCCGTATGCGCCAGTGTGTTGCTGCCCGCATCGCCGTACCGATCGGCGTCCGGCTGCGCGCCGGCGCCGACGCCATCCAGCACCACGATAAAAATCCGCTCGATCTGCACGGCTGCTCCCCTCCGCATGTTCACGCGCTCCCCAGTTCTCCACGCCGGCAGAAAAGCCCTTCCATGCGGCCTCTACCATAACCAAACGTTTTGCGAACAATTTAAAATTTGGGAACAAGTGCCTGGCAGCAACGTCCTTCCTACAAGGATGCCGGCTCGTGCTGTCCGCCTGTTGGCGTGACGGAACTGAGTCTTGTCCCCCTGCCGCAGGAAGCGCCAGGAACACACCCGAATCTTCACGACCTCCACAATCCCAAGACGACCCAGGGAGCATCTCGCCGTACAACGAAAACGGCGGTTCGTCCATACCAATGAAGGAGACAAACACGAATGAATGCGAAGAAACTGCTGTTAGCGATCGGTCTCATGTTCGCCTTATGCGTCGGACCCCTCGCGTTTGCCCAGAACGGCGGCGGTAATCAAGGCAATAACGGCTCAAGCGCATCAGGCCAATCCTCGTCGCAATCCAGCGACGAAACCACCACAACGACCACGACAACCCGGCGAACAATGCGGCGAACATCCCGCCGTCATCGCGGCATGCACATGGGCCGCCGGCACCGCCGTGGTATGCGAATGGGGCGACGACATCGGCATCATCGAGGCCGTGCGGTACGGGGACTGGGCTAAGTGGCAGGCCGGCATTACGCCGCCGTCGCGAACCGCCAGAGGAGAAGGAAATAAAACGATGAAGTTGGGAAGACTGCTCATCGGGCTCGGGCTTTTGCTCTGCCTGTGTGCCGGCCCCACCGTCTTCGCGCAAGGAACCGGAGATCAGGGAGCCGGTGGAGGATCTTCCGGCGGCAGGCATATGAACGGGACCCAGCATACTATGGGGATGACGCATCGCCAGCATGGTCATATGCGCATGCGCCACGGCAGACGGCGGTATCGCAGCGCGCCGCCGCTCGTACACGGCCGCTACCAACGCCACATACGCCGGGTAGGACCGGCAGGAGCAATGGCCGCCCCGACCGGACGGCGCACGCATCGCCGCTCCCATAGCCGGCATAACGGCATGATGGGTTCCTCATCTGCCATGCACGGCAGAATGAGCGGCAACAGCCAGCAGCGCCATCATGGCGGCCAGGGAAATGACAACGGGAACGGCGGTGGCGGAGGCAATCCCCCGCTCTGATGCCGGTAGGCATACCGAAGCCCCACGACGAAACATAAAAACAGCCCCACGATCTTTTATACAAGTGTGGGGCTGTTTTTATGCTTGTGTATAGCCTTGCGCTCCAAAGCAGCGGAAAAGAATAAAGAAGCAGGAACCTCGCACGGCTGAGGGGAATCGTACGTACTACAGAGCATTAATCAGGCGTCAGGGTCATTGAGCTCTCAGTTTACGGGCAGTTAAAACTGCGGCCACCAGGGCCCCAAGTTCCCTCTGGGGACGAATACGTTAAGGCTTTTCCTATCCTTACAGCCTCCTCTCAGCTAAGAGGCAGGAGAAAAGCCTGACGGTTCCGGTCGCCGCAGGGCGACTTCGTGCCTTGGTTGCTGCGGCTTTAGCCGCCCGATTCAAAATGGAAGAACCCTGAGTAGGCGTTTCTCAGGAAGGAAACTTTCGATGCGTATGGAGAAAAAGAAAGTCCTCAAGGAGGATGGACGCTACCTCATCTACTACCATTTTCCGGAAACGGCTACTCCGGAACAAACTGGAACCTTCAACGCCATCGCCGCGTCTGTGACTTCAGAGGGCGACACGGAAGCGCCGAAAACGCCCCGCATGGAGGCTGGGTCTGCGCCCGCCCCTACATTCCCACCGAACGAGGACGAGCGGCGTGTCTGAGCTGCGTTGGAACCCCGTACTGGAAGAGTGGGTCGTCACGGCGACCCAGCGGCAGGATCGGACCTTTTTTCCCCCGCCGGACTACGACCCCCTGGCTCCGACTCATCCCGGCGGCTTTCCCACCGAGATTCCCGCGCCTACCTACGAGATCGTGGTCTTCGAGAACAAGTTTCCTTCGTTCCGGCGCGAGGCGCCTTTTCCGAACGTGAAGGGAACGCCGCTCACGCCCGTGCTGCCCGCGCAGGGCATCTGCGAGGTGGTCTGCTATACACCGGAGTATAATGCCGAGCTGGCCACGCTGCCGGTCGAGAAGGTCGAAGAGCTGGTCCTGGTCTGGGCCGATCGCTTCGAAGAGCTGGGCGCGCACGATTACGTGCGCTACGTGTACATTTTCGAGAACAAAGGCAAAGAGATCGGCGTGACGCTGGCGCACCCACACGGCCAGATCTACGCCTATCCGTTTATCCCGCCCATTCCGGCGCGAGAGCTCAACGCCGCGCGCCGGCATTTCCAGACGACCGGCCGCGACCTGCTCGGTGACGTTCTGGCACAGGAGATGGAGGATGGACGGCGGATCGTGGCGCTGAACGACGATTTTGTGGCGTTCGTGCCTTTCTTTGCGCGCTATCCTTACGAAGTCCATATCCTGCCGCGTGCTCTGCGACCGGCCATCACCGACTTTAATGATACCGAACAGCGAAACCTGGCTCTCATATTGAATGTAGTTATGCTAAAATATAACAATCTGTGGAACCGTTCCATGCCGTACATCATGCTCATGCACCAACGACCCAGTGACGGCACGAGTGCCGAATATGACTACTACCGCTTCCACATCGAGTTCTACCCGCCTTATCGCACACCGGACAAACTGAAATATCTGGCCGGATCCGAAGCCGGAGCCGGCGTGTTCATCAACGACACACATGCCGAAACGACGGCGCAGGCGCTTCGGGAGGCTGCTCCGCACAGCGGAATATGAGCTTCGGGAGATCGTCTGCGCGTCATGCTGGAAGGCGTGGCGTTGCCATGCAGCATGCCGCATCCTGTCCTGAGAGGAGAAGGGGTTGAAGCGAATCAATAAGATCGTTCTCGTCGAACCGCGCGCACCGGGTTACCATGTCTACAGCCGGGTGGCGCTGCCGCGCCTGGGCCTGCCCCAGTTGGCCGCGATCCTGAAAGGGGCCGGCTACGAGGACGTCACCGTTTACTGCGAAGACCTGGCGCCCATCGATACCGATGACGTCTGCAGCGCGGACCTGGTGGGCATCTCGACGACCACGTCGACGGCCATGGCGGCCTACCGGCTGGGCGCGCTGGTCAAACGGAAGAACCCGAAGGCGATCGTTCTTATCGGCGGCGTCCACGTCACCTTCATGCCGGACGAGCCGTTCAACGAGACCTTCTGCCGGCAGTGGGAAATCCCCTTCCCGGTCTGCGATCACGTTATCAAGGGCGAGGCGGAAAACATCCTTCTGCCGCTGATCCAGAGCTACGAGGACGGCCACGTCCCCGATCCCATCCTGGGCACGACGCTGCGCAACGATTTCAGCGAGCGCATCGACTACAAGAAGACCGTTCAGAACATCGACGATCTGCCGTTCCCCGATCTGGAGTGCATCGTCGGCAATGAGAAAATCCACATTGCCCCGATCGTCACCTCCCGCGGCTGCCCGTTCGATTGCACCTTCTGCTCAGTCATCGAGATGTTCAGCCAGAAGATGCGCTACCGCTCCATCGATCCCGACGATCCCCGCAGCGTCATCACCGAGATGAAGCGGCTGCGCGACAGCGGCAAGCTCAAGAAAGCCTCTTCGGTCTTCTTCTACGACGACAATTTCAACGCCTACAACAAGCGGACCAAAGAGCTGCTGGAGAACATGATCCGCGCCAACGTCGTGCCCAAAGCCTGGACGGCCCAGGTGCGGGCCACCGAGATCGTGCGCGACCGCGAGCTTCTGGAGCTGATGCGCCGCACGAACTGCATCATGCTCTATCTGGGCCTGGAGTCGGTCAATCCCAAGACTCTGATCGAATACAACAAGAAGCAGAGCGTGGAGCAGATCGTCGAGGCAATCCAGATCCTCAAAGAGTACGGCATTCGGGCGCACGGCATGTTCGTCTTCGGCGCGGACGGCGATACGGCGGAATCCATCCGCATGACCGCCGACTTCGTCATCAAGAACAACCTCAGCACCGTGCAGTTCATGATCCTGACCCCACTGCCCGGCACGCGCTACTTCCAGCAGTTGCACGAGCAGGGCCGCATCTTCGACTACGATTGGAGCCGCTACGACGCCCACCACACGGTCTACTGGCCCAAGAACATGAGCCCGTACGAGCTGCAGTACGAGACGTTTGCGGCGATGCGCAAGGTCTATGGCTGGAACCGCGTCATCCGCCCGGTCTTCGAGGGCAACTACCTGACCGCCTTCTTCCGGGCCTACGGCCATAACCTGGTGAAGAAGCACGACCAGAACACCGACCTCTATATAGACGGGCTGCCGACGGTTGTCAAGCCGGAGAGCGAGTACCGTGAGGCCAAACAACTCATCAAGCTGGGGTAGACCTCACTCCCCTTTCCAATCGCCATCGGTGCTTGAACCTTCGGAACGGTTCGGCACCCCTCCCCCTCTCCTTTTCAAGGTGAGGGGGAATTTTGTTTGTATTTTTACCTCCGCCCCTCAAAATCCGTCCGGACGTTTCCGCCCGGTCGATCCTGTTGACAAGCTTTGCGCTTTGGGATACAATCCAGCAAGAGGGGATAACAGTCCGAAACGCCTCTCCCGATGTTCTCGTCTATACCGACGTATCGAACTACCCAACGGGAGGGAGCGTATTATGCGCAGAAACGGCCTGTTTTCGCAGATCGGCAGGAGGATTCGGATGGAGCTAGACGATCAGCAGAAGAAGTGGATCGATCAGATGATCAAGAAGAACGGCCTGAACGAGTACGGGGACCCTAAAGGAACCATGTACGCGGGCGGCACTCCCCTCTTCGACGAGCGCAGCGGCAAGATGCGTGACCGCTACGAATATATTCTCAGCAAGCATCGGGACTGGCTGCCGCAGAAAAAATAGTCTCCGAAGGAAGCTATGTATCTCCATCAAAGCTTTGGCGCTTCGCCGCTAGCTCGCAAGATAGCCCGTGACCTGGGAATCGACATCCGTAAGGTGGCGGGTTCCGGGCCGGGCGGGCGTATTGTGGAGCATGACGTGGAAGTGTATGCGAAGCAATCGGGGGCGCTCTTGCGCGCATCCGGCCCGCCTGTGGAAGAACTATTAAAGCCCGCACGCGCTTCACGAGAGGGCAACACAAAGTTATTGCAGCCTTCTGACGCCGAAGAGCCGATAGACGGTGCGGAGCCGCGATAAAGAAATGAGGGAAGCGATGTACCAGAAATCCGGTTCGAAAGCCTGGCGCTGGCTGGCGGTAGTCCTGCTCGCCGTCTCGGCCATTCCGATCGGAATGGCATGGCGGTCGGCTGGCAGCGCGGCGAGCAGCGCGACGAAGCCGCTGGATTGGCCGGAAGTCAACGGACAGGCCTGGGCCGATCCCAGCGAGATCGAAGTCCAGTTAAAGCCCGGCGAGGGCGACGACGTCCTGGCCGACCTGGGCAAGAAGATCGGTACGCCGCTGACCTTCGAGAGCCAGGCGGCGCGCGAGGAGGAGATCGCCGACCTGACGCTGCCCGCCGGCCAATCTCCGGACGCGGACCTGAACGCGCTTCGCTCCGACTCCCGCGTAGAGACCGCCGACATCGTCCATTTCTACGATGAGCCTGAGACGATGACCAGCCAGAGCCCGGATCCCACGCCCTCCGCGGAGCCGCCCGCCGAAGATACCAACCGCTGGAAGCCGAACGATCCCCGCTATAACGAGCAGTGGAACTTCCGCATGGTCAAAGCGGAAGAGGCTTGGGAGGTCACAAAGGGCAAGGGCGTGGTCGTGGCCGTGATCGATACCGGCGTGGCGTACGCGGACACGAAGAAGGGCAAGCAGGCCCGCGACTTCGGCGACACAAGTTTCACAAAGGGCTACGATTTCATCAGCCGCGACGGCATGCCCAACGACGACAACGGGCACGGCACGCACGTCGCCGGGACCATTGCGGAGAGCACGGACAATAACGAGGGCGTGGCAGGCCTGGCGTTCGAGGCCACCATCATGCCGCTCAAGGTGCTGTCTGCCAGCGGCGGCGGACGCTCGGACGTGATCGCCGAGGCCATCCGCTGGGCCGCCGACCACGGCGCCAACGTCATCAACATGAGCCTGGGCGGGCCGTTCCCCGATAAGGTCATGCAGTCGGCGTGCGAGTACGCGCACCAGAAAGGCGTCACCATCGTCTGCGCGGCGGGCAACTCCGGTCGCGAGGGCGTGGGGTATCCGGCGGCGTTCAAAGACTGCATCGCCGTCTCCTCGGTCGGGCCGGATGGCGAGCTGGCGTTCTATTCTACCTGGGGCAAAGAGATCGCCGTGGCCGCTCCCGGTGGCGACAAGCAGAAGGGCGGCGATGCGGGCGGCATCCTGCAGAACACGGTCTTCTCCGATGAGAACGGCAACCTGGTGGACGACTACTATGCGTTCCAGGGCACTTCGATGGCCTCGCCGCACGTCGCCGCCGTCGCCGCATTGATCGAATCGAAGGGCATCAAGGACCCGGACGACGTCCGCTGCATTCTCCAGAAGTCGGCACAGAAGCAAGGGCCGCGCAACAAATATGGCGCGGGCATCGTGGATGCCGGAGCGGCAGCCAAACTGGCGGCCAACATCTATGACGATGGCGTGGCGCGCTTCTGGTTCGTCCTCGGCCTGTTCGCCGGCTGTATCGCCATCGGGCGCCTGCGGCAGAAGTCGGGCAGCAACCTGGGTTATCCGTTCTGGGGGACCGCCGCGCTGTCGCTGGGACTGCTGCTCCCCGACTGGCTGACCGGCTACCTGGGCGTCTGCTCCCATCTCAACCTGATCGGCCACAGCGTGCTCATTCCCGGCGCGCTGCTGCTCATGGGCGCGGAGGGCAAGACGGAGAAGCGGCTGCTCGGATGGATGGCGCTTGGGTTCACGCTGCATCTGGGCTGGGAGTTCCTGCGCGGCACCGCACTGATCGGTCCGGAGGTGGGCACGTGGCAGATGCTGCCCTGGGTCGCCTCCAACGTGCTTGTGGGCTTCGGCCTCTTGATCGCGGGCCTGACCGCCTCCCGCGACTGAGTGGAAACTGAACCACCCGCTTCGCTAGAGACAAAGAGGAAAAGCAAGAGAGGAAAAGGAATTTTTTCCTTGCTTTTCTCCTTTTGTTCTTCCTCCGTGCCTCTGTGTCTCTACTGAGCGAAGCGAACGGGTGGTTTATTTTTACGCCAGCGAAGGAGAGGGGAAGAATGCGTAAAGTTCTTGGGATTGCTCTGTTGTTCGGTCTCTTCTTTCTCACGCCCGCCTGGGCACAGTATCAGGACACTCGCAGCTACTTCGCTACGGATCCCCTGGCACAGGCGCTCACCCATCAGAATGTCTACATCGGCAGGACACTGCGCGACCGGGTCGATGCTTCGGCTCTCCAATCGTTGACCACGCAGGCTCCGGCAGACCTTCCGGTCAAGATCGTGGTCGTTTCCCAGCTTCCGGCGGGCGGCGCCCGCTTTGGCACGCGCGCCCGTTATGCGCAGGCGCTGCACGACTATCTCGGTATGGGCCGGGGCCTTCTGCTCATCGTGGACCATCGCGGAATGTCTGCGGTCACACCGGCTCTGGACTCTCAGCAGATCGATTCTATTCTGGCGCAGTATAAAAATGAAGTCTACAACGATCCGGAACGGGGTATCGGGGATGCGGTCGGGGCGCTGGAATCGGCCATCACCGGCACGGCCCAGGGATCGGGTACGGGAGCGATACAGCCGGCCCCTGGTGGAAATCCGTACCGGGAGCCGCCGCGCGGGGGAGGAGGCTTGGCCGACTACTGGTGGCTGCTGCCGGTCGGATTGGGTGTCGGCGGGGTGGTCTGGATTGGCCGCAAAGCAGCGGCAAAAGCCCAGGCTATGAATGCGGCCCGCGCGCCGGTCCAGGCGCTTCATAATCAGGTGGTCGAGGGAGTCTCTTACGCCGACAACTACTTAGACCTTCTGCCCGAATCGGCGGATGCAGAGGCGGCACGGCAGGCGCGACAGGAGGCGGCGGCACTCCTGGAGCAGGCGAATGGGATCGTACGGTCGGCCTCCTCTCCGGACGATTACGGCCGCGCGCAGGCGCTGCTGGAGCAGGCTAAAGAGAAGGTGGATCTCTGCCGCCAGGATATCGACCGCGCAACCGGCGGCACCGGCCTCGCAGTCGCTATAGAGGGAACGGATTATAAAGCGACGCCGGTCTCGGCGACCGGGCAGCCATCTTCCCAGGCGGCGCCGGTGGCTGCGGATGTGCGGGCCGGCGCCATTCCGGAAAACGAGCGGGGGGCCTGCTTCTTCTGCTCGCGTCCTGCCCGCATTCCCGATCTCACCCCGGTCACCATCACCCTCAACGGCCAGCGGCGCAAGGTGCTGGCCTGCGCAGAGTGCGTCCAGATCATCCGGAAAGGCGCGACTCCGGAGGTACGCACGGTGGAGGCGGATGGGCGACGCTTGCCCTGGTACGCCTCCCGCAGCTACGACCCTTATCGCGACTACAGCGGCACGCAGGTGGTTTATATGCCACCTTACGGCGGAGGTTACGATGGCTACGGCAGCGGTATGTGGGACGGGCTGCTGCTCGGCACGATCCTTTCCAACCCCTATCCAATGGCCTATCCTATCTTCGTCAACCCGACGGGCTACGCCACCAACGACCCGATGGCAGGCTATCCGGTCGATCCTGGTTATGGCTCCGGCGATTTCGGCAATGCCGATTATAGCGGCGTCAATGCTGGGAATGGCAGCGACGTCGGCAGCGTTGATTTCGACCCGAACGCGGACGGCAGTGACTTCGGCAGCGCTGATTTTGGAGGGACGGACTTCAGCGGCACGGATTCCGGCGGTGACTTTGGCGGTTCCGATTTCGGAGGAGGTGACTCCGGGGGCGGTGATTTCGGCGGTGGCGGAGACTACTGAATCCACGATCCACGGGCCCTACTCATTACGAAGCCTGGAAGGATAACAGGGAACCTTATTCGAGTTACCAGCCGTCGTATTTGAAATTCATTGGAGGATGAACGGGAGATGCCAGACAAAGAGCCGGGAATACCGCTGCCGGATGAGAGGAAGATATGGCCGCAGCCTGCGGACGAGACGCCCAGAACGCCTCGCTCCCAGCAGGCCGCTACCGAAGTCGGCTTGCCGGCTTTGGTCGGAATGCCGGAGGAAATCGGGCAGGCCCTGGAAATCCGCTCCGACATTCTGATGCAGGCGGATGACTATATGACCCAACTGCGCGCCAACCAGATCCTGACCGAGGAGCAGAGCGATACCGCCGTCGTTCCCGATCAGCCGGTCACCCACGAGCAGGTGCTGGCCGCGCAGGCGGCCTTAAATCGACTGCGCCACCAGACCGACGCCAACTGGTGGATCGCCCATCAGCAAGACGATGTGGTGTCCCTGCTCTCGATGATTTAGATGCCCTGTTGGCCTGTAGGGCGATGGAATAAATGACGTTGCCTGCGCGAAGGACTTTCGTCCTTCGCTGTGAGGCGCTACGCGCCGGGTGTCCTTCGGACATGCTGTACCGGAAGACATTGCGAAGTAGCTATTGAATTTTGAGTCCCCGGAGGGGACTTCGGGTCTTTGTCGCCGCAACTTTAGTTGCCCGCCACCAAAAACCGATAACCTCCGATCAGGAAAAGGCAATGATGCGTACTCCGCCGCCGGCAGGCACGTCTATCTCCCAGACACCTGGAGAGTTCTGGTGGGCGGCACCCCCTTCAGCCTCGATGCGGGCATAGTCAGGCTGGCCGTCGGAGGGAGCCGGCAGGCGCACGGTGGCTGCGACAGAAGGCGGTAGAGCGACGTTCAGAGTGAAGCGACCGTCCTCCTCACGCTGCCAATCTACGGAGATCGGTCCGTGCGGGGTGGGCACACGCCCACGCGCCCAGCGCAGATCGGCGGGTTCCGGCGCGATCAAGGCCCGCGCGCACCCCGGTTCCAGCGGGCGCACGCCGAGCTGGTAGGCGGAGAGGAAGTAGGTTGGAGCGGCGCTCCAGGCGTGGCAGTGGCTGCGGGTCCAGCGTCCTTCCGGCTCGTGCCCTGGAAACGTCTCCCAGCAGGTGGCGCCGCGGTCGAGCATGAACCCCCAGCGGTCGCGGATCAGGTCGAGGATACGCTGCTGGCCCGCCGCGCCCCGCCGGGCCAGCGCCTCGAAGGTAAAGAACATCATGAACGGGCTGCCGACGCGAACGAATCCCTCTGGCGCCTGCTCCACATAAGGCTCGATTAAAGCCAGCCTATCGGCGGGCGCACAGTCGCAGAGAAGGACGATGGTATAGGTCTGCTGGCTGACGACCGGGCTGGGCGTTCCATCCCGATGCAGGCAGTCTATGTAGGCTTGCCGCGTCTCATCCCACAAATGGGCGTTGATTCCACGTTTGACCCGCTCCGCCGCTTCCAGGAAGTCCCTGGCATCGTCGGTATGGCCGAGCAGTCCGGCCAGCCGGGTCGTGCGGCGCAGGGACTCGACCAGCCAGGCGTTGATGTGCGTGATGAAGCCGTCGTTGGGAACATCCATCGGCGCCCAGTCCAGCATCTGCCAGCCGTCGAAGGCGAAAAGATCGTTATCGTGAATGGCGGCAAGGCAGGCGCGTGCCTGTTGCGCCATCGCCGGATAGATCTCCCAGACGAACGCCAGATCGCCCGTTACCTGATAGAACTCCTCGCAGGCGAGCGCCCAGAGAAAGCTCCAGCAGGGCAGAATCGCCTTCCACGCGCTTGGGACCAGCGCCTCCACGATGGGAGAGCGCTCCAGCGACTCGGCTGCTAGCAGGAGAGAACGGCGCGTGAGCGCGTAGTCTCCAAAGGCGACGTGGTTGACGGCGCCCTCGTTGCGGCTGTCGCCTACCCAGAAGGTCTGCTCGTAGGTCGGGCAATCGACGAACGTATCCTCCATGCAGAGGCGCGTGGTCCACTGGCCCATCTTCCAGATGGCGTTGAGCCGGTCGTCGCTGCAGGAGAAGGCTCCCCGCTCGACGACCGGATAGGTGTTGAGAATCGTGCGGACGGACCGGATTCTTACCGGCCGCTTTTCCTCAGCCGCCTGGCCGGGATAAGGCTGGCGATGATGAATCGTCAAGAGCAAGTACCGGCATCCACGCCGCACGGTAGACCGAAAGGTCTGCCAGCCCTCGCGCGTCTGATAGCGCAGGACGTTGTTCATGCCCCAGCAGAGGTCCCGTACGCCATCCTGAATCGACTCGAAGCCGACGAGGGTGAGCATTTTCCCGGCGCCGGCTTCGATTTCAAACTCCCAGTATCCGACTGTCACCTTGCCGAAGTCGATGAGCAGCTCGGTAGCAGCCCCATCCTCGTCGTAAGGAATGAGGGTCACCTCTTGGTTCGCGGTACAGAGCGCATCGATATTCTCGATGGAAGGCACTCCTTCCAACGGCTCCGCATAGGCGACGGCCAGGAAAGGATTGGGAACCCGGTCGATAGCTGTCAAGAATTTCAGGTGGGATTGGAAGGGCTGCAGATCTTGCCGATTTTTCGCGTTCCAGATCGCTACAAAGTCGGGGGCGTTCTCGGAGTCGAAAGGTCCGTAGGTGACGCGAGAACCGGCCCGATCAATAGCTTGATAATGGTGTGTCGAGCCTTCCATGACGAAATTGGCCGCCCACTCGTGATAGTGTCCGGTCACATTCCACATCAGCAAGTTTTCGCCAGGCTGGGCCTCGAAGGAGAAGGTAAATCCGTTATCCCAGGGAGGCACAGGATGGCGCACGCGCTCAATATCTCTGCCATTAACACGAAGCCGCGAGGCCGCATTGAATCCCTCTCCCGGACTGCGGATAGTAACGACAACGGGAGCATCTCGCCTGTTTATCATGACAGCGGCGACCAGACCGCAAATATACTTCGGGCCGGAATCGAGGTCGCCGGGCAGCAGATTGCGGCGTAAATTCAAGCACCAGACGCTGTCTGGAGGCCGTACCCGACGTGCTTCCAAAACGGCTGCGGGATAGAGTGGCTCGTGCGTCAGGAACGGAATATCGCGTGGAAGCAGGCTCCTCCAGGGTTCCATGCCGGCTGGCCCAATGACCGTAGCATCTTCCCATTGGCTGTCGTCAAACGCGTTTGACATCCATAACGGCCGGTACCTCTCCGCTTTGTAGGAGCGGCGTGGGTTGGGATAACCCTCATCGATCCAGGTATGCGGTGGCTCTTCCAGCGCGGTAAAGAACTCGACCCATCCTTGCTGGCACGAAATGCGCGGCGACTCGGCACCGTACGTATGGCCGCGATAGGCCGTATTGATGCGGACTTTCCAGCTTTCGTCGGTGACGACCTGCGGTTTCCCTTCCCATTCCAGTTGCACCAGCAGCCCGGCGCGCGTCGGCAGGGATTGAAACGTGCCGACGCCGTAGTGGTGGATCAGGACGGCGATTACGTTGCGGCCCGGCCGCAGATAGGCGCCCAGGTCGTAGGTGTCGTAACGATAGTGGGCGGGCCAGGCGCGAACCGGCCCCTCCCCGATTCGCTCGCCGTTGATCCAGAGCACGTAGCGCGTATCGGCCGTGATATGCAGCACGGCTGTGTCGAGGTCTGCGCCTTCCGGCGCCTCGAACGCTTTGCGGGCGCAGAGCCAGTAGTTCCAGGGATTGGCCTCGCCGCTATCCCATATCCACGCCGCTTTCCACTCCATCACTTCCCTCGCCAGATAAATGAACTTCGTCAAGGCCGCTCAGACGGCTTGTAACGATAGTGTAACGGAAGGTTCGCTATAATGAAGACGGATCCCCATACTAAGGATACACCGCATGGTATAGTTACCCTAATAAGCGCTATTAGGATTAGAAGCTTAGGAGGAAATCGTGTTATATCGAATCAGAGTGGTCCGGACCGGACTCTTTCTTTTCGCGGCTCTCTTGCTGGGGGCTGCCGGGCGGCCCTGCGCGGCGCAGATCTCCTTTGCCGCGCCGGTCAATTACACCGTCGGGCAGAAAGCGGACGCCCCGCACGTCGCCGATTTCGATGGCGACGGCAATCTCGATATCGCCATCGCCAACGGCGGTGAGATCAGCATTCTCTACGGCAACGGCGACGGCACGTTCCAGCCTCCCGTCAACTACGACGTAGGGGCGGCCATCTGGGAAATCCTCGACGTCGATGTCAACCTGGACGGGAAGCCGGACCTGGTCGCCGCCGTGGCCGGCGGAAACGAAGCGGCGGTCCTCATCAATAAAGGCAATCGCGTGTTCGCTCCCGTCCAACTCTATCCGGTCGGGACCTAGCCCTACGGCATCTGCGCCGGGGACTTCAATAACGACGGCTATCCGGACCTGGCCGTCTCCAACAACCTCTCCAATAACATGTGCGTGCTCCTCAATAACGGCGACGGCACGTTCGCTCCGGCGGTCTTTTATGGCGGCGGCAGCTATCCGGCCCACATCAAGGCCCTCGATCTCGACGCAGATGGCAACGTCGATTTGGTGATGTCCAACTACGTCTCCGAAGACGTCTGGATCTATAAAGGGGACGGCATGGGCAACTTTACCCATACGGGCACCTACAGCGTCGGCAACTATCCCGCGCAGATCGTCTACGGCGATTTCAACAATGATGGCATCGTAGACTTGGCGACGGCCAATACCTGGAGCAACACGGTCTCGATCCTCTTCGGCAACGGGGACGGCACCTTTACGGTCTCCCCACAATATCCGGCCAACCAGTATCCGCACCAGATGCAGCCGGTGGACCTGGATGGCGACGGCAGCACCGATCTGGCGATTCCCAACAACGGCACCGATTACTTCACGGTCCTGCAGAACAACGGCGACGGCACGTTCAAGGCGCCGATCACTTTTACCTCCGGCGGCTCGGATATCCGCGCGCTGGCCGTCGGGGACTTCAACGGCGACGGGAAGCCGGATATCGTCACTTCCAACAGCGATCAGGGTACGATCTCCGTCTTTCGGAACACCACTCCCTTTGCGGGTATTCATGGCCTGGTGAGCTACTGGCCGGGCGATGACAACGCGCTGGATGTCATCAGCGGCAACAACGGCACGCCGCATGACGGCGTCACTTACGTGCCGGCCGTCGTCAACGACGGCTTCGAGATCGACGGGAACGCGGGCGGCATCAATGTGGCGGACGCCGATACGCTCAAGCTGACCAAATCCATCACTATCACCGCCTGGGTCAATACCTTCGGCTATCCGCCGGGACCGTCCCACGATTGGGGCATGATCTATTTCCGCGGCGACGACCGTTCGGGCTACGATCCCTACTGGCTGGCCGTCGGTCCGGACGGTAACATCCGCTTTGTGGTCGAGAACAACGCCAACCAGGGCGCCGAGGTGATTGCGCCGATACCGCTGAATCAGTGGGTGTTCGTCAAAGCTTCCATAGACGACGCCACCGGTATGATGTACCTGTGGCTCAATGGACAACTCGTCTCTCTGAACCACACCTGGATACGGGCTTTCCACGATCTCGATCCGAACTCGAATCCGGGCATCGGCATCGGCAACCACGGCGGCTGGCCCAACACGTTCCATAACTTCCCCTTCTATGGCATCATCGACGAGCTCAAGGTCTATAATACGGCCGTGACTCCGGTGCCCGGAGATTTCAACGGCGACGGTCTGCAGGATGTCTTGCTCCAGAACGTCACCACCGGGGAGCTGGCGACCTGGTACATGAACGGCTCCAAAGCCCTTGGCGGCAGCTATATCACTCCGGTGCAGTCGCCGAGCTGGCGCGCAGTCGGCATCGCGGACTTTAGCGGGAAGCGCCAATCGGACATCCTGTTCCAGAACATGACCACCGGCCGCCTGGTCATCTGGTATATGAACGGCGCGCAGGCGGTCGACGGGACTTATGTCGTTCCCGGCCAGAGCCCAACCTGGAAAGCAGTCGGCATCGGGGACTTCAGCGGAAACGGGCACCCGGACATCCTGTTCCAGAATGTCTCGACCGGTCAGATGGCCGTCTGGTTTATGAGCGGGAACACGGCCACCGGGGCGGCCTATGTCACCCCCTCGCAAAATCCGGCCTGGACGGCCGTAGGCGTGGCCGATTTCAATGGGGATAGCAAAGCGGACATCCTCTTCCAGAACGCCAGCACGGGCCAGCTCGCCGTCTGGTATATGAACGGGACGAAGGCCAGCGATGGTGTCCTTATCAAGCCCACCCAGAACCCGAACTGGCAAGCGGCGGCGGTAGGCGATTATAATGGCGACGGTCATCCAGACATCCTCTTCCAGAACAAAAACAGCGGGCAGATGGCGGTCTGGTTTATGACGGGCGTTACGGTCAAGGATGCTACGTATCTCTCGGCGACACCGCCACAAGGCTGGAAAGTCGCCGGTTCGCCCTAGTTGGACCGCCCTCCGGCCATCTGCAGCGGGTTCGTTTACGGACCCGCTGCTTTTTGCGGCTGATCTGTTTAGCCCCGTCGTCCCGGCCATCACGCTATTTAGCTCACCGAACGCTGAAAATGCCTTTTTCTCATGTATAACTAAGAATTTTTAATGTGATTATGGAAAAACACTTGACAATTCTGAAATTCGGGCGTACTATGAAGGCAATGAGGGAGGAGTAAGGATGGCACGGATGTTGACGCGCTGCCCTGTGTGTGAGTCGGCGCTGGGGGTTTCGGAACTGGCGTGTCCGCGCTGTCAGACGCGCATTTCAGGCCGGTTCGATAGCTGCCGGTTCTGCCGTCTGGCAACGGAGCATCTGGCGTTCCTGGAAGTGTTCCTGCGCTGTGAGGGCAACCTGAGCCGCGTCGAGAAAGAGTTGGGCGTCTCCTATCCGACCGTTCGCAATCGCCTGACCGCCGCGCTGGCCGCGCTGGGCTTTGCCGGCGGATCGGAAGAAGGCGAATTTCCGTCGCCACCGCAGACGTCTCCGTGGCCGCCAGAGCCGGCTCCTCCGCCTCCGCCGGAGACCGCCGAGCGCCGCCGGCAGATACTGGATGCGCTGGCGCGCGGGGAAGTCAGCGCCGATGAGGCGGCCCGCGTGCTGCGCGAGCTATCCTGACGGGCGTTTGGCGTTGGGTATGGGGTGTTGGGTATCAGGCTCTCAAGACCCAATTCCTAAAACCCAACCCCTTTCAAGAGGATGAAAACCTATGGACGATAACGTGATGCGTGTCCTCCAGATGCTGGAGGAAGGCAGGATCAGTGCCAAAGAGGCCGAGATGCTTATCGCCGCTCTGCGCGGCGAGGCGACCTCTCCCGGCGGCGATCGGGAGAGTGAGACGAAAGACGAACACGTCTTCTTCAGTTTCGAGAAGATCAAAACCCCCAAGCTCGACCTGGACGACCTCGGAGAGCGAATCTCCAAAGCCGTCTCGAAAGTGCAGCCGGAAAAGATCGTCAAGCGCGTGCAGGCGCAACTGCGCACCGCCACGCGCGCAGGGGCGCACTGGGGCGCGACCATCAATGCGCGCGTCCGGACTTGGACGGACGGCGCGGACGAGCGCCCGGAGAATACCGCCAACCTGCCGGAGCATACCGATACCCACGACCTGGAGTTTCACCTGGAACCGGGGGCGATGGTGACCGTAGAAAACTCTTTGGGGAATGTGCGCGTTACGGGCATCTCGGATGGACCGGCCACGGTTCAGGTCCGCAAGGTCGTCTGGGGGCCCTCGGAGGAGTTAAAAGCGATCGCCGATCGGGTGCAAGTCGATGTCCACGGCACGGATAGCCGCCTGGACGTCAAGGTGAGCGCCCCGGACGGTTTCCGAGAAGGAACGGTGGATCTGGAGATACGCGCGCCGCGCAGCGTCAATACGCGCGTCAGCACCCACTTCGGCGAGGTAGAGATCGCGCAGTTGGACGGACGTGCCGAGGCTGTGACCGGCTCCGGGGACCTGCGCCTGCACGATCTGAACGGCGACGTCCGCGGCGAGACGGCCAGTGGAGACCTGCGTCTGGAGCGCGTCGGCGGCGCCGCTACGGTCGCCAGCCAGAGCGGCGACATTTCGGCGGAGGACGTGCGGCGCGGCCTCTCGGCCAATACGGCCAGCGGCGACGTTCGGGTTTCCCGAGTGGAGGGAGGGCGCGTCGAGTGCAAGTCGGTCTCCGGCGACGCCAGTGTTACGCGGGTCGGCCTGGAGGCGCCTCTGGACATCACGGTCGAATCGGTCAGCGGCGATGCGAGCCTGACGGAGGCCAACGGCAACATCGCCATCAAGGCGGTTTCCGGCAGCGCGCAGGCCAATGACGTGACGGCCGCCCGCCTGCAGGCGCATACCGTTAGCGGCGATGTGAGCGTGAAGCTGCGGGAAGCCTTTTCGGGTACGATGCAGATCAACACTGTGTCCGGCGACGTCTCCCTTACCTTACCGGAGAGCAGCAACGTGCGCGTCTCCCTGAGCACGACCTCGGGCGACCTGCACTGCGACCACGACGCCAACGATGTGACGGCAACCGATACGCTCTGGACCGGCCAGATCGGTACGGGCGCCGGGACCCTCAACGTCCAAACGATCTCCGGAGACACACACATCGCCAAGGGCGCTGCCAGCGCCTCCTCGACGAGTACGACGAGCACCTCGTCGACGAGCGCAGCCAGCAGCGAATCGACGAGTGAAGCAAGCAGTGCCTCGCCCAGTGAAGTAAAAAGCGATTCGACAAGCGAAGCAAGCGGCGATTCGACGAGCGTGTGATCTCACCCTGGCCTACCCCCTTACCACCACGGACCTAGCGGCCCTGCCTCCCTGGTTCGCTCGCTGCGCTCGCAGGAAGGGGAACATAACTACTCTCTTCTACCTCTACCTGGGGTGAAGAGAAGCTATTGAGAAAGCGTACTAGCTTGCAGCAAAGTCCCCCCTCCCCTAAACTTGGGGGAGGGGTCGGGGGTGGGGGCCTTAGGAAACGAAGAATGAACGAGACGGAAAAACAGCGGATCCTCAAGATGGTTGCGGAGGGGGCGTTGCGGCCCTCCGAAGCAGCACACCTGCTGGCGGCGCTTGCTGAGGAGTCGGAGAACTCCAACGCGGCGAAAGCGGATGGCAAGGCGAAGCCAAAACCGCAGGAGCCGATGCTGGAAGTCCAGATGCAGCGTCCAGATGGCACGCACTATGTCGTGCAAGTACCCCCGAATCTCGGGCGGATGCTCTGGGAGATGAGCAAGGTGGCTATCAAGGAGTCGGCACGCAACACGACCAAAGAGGCGTGGTCCGGTTTCAAGCATATGGTCCGCAACAAGACGCAAGAGGTCAAGGTCAACGTGCAGACCCGTCTGGCCGGGGGCAAATCCGAAGAGGCGCCCGCGCTCTCGCCGGAGCAGGAGCAACAGGCGGAGGCCCGGCGGCGTATTCTCCAGATGGTACAGAACGGCCGCATCACCGCGGTAGACGCCAGCCATCTTATCCAGCAGTTGGATGCGATGCAAACCTAGTTGTTAGTTGCCAGTTGTCAGTTGTTAGTTGCCAGTTAAAACCAATTTTCCTGACAACTGACAACTGGCAACTGACAACTCCCCGAAGGGGCGAACATGAATAAAGAAGAGCTAGAGGCGGCCCGCGCGGTCGCCTTGCGTTTTATGGGCTATACGGCGCGCAGCCGGGCAGAGGTCGAGCGGCGGCTGACACGGGCAGAGTTCCCGCCGGAAGTCGTCACGGCGGTGCTTGACGAGTTGGAGGAGCGCGGCTGGCTGGACGACGCGCAGTTGGCCCAGGCGTGGGTGGCCGACCGCGCGGACCGCAAGAAGTATGGACGCCGGCGCCTGGCCGCCGAGCTGAAGCGCAAAGGCGTGGATAAGGAGACGCTGCAGGAGGCGGTGGGCGCTATCGCGGATGCCGACGAGATGGAGCGCGCCCTGGCGGCGGCCCGCATGAAATGGCATCCGGAAGTTCTGGAGACGGCAGATAGCAGCGCCCTGCAGGCCGAAAAGCGGCGTCTGGCCGAGTTTCTCCAGCGGCGCGGATTCTCCTGGGAGATAATCACGCAGGTATTGGCCCAATTGATGGCGAATAAGAGGGAGTAAGCACAGGAATGGCGCTCGACAACAGCGGTTGTCCGCGCCGTCCAGCCAGTCACTGGCAGGGTGATTCCGATCTATCGCCCTGGCGGAAGGCCCGATACAGCCCTTTCTCCCCGCAGGCACTAAGCGAGGAGCGGGCGTGGCCCAGGCCGGAGCGGGAATAATCATGCCGGAACCCTCGCTCAACCTCACGGACGGAGGCAGGCTCATGCCAATATGCAGCTGTCTGGAGGTGAGGGATTGCCCACTCAACTGGTATACGTTCTGGTCGCCGTAGCGCTGGGATTTACCCTTGCTGCGGTGTTAGGATCGGTATTAGGATTCTATCTCTTAGTTCGTCCGCTGGAGGCGCGGGAGAAGTCCCGCGTCCAGGAACTGGTACAGGCGCAGATCGCGGAAGCCCAACGCATCAAAGAGGAAGCCCTCAAAGAGGTCGAGGGCTCCCGGCGGCAGGCTCTGCTGGATGCCAAAGAAGATGCGTTCCGGCTGCGCGCTGAAGTCGAAAACGAAAACCGGGAGAAACGAGCCGAAATCCAGAGGTTAGAGCGAAGACTGGCCCAGAAAGAAGAAAGCCTCGATCGCCGTGCCGAAGGGCTGGAAGCCCGCGAACACCAGATCGCAGCACGGGAGAACGAGGCCACCCATAAGTACCAGGAGCTCAATCAGTTACTGGCGCGCCAGCAGCAGGAGTTGCAGCGCCTCTCCGGGCTGTCCGCCGAGGAGGCACGCGCCCTGTTCCTGAAGGCGGTGGAGGATGAGAGCCGCCATGAGGCCGCCAGGCTGATGCGCGATATAGAAGAGGAGGCCCGCCGGGAAGGAGAGCGGCGCGCGCGCCAGATCGTTACGGAGGTCATCCAGCGCTGCTCGGTGGATCAGACCTCGGAGACAACAGTCTCCGTCGTGCCGCTGCCCAACGACGAGATGAAAGGCCGGATCATCGGTCGCGAGGGACGCAATATCCGCGCCTTCGAGACCCTGACCGGCGTGGACCTGATCATCGACGATACGCCGGAGGCAGTCGTGCTCTCCGGTTTCGATCCCGTTCGGCGGGAGGTCGCACGTATCGCCTTGACCAACCTGATCGTCGACGGGCGCATCCACCCGGGGCGCATCGAGGAGGTCATCCGCAAAGCGCAGTCGGAGGTGGAGGCGCGCATCCAGGAAGCGGGCGAACGCGCCGTTCTGGAGACCGGCCTGACGGGCCTGGCGCCGGAGATCGTGCATCTGCTCGGCAAGATGAAGTACCGCACGTCCTACGGGCAGAACGTGCTCAACCATTCGATCGAAGTCTCGCATATCTGCGGCATGCTGGCGGCAGAGGTCGGCGCGGACGTGGGAGTCGCCCGGCGCGCGGGCCTGCTGCACGACCTGGGCAAGGCCGTCGACTTCGAGGTGGAGGGACCCCACGCCCTGATCTCTGGCGAAATCCTGCGGCGCAACCGGGAGCCGGAAGCGGTGGTCCATGCCGCCGAGGCGCATCATTACGATGTCGAGCCGGCGACCGTGGAGGCGATCCTAGTCATCTGCGCCGATCAGATCTCGGCAGCGCGACCGGGCGCGCGCCGCGAGACGCTGGAGACCTATGTCAAGCGACTCAAGAAGCTCGAAGAGATCGGCGCGGGCTTCCAGGGGGTCGAAAAGACGTTTGCGGTGCAGGCTGGCCGGGAGATCCGCGTCATCGTCAAGCCGGAGCAGATCGACGACCTGGCGGCCCTGAAGCTCTCCCGCGACATGGCCCGGCGCATCGAGGAGGAGATGGAGTACCCGGGTCAGATCAAGGTCACGGTGATCCGGGAGACCCGCGCAGTCGAGTTCGCAAAGTGAGGGCTGTAACATGCATGTCCGTGATCCCGTCTAAAGAGTCGGGAACCGGTTAGAAAGCAAATCCGGTAAAGAATGCGTATCCTGATGGTCGGCGACGTGGTCGGTAAGCCGGGGCGGCAAGCCGCGCAGGAGTGGATTCCGCAACTGCGCGCCGAGCATGGCGCGGATTTCGTCATCCTCAACGGGGAAAACGCTGCCGGCGGGATCGGCATCACCCCGGAGATCGCGAGCGCGCTGTTTTCGCAGGCCGCGGTGGACGTCATCACGCTCGGCAACCACGCCTGGGGCAAGCGCGACATCTTTGCCATGCTGGATGAAGAGCCGCGCCTGCTGCGGCCTGCCAACTATCCGGACGGCGCGCCGGGACGCGGCTATGGCGTCTTCGAAAGCCCCGCCGGGCGGATCGGAGTGGCCGCGCTGCAGGGGCGGACGTTCATGGACCCGGTCGACGACCCGTTTCGCGCCGCCGATGTGATCCTGGAAGCTCTGCACGCGCAGACGCGCACGGTATGGATCGATTTCCATGCCGAAGCGACCTCGGAAAAGCAGGCGATGGGCTGGTACGTGGATGGACGCGCCAGCGCGGTCGTGGGGACTCACACCCACGTCCAGACCGCTGATGAGCGTATCCTGCCCGGTGGTACGGCCTATCTGACCGACGTAGGCATGACCGGCCCGATCGATTCGGTGATTGGTATGAAGCGGGAGTTGATCCTGGCCCGGTTCACGAGCCTGCTGCCGGTGCGCTTTGAAGTCGCCGAGGGTGAGGCACAGTTGTGCGGGGTGCTGGTCGACGTGGATAAGAATACCGGCCATGCCACGTCTATCCAGCGTCTGCAGGTCCCAGGCTATGCCGGTCTGCGCGCGTCGCAAACAGGACCGGCTTCCGGGCCGGATGAAAACGCGATCCATTCCAGCTAACCATATTCCAGCAGAGTGCGCCCCCGGGCCGCTCGGAGAGGAAAATAGAAGCATGCAGAAACAGATTAGCAGGTCGTCCGGCTGGCGCCGCCGGGCCGTCTGGCTCGCACCAGCCGGTCTGGCGCTGGCGGGAGGCCTCGTTATGGGGTCCTCCGCAGGCGCGCAGGGGACGGCCCGGGCGACCATCTATGGAGGACTGCCGGTCCGCGATTCCGGGATCACCCTGGGCAGTTGGGGCAGCGGCACGGCGAAGGAAGACAAAAACCTCGTCTATAAAGACAGCCTCGAATCGCTCAAGATCGATACGCAGGGTCTCTATCAGGGCGTCCGCATCGGGCTGGCCCGGCCAGTGGATCTGGGTACGTTCGCCACGGATAAGAACGCCTACCTTCAGTTTGTCATTGACCTGCCGGAGACTCAACCCTCGAAGACCAATCAGCAGGGACTGCCGGGCAGCTTTGGCGGCAAATTCGGGGGCTTGAGCGGTCCTGGACGTGGCGGCCTGAATGGCCCGCCCGGCGGGTTTGGTGGGCAGGGCGGTCCTCCAGGATTACCTGGTCCTGGCGGCCGGGGAGCTGCCGGAGGTGGCCGTTCCGGCTTTGGTGGCCCGCCTGGCGGGTTTGGTGGGCAGGGTGGCCCTCCCGGCGGTCCTCCTGGTGGATTTGGACCTGGCGGCTTTGGTCAGGGTGGTTTGGGAGGAGGTCCTCCCGGCGGTCGAGGCGCGGGAGGGGGCCGCTCCGGTTTCGGTGGCCCTCCCGGTTCTCCCGGCGGCCCTCCTGGTGGATTTGGCGGTCTTGGTAAGGGGGGAGCCGCGGGAGGAGCCAACGGCACCCAGCAGACCGTACAGCGGCGGACAGAGCCGGCCAAGCCCATCCAGAACCTGCGCTTGCAGTTGGTGACGACGGACAATCAGACGATCGCTACCATGCTGCCGCTGACATACGCTCCCCTGGATGGCGATTGGCGTCTGGTCGATATTCCTATCGCCGCCATTAAAGGCCTTCCGGCGGGCGCCCAGATCAAAGAGATCCGTATCTTCGGCGATCAGCCCGGCACGCTCAATCTCGGAGAAATTCGAGTGGTGGACGATTCCACGCCAATCACGATGGATTCGATGCCGGATGCGCCTGCGGTTCCGCGCAACCAGGCCTATCGCTATACCGCGATGGCGCACGCCGGCAGCACGCCGCTCAAATACTCCTGGGACTTTGGCACCACTCCCGGTCAGATCGTCGAGGAGCGCGTGGGCCGTTCCGTAACCTATACCTACTACAAACCGGGCGACTATACGGTGACAGTCACCGCCAGCGATCTCTACGGCCTCAAGCCGCCGGCGACGACGACCTTCAAGGTCCACGTGACCCCATAGCCTCCCGTTCGGGCGGCATAGGTGATACACAGGCCCTCTCTGCTAGCAGAGAGGGCCTGTGGCGTTCATCCCCCTTATGGATGGCCTCCTCACATTCCCTGGCGGCGAGATCTGCCGCCGATTCTCTCCTGGCTTCGAGCGGAACTTATACGGGCGACGGGCTGTCAATCCTCCTGGAAGCGAGCTTATTTTGTTGGGAGCGAAGCCTGGCAGTAGCTTTGTTTCCGCCAAACGGACTGGAAACGCTATTAGGAAGACGCTGACGGCCAGGTCGGAATCTCAGATGGACTAATCGGACGGGCCTGCGTTCCGAACCCGGCGCATCCAGGCGGCGACTCCAGCATCATTTGGGTCGCCGCTGGCTTGTAAGACCTCGACGACGTGCTCCTGGTCGGCTTCCGACCGGTTCTGGCTGAGCTTGAGCTTGCCTTCCAGCCGTGCGATCTCGATCTCGAATCCGACGAGTCCACGCAGCATTTTGGCAATGGTCTCCTCCGGGAGGCTGTCCATTCTCCATGGCGGCTCGAGCGGCGCCTCAAAGGTCTCAACCAGGGAGGCTAGCAAGGCGCGGGTCTCGGCCTCGCCCAGCAGACGAGGCTTGCCGTAGGCGTGAACGACCGCGTAGTTCCAGGTGGGTACGCTCAGATGGTCCGCATACCAGGAGGGCGAGATATAGGTGTGTGGTCCCTGGAAGATCACGAGCGATTCCTGGCCGTCTTCAAAATGCCGCCACTGAGCGTTGGCCCGCGCCATGTGCGCGCACAACGTTCCGTAGGGGCCGCGCTCCGCATCCAGAAGAAAGGGCAGGTGGCTGGCGAAAGGCCGCCCCTCCGGCGTCGTGATCAGTGTGGCGAAACTGTGCTGGCGCATCAAGTCGTGCAGAACGCTTGTATCCTCTTCTCGAAACCAGGCCGGAATGTACATGATCTCCTCCATGTAAAGTATACATCCTACAGAGCCGCTCGACGCCTTGCAAGGACAAACCGTATTCGTTGGCGAACTAGCCGGCAATCGTTACCGAAGAGAAATTCTATGAATCGCATGGACAGACTGCTGGCGATCGTACTGGAGCTGCAGGGCAAGCGGACGCGGCGCGCGGAGGATCTGGCGGCCACGTTCGAGGTGAGCAAGCGCACGATCTATCGTGATATGGAGGCCCTGTGTGAGGTCGGCGTGCCGCTGATCTCCGTTCCGGGCCGCGGCTACGCGCTGATCGAAGGCTACTTCCTCCCACCCTTGAGTTTCACGGAGGATGAGGCGGCTATGCTACTGCTCGGCAGCGACTTCATCGCCCGCCATTTCGACGCGCAGTACCGTCTCGCCGCGCAGTCCTCCGGACGCAAGATCGAGGTGGTCCTGCCGGAGACCCTGCGCGAGCAGGTGGCGTATCTGCGCAGCAACATTCTCTCTATCTCCGACGAGACCCGCCATCCGGATGCGGTGCAGCAGCTGCGCCGGGCGCTTCTGGAGCAGAAGACGATCCGCTTCTCCTACCACACGCGCTTTACCGATGAGGGCGACAGCGCCGAGAGCGTGCGGGACGCCGATCCGTATGGCCTCTATTTTGCCGCCGATACCTGGTATCTGACCGCCTACTGCCACACCCGCCGGGAGATACGCCACTTCCGCCTCGACCGCATGCGGCATCTAAACGTGCTGGAGAAGACGTTCGCGCGCCCGCCGGGTTTTCGTATGGAGCGGATCGAGGCTGAGGAGAAGCGCCGTGTGGTGATCCGGGCGTTGTTCGATCCTTCGGTCACGCCCTGGGTAAAAGAGTCTCGCTCGTTCTATATCGCGGCGACGGAGGAGACGCCGGAGGGCGTACTGGTGACGCTGCGGGCACGCCATGAGAATGAGGTGCTTCCGTGGCTGCTCGGCTGGGGCGGGCAGGTGCGCGTTTTGGAGCCGCCTTCTCTGCAAAAGCGGCTGGCCGAAGAGGCGCGCAAGATTTTAGAAAAATATTCGTGATCGCTATCTGCTGTTGCCATAGGGTTGTCACACGCCTGCCGTATCCTCTAACTACCAACACCGATATGGAGGAAACGACCATGCTGAAACAGATCACTCCCAACCTGATGACTGAGGACGTCGACCGCACTATCGCCTTCTACATCGATCATCTCGGCTTCACGCTGAAAGACAAGTACCCAGAACAGGGCGCGGCGGTATGGGCCGAATTGAAGCGAGACGATGTGACGCTGATGTTTCAATCGCGGCAGAGTATGGCGGAGGAGATACCGGCCCTACAGGACGTGCCGATCGGGACTTCGCAGACGTTCTACACTGTTGTCGAGGACATCGACGCCCTCCATGCGGAGCTGCAGGGCAAAGTCGAGATCGTGCAGGCGATGCACACGACCTTCTACGGCGCGAAGGAGTTCTCCTTCAAGGACTGCAATGGCTATATCTTCGCGTATGCCGAGGCGACGTCTGCCTGATTTTAGGAGAATTCTCATGGACAAGCATCAAGTACGCCGTCTGGAATGTTGGCGGCAGACGCCCGAAACACGGATACAGTCGCCGCAAGAGGCCGTGGCGCTGATCGAGGAGGTAGGCATGGAGACCCTGTATCCGGTCTCTTCCGAGATTCCCAATCTCTTTTCCGCCTACATGGGCGATCCGGAGACTAAGACTGATTCAGAGTGGGACAGCCCTTCCGGCGAGGTCTATACCTGGCGGTGGTATCTCGGCAGGCAGGAGGCGGCCTTCTATACGGCCATCGTGCGCAGCCGCCCGACCTGGGTCCGCTGGGACCTTCTGCCGGCGCTGCTCCGCCTTCGCGGCGAACTGCGACCGCTGGAGGAGCTTTATGAGGCCGGCAAGCTTTCGCGGGATGCGTTTCGGATCGGCGAGGCACTGCAGGCAGGGGGCACGGCGCTGAGTACAGGCGAGCTGCGCCGGCAGGCCGGTTTTCCGATGGGAAAATCGGAGCGCGCGGCCTATCTGAAGGCAGTTGAGGAACTGGATACCCGACTCCTCCTCGCGAAAGTGTTCTCCAAAAACGATGAGGAGATGTATCACGCGCTGGTCGCGCAACAGTATCCACAGCACGTGCAGGCCGCAGAGCAGATGACGCGCGCACAGGCCCTGGAGCAGTTCCTACTGGCTTATCTGCCCCACGCCCAATATGCTCTGCCGGCTCTCCTGGCAAAGCATCTCAAGCTGCCGGAAGCGGAGCTGCGCGCCGGGCTGGAGCATCTGACACTTCGCGGCTGTGCGGCTGCCATCCCGCTTTCTGAGAAAGACACCCGTTATGTTTGGAACTCCGATTAAGGGATACATCCGCTTGTACAGGCCGGTCACTTGACCGCACGCAGGAGGATAGTGACCGGTCTTTCCGAAAGCGGGATGGCGTAAGCGCCGCGAACGGTAGCCAGGATTGGTGTGGGAGCGAAGGCGTGTGATCGGGCTTGCGATCTGGCGGTTTGGATGCGAAGCAAGGCCGTAGGTGTCGCGGACGTTCGTGGAGATAGCGTAAGGCGGACTGTTTTGTGAGCGGGATCAATAAGGGCACGCTGGAACGTTCCGGCATCCAGCGTCAGGTAGAGACCGAAAGGTGCGACATAGAGACGGCTGCGGAAGGCGTCGCAGGGCGTGACCGCGATACGCGCTCCCTGCGGCGTGATATTGCAGCCAAAGCCCATCCAGCCGAACTCCGGATGGTGGACGATGTAGGCGCCTGTGTTATAGGCGAAGCCATAGAACTCGATGCCGTAGTCGCCGACATAGGGGTCGAAGCGCATGATGGCCGGATCCGGGTCGAAGCACTGCGATCCGAACCCCTCATCGTCGATGTCTGTAAGGGCGCCCAGCGTGCCGCCGTACCCAACGCGCAGCAGGTAGAAGTCGTCCGGATGGTCGCGATACGACGCCAGGACGGGAATGGCGTTCATGCCGCCGCCGTAGTGGTGGAGCAGGCGCATGATGTCCGGCCACTCCGTCTGGTTGACCGCTTCGTCGAAGTAGCGCCGGGCCGCGCCATTATAGCCCCAGTTCGGGACCGTGGGATCGTAGGCCAGCACGGCATTCACGGTCATCTGCGCCTTGTCGTCGAAGCCGAAATAGCGGCAGAGGAGATAGACCTCCTCTTGCCCGGTCGAATCCCAGGGCATCTCGCTGCCATACGGGTATTGCAGCGAACGGAAGTGCTCCGCGCGGATTCGTTCATAGCCCTCCAAATCGTTTGCCTCTTTCGTCCATCCCTCCCGCCGGCAATCCTCAATGATGCGCAGATAAACGTCGCCGACCATCTGTCCGAATTGCTGCAGGCCGCCGGGAGGTGGGCCGGCATGCGTACCCATCGCCATCGCTGTGCGATACGCCTGCCGCAGATACCAGCTCCAGGGATGCGCGGTCACTAGTCCCTGATGGTCGCGCGCCAGGCGATAGAGGCACCAGTAGATCGCCGCCTGGTGCGGATAGTTGAACGAGCGCCAGGTGGTCTCGGAGCGCGCCTTGTCCCAGCCGCTGCGAATGATGTAGTAGTTCGGAAACGCTTTCGGATCGTAGTAGAAGAGGCTCGCGCGGACGCCGTAGTCGGGATATTGCAGGCGGCCCCAGAGCGCATGATCTACATACTGTTCCAACATCTTGATCTGCTGCGGGTCTGGCTGGCCGAGGTTCTTGACGGCCATCGCCAGGTTGGGTCCGGCGCCCATCTCGTCACTCAAGCCGACCATCCAGGTCGCCGGGTGCTGCAGGACTTGACGGTGGATGGTGAGAAGGTAGGGCATAAAGGAGAAGGTGCGCCCGAAAGGATCGATCGGATCGGTGAACCACTGATTTGCTGCCGAGAACGCACCGAAGCGGCGGACCTGCTCGGCGGCGGGCGGCGTGACGAAAACGTGGACGAACTGGCGGACGCCATCCCTATAAGTGAGGGTCAGGCGGCAACGGCCCGCCTGGATGCCTGTGAGCGCATATCTCAGCCAGCCGTGGACGGTCCTGCCGGCTGCCGCGATCCGTAGCGCGCCCGCCGGCTCGACGCGGAGGTTGCGAACGGCCGAGGGCGCGTGGACGAACAATGCACTCTGCTGGTCGGTGGGCAGCACATAGCCGGGAATGCCGACTACGACCGGGCGCTTCCGGGAAATCAGCGTTGGCTCGATGCCGCGCACGCCGGGCGCTAAAACGAAGCGAAACCCGTAGGAGACGCTTTCGCCGGGCTGCAGGACGCGCTCGGTCGGCGTGTTCCACTCCTCCTGCGCGAACTTCCACTCATCTTCGGCATAGGCGCGAGAATGGACGGTCCACTCATAAAAGCCCTCGAAGGTGACATCGCGCGGCGTCGGGTCATCGTGGAGCGGGCGGTACGCCTCGAAGCCGGTCCCCTTTTCCGGCAGAACGAGCAAGACCGGCCCTTTGCCGTTCAGGCGGGTGACCTGCAGGTAGCCGGCCTCCCCGCCCACGTAAGGATCGGCGAAGGCGCATTTTTCGTGCGTCTCTTCGAGCGAGCGGCCCGTCAGGATGTTGTTGACGACCATCGCCGCGCCGAACGCGCCCAGCGTGACCGGCTGCGCCGTCGGGTTGCGCAAAACGAAGCGCATCACCAGGTCGCCGTCCTGCGCGATCCATTCCCGCGTCACCTGCAGCGGGCAGCCCGGACCGAGGGAAGGCGCTAAATCCGCCGCAAGCCCTCCGGCCAGCGGGAGCGGGCGGACTGGCGCGTGATGCGCCGCCGTCGAGAAGGACTGCCAGGAGCCGCCGGGCGTCTGCGTACGGAAATCAATGTCGCCCAGTTGATAAAAGCCGTCGAAGGCGCGCCCCTCCAGCCGGTCGGAGGGCAGGAAATCGAAGCGGGTCCCGACCGGCATCAGGGAGAAGGCTTCCTGGGTGGCTTTGGATACCTGTAGCGTGAGGGACCTGGTTGTTAAGCGCAACATTCCCGAGTTCAGGAGCAGGTCACGCGCGGAGGTGAGCGCGGTCGCCCCAAAGCGTTGGGCTTCAGCTTGAAAGTTATGGCGGATCTGCTCTGCTGTCAGAACGCCCGTCTCGACACGCACCTCGGCAATACAGAGCTTACCGCCCATCGACTCGCCATTATACTCGTTGATAAACTGGAGGCCGCCCTGCGCGCTGTTCTGGACGCCCACGTTGACGCTGTAGCCGGGCGCGGTGCGCAGACGCACGCGAAGCGCGTTCTTCTCGGCCGCGTTGTCGTAGATGCGGGCGGTCGTGCCGTCGTAGGTGTAAACGAGATAATGCCATTGGCCGGGCGCCGGCACGCCGTTCCAGCCCATATCGGCGGCCCAGTGCGCCACGGCGCCATAGTTCGGGCTGCGCCCATAGCTGAACTCCATGTTGGCGCCCGCCGGCCCGCCACGGCGGCCCCAGGCGACCAGCGTCTCCTCGCCGGCAGCGATCGCGGACGCATAGGCCCAGACTTCGATGCTGCGCGTGCCTTGCCCCTCGATGACAGGTATAGACGCCGGACCCTGGTAAGCGTCGTGGATGCCGTCGAAGCAGACGGCGCGCGCGCCCTGCATGGTACGCATGACCGGCGCCCCGACCCGATGAAATGCGCCTAGAGAGCCGGTGTTCTCCCAGGTCGCCGTGCCTGCGCTGGTATCGCGCGCATCCAGGGAGACCAATAGCGTCCCGGTTGTAACGACCTGCGCCGACGCCTGCCTACCGCTTCCCCTGACGCTACCCGGCAGAGCGACCAGCAGCGCTGGAAAACAATAGTAGAGCAGGTGACAAAGAACCTGTCTTCTTCTTCTAAGGCGCATGAAATCCGGTTCCTTTTCGCACGGTTGTAGCTGAGGTGGTAGAGAGTCCTGCGCGGATTGGAGGCGTTTGCTGCTACGGGCTTTTTCCAGACAGGGGCAGATTCGGTATCAAAGCAGTGGGCCGATAACGTCACTGGCCTCTTTCGAGGTCGCGACGGGAACGATCTCAAAGTCGACCAGATCTTGCCACTGCACGACCCACTGCTGGAGCAGGCGCACATCATTGCACTCCATCAGTTGGAAACAGCGGTCGAAGTTGGCTTCTACCCAGCTATCGAGATATTTCAGACCGTCCGGCAGCATGCGTCCCTTCTCTCGAAAGCGGCGATAGACGGCCTCGGCGTTACGGTCCCGAAATCGCTCGATGACCATAAAGAGCATTGTTTGGCACCTTTCAAAGTGTCTGCACTAAAACCAAGTGGGAATCCAAAGCTGTGCCGGTGAAGGCATTCCTGAGCTTTTCATCGGCAGTGACCAGCACACAGCCTTTCTGAACCGTCAGGGCTATATAGAGGCTGTCATAGACCGTACGATCGTACTGGCAGGCGATCTCTACGGCCGCCAGCATAAGCGGCTGAGAAGGATAGAGCAGGATCGGCAGTTTGGAGAGCCAATCCAGCAGTTCCTTCGCTTTTTCTGCGGATATTTCACCGGACCGCACCCGCTTCCAAAGGATATTGCCGACCTCCGGCAACAAAAGGTCCGGTGCATGCAAGATCGTTGTACCAGCCAATAGCTTAAGCGCCTCTGGTGAGTTCGTTTCGACCAGCAGCCATTTAATGGCGACACTGGCATCCACCACCACGTCTACAGGCAGCGAGGCAGCGGCAGTCATCAACGCTGCCGATCTTCTCGTAACAACTCCGTGCTGTCGGAGAAAGTACGGCCGGCAAAGTCCGCCTGAATACGCTTCAATTCCTGCAGGGCGGCCTCCATATCGACGCCGGCGGCCTGGCGCAAAATGACGCGTAACTCGGCTTCCAGGGAGCGACCATTGTGCATGGCGCGCGCTTTCAGCTTCTCAAGGACAACAGGATCGACCTCGCGTACCAGTACTTGAGACATAGCTATAGCCCTCCATCCATTTCGGTATGTTATCACTATGATAGCATAAAATTGTACGAGGGCAAGGGGATCAGTGTGGAGCGAGGTTTTCGTGCGGGACGCCGCAGGGTCCGCCGCCGGTCGCATCGTTCATGGCGACTTCTTCCCCGTTGAAGCGCAAAAGCGGACGATAACCACGCGAGACTTCCGCGCTGGCGGCAGGCACGTAGTGGCAGATGAAGGCGCGGCGGAAGCGCTCGCTTTGGTTCGGATAGGAGCCGTGGATCAGGCTGCCGTTGAAGAAGAGCATGTCGCCGGCCTCCAGCGTAAGCGGAACCTCTTCCAGGCCCTCCGGAACGGAGACGTGATCGGTGGTGAAGAAGACGGACGGATCGGCGCGCTCCGGGCAGACGATGTCCAGCGTGCTGGAGCCGGGCACGACGACCAGGCCGCCGTTTTCCGGGTCGGCTTTATCCACCGCCAACCAGGCGGCGATACAGGTGCCCGGCTTGACGCGCAGGTAGTAGTTGTCCTGATGCAGATCCTGCCCGCGCGCTCCCGGCGGCTTGAAGTAGAACATGCTCTGCGCGGCGACCGGCTCGTCGTCGAAGAGAGCGCGCAGCACGCTTTCGATGCGCGCATCCAGCATGCAACGCAGGGACAGCGGGCCGACCGGCAGCTCGGGATGGCGGTGTGGATGCATCATGCGTGGATAGAAGGAGAGCGGATCGCTGGGCGCATAATTGGCACTGATCTCTGAGAGGCCCGGCACCGGCCCATCGGCATTCTGCGCCATGAACGTCTCCCGGATCTCGTCTATCTCCTCCGGCGTAAAAAACTGGCGCAGGATCAGATAGCCGTTTTTATGAAATTGCTTTACCAGTTCTTCGGTCAGCAGGGATGCAGTTGCCATCACCATACGATAGAGGTCTCCTTTTCAGGTCCTTGGCCACCATGGATGCTCCGACAGGAAATCAGGCCGGCTCCTTTAATATACACCTGTTTGAAGGCGCTGAGAAGGCTAAAAGCTGCTGAAAAGCTATAATTTTCTGCTAAAAGGATACCGAATGTTGCCCAAATGGGAGACGGCTCCGCCAGCCGTTCATCATCTGGCCCTTCTACTTCACGCAGCGCTTCAAGCGCCTGACCGGTCTGAGTCCGCGCGCTTATCGGAACCGTTCGGTCTAGAAAATTTTGCTGTACGAGGGACGAAAGTCCCTCGCAGGGAGGCGCAGTCGCGCCGGGCGCGCTTCACACACGCTTTCCGAAGCCAAAAAGCGGACAGTCATAAAAATTTTGCTAAAATACTTGAGCAAACCCCTTGACAGGCGAAAAAAACTTTTATATAATGGGGACTAAAGTATTTTAGCACCGAGGATATCATGCGCCCTGCCAGGAACGTGCGGACAACTCTCAATCAGGTAGCCGAGCGCGCCGGGGTCTCCCTGGCGACCGCCTCGCTGGTGCTGGGCGGCAAGGCGAGCCAGCACCGTATCTCGGAGGAGACGTACCGGCGTGTCAAGCAGGCTGCCGAGGACTTGGACTACGTTCCTAACCTGCTGGTCCGCTCCATGCAGCGGGGACGCACCCATGTCCTCTCGTTCTTTAACGCGTTCCGGCATCGCGGGGTGAACGATATTTACATGGACCAGCTCTCCACGGCGATCGAGCTTGCGGCCGGGCGCTATGGATACGATGTCCTGGTGCATTGCGACTTCAGCCGCTCGCCCCAGGAGACCTACCGCGCCCTCTACGGCGGGCGCGCGGACGGGCTGCTCCTTTTTGCGCCGCTGCCCTCGGAGCCGCTGCTGCCTCTGCTGCGCGCCTCCCGGCTGCCCGTGGTGCTGTTGGGCGCGCGAGATACGGAGGGGAAGCTGTCCTCGGTCAAAGACGACGTCCAATCCGGCATGCGCCAGGTGGCGGAGACGCTGGTGTCGCTGGGGCATACGCGAATCGCGGCGATCGTGGAAGAAGGGGAAGCTTTGAGCGACGCCCAGGAACGCGCGCACCTGCTGGGTACGTACCTGCAGCCGCACGGCGTTTCGATCCCGGACGACCATGTGAAGGCGCTGCACGGGAATATGCGGCCGCTGCTGGAAAGCCTGCTGTGCGCTCCGGACCCGCCCACCGCGATCTTCTGCTGGCGTGACCGGGTCGCCTACTGGGTTCTCGAACACTGCGAATCCCTGGACATTGCGGTCCCGGAACAACTCTCCATTATCGGCTACGACGGTGTCTACTGGCCTGCCACCACGCGCCATCTGGCGGCTTCGGTGAAGGTAGACCTCCAGGCCGTCGCTGATGCCGCCGTCCATCTGCTCGACCAGTATATTACCGGCCACGCCACCGGCGTCCGTGAAGAGGCGCTGCCCGTGAGCCTTCTACCCGGCACGACGCTGGGGCCTGCCCCGGCGAGAACACACACCTGAAGACAAGAAAGGAGAACTGAGGATGCTCCCATGGAAACGGCGTGAACGCGGTTTCACGCTCATCGAACTACTCGTGGTCATAGCTATTATCGCCATACTGGCCGCGATTCTCTTCCCCGTCTTCGCTCAGGCGCGCGAGAAAGCCCGCGCGACGAGCTGCCTCTCCAACATAAAGCAGGTCATGTTGGGAGAAATGATGTATGTCCAGGACTATGATGACGTGCATAGCTGGACCTGGGGCTGGTCGCCTCAGTGGATTCCCTGGCATCAAGCGGTCGATCCGTACATCAAGAACAAGCAGATCTGGAAGTGCCCGGACGATGCCTGGAGTCGCGGCCAGGATGCGGCCAATCCCTCCCAGCCCGCCATCCCAGTCACCTACAGCCAGAACTTCCGCTGGCCGCAATCCGACTGGGGCTGGAGCAGCAACTCGTATAGCTACCTGATGTCTCCGGCGGCCTCCGCGGAGGCGACCATCCCGGCGCCGGCCACCACGATCTTCGTCGCGGAGCGGCCCAACTGGTACCATCAGTGGAGTGAAGGCTGGGCGACAGAAGTCTTCTGGGACTACAGCGAGTTCAACATGCAGGGCGGCGGCGCGACCGAGCACTCGCTGGGCAGCAACTATGCCCTCTGCGATGGTCACGCCAAGTGGATGCGCGAGAACCAGACCCGCACGCCGCAGGGCGACCAGACGACCGATCCGACCAAGCGCGATCCGCCGGATGGTCCCTGGCCGAACGGTATGTGGGATAAGCGCCAGTAAATCAGTAGCTAGTTGCTAGTCGCTAGTTGCTAGTAGGGGCGCTGCTTGCTGCGCCCTTTCTCTCCCCTCTGCTTACGAAGGAGAGGCAGGGCCGCAAGGCCCGTGGTGATAGGGGGTGAGGTTTTACTAGCAACTAGCAACTCTTTCCCGAAACCCCGTCACAAGAGAGATTCGACCATGAAGAAGGAAATCAATCCCATTGTGATCGTCGTCGCGTTAGCCGTGGTCGTAGCCGGCGTGGTGGGCGGCATGGTCTACTTCGCCAATCCGCACACCCCCTATGGCGTCCACTATACTCCCGGCGTGCCGCCCTGGATGGAGAAAGGGGCCAAGAACTACAAGCCGACCCCGGACTATCCTGCGGCGGGCAGCCAGCAAGCGCCGGCCAATCCTGCGCAGCCGCCCTTCGCGCCGCCCCAAACCGACAGCGGAAACGGACACTGAGCCAACCAGGCAGGACTTCATAGTCTCGTGCCGCCGGCGGTATTGTTGCGTTGCCCGCCCCCTGACGCCAGTCATCAAGTAAGATAGATTCATTAGCGCAATGGGAAGCCGCGAGAAGGTGAGCGCCTGCATGGCCACCATTCGTGCCCCGCGAGCTTCTGTCAGTGCGCCCGTAGGACATGGGACCGTGTGTCGGCCGATGGCGATATGGTATACCATTACTCGTAGATCTTGGGGGTTAGGTCCCAAGACTTAATACCCGACACCTCTCAGTCAAAGCGACGATCCCGTGGCCGGTACGAACGTGAAAACGACCACTATCCTTCTCGACTTCGACGATACGCTTAGCGACCAGTTCCAGTTCAATACACAGTACACGCGGGCGATCGGGGCGGTTCTGGCGCCACAGTACGGCGGCGAGGAGGAAGCCTGGGCAAAAAGCGCCATCGCGATGCTGCAGGCGCTGGAGCAGGACTATCTCGCCCGCTTCTATCGGAAGCCGCTGGCGGGCTACTGCGCCTGGCTGGAGGAGGTCCGCCCTCGCGCGGTGGAGTTGCTGTTCGGCGGGATGGGACTGCTCGTTCCGCCCAACGCCGCCCGACTGGCGGTCGATACAGAGCGCCAGGCGCTCGCCCGGTGTAATGCGCTTTTTCCCGGCGTGCGGGAAGTGTTGGCCTCTCTCCACGCCGCCGGTTACCGCATGTTGATGGCTTCCGGCCAGGAGTCGAGCTATCTACAGTCTGCCCTGCAGGGCGCCGGTCTGGATCGTTTCGTATCCGGCCTATTCGGGCCGGACCGAATCGACTGCGCCAAAGAAGGTCCGGAGTTCTATGAGAGGCTTTTCGCGGCCATCGGAACCGAGCCAGCCCATGCGCTCGTGGTAGACGATCATCCCGACGCGATCCAGTGGGCATTGCAGACGGGCGCCCGCGTCATTCAGGCCCGGCTGTCCCCCGAGCGGCATGTCGATCCCGTGCCCGGCGTCTCCGCCATCCTCACCGACTGGTCGCAACTGCCAGCTCAGTTAAATGCCCTCTTGTACGTACCCCCGGTTTGCAGGAGATAAACCACCTGCTTCGCTAGAGCCACAGAGGACACAGAGGAAAAGCCAATGCGAGAAAAGCCAAGAGAAAAACAGAATCGGGCCGTACGTATAGCAAGCCTTTCCCTCTTACACATGGCGAGCGAGAGCACAGAGAAAAGCCAGAGATAAAAAGAAAAACGTTCACGTGGCAGAGTCGGTGTTCCTGGCATTTCTCTGTGCTCTCCCTCGTAATCGATAGAAGGGGGAGGCTTTACTAGAGTGCAACCTGCTTCTCTTTTTCTGGCTTTTCTCTGTGTCTGGTCTCTGTGTCCTCTGTGGCTCTAGCTCGCGGAGCGAGCGGGTGGTTTATTTTTAGCAGCTTGGCAGAGGGTACCAGAGGCGGGTAGAGGTGGAGGTTCGGAATGGATTACGAGCAGTTGGCGGCGGATGTGGTGGCGCGGGCGCGCAAAGCCGGAGCGGACGAGGCCGACGTCTACCTGCAGGTAGCGACCGAGTTCAGCGTGCAGGTACGCCGGGGCGAGATCGAGACACTGACCCAGGCGGGCGGCAAGGGGCTGGGCCTGCGCGTCTTCGTGGACAAGCGCCAGAGCTTTGCGTCCACGTCCGATTTCAGTCCGGAGGCGCTGGAGCAACTGGCCAAGACCACCGTGGCACTGGCCGCCTCTGCGGATCAGAAGCCGGAAAACGGCCTGGCCGAAGCGGCAGAGAAGCCGCCTGCCAGGCCCGAACTGAAGCTGTACGACCCGACGATCGAGAGCGTGCCCACAGAGGAGAAGATCGCGCTGGCCAAAGCGTGCGAAGCTTCCGCCTTCGCCGCCGATCCGCGCATCAGCAACAGCGAGGGCGCAGGCTTCGGCAGCGGCGTGACCTTCACCGTCCTGGCGAACTCCCGCGGCGTCGTGGCCTCCTATCACAGCTCCGGCTGCTCGCTCTTCTGCCAGCCGCTAGCCGAGGAGAACGGCAAGAAGCAGGTGGACTACGAGTGGTCGTTCCGGCGAGCCTTCACCGATCTGGAATCGCCGGACAGCATCGGGCGGAAGGCGGCGGAGCGGGTCGTGCGTAAGCTGGGTGCCCGCAAGGTCCCGACGCAGACGGCCCCAGTGGTTTTCGACCGGCGCGTCGCCGCGCGCATCTGGCGCGACGTGCTGGCCGCAGTCAATGGCGATGCGGTCTATAAGGGTATGTCGTTCCTGAAGGATAAACTGGGGGAAAAGATCGCCGCCGAGTCGGTGACCCTCATCGACGACGGCACGCTGGTTGGCGGGGCCGGCTCCGCGCCCTTCGACGGCGACGGACTGCCCACGCGCCGCAACGTCATCATCGAGAACGGCGTTTTGAAGATGTTCCAGTACGACACGACGACGGCCCGCAAGGTCGGCGGCGGGGCCAAATCCACGCACAACGCGCGTCGTTCCTACAATGGCGTGCCCGGCATCGGGCCGTTCAACCTGTTTTTGATGAGCGGCAATCTCACGCTTGAGGAGATCATCGCCGCGATTCCCAACGGCTTTTTCGTCACCGACATGATGGGTCGCGGCGGCAATTCGGTCACGGGCGATTTCTCTACCGGCGCCTCCGGGTTGTGGATTCAGGACGGCGCGCTGGCCTATCCGGTCGAGGAGGTCACGATCGCCGGCACCATGGAGGCCATCCTGCAGGGTATTGAGCGCATCGGAACCGACCTGATCTTTAACTCCTCCATTGCCAGCCCTACCCTCCAGATCGCGGAGATGACCATCGCGGGCACCTGAGAAAGTTTTCCTGAACGGACGGGTCACATGCTTTACTCATCTTTGGCCTCTACAATAGCAAGCAGCCAGGGATGTATCCGTGGCCGGCCACGCAAGCGGCAGGATCCGTCCAGAGAGGAGAACGATCATGTCCACCCTAAGAACGATGTCCCCCCTGGTACCGGCGATCGTCTTTAGCCTTCTGATCGGCGGCATCGGCGGCTACTGTGTGCGCGCCTATAGCCCGGCGCAGGCCAGCACGCCTGTGGCTAACACGTCAGGAGGCGGTGGCGGAGGCGAGGGAGGCTTTGGAGGAATGGGAGGCGGCGGGATGCGAGGGATGGGCGGCCCGCCGCCCGCCGGGATGGCCTTATCGCGCCTTGTACGAAATCTCTCTATCATCGAGGAGGTGCAGAATCAGGGCCTGACTCCCCAGCAAGCGCAGACGGTCCTGCCTGTTCTGAAATCCCTCCAGTCCGCCGATAAGCTGCCCGCACAGGAGGCGCAGTCCAAAATGGACGTGATCGAAAAGACGCTCACCGACTCGCAAAAGCACGCCCTTGACGACCTTCAGCCGCAGCGCGGTGGAGGCGGGGGCGGTCGCGGCGGTCAAGGGGGCGGAGGCCGAGGGGGAATGGGCGGTGGTGGCGGGATGTCTGGCGGGATGATGGGAGGCATGGGCGGAGGCCGGCCTGACCCGGAGCATCCCTTCGCTTCCGAGCGCAGCAAGAAATCGCTCGACGATCTTATCGCTTCGCTCCAAAGCCCGTCCAAATAAGCTGCATCCGGTCCGTAAACGAACCCGCTTTTTCATGGCGCCAGGATCTCCCGATAGACGGCCGGATCGACATTGCCGCCGCTGACCACGCAGCAGACGGAGCGGTCGCGGAAGCGGTCGGGATCGGTCAGGAGGGCGGCCAGGCTGAGCGCGCCCGTCGGCTCGGCTTTGAGGTTCGCCAGCGAGAAGAGCAGGCGCACCGCTTCCTGAATGGCCTCCTCCGGAACCTCGACGATGCCCGCCAGCCCGGTATGCAGGATCGCCCAGTTGTGCGCGCCGAGGCTGATGGTCCGCGCCCCATCGGCAATGGTCTGCGGCTCCGTCTCATTTCGCACGAGCTTCCCGGCCTGCAGCGAGCGGGCGGCGTCGTTGCCTTGCAGCGGCTCGGCGCCCACGACCTTGATCGGTTTCCCCGCCTGGCGCACGCCCGTGATCAGTCCGGAGGTAAGACCGCCCCCGCCCACCGGCGCGACGATGGTATCGAAGGCGCGCGGCAGCGCGCATAGCTCCGTTCCCAGGCTGGCGTTGCCCTCGATCACCAGCGGGTCGTCGTAGGCGCTGGCGATATAGGCGTCCGGATATTCCCGCGCCAGCTCTGCTACCCGCTCCGCCCGTCCCTTCATCCGCACGTCCGTCAGGTCCACGATACCGCCATACTCCCGCACGGCGTCCACTTTCACCTTCGCGGAAGTGCTGGGCATCACCACGATGCAGGACTTTCCTAAAATCTGGCAGGCATAGGCCATCGCCTGCCCGAAGTTGCCGGAAGAGGCCGTGAGGATGCGCTGCTGCGGGACCTTCGAGGCGACGTTGTAGGCCGCCCGAAACTTGAAGCTGCCCGTGTGCTGAAAGGTCTCGCTGGCGAGAATGATTTCCAGGCCCAGGCGCTTGCGCAGGCGCAGCGAATCGATCACGGTCGTCGGCCGCGCTAATTCATGAAGGGGGGAAGGGCTATTCACGTCCGATGCCCAGGCCGTCCGCGACGCGGTTGATATAGTTGAACCAGGAGGCGATCAGGTTGATCTGCAGGATCGCGACATCGTCGAAGCCGTGCGCACGCAGGCTCTCCACGTCCGCGCGCTGCACCTGCGCGGGCGTGAGGGTCAGCTTCGCCACGTAGTCGAGCATAGCCCGATCGTGCGGCTCCAGATCGGCGGTCCGATAGTCCTGGCGGATGGCGGCGACCAGCGACTCGTCCCCGGTAACACGACGCAGAAACTCTGCGTGCGATTCTTTTCAATAGAAGCAGTCGTTCAGCACAGAGACCGTCGCGGCGATCATCTCGTGCTGGCGGCGCGACAGCGGCAGCTCCGGCGAGAGCAGTGTGCCGTAGGTCGAGAAGGCGTGGTAGAGGGTCTGAGGCAGCAGGCTGTGAGAGGCCAGGATGCCCGGCCCGCCATCCTTGTTCAACTGCTCCGCTGCCTCCACCCGCACGGCGTATTCCGGCGGGTAGAGCTTGGCTTGCGCCTTGAACGCCTCCTTCAGATCCTCACCGGCCTCTTCCATGCGAACTGTTTTGATCCAGGCCATGCGTTCGCTCCCGAAAGGTAGTGTATTCAGTATAACAGAACCGGCCGCTGGTGTAAACGGGGGTCTTCGCAGGTCCATCGCATTTGGAATTTTCCGCCCGCCAGGGCGGTTGGCCGAAGGCCTGCCAGATGGGTCGTTCACGGCCCGGCCAAAACCAGGGACGGGGAAACAGGCATAGAAATCAAATGCGATGGCCCGGAGGGTCTTCGGATGAGACAGGCGACAATCCGTCGTTTCGCGGATGTTTTCCTTTCCTGGCTCCGTCTATAATAGGCCATCCTGGCGCGGAAGCAGGGCATGCCGGATACGACCGGCGTTGACGCTGCGTAATCAAAAGTGCTAGAATCCGGACGCATTCGGACGAGAAACAGAGAAGGAGAAAAAGATCATGCCTGTACGTGTGGGCATCAATGGATTTGGCCGCATCGGGCGTCTGACCCTGCGGACCATTTTGCAGCGCCACCCGGAAGACGTCGCCGTTGTGGCCATCAACGATATCACCGACGTGAGCACCAATGCGCATCTGTTTAAATGGGATTCGACCTACGGACCGTTTCCCGGCAATGTATCTGCGGAAGACAAGGATTTCGTCGTCAACGGCCGCAAGATCGCCGTCTTTGCCGAAAAAGACCCCGCCTCCATCCCGTGGGACAGCGCCGGCGTGGACATCGTGCTCGAATCCACCGGAAGGTTCACCGATGCGACGCTGGCTGCCGGCCACCTGGAGCGAGGCGTCAAGAAGGTCGTCATCTCCGCGCCGGCCAAGAAAGAGGATCTGACCATTGTGCTCGGCGTTAACGAGCAGATGTACGATCCCGCCCGGCATAAAGTCATCTCCAACGCCTCCTGCACCACCAACGGCCTCGCGCCGGTAGCCAAGATCCTCAACGACCGCTTCGGCATCCAGAAGGGCCTTCTCACCACGGTGCACGCTTATACGAATTCCCAGCGGCTGCAGGACACGGCCTCCAAAGACCTGCGCGACGCCCGCGCGGCGGCAGAGAACATCGTTCCCTCCTCCACCGGCGCGGCCAAAGCGGTCGGACTGGTGATTCCGGAGCTGCAGGGCAAGTTCAACGGGATGGCGTTCCGCATCCCCACCCCGACGGTCTCGGTCGTGGACTTTACGGCCGTCCTGGATCGCGACGTGACGGTGGACGAGGTCAACGCGGCGGCCAAAGAGTATGCGGAAGGACCCATGAAAGGCATCCTGGAGTACACCGAGCTGCCGCTGGTATCCACCGATCTGAAGGGCAACCCGCACTCGTCCATCTACTCCGCGCTGGATACCGTCGCCGTCGGCGGCAATCTGGTCAAGGTCGTGGCCTGGTACGACAACGAGTGGGGCTATTCCTGTCGCTGCGCCGATCTGCTGCAGTTCCTGGGCCAGAAGGGTCTCTAGCAAGGACGCGGGAGCCATGAACAAAAAGACGGTCGAGGACATCGACGTGCGCGGCAAGCGCGCGCTGGTGCGGGTGGATTTCAACGTCCCCCAGGATGAGGCCGGGCACATCACCGACGACACGCGCATCGTGGCCGCCCTGCCGACGATCCGCTACCTGATCGATCACGGCGCGAAGACCATCCTGATGTCGCACCTGGGCCGGCCGGAGGGCGTCACGCCGAAGTATTCGCTGGCGCCGGTGGCGAAGCGCCTGTCCGAATGGCTCGGCAAGGAGGTCCCTCTCCTGCCCGACTGTGTCGGCCCGGAGGTGGCGGCCAGAGTGAACGCCCTGCACGACGGCGACGTGGTGCTGCTGGAGAACGTGCGGTTCCATCCGGAAGAGGAGAAGAACGACCCGGAGTTCGCCCGGCAGCTCGCTGCGCTGGGGGATGTCTACGTCAACGACGCCTTCGGCACGGCGCACCGCGCCCATGCCTCCACCGAAGGCGTGGCCCACATTCTGCCCGCCGTGGCCGGCTTCCTGATGAAAAAAGAGCTGGACTATCTCGGCAGCGCTCTCGCCGATCCCAAACGCCCCTTCGTCGCCATTCTGGGCGGCAAGAAGGTCAAAGACAAGATCGGGGTGATCCGCGCGCTGCTGGAGAAGGTCGATGCGCTGCTCATCGGGGGCGGCATGGCCTTCACCTTTATCCAGGCGAGAGGCGGATCGGTCGGCAAGTCGCTGGTGGACGCGAGCAACCTCGACTTCTGCAAAGAGGTCCTCGCCACCGCCGGAAGCAAGCTGTGCCTGCCGGTGGACGTGGTCGTCTCCAATGCCGATCCGTTCAAGGACGGCGAGGCGGCCTGCGAGACGCGGGTCGTTCCGGCTGACGCGATTCCCGAGGACTGGGCCGGTTACGATATAGGGCCTCGTACCGCCGAAGAGTTCCGCCGGGTGATCCAGGAGGCGGGAACCGTCGTCTGGAACGGGCCGATGGGGATCTTCGAATTCGCCAGATTCGCGGAGGGGACGCGCGCCGTGGCAAAAGCGCTGGCCGAATCGCAGGCGACCACCATCATTGGCGGCGGCGATTCGGCGGCGGCCGTGCAGCAGCTAGGCTATGCCGACCGCATGACCCACATCTCCACGGGCGGCGGCGCCTCCCTGGAGTTCCTGGAAGGCAAGCCGCTGCCCGGTGTCGTCGCGCTGCAAGACCTCACCCCCTGACCCCCTCTTCTTAGGAAGGAGAGGGGGCATTTGTTATTGGAGAGGAGAAGGGAGTGGGGGCTAAGTGGGCCAAAGGAGCGTCGGGATGAACGAAGAGAAGCATGTATTTCGGGTGAACAGCGCCTGGACCGGTTACAGTGATGGCGATGGAACGCTGACGGCAGAGGACGGCAGGAAGCTGGATTACGGCCGCCCGCCGGAGATGGGGGGCGCGCCGGGCCGGACGAATCCGGAGGAGATGCTACTGGGCGCTGTCGCTTCCTGCTACAGTATGACGCTGGCGATCCTGGCCGAGAGACGCCGGCTGCCCGTCACCCGGATCGACGTCGCGGCGGAAGCCGAAGTGATCCAGGAGCCGGGCGGGACCTTGAAGTACACGGCGATCCATCTCCATCCGCGCATTACGCTCACCGGCGACGATGAGGCACAGAAGAAAGCCGTGCTGGACTTCGCGCAGAAGGCCGAAGTCTACTGCGTGATCTCCAGGGCGGTGCGCGGCAACGTCGAGATCACGGTGTCGCCGGAGATCGTGGGAGCGTAGGAGTAGAGAGTGCGAACCAAGATTCTGGCAGGCAACTGGAAGATGAACGGCACGATCGCCGAGGCGGAAGCCTTGCTGCGGGAGCTGCGCGAGCGGCTTATTTGCGCCGTGAAGATGGAGGTCGTCGTCTGCCCTCCTTTCACGGCGCTCGCCGCCGCGGCGAGCCTGCTCTGGGAAACGCCGATCGCGCTGGGGGCGCAGGACGTCTTCTGGAAAGAGAAGGGCGCGTACACGGGCCAGATCGCGCCGGGGATGCTGGTCGAGCTAGGATGCCGCTACGTCATCGTCGGCCACTCGGAGCGGCGCGGCCGCTTCGGCGTGCCGGAGCCGGATTTCGACGCTCGCATCCTGGCCTATTTCGGAGACAATGATGCGACCGTCAACCGCAAGCTGCGCGCGGCCCTGGGGGCGGGATTGATTCCCATCTGCTGCGTGGGGGAGACGCTGAACGAGCGGGAGGAAGGCCGCACGGATACGGTCGTCGCCGAGCAGACGGAGGCCGCCCTTCGCGATGTGGCGGCGGAGCAGGCCGCAACGCTCGTGTTTGCCTACGAGCCGGTCTGGGCCATTGGGACGGGCGAGGTGTGCGGCGCGGAGGAGGCGGACCGGGTCTGCGGGCTGATCCGCGAAGTGGCCGGCAGCCTCTATGACGCGGACACGGCTGAAGCGATACGCATACAGTACGGGGGCAGCGTCAAGCCGGACAATGCGCAGGAGCTGCTCGCGCAACCCAATATCGACGGCGCGCTGGTCGGAGGAGCCAGCCTCAAGGCCGCCGACTTTGCCACGATCGTCGAAGCCGCCGGTTAGCGGATGAAGAACACCAGGCAGCAGACGATGCCGACCAGCAAAATAAAGAGCCAGAGGATCTGGGAGCGCATCTCGCTCTCGGCGCGGCTGTAGCGCTCGTGCTGCCGGTCGCCGCCCGAACGCGGCGGATTCGTAGAAGCGGTGGCGCGGAGAGCCTGTTCGCGCGCCAGGGTCTCAGACAGACAACGCGATTGACGGCGTTCGTGCTCCAGCGCCGCCCGTAAATCCGCTATCTGCTCCTCGTATCGCTCGATCAGGCTATCCGGAACAGGCTCGGCAATAGAGGGAAAGGCGACTTCAGCGAAAACGGGTGTCTCGGATGCCGTGTTCTGTTCCACAGGCGGCTCTTCTGCCGGTTTCCCGGGCGCGTGACGCTGCGCCTGCTCCATATATCCTTGCCACGCGCTGAGGCGCGCCTTGAGCGTATCCGCCAACTCCTGGTCTGTCATGGGACTCCCTTCCGGCAGTGCCATCCTGGCGATAAATTGAGCAGAGATGCCTTCTATTGGCAGTGGGCAACCCGATCGACTGCTGCTATTATACCCTTCAAGAAAAGGCAAGCCAAATCCATTTCGCCCGCTTTTGCCCAGGGATCCGAAAAGATTGGGATTCTTTTTCTGAACCCGTGCTATCTGGGAGTTCTATCTCGTCTTTAATACTGAGTGCGCTGCAGAACAGCCCTTCTCGGCCCGGCCGGAAACGAGGGCATTCTCGTTTTGAAAGCGCCACGCGACCTCTAGCGATGCGCCTCCCAGGCAGGAGCGCAGGGTACACTCGGACCCGGTTGCCCACCCGAATGGGCAGCGATCCACGCAAGCCGTTTCCTCGCCTTTTCTTCAGCAGCTTCCATCTGTAAGGCCAATCGGCATTTTCACACAAGGGAAACTTAGCGCGGCTATTATGCTCGTTCGCTAGAGCGACCGGGCAGTATTCTGCCGCCGCGTTCCCGCAATCCTTTTTGCCTGCCGGCAGGCAGGCAAAAAGGAATTAAGGATTTGGCGTTGGGCGTGTAGCCCCTTTAGGGTAGGCGTTGGGATATGGTTCCTGACGCTCGCCGCCTGACGCCCAAGCAAGGAGGACATGATGCAATTCCCGCCTCTCCCGGCACGCGGGAGCCGGGCCGGAGCCTGGCTCTGGCTGAGCCTGTGCCTGCTCCTGGCCCTGACGAGCATGCAGGCGACGCGCGCCCATGCGGCCACCTATTATGTGGCGGCCAACGGCAGCGACTCCAACAACGGCTCTGCCGCCTATCCCTTCCGGCAAATCCGCAAGGCCCTGCCCCTGCTCAAATCCGGCGATACCGTCCTGGTCGGCAACGGCAGCTACCTGGGCTTTACGATGTACGGTATTCACGGCACGGCCACCGCTCCGATCACGATCCAGGCGACCGGCGCTAATGTCAATGTCACCGTGACGACCGATCGGCCGGACAACCGCGACACCATCCTGGTCAGCTTCTGCTCCTACATCGTCCTGAACGGCCTCAACGCCTATTATGCCAACCGGGCCGGCGTTCGGATCGACCAGAGCCCCAACATCACGGTCTGCAATGCCCACTACGGCCATAACTATACGTGGGGCATCTTCACCGACTTCTCGGACAACCTGCTCATCGAGAACAATACGTGCTTCGGCAGCAGGACGCAGCACGGGATTTACGTCTCCAACAGCTGCTCCAATCCGGTCATCGAAGGGAATATCGTCCATGATAATCACGACTGCGGCATCCAACTGAACGGGGATAAAAACATGGGTGGCTCCGGGCTGATCCTGGGCGCATGGATCGGAGACAACGTTATCTACAATAACGGCGCAGGCGGTGGAGCGGCCATCAACATGGACGGGGTGCAGAACTCGACCGTCTGCAACAACCTGCTCTTCAACAACTACGCTTCGGGCATCATGAACTGGCGCTACGATGGCGCCGCCGGTCCCAGCGGCATGCAAATCCTCAACAACACGCTGGACATGCCCTCTGGCAGCCGTTGGGCCTTGACCTTTTTCAGCTCCGCCGGCCCGAACTACGTGCGCAACAACATCCTGCTTAACGAGGGCACGTATCGTGGCGGCCTGCAGTTCGCCACCGCGACCGACGTCAACGATACGAACTGCGACTACAATATCCTCTCCCGCGTGACCGTCAATAGCGGCAACAGCGTGCTCACTCTGGCCCAATGGCAGGCGACGGGGCACGATCTGCACTCGCGCTCCGCGTCTCTTGCCAGTCTGTTCGTCCACCCGTCCGGGGGCAACTATACGCTGCTGTCGACGGCGCCGGCCGTAAATCGCGGAGAGATTCTAGCCGCCGTCCCGATCGATATAACCGGGTTTTCCCGTCCGTACGGATCCTCGACAGACATCGGCTGCTACGAGTGGCATCCGTAAGAGAGGGAAAAGAGGGAAGGGAAAAGGGAAAAGAGGGAAACGGAAAAGAGTTTTACTCTTCCCTTTTCCCTCTTTTCCCTGAATCCGGCCGTCAGGCCGCAAACGTATTGATGTTGGTCGCTCCATACTTGGTCAGCATGGACTCGATGGTAGCCTGGTCGATGTCGTTGGGATTGTAGTGGATGGACATGATCGTCTGGCCCTGCTCGTAGGCCTGGTTGTAGACCTGCGCCGCCTGCTCGGAGACGCCCTGATCCACCAGATAGCCATACACACCGCCCGCGACAGCGCCGCCCACGGTCGCGCCGGCCGCGCCGCCAATGGCGGTCGCCAGCGCGCCGCCGCCGGCCACTAGGCCGAAGCCCGGAATCGCCAGCGAAGCCAGCGCCGCCAGCACGCCGATCCCCAGGCCGATGGCCGCGCCCTTGGCCGCGCCCACGCCGGCATCCGGCGCGGTGGTCGTGCTCAGACCCGTCTTGGCCGCGAAATCCGTTTTGTCGGCGGTGTTGGACGTGTCGTAGTCCGTATCCGTGTCACGGCTGACATGCGTGGTCGGCATCGTATCCGTGTCCACCGTTGTGGGATAGGTGGTGGCTGCCGGCGTATAGCCGGTCGCATTCATGTCCGCCTGCGCCGCGTGGGTATCGGCGGCGTTCTGGAAGTTGGCGGCCGTGTTCTGGGCGCCTACCGCGCCGGAGACGTCGGCCGCGGTCTGATCACCCGCCTGCGCCATGCGATTGCCGGCCCAGCTTGCGTCCGAGGCCATCTGGCCCGTGGCGCTGTTGGTGTTTGCATTCCAATTGGGGTTATTGGCGTTCCAATTCGGATCGTTAGCCGCATTCCAATTGGGGTCGTTGTCCTTGTTCCAATTCGGATTGTTGGTGTTCCAGTTGGCGTTGCTGTCAACGGTAGTGCTGTCTGGATTGGTCGCGACGTTCCCCGAGCTCTTGCTCACCAGGCTGATATCTTCGGCGCGGACGCCATGATCCATCAGGGCGCCGGCCGCCTTCTCGGCCAGGGAGACGTCGGGGAACGTTGCGTAGAGTGTCTGTGCCATTTTCCGTTCTCCTTATAGATACTGTTTGTGGCATCACTGCCAAAATCAGCAGGATAACGGAACAGGCGGCAATTTAGTTCCCGAAAGTAGCTCGACAGTTGGCCGTCGTTCCAGCTCTCACGCCGGTGAGGCGTGCCAGCAGGCGAGGCCGCGTTCGCGCGGCACGATGCGCTGCTAGCAGAACCGGCGCATACGCCACCCGAGCCGGCCGCCAGGCGTAGCCGTCGAACACGTCCGGGTCCGCATTGAGATCGTATTGCAGCCGCAGGCTCTCGCCCGTCTGCGACTTTTCCGACCCGTACTGTTTTCCCATCCGGCGGCGCCAGCCGCCATACGGCCGCCAGGGACCATCCGAATCGCAGGTCAGGTCGTCGGTCTCTTCGTTCAGCCAGGGCGCATAGCGCGCGTCCCAGAGCGGCACGCGCGCCAGATCGGGATCGGCGTTGTTGCGCGTGATCTTGTGCCAGGCATGCCGGCCGGTATAGACGACCGGCTGCAGCCCCGCCTGGCGGACGGCAGCGATAGCCGCGCGAATACGCGCCACAGCCTGTTTGGACGACAGGCGAGCCGGAAAGAACACGGTCTCGATATCCAGAGCCAGAAAGCTGACCGGCTGCGGGCCAATGGCCGCGAGCGCCTGCTGTACCTGCCAGGCGCCGGATTGGTCGGAGCGATCGAAGTTGAGGAGGCAGTAGGCGGCGGTCTTCAATCCCGCCAGGTGTGCGCCGAGCAACTGGCTCTGCGCGTAGCGGTTGCGTCCCCGGCCCTGCCAGGCGGAGACGACCACGAACGTCAGGCCGTCCTGCTTCAACTGCTGCCAGGTCGTCAGGCTGACCGGGCCGGCATACGAGGCGATATCCAGGCCGTGCGGGATGGCGGGGAGGGAGACGGGATTCGCGGGCGCGAGAGCGGAATCATCGCCTGGCAGGGAAACAGGCCGGGAAGGGGCAGGGTGACGCAGAACCGCCGGAAACGCGGCCAGCAATGTTACGCCGAGAAAGCCGATGGCGGCAATCGAGCATTTAAAGGAATCGTAATGCATAAGCTCCCAATCATCCACGCGTGCGATGACCCTGCAAAAAGGCGCAGAAGGTCCTTGAAAGCGGGAAGGTGACGTATCGGAAATAACACCGGCAGCCGGGCCAGCGAACGGGGAATCTCGACCGGTAGGGCCTGGGATGGCCTGCGGTCAGGGATCGATCGATGCGATATGGGCGCTCACTTCCCTGTGTGCGGGAAGTGAGTTATTATACAAGGAATTTTTCGAGAATGCTCAGTTTTTTGCGCCGGCCTTCTTGAGCAAGGCCACGATCTCTGGATGCTTTGTCTGGAGGGCGGTATGGAGCGGGGTGCCGTTCCGGTCTCCCAGGGCATTGACGTCGGCTCCGTGGGCGATCAGGTCGGACACGACCGAGGGCTCGTTGCGATAGATAGCAAATTGCAGGATCGTTCTGCCATTGGGGGTTCTGGCGTTAATGTTGGCGCCGTGGGCGATCAAGACTGGAACCAGATCGGTCCGGTGCTGCTCGATGGCAAGCACCAGCGCCGTTTTGCCTTCGTTATTTACGGCGTTTACCGGCGCTCCTTTGCGCAGCAGCTCCCGGACCAGATCCGAGTAGCCGCGGAATGTCGCCCACATCAGAGGGGTCCATGTCCGTAGCGTATACTGCGTAGCCGGATCGGCTCCCTGCTGGAGCAAGAAGGCCGCGATTTTCGGCTGCATGCCCCGGATCGCCAGAAGCAAGGCCGTCTCGCCCCGGTCGTTTTTCGCGTTCAGCGCGGCCCTTCGGGAGAGCAGGTCGCGAACGATCGGCATGTAGCCGGCCCGCGCGGCGGCCATAAGGGCGGTGTAGCCGTACCGTCCATGGAGATCGATATCGGCCCCTCGGTCCAGCAGCCATCGCACGCCTTCCCCATCGCCGTATGCCGCCGCGATCAGGAGAGGCGTATCGCCATAATCGTCTATGACGTTTACCTCCGCGCCATGGTCCAGCAGCAGTTTCACGACGGAGGCGTCGTTCGCGCCCAATATCAAGGCCGTTTCCTGGTAGACGCTGCGGGCATGGACATTGGCGCCGCGATCCAGCAGAAGCTTGACGAGATCGGCATTACCGGACCGTGCAGCCCGCATCAGGGCCGTCCAGCCGTACGCATCTCCCGCGTTGATGTTCGCGCCCCGATCGAGCAGCGCGCGAACACAGTCTGCATATCCCTGGCGGGCCGCATACACCAGGGCGACGCCGCCATATCCGTCTATGGCCTCAGGGTTTGCGCCATGAGCCAGGAGCAGATCGAGGATGCGCGATTCATCCCTATTGGCGGCCAGCGTCAGGGCCGTCCAGCCACCTCCTGGAGCCCCCCGCGCCGCAGGGCGATTGGGGTCCAGACCCTGGTCCAGTAAGGAACGGATGGTGGCCTCATCACCTTTTTGAATCGCCGCGTAGAAGTCCGACCAGAGCGCCTTCCGATGGAGGCGGGAGACATTCAGGAAGACCACAAACCCCACCAGGCCGGCGATCAAGACGATGGTTAGATACTTACCGGCGATTCGAGGCATAGCTATTCCTCCCTCACGGCGCGCCGGCGGGCGGTTCCTGCTCGGCGGCAGTGAGCCAGGCGATCATCTGGCTCAGCGCGGTATAGGCTTCGAGACGCGCGGCGTCGGTCCCCGCCGCCTCGGCGGCTTCTACGTGCCGGCGCATCTGCTCCAGGGCGATCGGCCCCATCGCCAGGAGAGCGTCTCCGGCGGAGGCCGCCCACTTGACGAGCACATAGCGGGCCAGGCAGGAGATAGGAATCCCCGTGGCGGCGCTCAGTCCCTCCAGCGTGGGCAACGGATCGGCCTGCGTGTAGCAGGCCACCTCGGCCTTGAAGTTGGCGTGGGGATCGTCCGCCGGCCAGGTATCCTTGTAGGGAAGCAGTTCCAGACTCATCTTTTGAATGCTTGGCGTTGGGCGTTAGGCGTTTGGCGTTGGGAAAGACCCTATGCCCAGGCTCCCCTGCCTGACCCGGTTAGCGGGAAGAGGCGAAAGCGGGCAGTCAGGTTCCCAACGCCAAACGCCTGACGCCCAACGCCGGAATTTAGGGCGTCGAGGGCTTCTGCACCACTTTGCAGGAGCTCATGCTCAGTTTGCTCTGCTCAGGATTATACTCTCCCTGTACATCCACGACATAGTCCTTGTCCACGCCCTGCGGGCAGGGATTGACCTCGATCTCCGGGGGAGAGATGCCCTGCGGCCCATCCCAGAGGACCATCGTATCGCTGCTGGGGTCGATGGACTTGATCTGGCCGCGCACGCGGATGGTCTTGCCCTCGTTTTCCAGGGCGTGTGTCTTCAAATACGTCACCGATTGGGGTTTGTTGGCGCATCCCAGCAGGCAGAAGCACACAAGCGCGGCGCCGAACACGCTGGCCGTTTTACGAGACATCGTTTTGTTGCAGCGCGAAATCGGTTGCCTCCGAAACGCTGCGCCCTCCTCTCTTCGTAGAATTAGTTGTCAGTTTCCAGTTGTCAGTTGCCAGTAGGGGCGCTGCTTGCTGCGCCCTTTGAAACCGGATTTTTCTGACAACGGACAACGGACAACTGGAAACTGCTATTTCTGCACCGGGCCGCAGGCATCGCAGACTTCGATGAAGTCCAGGTTATCGCCGGTGGTCTCATCGACTTCTCCGTGAATCAGGCCCCCACAGGAGCAGGGGAAGGGGTAGGAGGCGTCCATGCGGTTACAGTAAGGGCAGTAGGTGTTGCCGGCCTCATGGTGCGCCAGGGCGGTGTTTTCGAGTGCATTTTCCATCGTATGAACCTGCTCTCCAGAAGGAAAGTGGGCAAACGATTGCCTGGTGGCATTATAGCGCGACCGGACGCGCCCGTCAACTCTTCAAGAAAGAAAGGATTCGGAATGCGACGCACTTTTTATCTAGGGCTTTATCGGGGGGCGCTGGGGCTGGCGGCCCTGGCCTTGCCGGCGCTCGTGCCGGCGGCGCACGCCGAGAAACCGGCCCTGCAGACCGTAGCGGCGACCGCTGCGGCTCCTCTGGAAGTCGGAATGCCCGCGCCCGATTTCACGCTGCCCGATCAGGACGGCAAGCGGCATCACCTGGCCGATCTGCGCGGCAAAACGGTCGTGCTGGCGTTCTATCCCAAAGACCTGACCGCCGGATGAACGGCGGAAATGTGCTCCCTGCGGGATCACCTCAACGCATTACACAAGAAGGGCGTCGCCGTGTTCGGCATCAGCGTGCAGGATGTCGCTTCGCACCACGTCTTTGCCGAAAAGGAACATCTCAATTTCCCGATCCTGGCGGACGCCGATAAAACGGTCACACGCGCCTACGGCGTTCTCAACGACAAATACGGCATGGCCAACCGCGTCACGTTCATCATCGGGCCGGACGGAACCATCCGCGACATCGACCGGGCCATGCGCTTCGACCGCACGCCGAACGGACTGATCAGCACACATGGGGACGCGCTGGTGATGGCTCTGGCCGGCAACTGGAAAGCGGAGATCGGCAAGCCGGTCCCCAGTTTCACGCTGCCTGACGTGAGCGGCAAGCGGATTTCCTCCACCGATGCGGCCTCCAGGCTGACGGTGCTGGTGTTTCTCTCGACCACCTGCCCGGTCACGCGCGCCTATGGAAACCGCCTGGCGAGTCTGGCGCAGAGCTACAACGACAGGGGCGTGCGGTTCCTGGGAATCGATTCCAACCGGGGGGAGACGCCCGCGCAGATCGCCTCTTATGAAAAGGCGCAGGGTTTTTCGTTTCCGGTCCTCAAGGACACGCGCGGCGTGATCGCCGATCATCTTCGGGCGTCCCACACGCCGGAGGTCTGGGTGGTCGACGCGCGGGGTGTCGCGCGCTACCACGGCGCTATCGACGATAACCAGGACGCCGCCGCCGTCCAGACGCATTACCTGGCCGATACCCTCGACGCTCTCCTGGCCGACAAAGCGCCGCCGCAAACGGAGACGGCTGCCTTCGGCTGCGCCATCAAGCGTTAGTCGAAGGCCCCAAATCTAGGGGAGGGGAGATTTGGAATTGAAGTCTCCCCCTCTCCTTTCAAAGGAGAGGGGAAATGGGGAGCGCGTCGGCGATTGGATGGGGGTGAGGTCTTACAGGGCCTACTTCTGCGGGGATAGCTGGCTCCAGGTGTTCTGGACGCGCATGTAGCAGGCGACCCGACCGTCGAAACTGGCCGGCAGCACATCTTCCTCTTCCAGGCGGACTTCCCGGCCGCTGCCTAGCTGCCGGTAGAGGCCCGGCTGCACCTTCTCGCCCGCTAAAAACAGTTCTTCCCACTCACTCTCTATCCGCTGTTCCATGAGATCCCTCTCTTCGTGAAGCTCTGCCGATAGGGGTAAGATCGACGGGAGCACGGCAGTCCCTATAATTCCTATATCGGTATTACGAGCGACGGCCTTTAGTCTGCATGGTTTTCCTGGTTTTGCCGAAGCCTCCCTTGTGGGACAGAGAGTTGGGGTAGCGGTACAAGCGTCCATTAGAATCTCCCCTCCCCTAAAGTTGGGGGAGGGGGCGGGGGTGGGGGCCGAAGACGTTTTTGGCGGAGACACGTAGAAGGGAAGGAATCGGTCGGAAAGTGTGGAAAAGAGAATTCCTGCTCGAATATTTCGTGGTACAGACCCGGTAAGGTTGCTGTGTGCGCCCGCGCCTCGTAAAGCTCAAAAGCCCGTAGGCATACTCCGAAGTCTTGTACGCGCAAAGGAGAGCTGATCGATGCCCGGACACGATATGATCGTCATCGGCGCGTCCGCCGGGGGCGTGGAAGCGCTGGCGCAACTGGCCCAGAGCCTCCCGCCGGACCTGCCTGCCGCCCTGTTTGTCGTCCACCACTTCCCCGTCGATGCTACCAGCGTGCTGCCGGACATCCTGAACCGATGCGGTCCGCTCCGCGCCGTGCATCCGCGCGAGAGCGAATCGATCGAGCACGGATGTGTCTACGTCGCGCCGCCCAACCGGCACATGCTCATTCGGCGCGGGTTCGTCCATCTGATCCACGGCCCCCGCGAGAACGGCCACCGGCCGGCGATCGATCCGCTTTTTCGCTCCGCGGCGCGGGTCTATGGCAAGCGGGTGATCGGCGTGATCCTGAGCGGCACGCTCGACGATGGCACGGCGGGACTGCAGTTTGTCAAAGCGCGCGGCGGCGTCGCCGTGGTCCAGGACCCGGAGGACGCTCTCTATGCCGGCATGCCCCGCAGCGCCATAGAGAACGTCGACGTCGATTACATTGTTCCTCTGGAGGGGATAGGATCCCTGCTGACGCGGCTGGCCCACGAGCCCGTAGCGGAGGAGGTGGACGATATGGCCGATCGAAACGAGATGGAGATCGAAGACGAGATAACGGATATGACCGCGCCCCATACCATGATCGACCACATGCCGGGCAAGCCGTCGCTCTTTACCTGCCCGGAATGCCACGGTACGCTCTGGGAGCTAAAAGACAAGGACATGCTGCGCTTCCGCTGCCACGTCGGCCACGCTTTCTCGGTGGAGAGTCTGATCGCGGGGCAGACGGAGGCGCTGGAGGCGGCGCTGTGGTCGGCCTTGCGGGCGCTGGAGGAGAGCGCCGCCCTGTCGCGCCGCATGGAAAAACGCGCCCACGAGCGCAGCCAGAAGCGGACGGCAGAGCGATTCAGTACCCAGGCCCACGACGCCGAAGAGCACGCCAACGTCCTGCGCAGGGTCCTGATCAAAACAAAGGGAGAGCTGGGCAGCGATAACGACCGGGGCAAGGAGAATACGCCTTAAGGCCCCCACCCCTAACTCCTCCCCTGTTCTTCCGAAGGTTCGAGGAGGGAATGGGGCAAGGGGTGGGCGCGGCG